>ONKD01000008.1 GCA_900318345.1 uncultured Prevotellaceae bacterium
ATCGAGTACTACTCGGTGCTGCGCTCCATCCGCGCCATCGAGAACAGCGACGTGTGCATCCTGCTCATCGACGCCACCCGCGGCATCGAGTCCCAGGACGTCAACATCTTCTCCATCATCCAGAAGAACCGCAAGGGCCTCGTCGTGCTCGTCAACAAGTGGGACCTCACCGAGAACAAGACCCAGCAGGCCATCGACCACTTTGAGGCCACCATCCGCGAGCGCTTCGCCCCGTTCACCGATTTCCCCATCATCTTCGGCTCGGCACTCACCAAGCAGCGCATCCACAAGGTGCTGCAGACGGCACAGGAGGTGTACAACAACCGCCACACCACCATTCCCACCTCCCAACTCAACAACGTCCTGCAGGAAGCCATCCAGGCCTTCCCGCCCCCCGCGGTCAAGGGCAAGTACATCAAGATCAAGTACATCACCATGCTCAAGGGTGCCCATGTCCCCACGTTCATCTTCTTCTGCAACCTGCCCCAGTGGATCAAGGATCCCTACAAGCGCTACCTCGAGAACAAGATACGCGAGAACTGGAACCTGCACGGCACCTCCATCAACCTCTTCTTCAGGGAGAAGTGATGATTCCCGCCCTTATAGTGAAAATTTCTATTTTCGCAATGAGGGCGATATCTCATTGATTGACAAAGACATATAGATTTATACTAGTAAAAATAGGGTATTTTTATTCAAAAAAACACCCTAAAACATTTGGTGTACATCAAAGATTCTTATTAATTTTGTAACGACAATAAAAATCATGACAATCATTCCACTCATCATTTTGGGTGAGTGGGGGAATAAAACGGCAACAAACAACAAGAACATATATACTTGAATTTTGGTTATGAAGATGGTGTGCTTTTGTGAAAAAGTACACTTTCGTTTTATATCAGGGACTTTTTTACACGACAACGGGTGGATTTATCGATTTTTTGCCTAAATTTGCCATCACAAATCCAAAAATATAAAACGATTATAACTATGAAAAGAATCAAACTGCTGGTCATCTCGATGACCGTGATGATGATGGCTGCAACAGCTCCCGCAGCAATGGCCCAAGCCACACAAAACGTGCTGCAGCTCGAGAAGGACATCGAATTGCACGAGAAGAACATCAAGGACAAGGAAGCGTCAATCAAGGATCTGGAGAACCGCATCGACGAGCTCAAGTCACAACTCAAGGACCTGGAATCACAAAAGAAGGCCCTCGAGAAGGAACTCAAGGAAGAAGTCAAGATGCGCAAGGAGAAGTTCACCAACCGCGACGAACTCGTCTATGACCAGGAAATCGTTGACGTGCTCTATAACCCATACAACAAGAGCGACGTGGACGAGGCCCTGCGTTCCTTTGAGGGCATGGAGACCAAGGACGTGATCAAGAAGAAAGAACTCGTCGAGAAATACGGCGAGTACACCAAGAACCTCCGCGAGTTCATGGAGAAGGCCAAGAAAGAACTCTCCGCCGGCAAGTGGAAATACCTGTCCTCGACAAGCGACGAGTACAAGAAATTTGAGAAAGGCCTCAAGGGCACCAAGTACTGGAAGGTCTATAACAAGAAAGAGAAAAACGAGAGCATCGACTACCTGGATCGCGTCATGGACCGCATCATGCGCTTCAAGAACGAGGGCCTCAAGAGCGAGAGCCAGTTCAACGAGATCCTCAACATGCTCTACGCCAACTAAACGGGGGCTGCCCCCCATCGCCCAAAAAATAGAATCGCTGGCACCACTGCCAGCGATTCTATTTTCTCGCCCTTTATCATTGGTTATCCGGTTGCCGATAGTAGGGCCTCGCCTTGGCGTGGCCGCAGTGTGATATAGATTCTTTAATATTAGTATCCGGTTAACAGCCCCGTTAGGGGCGACCAGGTCATTAGGCAGGGGTGTAACGAGGCAAAGCCGAGTGCAACCCCTGTAATAGAACACACTCCCATTCAAGCCCCATCGGGGCGGCACGAAGTTCTTGATACACAACCTGTCGCCCCTAACGGGGCTATTTTTGCTCGTAATGCCCATTCACAGGGGTTCCGCTATGCTCCACCCCTGCCTATACCCTTGCAACCCTACGGGTTTAAAAGTAAATCCTTTCACGTGAAGCCATCATTATGGCATTGTTGTTCAACTGCTTATGGAACTCTATAGTATTCTTGTCGGGTGCCAATAATTCTTTAATTCCGCCATCGGGTTTTAGTGAATTATATCATTTGGCATGTTTTTTAGTGAACGCAAATTCCCCGTTATCGAAGAAAATGCTTATCTTTGTAAGTTTTCTTGAGTCGATACAAGACCTCAAGACCAGCAACCAATCACCTGCCAGCCTTCAGGCTCATTAATATAGTGTTCAATCTTATGCAGTATGAATCAACCTTTAACGCGATAGACAATATCCTGCGCAACGAGGCGGGATGTTCCACCGAGCTCGACTACATCGAGCAGACCTCCTGGCTGCTTTTCCTCAAGTACCTCGACGACCTGGACCGTGAGCGCGAGGACAAAGCCCTGCTCGCCGGCAAGGACTACAAGCCCATCCTCACTGGGTATATGCGTTGGGGGCAGTGGGCCGCACCCAAGAAGGCCGACGGCACCCTCGACACGGTCAATGCCATGACGGGCCCTGACCTGACCTCCTTTGTCGATGGCAAGCTGTTCCCCACGTTGCGTGAGTTCCAGAACACCGCCACCAGTGCCAAAACGCTGGAATACAAGATAGGTGAGATTTTTGCCGAGTTGAAGAACAAGATCACCTCGGGCTACAACCTGCGCGAGGTCATCAACCTCATCGACCAGCTCCATTTCCAGAGTGCCGAGGACAAGCACGAGATGACCGTGCTCTATGAGTCCAAGATTGCCAAGATGGGCAATGCCGGGCGCAACGGCGGCGAGTACTACACACCCCGTCCCCTCATCCGCACCATCGTCAAGGTCGTGGACCCCAAGATTGGCGAGACGGTCTATGACCCCGCCTGCGGCTCGGCGGGCTTCCTGTGCGAAGCCTTTACCTATATGAGCCAGCGCGTTAAGAGCACCAATGACGCCCGGACGCTGCAGGAAGATACCTTCTACGGCAAGGAGAAGAAGCCGCTGCCCTATATCATCGCCACCATGAACCTGATTTTCCACGGCTTGCAGGCCCCGAACATCATCCGCGGCAACACCCTGGCCGAGAACCTCTCGCAGATTCAGGAGAAGGACCGCAAGCACGTCATCCTGGCCAATCCGCCCTTTGGTGGCAGTGAGCGCTCCGAGGTGAAGCAGAATTTCGACATCAACACGTCCGAGACGGCCTACATGTTCATGCAGCACTTCATCAAGATGATGAAGGCCGGTGGACGTGCGGGCATCGTGATTAAGAATACCTTCTTGAGCAACGGCGACGCGTCAGCCCTGCGCAAGTTGCTGCTTGACCAATGCAACCTGCACACCGTCCTCGACCTGCCCGGTGGCGTGTTCCAGGGCGCAGGTGTGAAAACCGTTGTGCTGTTCTTTGACAAGGGCACCCCGACCAAAAAGATTTGGTACTACCAGCTCAATCCCGGGCGCAACCTAGGCAAGACCAACGCCTTAAACGACAACGACCTGGCGGAATTCCTCGAGTTCCAGAAGACCAAGTCCGACAGCGAAAACTCCTGGACCATTGACGTGGCCTCGCTGGGTAGCGACTGCGACCTCTCGGTCAAAAACCCCAACAAGGTAGAGGAAGTCGATGAACGCACCCCGCAGGAAATCCACCAGCACCTGGCCCAACTCAACGACCAAGTCAAAACCATCCTCGACAACATTCTTGACATCATTAACGAGCAGAAGGCATGAAACAAGGCACAACATATCAAAAGTTGGGTGATGTCTGTGATGTCATTAATGGCTTGTGGAAAGGCAAAAAACCGCCATATATAAATGTTGGTGTAATCCGTAATGCAAATTTCACCAAGTCATTTACGCTCCGTTATGACAACATCGAGTATTTAGATGTTGAAGTAAGACAATATGAAAAACGGAAACTCCAGAAGGGTGATCTAATCGTTGAGAAATCTGGTGGTAGTGAAAAACAACCAGTAGGTCGTGCAGTCCTTTTTGAACGAGAGGATGGAGAGTTCTCTTTCAGTAATTTCACATCAATACTGCGAATCAAAGACAAAGAGTCTTTTAATAGTAAATTCCTATTCTATGTTCTCCTATTCATTTACAAAAGAGGAGATACTTTAGAGATGCAGAAGGCTACTACAGGTATCCATAATATTGAATTTGAGAAATACTTGAATATTAGTGTGCCTGTGATTTCTCTTGCTGAGCAGGAGCGAATTGTTGAGCGACTGTATGCTGCTTTTGCGCAAATCGACGAACTGAAAAGTAATGCCGAAAGGCAACTCGCCGAGGCGCGCGCCCTCTTCCAATCCGCCCTCACCCAAGCCATGCAACCCAAACCAGGCTGGCAAGAAAAAACCTTGGGAGATATAACTACCTCTATGGCCGATGGCCCATTTGGCTCTAATCTCAAAAAAGAACATTATACAGATAGGCCTGAAGTTCGTATAATACAACTTAGTAATATTGGCGAAGATGGTTGGAGAGAAGAAAACACAAAATACACTACCTTTGAACATCTAAAAAGTATTCAAAGAAGTGAAGTCCTCCCTGGAGATATTGTTATCGCAAAGATGATGCCTGCAGGAAGGGCGATAATATGTCCTTCTCACGAGGCAAAATTTGTGCTTTCTTCTGATGCTGTTAGAGCAACATTAAAAGACAATCTTAATCGGCGTTTTGTCTTTTATGCTATCAATTCTCCATATTTCAGAAAACAAGTATATGAGAATGTCAGCGGGAGTGGTAGAGTTCGAACAAGTCTAACAAAATTACGAGCATGCAAATTATTCATTCCAAGTAATGACATGCAAGATAATGTTGTTAAGCAGATAGATTCTTTGTATAAGAATGTTCGAGATTTGGAGGAAATCAACCGCAAGATTGCTGCTGAGTGTGATGCGATGAAGCAGGCGTTGTTACGACAAATATTTGAATAAGATATGGACGAGGCGACAACCAGAATGAAGAAGATTGACCCGGCGCTGAGGAACGTCGGCTGGGATGAGGTGCCGCAAAGCGAAATCCTCGTGGAGCAGAGTGCATATTTTGCCCCGGGTATGGTGTCGGCGATTCCGCAAAACCGCCATCCGAAAAAGGCCGACTACATCCTCGAGTACAAGAAGAAAAAGCTGGCGGTCATCGAGGCCAAGAGCGATGAGAAGAGTTATGCCGAAGGCATCCCCCAGGCAAAACTATATGCCGAGTTGCTGCACATCCGCTTCACCTACGCCACCAACGGCAACGAAATTTGGCAAATCGACATGGGCGTGAAGGACGCCCAGGGCAACTATATCATCCCCTCGACCGAGGGCTTTGTCGATAAATTCCCCTCGCCGCAGGAACTGTGGCAGATGACCTATCCCGAGCAGAACGAGTGGCGCGACAAGTTCAACCTGTGTGCCCTGAACCGTGGCGGCGGCCGTGAGCCCCGCTACTATCAGGAAATCGCCATCGACTCGGTGCTCAACGCCGTCGCCAACAACCAGAAGCGCATCTTGCTCACCATGGCCACGGGCACGGGAAAGACCTACACCGCCTTCCAAATCTGCTGGAAACTCTATCAGACCAACTGGAATACCCGAGGCACGTCGCAAAAGCCCCGCATCCTGTTCATCACCGACCGCAACATCCTGGCCAACCAGGCCAAGAACGACTTTGAGCAGTTTGACGAGGACGCCATGGAGCGCATCACCGCCGACCGCCTCCGCGCCACCAGCGGCTCGGGCGCCCTGCGCGGCAAACTGCCCACCGCCCGCCACCTGTACTTTACCATCTTCCAGACCATCATGGGCTGTCCTGAGGGCAGCCAGACGCCCTACTATATGCAGTGGCCACGAGATTTCTTTGACTTCATCATCATCGACGAGTGCCACCGCGGCGGCGCCAACGACGAGAGCGAGTGGCGCAAGCTGATGGAATGGTTTGAGCCTGCCGTGCAGCTGGGCATGACGGCCACCCCGCGGCGCAAGGTCAACGCCAACACCTACACCTACTTTGGCGAGCCCGTCTATAGCTATTCCCTCAAGCAGGGCATCGAGGACGGCTTCCTGACGCCCTACCGCGTGAGGTTCGCCTCGAGCTATGTCGATACCTACACCTATAACCCGAATGACAGCGTCGTGGGCGAGATTGAGGAGGAGAAGACCTATACCGAGAAGGACTTCTACCACGGCAACATCTACATGCGGGAGCGCGACGAGCACCGCGTGATGGAGCTGCTGAGCAAAATCGACCCCAATGAGAAGACCATCATCTTCTGCTATACCCAGGTGCATGCGCTGGAAATCGCTGCGATGATCAACCAGCACAAGAAGGTGCCCGACAGCAACTACTGCGAGCGCGTCACGGCCGACGACGGTGACCAGGGCGAGAAGATGCTGAAGTTGTTCCAGAACAACGACCTGCTGCGCCCCACCATCTTGACCACATCGCAGAAACTCTCGACAGGCGTGGATGCCCGCAACGTGCGTAACATCGTGCTGATGCGCCCCGTGGATAACATCGTCGAGTTCAAGCAGATCATGGGACGCGGCACCCGCCTGTTTGACGGCAAATATTTCTTCACGCTCTACGACTTTGTGGGCGCGTCCAAGAATTTCCAGGACCCCGAGTGGGACGGCGACCCCTTCTGTCCCGTGTGCGGCAATTACCCGTGCTCCTGCAATAAGCCTCAGCCCAAGCCTTGCCCCAAGTGCGGAAAGATTCCATGCGAATGCCCGCCGCCACCGCCTCCCGAGCCGTGCCCGATTTGCGGCCATCTGCCCTGCACCTGTGGCGGCAGCGGAAAGCCCAAGAACACCGTTATCGTGAAACTGTCCCCGCTGCGCAGCCTGACGTTGCTGCAGACCCATTGGGAGGAACGCGTGCAGTTTGGCGACGAGCTGATCACGATCGAGGAATATGTCAAGCGCTTGTTCGGCGAGTTGCCCAAGTTCCTGGACGGAGCCGACGACCTGCGTGAGCGTTGGGCTAAGCCCGAGACGCGTCAGCAACTGCTCAACCTGCTGGAACAATCGGGTTTCCAGGAAGAGAAACTCAACCTCGTGCGCCGCTTCCTGCAGATGGAGCAATGCGACATGCTCGACGTGTTGAGCTACTTGGCTTACAACACCACGCCGCTCGACCGAAAGCGTCGCGCCGACATCATCCGTGCCGAGATGGAGGCTTCGGCAACCAAGTCCCAACAGGACTTTGCCAACTTTATCCTCAAGTTGTATGTGGACAACGGCTTCAAGGAACTGGACATGGAGAAGCTACCCACGCTCCTCGACATGAAGTACCATTCCACAAGCGATGCCAAGGCCACGCTTGGCATGGACGCGAAGCAGATCAGGGACTTCTTCCTCGACTTCCAGCACGAACTCTACAACGGCCCCGGTGTTAATGCCGCCACGGCCTAACTGGTTAAGATCGGATTGTTAGTCCTTTTGTTAGTCCTAAGCGTTTGAAATTACAAGAAAAAGCACCTACGAAATGAATCGTAAGTGCTTTATTTTCAATGGGTGGTCCCACTTGGGCTTGAACCAAGGACTCCCTGATTATGAGTCAGGTGCTCTAACCAACTGAGCTATAGGACCTGTTAGGTGTGGCATGAGTCATGTGCCATCCCTAAGCGGATGCAAAGATACAAAACTTTTGGTAATCGGCAAGTCCCAAGGGCGCATTTTATTACGCTTGAGTTGATATCGCTGATAAAAAAGTTGGTGTCAGCAAATAATAACGGCGAAGGATGCAGCTGCAGCGGCAGTGGACCTGCCGGCCAGATTCTGGTGAGTCTCTTATCATGACAGCGATTTTTTTGTAGCAGCACAAAATTTTTCTGCCATAACGCTTGCCTGCTCTTGACCAATATGGAATGTTGAGTATCAGCGCTTTATTCTTTCAATAATAAAAGAGAACTGGGGTTGGAAATAAAAAAATGCTCGTTTTCACATTTTTTAAATATTAAAATAATTTCCATTAGAGAAATTTTTATTTAATTTGCACCAGTAAAAGTTATAGGCATTATGGCGAAAGCCAGAAGTAGAGAGAAAATGCTTTTATGGGGTAAATATAGTTTTCAAGTATTAGTAATTATGAGGGTCTCAGCAGTGATTGCTCGGACCTTTGTTTTTTCCCTTACTTTGTTCTCTGGTAGTGTGAATGGCCGCTGAGCCTCCTTCAGGGCCTGCCGCCCAATCGGGTATCCATCTTCGCATTGTCACGGCCGCGCATCCTCGATGTGCGCCCCCCTTGGTGTGAGCGCACTGATCGTTGCCGGGGTGGGTAGAAAGATCGGGCCAGAGACCTTGTGCAAGCCTCTGGCCCGTGATGCGGCTAAGCCTCATATGGATTCCCAGGATTATCTTGTTGCGGTCGGTGGATGGCGATGGTGGTCATCATTACCTCGCGCCTGGGAAAATAAAAAAAGCTGCTCGACCCTCACGGGGAACAGCTTCAAACGTTTCTTGTTGTAACGTCTTGCTTACTCGGCGGGAGCAGCCTCCTCAGCGGGAGCAGCAGCCTCGGTAGCAGCGCTGTCAACAACGGCAGCAGCACTGTCAACAACAGCAGCGGTGGTGTCAACAACCTCCTCAACAACGGCGGTGCTGTCAACGGTCTCCTCGGTAGCCTGCTCGGCATTGTTGGTGCATGAAATCATGCTAACGCTAGCGATAACAGCAAGAGCTAAAACTAACTTCTTCATTTTTCTTTGTACTTTTAAATAATAAAACAATTAATTATCTGTTGTTAAAATCGGTGCAAAGGTATAACAAAAAATTCACCTGCAAACTTTTTTCGGTTTTTTTTTGAATTAATTTTCAAGCCACTTTTTTGAATTGCACCAAAAACAAAGTCATAACATGCTGATATTCAATAAATAAAATTAACAGATAACTTGTTATCGCTATCTGTTAATTCTTGTTAATAATGCATGAATCGTTTTATGAACGAGTCATTTTTAGTGTAAAATCAGTTGCTGTAGAGGTAGCGTTTGATGCTACGCTTGGGTGTTTTGTCAAACTCTGTTGCCATCAACTGGATGCGGGCGATGCGCTCATAGGGGGCTACCAACTTGTTCAACTCGGTGCGGATTTCCTCCATCAGGTCGGGTAGCTTGTCGCGTGTGACGCCCAGTTGATCCATCGCGTCATAGTCGGGATATACCAGGGCCACGAGTTTGCCCTCGCGCATGACGACAAGGCTCTCGCTCACGTAGAGCATGTTGTTCAGCTTGGCCTCGATTTCCTCAGGGTAGATGTTCTGGCCGCTGGAGCTGAGCAGCATGGTCTTTAATCGTCCCCTAATAAATAATGTGCCATCGGCGTTCAGGGTACCCATGTCGCCCGTGTGCAGCCATCCATCCTCGTGCAGGACCTTATCGGTGGCCTCGCTGTTGTGGAAGTAGCCCTGCATGACGTTCTCGCCGCGCACGCAGATTTCGCCCGGGATGTTCTCGGGGTCGTCGCTCAGGATCTTGCATTCCATGATGCCGGGCAAGATGCGGCCGGCGCTGTGGGGCACGAACTCGCGCCACGGGGTGTGGCTCACGAGCGGCCCGCACTCGGTCATGCCATAGCCCACGGTGAATGGGAACTTGATCTTGTAGAGGAAGTCCTCGACCTCGGCGTTAAACGGAGCACCGCCCACGATTACCTCCTCAAACTCGCCACCGAAGGCCTCGATGAGCTTGTTGCGTATCTGGCTGTAGATGCGTTTGTCTAGATAAGGCACAGCCAGCGCCCAGCGCAGGGCTCCCTTGCTGATCATGGGCACAATCATCTTGCTGTAGATCTTCTCCAGCACTAGGGGCACGGTGAACACGACATTGGGCTTGACCTCGGCCATGGCCTTGACCAGAATCTTGGGCGAGGGAATGCGGCCCAGCAGGGTGATGTGACCGCCCACGGCCAGCGGCGTGAGCATGTCAAAGGCGCACCCGAAGGCATGAGCCAGCGGCAGGAATGCCAAGTCACGTGAGCCCTTGAAGTGCAGGCCCGAGTTGATGCCATAGACGATGTTACCGGCCAGGTTGTTGGCGGTGAGCATCACACCCTTAGAGAAACCTGTCGTGCCTGACGTGTAGTTGATCTCGACCAGTGCATCGTTGGGGACATCGGCATAGTGGATGTCGTTGCGGTAGAATCCCTCCTTGTATCGCTCGTTGAAGGCGCTTTCCAACCCTTCCTTGGCCTTGACGATATCGTCCTCGCCTTCTTTCTGCCCCAGCAGTTTCATGTCCTCGAGTTGGAAGACGGCCCGCACGCGCGGCATCTTGTCAAACTCCAGGTTCTCCCAAATCGACTTGCTGATGAAGAGCATCGTCGCCTCGCTGTGGTTGATGATGTGCTGGGCATCGGCGGGATTGAACTCTTGCAGGATGGGCACGATGACGGCGCCATAGGTGATGGTTCCCATGAAGACGGTCACCCAGTTGGGCGTGTTCTTGCCGATGAGGGCAATGCGATCCCCTTTCTTGACTCCGCTGCCCTCAAACAGCATGTGCAACTTGGCGATATTGCGGGCGAAGTCACCATAGGTGAATTTCTCGCCGGTATTGTAGTCGGTCAATGCTGGCAGTTCCCAGTTGTCGATGAAACTGCGCTCATAAATCTTGATCAGGTTTTCCTTCATCATAATGTCATGTGAGGTCTAAATGGGTTTATATTGGGCAAAGGTACAATTTTTTTCCTTAACCTCAGTATTAAAAAAGAATAATTACCCGTCAATCAATGATAGAAATCCCTCTCTTTTCCCTACAAGAGCTGTGCGATCGGGATAAGAGAGGGATGAAAATGGGATGCTTGCTGATAATAATATACTAGCTATTACACCGAGTCGGGTACTGCCGAGGGCTCGTCGGGGAGTTTCTCGTCGGGGTTGAAGTCGTCGGTGAGAGGAACGAAAAGTGAATCGTCCTCAAACTCTAGCATCGTGGAGTCAAATTCCTCAATATTACCCAAGGCCGAGCAACCCGAGTAAAGTGCCGGGTCGATGGGTTCCTTGCAAGCCGCGAACCGCTTGTGATAGCGCTGGAACTGCGGATCGCTCAAGACGAGCTGCAAGAAGCGACCACAGATGGGCAATGCCGTGCGGCTGCCCTGGCCCAACGCGCCCCAGCGGAAGTGGATTTGGCGATACTCGCCGCCAACCCACGAGCCGCACACCAGTCCTGGCGAAACGGCAACAAACCAGGCATCGGCGTGGCGGTTGCTCGTGCCGGTCTTGCCGCCCAGGTCCACGTCATAGAGCGGACGGGTGATGTAGCCGTTGAGTGCCATAGCGGTGCCTCCGGCATCGGTGCGGCACGCCATGAGCATCTGCTGCATTAGCCAGGCCGAACGGTAGCTCATGGCCTGTTGTGTGCGATCGGGCGCACGGTAGATTTCTTTACCGTCGCGATCCACGATGCGGGTGACGATGACAGGATCGTGCATGACGCCGTCATTGACCACGGTGCAGTAGGAGTTGACCAGTTCCAGCAAGTCCACGTCGCTGGCGCCAAGCGACAGGGCCGGTTTGGCCTCCATGGGCGAGTTGATGCCCATCTTGCGGGCCAGTTGGGCAATCTCGCTGAATCCCACCTCGTTGGCCACGCGCACGGTGACGCTGTTGATGCTTTGGGCAAAGGCCGCTCGCAGCGTCATGTCGGCTCCGGTGAACGTGCCGTTGGCGTTAGTGGGCCGCCAGTGCTCCATCTCCTGCTTTTCCTCATTATATACAAGGGTGTCAATGTACTCGTCGGGGCGGCGGTCACAGGGAACGAGACCAAGCTCCATGGCCATGGCATAGACAAACAGCTTGAACGTCGAGCCCGGCTGATGCTTGGCGCGCACCTTGTCATACTTCCACGTGTCAAAGTCCACATCACCCACCCAGGCCTTGACGTGGCCGTTGCCCGGCTCCATGGCGATGAAGCCGCAGTGCATGAAGTGTAGCATGTAGCGCACCGAGTCCATCGAACTCATCTCCATGTAGAGCGAGTCGTTCTCATAGTCGAACAGGTGTACCATGTGGGGCTGGTTCATGTAGTAGTTTACCGAGTCCAGGTCATTGGGGAAGCGTGCCAACAGCTCATGGTAGATGGGCGTGTTGCGGGCTTTGTCCTCGACAAAGTTGGCGATGGGCTGATTGTTCTCGTCAAGCCAGCAGTCCTGAGTGCCCCAGTGGCGGCGGAAGTTCTCCTGCACGAGGCGCATCTTCTCGCTCACGGCCTGCTCGGCATATTCCTGCATCTTGGAGTCGAGTG
Organism: uncultured Prevotellaceae bacterium; assembly: GCA_900318345.1. Classification (GTDB taxonomy): domain Bacteria; phylum Bacteroidota; class Bacteroidia; order Bacteroidales; family Muribaculaceae; genus Sodaliphilus. The sequence goes on from ONKD01000008.1 coordinate 12,323, forward strand.
TGGTGTAGATCTTGAGGCCGTCGCGCTCCAGGTCCAGTTTCAGGTCATGGGCCTTGGCGATGTCCTCGATCTCGCGGGCCACCGCCTCGCGGAAGTAGGGAGCAACGCCGTCATAGTTGGTGTCAAGCGTGTATTTCAGGTCGATGGGCAATGCTGACACCGAGTCATATTGCTCCTTGGTGAGGTCGTTGCGCTCGACCATGTTCATGAGCACCACGTTGCGGCGGCGCAGGCTGTTCTTGGGGTTAATGCGCGGATTGTAGGTGCTCGTCGCCTTGAGCAGTCCCACGAGCACGGCGCTCTCCTCCAACTTGAGCTTGAGCGGTGTGGTCTTGAAGTAGGTGTTGGCCGCAGTTTTGATGCCATAGGCGTTGCTGCCAAAGTCGACCGTGTTGGCATACATCTCGAGGATTTCCTCCTTGTTGTAGAACATCTCCAGCTTGGTGGCAATGATCCATTCCTTGCTCTTCATGATGAGCATCTTCACGCCGGGGATATAGCCCAACAGGCCCGTGGAGTAGTCGCTGCGCGTGCGGAACATGTTCTTCACCAGCTGCTGCGTGATGGTGCTTGCGCCACGGGGGCGGCCATGCAGCACCATGTCCTTGAAGGCGGCGCCCAGGCCGCTGAAGTCGATGCCGTGATGGCTGTAGAAACGCTCGTCCTCGGTGTCGATGAGCACCTTAAAGAACTGGGGATTGATGGAATCATAGGGCACCGGCGTTCGGTTCTCGTCATAGTACTTGCCGATGGTCTGCCCGTCGGCGCTGTACAGGTAGCTCGCCTCGGGGTTGCGCGGGTGCATGATGCTGTCGGTGCTGGGTGACTTGCCAAACAGCCACAGCAGGTTCACGTCAACCGCGATGAGGTATAGCAGGAACAGGACAATGAAGGTCGCCAGGGCGGCAAGTGTCTTGGCCCACCAGGGACGGCCGCGATAGAGCCCTTTGTACCACACCTTGAAGCGGTGCCAGTTGCGAGTGATGATATTACCTTTTTTCTTGTCGTTCATGTATCGTCGTGATGAGAGGTTAATGTCGTTGATGTGTCGGTGACGGGCGCTTTACTGCTTGTTGGCGCTGTGGCCCAAGCGTCGGCGCAGGTAGCGCGGGATGAATGCCAAGTGGCGCAGGGTGGCCTGGGCGGTGCCGTAGTGGCGGCACATGATGCGGTAGCGCTCCAGCAGCGAGGCGCGATGGTGGCGCGTCGTCATGCCGTCGGCCAGATAACTGATGATGGGCACCTTGCCTGCATAGGCATTGGCGGGAGATTTCTTGAGCACCTTGATGCACCAGTCATAGTCGGCGCTCAACTTGTACTGCAGGTCATACTCGGGTACCAGGTCGCGACGCGCTGCAAATGCCTGGTGACACACGACCATGCCGTTCAGGAAACTGTTAGCCGTCAATTTCTTGGGGGCGGTGAGGTGGCGCTTGCCCACGACTTGTCCATCGGCATCGACCAGCTGTGTCTGGCCGTAGATGACACCAGGACTGTCGGCGGTGAGCAAGGCGAGCCGTGCCAGCACGGTATCGTCGGCAAACCTGTCGCCGGCATTCAGGAAAATCAGGTAACGTCCGCGAGCCTGGGCGATACCCTTGTTCATCGCGTCATACAGTCCGTTGTCTGGCTCGCTGAAGATGCGCAGGTTGGCAATGGACGCCTGTCTCACGATCGCAAGCGTGTCGTCGGTCGACGCGCCATCGATGATGAGTACCTCATAGTCACTGCTCGTTTGACGCTGTACGCTCAGCATTGTGGGAGCGATTACGCCAGCCGCATTCCACGTGACGGTGATGATAGAAAACAGCGGATCCATGCCTATTAATGGTTATTACTGGACGCAAAATTATAGATTTCTGCTTAATTTCACAATCAAATGACCATTTTTTGCGTTAAATATCAAAAATAATAATTGTAGCAATGACAAAGAACAGGATATTTTGCATGTTTTTGACCCTGCTGACCCTGGTATTAGGCAGCGGTTGTGACAAGATTGACAACAAGGTGGTGCCTAGTTTCGTCGTGCACGTCGATTTGGGAAGCATCGCCCTGTGGAATACCTATGGCGTGGCGGGAATGGGCGACTACCGCATCTTCAGCCGTGAGAAGCAACTGCCCTCCAATTTCCCCTACAACGTGAACACCTACACGGGATATGGCGGCGTGTTGCTCATGATGGGCCTTGAGATGCCCATGGCCTATGACCTCTCGTGCCCCGTGGAGATGAGTCGCGATGTCATACTCACGATTAATCCCGACAATTATGATGCGGTGTGCCCACGTTGCGGTTCCCGCTTTAACCCCTTGACGGGTGCTGGTGGCCCCCTGAGCGGTGTCGCCATCAACAACAAGGTGGGGATGAGGCAGTATCGTGTCATCCCCAGCAATGGCGGCTACATCATCGCCAACTGACCTGATCGACCTGAAAATGTTCCACGAGCCACGGTGTTGCCGAGGGCTTGATGGGGCCTGAAGTGCGGTTTTTTATAAAAACGTCCCGCTGCGTTGCATTTTGCAAGGTGGCGGGGCTTTTTGGATGTGTTGAAGTGTGCTTTTTGTGGCAAAAATCTAAAAAATAAATCTTATAGGATGCCATTTAATGTTAAAAAGTGTAAACTATTTCATTTTTATTTTCCAATATTTAAACATTCGAGCATGCCGCGAGCCCCTATAAAGAGAGGGTTTTTGTGGAACAATTTGTTAAAATCGGCGATTTTGCTAAATGTTTACAAGTGTTTAAATAGTTTGGTCGGGTTGGCGGCTTGGAGTACCTTTGCACGTGCAAACCAGGGCGTACGGCATTGTCATCGTTCATGATGCCCTTAACGAAAAGGCCGCCGATGTGCGGATTTTCCAGTCCACAAAATTATTAATTATGAGTTTTATTAAAGGCAAAATAAGTTTATCAACATTATTCGTTCTTTTAGCAATCACCATCACTGGATTCACTGCACAATCACAGCAGTTGTCTAATCGCCGTCAAGGCACTGTTCTCGAACAGTTAGAGCAAAACAGCCGCAATAACATCGTTGACCAGGTTATCAATTACGCTTACCGTTTCCGCGGTACGCCCTATCGTTATGGTGCCATGTCGCCCCGAGGTTTTGACTGCTCGGGCTTCACCAGCTATGTCTTCAAGCGCTTTGGCATCGAGCTCGATCGCTCGTCACGCGGCCAGATTTTTGACGGCGTGCGCGTCAAGCAGAAAGACCTGCAGCCTGGTGACCTCGTCTTCTTCCAGGGCCGTTCGGGCCGTGGTGGAGTAGGGCACGTGGGCATTGTCACCAAGGTCAATGACGACAACACCTTCCACTTCATCCACTCGGCTTGCAGCAGCGGTGTGACCGAGAGCAAGAACACTGAGTCCTATTACAGCCGTCGCTACGTTGGCGCCTGCCGCGTGTTGTAAAGGAATTTACCAAATTAAAAATAACAAAACACAACGTGCGTCCCATCGCGGGGCGCACGTTGTGTTTCACTCCCCCTCATAGCATCTTGCGCATTGGGCTTGAAAACACGGCAATTCATTCAACCAATTGATAAAGTGTAAAAAAATTAGACACTTTAGCCAAAAAAATGAGAGATTCCCACATTATTTCTTATAACTATTTGCAAAAGTGATAAAAGTCAAGTAATTTCGCAAAAACATTTATTATTAACCTCTTAATCCCCCACGACAATGAAAAAGAAATTACTATTAGTCTTGATGTTGTTGGTTGCAGCCGCTGCGACCATGAAGGCTTATGACTTTGAGGTAGACGGGATCTACTATAACATTAATGGTACCGAAGTCACGGTGACGTTCAAAGGTCGATATTACTATTCCGAACAAACTTATAGCGGTGACGTGATAATCCCATCTACAGTCTCTTATAATGGAACGACTTACTCGGTTACCTCCATTGGTGATTATGCGTTCCAGGGGGACAACGGTTTGAACAGCATCGTCATCCCAAGTTCCATTACGTCAATTGGAGAATCTGCATTCACAAGCATCAATGGTTTGGGCAGCATCACAGTAGCAAGTGACAATCCGGTCTATGATTCACGAGATAATTGTAATGCCATCATCGAGACGGCGACAAATACACTGATTTATGGTTGCAGGAACACAACCTTTCCAAACTCTGTCACCTCAATCGGAGGCGCTGCGTTCTATGGAAACACTAACTTGTTCCGTGTCACTATCCCCAATACAATTACAAGCATAGGCGAAGCTGCGTTTTCTGGTTGCGACCGCCTAACTAGCATCACAGTAGCAAGTGATAATCCGATCTATGATTCACGAGATAACTGTAATGCCATCATTGAGACACTAACGAACACTCTAATTTCTGGCTGTAATAACACCACCATTCCAAGCTCCGTTACCTCCATCGGGAACGCTGCATTTTTAGGCAATAGAAACATGTACAGCATCACTATCCCTAATACCATTACTTCCATAGGCAACAGAGCGTTCTCAGGATGCAGCAACCTGTCAAGGATCACAATCTCTGAGTCTGTCACTGCCATCGGTAGCCAAGCATTTTCTAACTGCTACAAACTGACGAGTATTGACATTCCCAACTCTGTCAATACCATTGGCGACCAAGCATTTTCTTACTGCACTGGCCTAACCAGCATTACTATTCCCAATTCCGTTACAACCATCAGTGACAGGTTGTTTTATAGTTGCTCCGGCTTGACCGGAATCATTATTCCCAACACCGTCACTTCCATCGGTGACTTTGCATTTGATGGTTGCAGTGGCCTGACGAGCATTGATATTCCCAACTCGGTCAATGCCATCGGCATCCAAGCATTCTCTGACTGCACCGGTCTGACGAGCATTACTATACCCAGCTCCGTTGATACTATTGGCGATTATGCGTTCTATCAATGCCGCAACCTGACCAACGTAGACATTCCTAACTCCGATATTCCCAACTCTGTTACTTCCATCGGCAACTGGGCCTTTTATGCCTGTTGGAAACTGAAAAGCGTTACCATAGGCAACTCTGTTACTTCTATTGGCGATTATGCATTCTATTTCTGCACTAGCATGACCAGACTGACAATCGGCGAATCCGTCACCACCATCGGCAATTATGCATTTGATGGTTGCAGTAATCTGACCAACATTGATATCCCCAATTCAGTCACTACCATCGGTGAGTATGCGTTTGCTGGCTGCTGGGGGTTGACCAGCCTAACTATTGGTGAATCTGTCACCGCCATCGGCAATTGTGCTTTTGAAGGTTGCAGCAAACTAACCAGCATCGATATCCCTGATTCCGTCACTACCATCGGTGACAATGCTTTCTGGGGCTGCACCAGTCTGACTAGTATTGACATTCCCAACTCCGTCATGAACATTGGTATAGAGGCATTCGGAAAATGTACGGGACTGTCGAGCGTGATATGCCAAGCGTTGGTTCCCCCTGTTGTTACTTATTTTTTCTCAGATAGTGAAATAGGTCTTTATGAACAAACAAAACTGTTTGTGACAGCTGAGTCTCTTGAGGCTTACCGAGCTCATGAGGAGTGGGGCAAGTTTACACATATCGTTCCGTTCTTGGGTGCTGGCCCTGGTGACATCAACGGTGACGGCAACATTGCAGTCAGCGACGTGACCAACCTGATTGACCAGTTGCTAAGCGGTGAAGAATTGCCCGCCTATGCTGACGTGAACGGCGATGGCGTGGTAACCATCAAGGACGTGACCGACCTCATCGACATGCTCCTCGGCGGCAATTGATTTAAAGATTAAAATAGCAAACAATGATGAGAAAGATTCTTTTAGCCCTGATGTTTTTGGCTGCAGCTACTGCGACCATGAGTGCCCAAGAAGAAGTAGAGAAAACGTCGGCACCAAGTTTTGAGGTCAATATGCATGCTTATCAGATAGATGCTGGTCAGTTTGAGGATAACTATAGAGAAATATATCTCATGATAGATTTCTTGGTCTCGATTGTGAATGCTGATGCAGACGAAGCAACTATTTATTATAGGGTTGTCGAAGGTAATGGCCCCGAAGAATGGACTGAATATTATGGCCCTGTTTGCTGCTATTCTAATGGGTGGTATTCTACTAATTATGTGATTGAAGCCTACGCTCAGGCCGAGGGCAAGCTGATGAGTGATGTAGTCAGTACAGCCGACCTTGAAGATGTCACAATAATGCCTTCATCCAATTTTGAGTACAGCGCATGTGTTGTTGATGGTGTCAACTATTATATTGTCCACTCCGACTATAATGCGCCATCGAGCGAAACAGGTGAAGTCTTGGTTTGCTCTGATTTTGATCCTAAGTTTTACACTGACTCATATTATACTGGAGATGTCGTGATTCCAGAGGAAATCGTGTTTAGGGATGAGACTTACAGTGTCGCTGGAATCGCTGATTATGCATTCTACCATTGTGGAGTAGTAAGTGTTGACATTCCAAATACTGTCACAAGTATCGGCTCATTGGCATTCTATAACTGCCAAGATCTTGCTAAAGTCACTTGTAGGGCGATTAATCCTCCCGATACGTATGATTCGTTCAAGGGAAATTATTACTCGATTGATGCCATTTACAATAACGCGACACTTTTTGTCCCTGTTGAGTCTCTTGAGGCTTACCAAAGCCATGAGGAATGGGGCAAGTTCACTCACATTGTGCCGTTCCGTGGGGTTGGGCCTGGCGACATTAACGGCGACGGCAATCTTGCAGTCAGCGACGTGACTAACCTGATTGACCAGTTGCTCAGCGGTGACGAGCTGCCCGCCTATGCCGACGTGAACGGCGATGGCGTGGTAACCATCAAGGACGTAACCGACCTGATCGACATGCTCCTCAACGGCAATTGATAATACCATTTTTTAAACAAATAAAGCAATAAACAATTATGAAACAGATTATTTTTACTTTGATAGCGGTATTAGTCGCACTAGTTCCATCAACGATGTCAGCCTACGATTTTGAGGTCGATGGAATTTATTACGACATTTATGGCGCTAATGCTATTGTGACTGACAACATTACGAGCAATGGCTACACTGGCGATGTCATTATTCCAGCAGAGGTGACCTATAATGGCACTACCTATCACGTCACCGAAATCGGTGTTAGTGCATTCAGGGACTGCACAGGTCTTACGAGCATTACAATCCCCAACTCAGTCATTGCCATCGGCAACGAGGCTTTCTACGGCTGCACGGGGCTGACCACTACCGACATCCCCAACTCAGTCACCTCCATCGGCAACTCTGCGTTCTACGGTTGCTCGGGGCTGACAACTATCGACATTCCTAACTCCGTCACGACCATCGGTGGCGAGGCGTTTGGGCACTGTGAGGGTCTGACCAGCATCGCAGTAGAAAGTGGTAATACAGTCTATGATTCCCGAGATAATTGTAATGCCATCATCGAGACAGCTACCAATAAACTGATAGCTGGCTGCATGAACACAATCATCCCCAACTCCGTCTCGACCATCGGCAGCTGGGCGTTCGATTGCTGCACGGGCTTGACATGCATTGAGATTCCCAACTCAGTCACTTCTATCGGCTGGAGTGCGTTCAATTGCTGCACGAGCCTAACCAGCATCGACATCCCCAACTCCGTTACATCCATTGGCACCTATGCATTCTATTTTTGCACTAGCTTGGCCAACGTCAGCATCGGCAACTCGGTCACTTCCATCGGCATCTATGCTTTCTGGAAATGCTCAAGCCTGTCCAGCATCAACATCCCAAGCTCAGTCACCTCCATCGGCAACAATGCGTTCGATTTCTGCAGTGGACTGACCAGCATCACAGTAGAAAGTGGTAATACAGTCTATGATTCCCGAGATAACTGTAATGCCATCATAAAGACGGCAACCAACACACTGATTATTGGCTGCATGAACACCACCATCCCCAACTCCGTCACCTCCATCGGCAACTATGCGTTCAATGGCCGCACAGGCCTAACCAACATAGATATACCCAACCCAGTTACCACCATCGGCCTCGGCGCGTTTTATAATTGCACTGGCCTGACCAGTGTAACCCTCCCCAACTCCGTTACATTCATCCGCACCCAGGCATTCGAAAACTGCTTCAAACTGAATGACGTTTATTGCCATGTCGCTGACCCTTCGCTTCTTGCGCTGGAAAGGGATGCCTTTGGATATATTTACAATGGCAGTAACGTCGGACACACACTTCATGTGCCTGCGGGGTCATTAGCGGCCTATCAAGCCGACAGTAAGTGGAGCCAATATTTCGAAACCATTGTAGAAATGGAACCCACTGCCGGTGATATAAATGGTGACGGAGCGCTTACCATTAGTGACGTGACCAACCTGATTGACCAGTTGCTCAGCGGTGACGAGCTGCCCGCCTATGCCGATGTGAACGGCGATGGCGTGGTAACCATCAAGGACGTAACCGACCTCATCGACATGCTGCTCGGCGGCAATTGATTCTATTGTCAACTTAAAGGGGGCGCTCGCGGCAACCCTCACTGGCGCCCCTCTGATTTTCAAACAACACTTTTCAATAATCTAAACATTTTAAGTCAATGAAAATTAAATTTCTATTAATTCTAATGATGTTGGTCGCTTATATTGCGACCATGAGTGCGCAAGAGCAGACTGAAGCGCCCGTGGTGACTTGTGAATTTGATGAAATTGGTTATGCAACCATCATTATTGCCCATGATGATCCTGAGGCTGAGATTTATTACCGTATTTGCTATTGTGGCCCTGATTTTGATGACAATTGGACAGATTGGATGATTTATAGTGGACCTTTCTGCTTCCAAGAAGCTGGTGAGTATGAGGTGCAGGCTTATGCCATCAGTCCAGGAAAGAGTGCAAGCGACTCCACACTTCAGCACATTTTGGTTGAGTTATCTGAAACAGAGCCCCCCGTATTTTATTGTGAATCAGTTGAGCATAATGGCCATGTAATCATTGATATCATCCACGACGATCCCTGGGCAACCATTTATTTCAAAATCATTGTCATTGAAGATCCCATGTATGATTTCCAATCTTCCGAGCCAGAAATTCCGGTTGAACCCGATGAATGGTATCAATATTCTGGACCAATAGACATTCACGCTGAACTCGGAATCAGTTATGTATATGTGTGGGCTGCTGCTGTCAGTCCTGGTAGGCCACAAAGTGAAACAGTCTTCTCAATGTTCAAGGTTCAACCTCCCTTCACGACTGCGGCACCTTTTGTTTATGCTCACCACGTCGATGCAGATAAAGGATTGGCTTTACGCATTGTTGACGGAATTGCGTTAGAGAATGATACATCCTGTCTGGACATGGTCGATTTTTACTATTATGATGAAAAGACACCTGCACAATACTTCCACTATAAAATAAATGACGCTGATGAATGGACCGAGCTTACCGATGAATATCTCTATCTTAAAGAGTATGGCGACTATACGCTAACGACCTATGCGAGCAGCAATAGGGGTTCTGATAGCGAACAGGATACGGCAATTGTGAGTTATAGACCCGACAGTTTTGGGAGCCGGGATGGATATCGCATCGTGTATGATGGCGTTGTGTATAATCTTAACAATGATGACACCACTACTGTGGGCATTGCTGAAGAGTACTTTGATGGTCTGTTATTCTACTATTATCCAGGAATATATCCTGTTAAATCCACTGATGTCATCCCCGAAACATTTACTATTCATGACAATGACTATACAGTAACACGAATCGGATGTGGCGCACTATGGAACTTTACCAATGTGAGAATTCCCAAGACAATAACCTATATCAGCATTGGGCATTCAAATGATTATGGCTATATGCACGAACATGACTATATGTCGATAAGCGTTGATGAGGAAAATCCTGTTTATGATTCTAGGGACAATTGCAATGCTGTTATCGAGACCGCGACCAATACACTTATTTTGGGATGTTCCAATACGGTGATTCCCAGCACGATTACTGCCATCGGCCACCATGCGTTCAATGGCTGTGGCGGCATGACCAGTGTGACCATCGGCAACTCGGTCACCGCCATCGGCGAATGTGCGTTCTGGCACTGTTACGGGCTGACCAGAGTGACTATCGGCAACCCTGTCACTACCATTGGCGAAGCTGCGTTTATGAACTGCAATAATTTGACCAGCATAATTAGCAAACCGACCATTGCGCCTGCTATTGGCTATAATGCTTTCTGTGGTTGGGAAACAGACGTTTATGAGCAGGCCACTCTTTTCGTTCCCGCCGAGTCGCTGGAGGCTTATCGTGCTCATGAGGAGTGGGGCAAGTTCACTCACATTGTGCCGTTCCTTGGTGCTGGTCCTGGCGACATCAATGGTGACGGCAACATTGCCATCAGCGATGCTACCAATCTAATTGACCAGTTGCTCAGTGGTGACGAGCTGCCAGCCTATGCCGACGTGAACGGCGACGGCGTGGTGACCATCAAGGACGTGACCGACCTGATCGACATGCTCCTCAGCGGCAATTGATAATACCATTTTTTAAACAAATAAAACAGTAAACAATTATGAAAAAGATTATTTTAACTTTAATGTTGTTAGTCGCAACTATTGCGACCACGATGGCCCATGACTTTGAAGTTGATGGCATTTACTACCTCATCAATGGTAATGAAGCCACGGTATCTTGTAAAGGAACTCATTACTCCGAGTATAGCGATGAGTACAGCGGCGATGTGACAATCCCAGCTACTGTCACTTATGACGGCAAAACCTACATCGTCACCTCTATTGGCAAAGGAGCATTCGATGATTGCAGCGGTGTGACTAGTGTCAGCATCCCTAACTCGATTACTACCATCGCCGAGATGGCGTTCGATGGCTGCAGTGGCCTGACGAGTGTCACCATCCCTAATTCGGTCACTACCGTTGGCTACGATGCGTTCTTCAAATGCAGAGGTCTGACCAGTATCGACATTCCCAACTCGGTTACCACCATCGGCTACCAGGCGTTCGGCTACTGCAGCAGCCTAACCAGTGTGACCATTCCCAACTCGGTCACATCCATCGGAGGCGATGTGTTTCAGTTTTGCTCCAGTCTTGCCAGCATCGTTGTAGCAAGCGATAATACAAAATATGATTCCCGTGATGGTTGTAATGCCTTAATAGAAACTGCTTCTAACAAGCTCCTTGCGGGTAGCCTAAATACGACTATTCCAGCCTCGGTCACATCCATCGATGACTATGCATTCTCTGGCCGTCGCAACCTGACCAGCATCGACATCCCCAACTCGGTCAAATATTTCGGCATCTATGCATTCTATGGTTGCAGTGGCCTTACTAGTATTACCATCCCCAACGGAGTCTCCCAAATCTACAAATATACGTTCAGCCATTGCGACGGGCTGACCGCCATTGATATCCCCAACTCAGTCGATTACATCGGTGACTATGCCTTTGAACACTGCAGCGGCGCTACCAGCATCAACATCGGCAATTCCGTCAGGCATATCGGTGACTATGCATTTAGGAACTGCAGCGGCTTGACCAGCATCACCATCCCCAGCTCGGTCACTTCCATCTATGACGGAGCGTTTGCTAACGATAGCAGTTTGATTAGCATCGTTGTAGCAAGTGATAACACAAAATATGATTCCCGTGATGGTTGCAATGCCATAATAGAAACAGCTTCTAACAACCTCATTGCTGGATGCCAAAACACGACTATCCCTACCTCGGTCACATCCATTGGCGCCTATGCTTTTTCTGGCCGTAGTGGCCTAACGGGTATCACTATCCCAAATACGGTCACTAACATAGGCTCCAGTGCGTTTTTCGAATGCAGTGGTCTGACCAGTATTAATATTCCCAGCTCGGTTGTCAAAATCGGTCAATATGCATTCTGTGGGTGCATGGGCCTGACCAGCATCGCCATCCCCGACTCGATTGCCACCATCCCCTACTATGCATTTAAGAACTGCAGTGGTCTGACCACTATTTACATTCCCAACTCGGTTATTAGCATCGGGTCTCAAGCGTTTGATGGTTGTACGGGCCTGCAAAACGTGATATGCCATGCAAAAACACCGCCATCACTTTATTCGAATGCCTTCAATTATGAGCAGCAGACCACATTGTTCGTCCCGAATGAGTCGCTTGAGGCATACCAAGCACATAGTAAATGGGGATTGTTTTACCGCATTGTGCCGTTCCTTGGTGCTGGTCCTGGCGACATCAATGGTGACGGCAACATTGCCATCAGCGACGCTACAAACCTGATTGACCAACTGCTCAGTGGTGACGAGTTGCCCGCCTATGCCGACGTGAATGGTGATGGCGTGGTAACCATCAAAGACGTGACCGACCTCATCGACATGCTCCTCAACGACGGCAATTGATATCGCAATAACTGAATAATAGCATCGCGGGTGCCAAAACACATGTTGGCGTCCGCGATACTTTTTTGTGTACACTTCATTGTCATAGCCAAACGAGTGTAAGCCCTGAGCACGCCTTTATGACGGTACGTCCTGTAGCGTGAGAGGAAAGGAAACGAGAGTAAGGCAGAAATCTTTCGTTTCCCGATCTGATCGATACCTCTATCTCATCTCGCAATTAGTGCTCAATGAGAAGATAATTCATTCAACCAATTGAAAAAGTGTAAAAAAATTAGACACTTTTTCAAATAATCTTGCTATTTGCTATTATTATCACCGAAAACAGTTGGTTAAATTCTTTTAAAGAGAATATCTTTGCGCAATATTATAATAAAGCAGAATGCTTTTTCGTGAAAAGTTCATATTACTAACAATCTAAACATTTACAGCAATGAAAAAAGTACTTCTATTTTTATTTTTAGTGGCTGCAGCATCTATTGCTGCACATGCTTATGTCTTCGAGGTAGACGGCATCTATTACCAAAAGTTGTCAGGATCAAATGTCGAAGTAACCTATAAAGATACCAATTATGGATCTTATAGAGGACAGGTCATTATTCCTGAAACTGTTACGTTTGAAGGCATAGACTATTGTGTTACCGCTATTGGTGACAAAGCGTTCTATCGAAGTTATTATTTGACAAGTGTAGATTTTCCTAATTCTTTGGAAATAATTAAATCTGAAGCTTTCTGGGGATGTTTTCGACTGACAAGTATTATTATTCCTAATTCTGTTACAGAAATTGGTAATGAGGCTTTTGGGTACTGCTATGATTTGGAGAGTGTTACTATCGGAAACGCTGTCCATTCAATTGGTGAATCAGCTTTTCAGTTTTGTGAATTTAGAAGTATTGAAGTCCCAAATTCTGTTGAACACATTGGTAAAGAGGCATTCTATGGTTGTGATAAATTAGAAGATGTTGTCTTGGGCGAGAATGTCACTTACATTCCTGCCAAGACTTTTTATGGTGCAAGGAGTATTGAACAAATCACTTGTTTGTCTGTAGAGCCACCAGGAGTCAATCCTGATAATAACATTTTCAAGGATAATAACTATCCTGGAATGATTGATTACATCACCGAAAGTGAACAAGGAAACGGATACTATCCTATTGTATTACGGGTACCAGAGAATTCAATCGATGCTTACAAAGAGGCTGAATTGTGGTCTAATTTTATAACAATAACGTCATTAGGTGCTGAGTTGGAAAAAACCTCAACTCCAATTGTTCAAGCAAAAATTACTGCAGTTGGTAATGTGAACGGTGATGGCATTTATAATGATGATAATGTGTTGGCAATAAGCATCGAAAGTGTCGATAGTACTCATGACGAAGTCTTTTTTTGGAGATCTTTTTTGTCAGATGAAGAATGGGTCGCCTGCTCGGGTTCATATGAAGTGTACTATAGGGCAGAGTATGATATCTTACCTGACTCAATTGATGTTATTGCTATTTCAAAAGGGAAAGGCCGAAGTGATATAATCAAATGTGAGGTCAACAATGATTTGATGTATACTGCCACTCCACCTTATATTTATGTTGATGAAGCCTGTGAGGGTGAAGGCTTAAAAATTAACATTATAACAGATCCCATATATAAATCATACGCTTTTGACGATGATATTTATCATGATGATGGTATTCGATATGTTCTTGCAGATAGTTATGTATATCAAATTAATGGATCCGGAGAATGGCTTCATTGTGAACCCGATGCTTCTATCTATCTTCCTGAGTTTGGAGATTATAGGATCGAAGCTTATGGGTATAGGGAAGGAAATTCAAATAGCTTTACAGTTGTGGCTGATATACATTATGATTCTGTTAATTGTACCAGTCGTTGTGGAAATTTCATTGTTCACAATGGCGTGGTATATTTGATAGAGAGTGACTCTACTGTGTCTGTGAGAAGTGAGAGCAATCCCATCGATCCTGATTTTTACCTGGATTATAGTGGAGATATTGTGATACCACCAATAATTCATGTTGGCCATCATGATTATACTGTAGTTAAAATTGGCGATGCAGCATTTTGTTGGACTGACATAGGAATAACCAGTGTCTCGATACCGAATACTGTGATTGATATGGTCTACAACCCATTTGTCTGGTGCGCAGATATTAATTCTATTACAGTCGATGAAGCTAACCCTGTGTATGATTCACGTGAGAACTGTAATGCCATTATTGAGACTGCTACAAACACATTGCTTGTGGGATGCGGTAATACGGTTATTCCCAATACAATTGAATCAATTAATAGCAACTCTTTTGGATTCAATAGAGTCTTGACAAAAATCGACATTCCAAATTCAGTTGTCACAATTGGGGATTATGCCTTTGGAAATTGCATTAATCTAGCGAATCTGCATATTGGTAATTCTGTGAACCACTTAGCAGCGAACATGTTTGAAAATTGCAGTAATCTTGTTGACATTTCTATTGACGATGGTAACCAAAAATATGACTCAAGAGAAAATTGCAATGCAATTATTGAAACAGCAAGCAACACTCTAATTAAGGGTTGCAACAACACGTTTATTCCTAATGGAGTGACTATAATCGGAAATAGGGCATTTTATAAGTGTGAAGGGATAAAAACTGTTGATTTGCTCAATTCTGTTAGAGTAATTGAGAAAGAGGCGTTTTATGGTTGCAAGAACTTGATTAGTATTGTTTTATCAGAAACGATAGATTCTATCAATAATGAAGCCTTTTACTATTGTGAAAGTTTAAACAAAATTATATGCAAGGCAATGGTACCCCCACAAATAGGACGAAGGACTTTTTTTAAGTATCTTTCAAATGTTTATGAGACAACAACAATTTTTGTTCCTAATACATCTTTATCTGTTTATAAGTCTCATGAGGAGTGGGGTAAGTTCACCCACATTGTGCCCTTTATCGGGGCTGGTCCTGGCGACATCAACGGTGACGGTAGCATCGCCATTAATGATGCTACCAACCTGATTGACATGCTGCTCAGCGGTGATGAATTACCCGCCTATGCCGACGTGAACGGTGACGGCGTGGTAACCATCAAGGACGTGACCGACCTGATCGACATGCTCCTCAACGACGGCAATTAATATCGCGGTTACTGAATAAGAGCGTCGCGGGTGCCAACATGGGTTTTGGCATCCGCGATGCCTCTTTTAGGATAGAGGGTTGCATATAGGAGTGATTTTGTGTACATTTGCGGCAATAAAACGATAAAAGCATGAGATCAAGATTTCTTTTCCTTGCCATCTGCTTGATGGCGATGTTGCGAGCCTCGGCTGGACATGTTCTGATTGACGGCACGCTAGAGCAGTCGGCGGTCTATCCCGGCACGGTCCACACGTTCCAAGTCTATGTTCCCGACCAGTATGACGGCAAGCGCCCTGCAGCACTCTATGTGGGCCTCGATGGCGTGTTGTGCCATGCCCCCGAGGTGATGGACTCGCTCATCGAGGCCAAGAAGATGCCGTTGACCATCGGCGTATTCCTGCAACCTGGCATCATCAAGGCAACCGACGGCACTGTGCTGCGCTACAACCGCAGCTACGAGTTTGACTCGACCACTGGCTCGTTTGCCGAGTTTCTCGAGAAAGAGGTGCTGCCCGCTGTGGAGGCAATGAAAACGACTAAGGGCAAGCCCATCAGCCTGTCGCGACGGCCCCAGGACCGCATGATTTTCGGCTTGAGCAGTGGCGGCATCGCTGCTTTTAATGCCGCGTGGCATCGTCCCGACCTGTTTGGCAAGGTATTCACCGGCGTGGGCACGTTTGTGGCGATGCGCGGTGGCAACGACCTGCAGGCGTTGGTCAGGAAGACCGAACCGCTGCCCTTGCGGGTCTTCATCCAGGACGGCAGCAACGACGTGTGGAACCCGTTGTTTGGCCATTGGTATGAGGGTAACCAGATGCTGGCCAGTGCGCTGGAGTTTGCCGGATATGACGTGCAGTGTGACTGGAGCGACGGTGGACACAACGTCACGCGCTCGACCGAGATTTTCCCGCAAGTGATGGAATGGATGTGGCGTGACTGGCCCGCAGAACCTACTGTGGGAAAGACGCAGAACGACTTCCTGAAAGCACTGCTAACCGATGGTGACGAGGGTTGGCGCAAGATTGCCGACGGCGCTGACAGGAAGCCCGTGAAGCGCATCATCTATCCTGACCTGACCACCGTGGTGATGGCGCCTGAGGAACCTGACAACGTCGTGTGGCAATACCTGCTGAAAAACGGCCAACTGGAATACGGCGAGCCCTTTTACTGGCTCCACAACGACGATAACAGCAGCCCGCTCAACATCCATAGCATCACCTTTGACGGCAACGGCAACCTGTGGGTCGCCACCAGCATGGGCATCCAGATATGTGACCAAAACGGTCGTGTGCGCGCTATCCTGCGCCTGCCCCAGGGTTGCGATGCTGTTAACGAGATCATTATTGGTAATGGGACGGTGACCCTGAGCACTCCAACGGCCACTTGGCAACGCCGTTTCAATGTCACGGCGCCCATTCCCGGCACCCGTCCCGAAAGTCAAGGGCAAGGTTAAACCTCACGTTTTTTAGATTTTTTAAACGGCTCCGACAAGTACTATGTCAAAGTAAATGTCTAAATTTGTAGTTTAATTCAAGAGCAAGAGAACCATGACGCAGTTCAATAACATATCGCCTGAGGAGGAAGACCGCTTAATTGAAGAGGCCTATCAGAACTTGTTAAACGGCTATTTGTCAAGTAATCATCGCAAGAAAGTGGAGATTATTGAGAAGGCTTTCAAGTTTGCGCGCGATGCTCATCAAGGCATTCGCCGCCGCTCTGGAGAGCCCTATATCATGCACCCCATTGCCGTAGCCACCATCGTGAATCAAGAGATCGGGCTGGGCTCGACCAGCATCAGCGCTGCCCTGTTACACGATGTGGTCGAGGATACCGAGTACACGGTCGAGGACATCGAGGCGCAATTCGGCAAGAAAATAGCGCGCATCGTTGACGGCCTCACCAAGATCTCGGGTGGCATCTTTGGCGACAAGGCATCGGTGCAGGCCGAGAATTTCCGCAAGCTGTTGCTCACCATGGGCGAGGACGTGCGCGTGGTGCTCATCAAGATGGCCGACCGCCTGCACAACATGCGCACCTTGTCATCCATGCCGCCCAACAAGCAGTACAAGATAGCAGGCGAGACGCTCTACATCTATGCCCCGCTGGCCCATCGCTTGGGCTTGTATGCTATCAAGACCGAGCTTGAGGACTTGAGTTTCAAGTACAATCATCCCAGCGAGTATCAGCGCATCCGCTCATTGGTTGACGATAGCGAGGAACGGCGTAACGAGCTGTTCTCACGTTTCTCGGCGCCCATTCGCGAACGCCTTGACAACATGGGGCTGAAATATGACTTCACGGTGCGTGTCAAGTCGTGCTATTCCATCTGGAAGAAGATGCAGACCAAGCACATCCCCTTTGACGAGGTCTATGACCTGTATGCTGCCCGCATCGTGTTTGACTGCGAGCGCGAGAGCGATGCCAAGCGCTTGTGCTGGAACATCTACAACGAGATTACCGAGGTCTATATCAAGCATCCTGACCGCGTGAGGGACTGGCTGACCACCCCCAAGGTGAACCAGTACCAGGCGTTGCATGTTACCGTCATGGGACCCGATGGCGACTGGGTTGAGGTGCAGATACGCAGCCGCAAGATGGACGAGATCGCTGAGCGCGGTTTTGCCGCCCACTGGAAATACAAGATAGGCGAGGGCGAGGAGGAAGAAGAGCTCTCCAAGTGGTTGAGCACCATCACCGACATTCTCAAGGATCCCGAACCTGACGCCATCGATTTTCTCGACACCATCAAGCTCAACCTGTATGCCAGCGAGATTGTGGTGTTCACGCCCAAGGGCGAGACCATCACGCTGCCCAAGGGTGCCACGGTGCTTGACTTGGCTTTCACCCTGCACACCGACCTGGGCACACACTGCATCGCGGGCAAGGTCAATCACAAACTCAGGCCGCTCTCCTACAAGATGGCTAGCGGCGACCAGGTCGAGATTGTCACCAGCAATACCCAGAAACCCAAGTCCGAGTGGGAGAAATTTGTCGTCACGGCCAAGGGCAAGACAAGACTTCATGCCGCCCTGCGCCACCAGCGCCGCCTCATCATCGAGGAGGGCGAGCGGCGGTTCATGAATTTCCTGAGCGATCACCACATCGAGTTCAGTAATGAGCTGTTGTCACAGGCCATTGGCCGCCAACGTCTAGCCGGCAAGGAGGAACTGTTCTTCATGATTGGCAATGACGAGATCACACTCAACGAGGAGATGATCAGCAAGAAGGAGCAAGGTGTGCGTTTCAACTGGTGGCGTCGCAACAATCCCTTCAAGGGAAAAGAGGAACACAAGGAGACCACTAGCGAGCCCTCCAAGGCCATTGACACCAAGGCTGTTTACCGCCTCACAACAACCAATGGCGTGAGCAATTACCATATTGCCGACTGCTGCCACCCCATTCCCGGCGATGACACGGTGGGTTTCCTGAACGATTCGGGCGAGGTGATTGTTCACAAGATGGACTGTCCCACGCTTGCGAGACTCAAGGCCAGTTACGGTTCGCGCCTTCTGGAAACGACATGGGACGAGTATAGCGACAAGTTCCTGGCATCGATCCACATCGAGGGCATTGACCAGAAAGGCATCCTCCAGGCCATTGTCAACATCATCTCGACCAATATGTCAATCAACATGAGAAAGATGAACGTGACATCCAACCAGGGCGTGTTCAATTGTGACCTTGACGTGCTTATCAGCGATGCCAAGGTGCTGACCAACCTGTGCAACCAAATCAAGAAAGTGAAGGGTGTGAATACAGCGACCCGCATGAGCTAGCCCATGATGAGCATGAAATACATGTAGCCAGTAAAAGAAACCAAAACTAAGATGAAGAAATCCAAGAAGAATAATAACATCATCATCGCGCTGCTCGTCTTGTCGGTGATTCTCATCGCGACCACGCTCTTCTTTAGCCGCGATGGAATCCATACCTACAGCTTCGAGGTGGGCAAGCCATGGCTGCACTCGCGTCTAGAGGCCAATTTCCAATATGATATCGAGCTTGACGAGGAAACCCGCAAGCACATTACTGACAGCGTCAACCAGAATTTTGCCACCATTTATACCCTCGACCGCAAGAAGGCCGAGCAACAGCAGGCTTTATTGTCCAGGGCACTGGCTGGCCGTCCTGGCAGCCAAGCGCTGATGAATGCTGTTATCAGGCTCTACAACGATGGCATTGTGGATAATGAGGCCGCCAACGACATCCGTGCCGGCAAGCAACTGCGCTTCAATGTGGGCAACAATGAGCTGCAAGTGGTTGACACACGCCACATGAAGACTGTGCGCCAGGCCTATGCGTGGCTCACCGACACGCTGAAGGGAAATGCTGCAGTGCAAGAGGCTCTCAAGGGCGTGGATATCAGTAACTACCTCGTGCCTAACATGAAGGTGGATGCCAAGGAGAATGAGAAATGGCTGGGCGAGGACCTGCGCAACGCCTTGCGCTCACCAGGCACGGTTCAGGCTGGCGAGACCATCATCAGGGGTGGCGACATCGTCACGCCCCAAAAAGCTGCCGCCATCGTCAGCTATCAAAACGAGGTGGCACGCCGCAACGACCAGCGCAACGTTGACGAGACGCTCAACCTGCTAGGACAGATCATGATTGTCGCCACGCTCATGCTGGCCTTCTATTTCTTCATGAAGCTGGTGCGCCGGCAGGTGTTTGACAATCTCCGTCAGATGGTGTTCCTCATCACCTTCATCACGCTCTTTGTCATCGCTGTTTTCCTCATCGTGAAATTCAAGTACAGCCTCTACTATGTCATCCCCTTCGGGCTGGTGCCCATCATCGTTTCATCGTTCTTTGACGACCACACATCATTCTTTGTACACATTGTCACGGTGCTCATCTGCTCGCTCATTGCCAGCAGCCAGCAGGCCGAGTTCATCATCATGCAGTTTATTGCAGGCATTATTGCCATCGTCTCAGTCAAGGACCTGACCAAGCGCACCCAGTTGGTGCGCTGTGCCCTGTTTATTTTCCTTGCCTACTGCATCATTTATGTGGCGATGACCCTGGTTACCGAGGGCGACTTTGGGAAGGTTGACCACTATTACTTCAGGTATTTCCTGTTTAACATCATCATCCTCTTCTCGGCCTTCTTGATTATACCCATTATCGAGAAAGTCTTTGGCTTCACTTCGTCGATGACCCTGCTCGAACTGTGCGACATCAACAACCCGTTGCTGCGTCAGTTGTCCAGCAACTGCCCGGGTACCTTCCAGCACTCGCTCATGGTGGCCAACCTGGGCGGTGAGGCGGCGCTGAAAATCGGTGCCGACATGCAGCTGGTGAGGGCCGGTGCGCTCTACCACGATATTGGCAAGACCAAAAATCCTGCTTTCTTTACCGAGAATCAGATTGGCGAGAATCCTCATGACCACCTCGTGAGGCCCGAGGACAGCGCCAAGATTGTCATCGACCATGTCGCTAATGGCCTGAAGATTGCTGAAGACGCCGATTTGCCCAAGGTTATCAAGGACCTGATTGCCCAGCATCATGGCAAGGGCATCACCCGTTATTTCTATTACAAGGCTTGCGAAGCCCGTCCCGACGAGGAGGTGGACAAGGCGCCATTCTCCTATCCTGGACCTAATCCGCAAACCAAGGAGGCCGCTATATTGATGATGGCCGACGCCTGTGAGGCTGCGACCAAAAGCTTGAAAGACCACACCGAGGAGGCCATTGCCGCCATGGTGGGCAAAATTATTGATAGCCAGGTCGCTGATGGCTTGCTGCGTGAGGCTCCCATCAGTTTCCGCGATGTGGAAAGTGTCAAGAAATTGTTTGTCGAGCGATTGCGCACGGCCTATCACATGCGCGTGTCTTATCCCTCCGACGAGAAATCAGCCGAGGCCGATGCGACGCCACCGCCCTATAACGGCACCAAAAGCGCCACCGAGTCGAAATAACTCCCGATGACGGGCAATAACAGGAGATTTTTCTTGTTTAATAATTAATAGGAGTAGAATACATGGTAATGCATTACATATTGTTCATCGCTGGTGTGGCCTGCTTGATTGCCGCGCTGGCGCTGGTGTTGAAACCCAAGTGGGTGGCTGCGGTTCCCGCATTCATTGGCTTGGTGCTCATGCATTACAGCTACTATATCGATGTGAAGACGGCGACGCTCATCTTTTGGGGCATTGCCGCGCTCATCACCGTGGGACTTTTTTATCTATCGCCCAGCGGCGAGCCCGACGGGCACAGCTCCAGCAACCTGTATGTGGGGCTGACTGCAATGGCTGGCGGCATGCTGGGCATACTCACGGCACCCCGCGTCATGGTGCTCGGAGTGGTACTGGGCGCTGCCTTGGGTCAACTGGCCTATAGTCGCACGCCCGCCGGCAAGTGGATGCTGTCCCCATCCATGCTGTTCTGGCGATATTTCGCCGCCAAGTGTTTGCCCGCCATTGTTGCGGTGTCGATTGTGTGTATTGCAATCATGGGCTTGGTGATAGATTAATTAATGAAGAAAAAATGATGAAGATTAGACACATATTCACTCTGGCCATCGCTTTGACTGTGGCGGTAATGGGTTGGGCACAAGCGCCTGAACGGCCTCAGCCTGGCAAGTTTGCCATCAAGAAGGTTGACTTTGACCATGTCAAGTCGGTAATCGAGAATCCCAATAACGCTTACTATTACCCCAAGTTGATAAAAGCCTACAACAGCAACGACACCTCCCTGTCGATCGAGGCGTTTCGCAACTTCTACTACGGCTACACCTTCCAGGAAGATTACAACCCCTTCCGTGAGTCGGTCTATAGCAATGTGGTCGAGCAGCTCTACTACAAGCAGCCCCACTCGCGTGCCGAGTGTGACAGCATCGAGAAGTATGCCGAGTTGTCACTCAACGACAATATGTTTGACCTGAACCAGATGAATTTCTACATCTATGTGCTCAAGGAGAAGAAAAAATATGCCCGCGCCGCTGTCAGGCAGTATCGTCTTGACCGCTTGATAGCCGCGATCATGTCAAGTGGAAAAGGCACCAAGGAGGAACCCTGGGTGGTCATCGCTCCCGAGCACGAGTATAACATCATCAACTTCCTGGGTTTTGTCGCTACCGACCACGAGACCCTTGACGGGGGCATCGACTACATCAAGGTGCAGCCTGTTGCCGGCAAGTCGGCCGAGGGTTTCTACTTTGACATCTCTCGCATGATGCAAGTGGCGGCACTCAAGTTCCCGGATTATTGAAATCAATTCATTTCTAGACACTTAACATCTTTCACGATGCTCCAATCAATTGGGGCATCGATTTTTTTGCTTTTAAGTGTAGTTTTTCATGCCCTTTCAGCGTCTAAAGGTCAAAAACAACAATTAAGGACTCTTAAAACAGTATCAAAATGGAAACGTTGAAAATTAGAAAAATGATAGGCGAAACAATCAGGATTGCTGGTCTTGTCATCTGGCTACTTGGCACCGATTTTGTCTCAGGACTGCTCAAGGGTTTCTTGGGTATGGACTTAGCCCTCAATGAGATTCATTTCTTGGGCAATTCACTTTGCCATTGGGGTATAATATTGGTGATTGGTGGATATATCCTGAAAATGTACCGTAAAGGCTTGAGTAAGAAGACCAAGCTATTGGTACTTATCCCATGCGCGCTCTACGTGCTTCTTTTTGTTTTGACATTGATTTTTCCTGTCACCAGAATGGGTTCAATATCATTAACCAATGGCGAGAATATTTTTGTTGCTCTTTTGATAATGGTGTCAATTGGTTTTTGGGGAGCTTTGTTGAGCGGTTTGTACAGAATGTTCCGCGAGGCTACTGTACTTGACAAATTGGATAAATAATCCACATATTAAAAGTCTTTATTCACATAAAACTCATAAGATTATGATGACCGAGAGAACAAAAAGAACCTTGTATTGGTTCATGATAATTGTTGGATCGCTGATGTTTTTGGTATTCATTGGCCTAGACTTATGGGCAAGCACAACTAATCATCCCGAATTGGACGATTGGTTTAATGTGGGCATGATTTGTAGTATGGCTTTCGAAATGCTTGCAGTTAGTGTGGCACCAATTACCAAAAATGAGATCAACAACGGAGCTAAATGGACGTTTTACGGCATACTCATTCTCACTATAGCAATGTTAATCAATATCTTTGACATCGAGAATTTCACTCCAGCTATTGTGGCAGTTCTAGCGGTGGGTGTCGCTGTGCTATTGATAGATTGCCTGTTGGCCTACAAGTGGATGCAAAAGGTAAAAGCACTGCAAAAAGAGCAGGAAGAGTTAGAAAATCAATAGTTAAACGGCCACTATTTAAAAAAAACAGTATCTTTGCAGGTTGGTTAGGACACCTTATTGTGAAACCTGACAGACCCATTTGATCACTAACACAAATAAATAACTTTATAAACATTTTTTAAAACCAATTTTCAACCACATGAAGATGAAAAAAATCTTTGCTGCAATGCTGCTCGTGATGATGGCATTCAGCACCAGTGCCCTCAAGGCACAGTCAATGGGTCCCATGCCCGTTGACGACCAAGTGCGCGTCGGTAAGTTGGATTGCGGATTGACCTACTACATCCGTCACAACGACTACCCCGAGCACCGTGTGAATTTCTACATCGCCCAGCGCGTGGGCTCTATCCAGGAGGAGGAGAGCCAGCGTGGTCTTGCCCACTTCCTGGAGCACATGGCCTTCAACGGCAGTGAGCACTTCAACGGCGAGGGCAAGAGCATCATCGACTACACCCGCTCACTGGGTGTTGCCTTTGGTAAAGACTTGAATGCCTATACCAGCATTGCCGAGACCGTTTACAACATCAACGACGTGCCCAGCACCCGCCAGAGCGCTATCGACTCTTGCTTGCTTATCCTTAAGGACTGGAGCAACGGCCTGTTGCTCACCGACGAGGAGATTGACAAGGAGCGTGGCGTGATCCATGAGGAGTGGCGCTTGCGCCGCAGCGCCCAGCAGCGCATGCTCGAGAACCAGCTCGAGAAGCTGTATCCCGGCTCGAAGTATGGCCGCCGCATGCCCATCGGTCTGATGGAGGTCGTTGACAACTTCAAGTATAACGAGCTGCGTGACTACTACCACAAGTGGTATCGTCCCGACAACCAGGCCCTGGTCATCGTGGGTGATGTTGACGTCGATCACATCGAGGCCCAGATCAAGGAGTTGTTCAAGGACTGCGTTCTTGATCCCAACGCTGCACAGGTTGTTCCTGAACCCGTTCCCGACAACGAGGAGCC
This sequence comes from uncultured Prevotellaceae bacterium, assembly GCA_900318345.1. Lineage (GTDB taxonomy): Bacteria > Bacteroidota > Bacteroidia > Bacteroidales > Muribaculaceae > Sodaliphilus. The sequence continues at coordinate 37,027 of ONKD01000008.1, forward strand.
CATCATCGCTATCGACAAGGACAAGGAGCAGCAGTACAGCCAGGTGATGGTGATGTTCAAGCATGAGGCTTTCCCCAAGGAGATGAAGAGTGATATGGTCTATCTGGTAATGGACTATGCCACTAGCATGATGTGCGATATGCTTAACGCTCGTCTTTCTGAGAAGGCTCAGGAGCCCGATTGCCCCTACCTGCAAGCAATGGTTATGGATGGTGGTTACCTGCTGTCTAACGACCCCGAGGCTTTGACGCTGGTTGTTATGCCCAAGGAAGGCCAAATCGAGGCAGCCACCCAGGCCGTCATCACCGAGGCCATGCGTGCTGCTAAGCACGGTTTCACTGGCACCGAGTATGTTCGCGCCAAGGATGACTACATGAGCGGTCTTGAGAAGCAGTACAACGAGCGCAACAAGATTTCTAATGCCCGTCTTGCCGCTCAGTACTACCGCAACTACCTCGACAACGAGCCCATGCCCTCAATCGAGCAGGAATACCAGATCATGAGCATGATCGCTCCCCAAATCCCTGTTGATATCGTTAACCAGATGTTGCCCGAGTTGATTACCACCGACGGTAAGAACCTCGTGGTCGTTAACTTCAACCAGGAGAAGGACGGTGCCGTTTATCCCACTCCCGAGGGTCTGAAGTCTGCTGTTGACGCTGGTATCAATGCCACCGTCGAGGCCTATGTGGACAACGTGAAGCAGGAGCCCCTCATCAGCAAGATGCCCAAGAAGGGTAAAATCAAAAAGGAGACTTACAACAGCCAGTTTGACTACAAGGAGCTTGAGCTGAGCAACGGTGCCCGCGTCATCCTCAAGAAGACTGACTTCAAGGAAGACGAGATCATCATGGCTGCCCGTGCACGCGGTGGTAACTCACTCTATGGCGAGGCTGATTGGGCCAATACCGGTCTGGTAAGCATTGCATCGATGACCAGTGGTCTGGGCGAGTTCTCGAACAAGGAGCTCGAGAAGGCCCTGGCCGGTAAGCAGGTAGGCGTCAACTACAGCATGAACGAATATACCGACGTGGTTAGCGGTCACTCAACTGTTAAGGATCTCGAGACCATGTTCCAGCTCGTTTACCTCAACTTCACCAACGTCCGCAAGGATGAGAAGAACTACAACCAGTTCATGGGTCAGGTTGAGACCATGCTCAAGAACCAGAGCCTGCAGCCCGAGTCGGTATTCAACGATTCAGTAGAGTACACCCTGGGTAACCACAACTGGCGCAGCAAGCCCTTCCATGTAGAGGACTTGAAGCAAGTGAACTATGACCGCCAGCTGCAAATCATCAAGGAGCGCACCGCCAACGCTGCCAACTACACCTTCTTCTTCGTTGGTTCGTTTGACGAGGCTGTCATCCGTCCGCTCATCGAGCAGTACATCGCTTCGCTGCCCGGCAAGAAGGGTAAGCTCTCTAACTGGGAGAATGTTGACACCCACCCCGTGGGCCAGACCATCAACCACTTCAACCACAAGAGCGAGACCCCCAAGGCCATTGCACGCATCTACTGGTATGATGACAAGACTCCTTATAGCCTCGAGAACAGCATCAAGTCTGAGATGCTGGGTCAGGTGCTGAGCAAGATTTATCTGCAGAAGATCCGTGAGGACGAAAGCGCTGCTTACTCGGCAGGTGCTTACGGCTACAGCACGCTCAACGGCGACAAGCCCTTCACCGCTGTGATGGCTTCTTGTCCGATGAAGCCCGAGAAGGCCGACGTTGCCCTCAAGATCATGAACGAGGAGATCATGACTGCTTGCCAGACCATCGATGCTACCACCTTGAAGGAGATCAAGGAGCTCATGATTAAGGACCACACCACCGAGCTCAAGGAGAACAACTACTGGTTGCAGACCATCATGTTCTACGTGGGCCGTGGCCTCGACGATCACACTGCCTATGAGCAGATCGTCAATGCCCAGACTCCCGAGACCATCGCCGCCTTCGCCCGCCAGCTCCTGGCTGCTGGCAACAAGGTAGAGGTTGTCATGCTTCCTGCTGAGGAGTAATCCAAACTGAAATTAACTGAAATTAGCTCTGTAGGTTTTCTACAGGGCTAATTTCTTACATTTACCGCATCCAGATTGCCCGGCAAATCCCGTCAATCTCAAGAAAAAGCATTATCTTTGCAGTTTGAAATCAACTAAAGTAATATAATGGATACAACCAGACAACAAAAGATCAGCCGACTGGTGCAAAAGGAACTGAGCGAAATCTTCCGTCGCGAGACCGCTAAGACGCGCGGCACCCTCGTGAGCGTGAGCAGCGTGCGCGTCTCGCCCGACTTGAGCGTGGCCAACGTGCGATTGAGCATTTTCCCCAGCGAGAATGCGGCCGCCATCATGGAGAGCATCAACGCTAGCGAGAAGAGCATCCGTTATGAACTCGCTCAGCAGGTGCGCTATCAGTTGCGCCGCTGCCCCGAGTTGAAGTTCCACATCGATGACTCGCTCGATTATATCGACCACATCGACGAGCTTCTCTCAAAGGACAAGCCCAACCCCGAAGAGAACAACGAAACAACCAAACAACAATAACAACACTGAAACAACCCAAACAACATTTTTTTTAAAACGATTTGTTCAAGTTGTTTCTTGTTGTTCAAGTTGTTTGAAAAAAAAGGATTTGTTTGATTCATTCCGTAGTTATGAGTCTCCCGCTGAAAATAGCGTGCCGCTACCTGGTGTCCAAGAAAGGCCATCAGGCCGTTAACATCATCTCCATCATTGCCGTGTGTGGCGTGGTGGTCTCGACAGCAGCGCTCATCTGTGTGCTGAGTGTCTTCAACGGTTTCAGGGGGCTTATCATGGGCAAGCTGGCCATGCTCGACCCTCAGGTAGCCATCACGGCAACCCTGGGCAAGACCATCAACGATGCCGATAGCGTCATTGATGTGGTGAGCCACATTCAAGGCGTGGAACGTGTCGTGCCTGTTATTGAGGACCAGGCGCTCGCCGTCTATGACCAGTTGCAGATGCCCGTGCGTCTCAAGGGTGTCCCCGACGACTATAACACCACTAACGCCATGGATTCGGTCATCGTTGACGGCAAGTGGAAACTGCGCGACCAGGTGTCGCAGTTTGCCGTCGTGGGCGCTGGACCGGCGGTCAGGCTGTGTGTCAGGCCTGAGTTCCTGGGCATGGTTCACCTGTATGCTCCACAGCGGCAAGGACGTGTCAACATCGCTAACCCGATGGGGGCTTTCAGGCAGGACTCCCTGTTTGTGTCGGCCATTTTCCAGTTGCAGCAAAATAGCTATGATGCCGACCTCATCTATGTGCCCCTGGACATGGCGCGAACCCTATTTGATTATGACACCCAGGCTACCCAAATCGAGGTGAAACTCGCGCCTGGCGCTAGCGAGAGCGATGTGATGCGCGACATCTCGGGTGCACTGGGAAGCGCTTACCAGGTCAAGAACCGCCTCATGCAGCAGAGCGAGGCCTATCGCTTGGTCAATATCGAGAAATGGATGGCGTTTCTGTTGCTGGCCTTTATCCTGGTCATCGCCACGTTTAATGTCATCAGCACCCTGTCACTGCTCATTATCGAGAAGGACGACAGCATTGCCACGTTGCGCGCCCTGGGTGCCCATGACCGCCAAATTTCCCGCATTTTTGTCCTGCAAGGTTGGCTCATCACCCTCGTTGGTGCGGTGACGGGTGTGGTTATCGGCCTCATCCTGTGCCTGTGCCAGTATCATTTCGGGTGGTTGCGGCTGAGCGGCGACCCGGCTAACATGATTGTTAGCGCCTATCCCGTCGAGGTGCAGTGGACCGATGTGCTCGTCACACTAGCCCTCGTTGCTGTTGTCGGCCTGTTGACCAGCATGGTCACCGCCCTCATCATGCGCCACCGCCTGAAATCCAATTCAAAACAAAGTAACTAACGACTAATAACTAGTGCTAGCGACTACTAGCGACTAAACGACTAAACAATATGCTTACCATCAATTCTTACGAAGAATTTGCCTCCCATCTGGGAGAGGAACTCGGTGCCAGCGAATGGCTTACCGTGGATCAAGATCGTATCAACATGTTTGCCGACGCAACACTCGACCATCAGTGGATTCACGTGGATGTGGAGCGCGCTAAGGCCGAGAGTGCCTATCACAACACCATAGCCCATGGTTACCTCACCATGTCGCTCATCCCTCACCTGTGGAACCAGATCATCGAGGTGAACAATCTGGAAATGCAGGTCAACTATGGCATGGACAAGATGCGCTTTGGCCAACCCGTCATCACAGGCAGCCGTGTGCGCCTCGTGACCAAGTTGCACAACATTGCCGACTTGCGCGGCATCTGCAAGGCCGAGATTGACTTCAAGATGGAGATCGAGGGTCAACGCAAGCCCGCTCTACAAGGCATCGCCTCGTTCCTCTACTACTTCAAGAAATGACCATCCACATCATCAACGGCCCCAACTTGAACCTCGTGGGCAAACGTGAGCCCGAGGTTTATGGCAACCGCTCGCTCGACCAGTATCTGCAGGAGTTGGCCGACCAGTTCCCGCAGCACACGATCGATGTGTATCAAAGCAACATCGAGGGTGAGATTGTCGACCGCCTTCAGGCCGTGGGCTTTGACGACTGCGGCATCGTGCTCAACGCTGGCGGCTACACCCACACCTCGGTTGCCATCGCCGACGCTGTCGCTGCCATCACCGCTCCCGTCATCGAGGTCCACATCAGCAACATCTACGCGCGCGAGCCTTTCCGTCACAAGTCCCTCTTGTCTCCCGTCTGCAAGGGCATCATCGCCGGCTTCGGCCTCGACAGCTACCGCCTCGCCCTCCTTTCCCTCCTCCTTTGATCAATATTAGAAGACAAGAAAGACAAGAAAAACAATTCTTATGATTAATTTAAAAGAGGCCATACAACATGTATATGATATAGTCGGGGCAATCTATGAAGTTCACAAAGAACTTGGAGCTGGATTGAATGAATATTGCTACCAAGAAGGATTTCAGATGCAGCTTGAGGAGCAAGCTATACCTTATGTTAGAGAGATGAGTTTCCATCCCTCATATCATGGTAAACTAATGCAAGCCCAATATCGCATTGATTTCTTATGTAAAAGCGATGTCATTGTGGAGTGTAAAGCTGTCGATGATCTGAATAGCAACATGCGATCTCAGTTGTACAACTATATGCGGCTGCTAAAGCATTCGTGTGGAATTATAGTCAATTTTGGGTCAAAAACAGCCAAAGTAGAAAGGTATTTTTATGATAAGCAAACCAATGAGATTCTGTCTTATGATGGTCAAGTTATTCACCGCTATCGTAAATAATTTTTGTCCTTCTTGTCTTTCTTGTCTTCTAAAAATAGTGTGAGATATGAATCAGGAATTAGAGGATTATATTTTAGGGCATATCGATGAGGAGCCGGCGGCGCTGGCGCGCATCGACCACGACACCCATGTGCAGAACTACTACTGGCACATGTGCTCGGGCCATCTCCAGGGACGCCTCATCACGATGCTCACCCGCATGGTGCGCCCCCGTCGTGTGCTCGAGTTGGGCACGTTTAGCGGCTATTCGGCACTTTGCCTTGCCGAAGGGCTGCCCGACGACGACTGCCGCGTTGACACCATCGAGATTAACGATGAGCAGGAGGACTTCATCCGTGAGCACCTCGCCCTGTCGCCCTACGGCAAGCGCGTGACGCTCCACATCGGCGACGCACGCGACATCGTGCCCCAACTCGATGCGCGTTTCGATCTCGTCTTCATTGATGCCAACAAGCGCCAGTATGTCGAGTACTACGACCTGGTCATGGATTACCTTAACGATGGCGGCTATATTATTGCCGACAATACCCTGTGGGCTGGCAAGGTTGTTGACCCTAAGGCCCAGCGCGAGGCCCAGACCCGCGGAATCATGGCGTTTAACGACCGCGTGAAGGATGACCCGCGCGTCGAGGTCGTCATCATCCCCGTGCGTGACGGCCTTACCCTGATTCGCAAACTGCCGAGCCAATAAACTCCCTTTTAGATGATCATTGGCAAAAAAACTTGCTTCCAGCAGGCAAATTGAACCACTAAAAATGGAGAGAAACCGCATTTTTTTGTTATTTTTGCCATCTGATTAAGTATATCGGCAAATCAATCCCGAATAATTGTTAACAACAAGCATTTATCCATTATGAACCAGGACCAATATCAGCAACAGCCGCCTTACCAGCAGCCTAATACACAGCAACAGCCCTATCAGCAGCCTTTTCAGCAGCAGGCTTATTATCAGCCCAATTATGCTCAGAGTCAAATCCCCCCGAAACCCGACAGCTACTTGGTTTGGGCTATCCTCACCACCTTATTCTGCTGTCTGCCTTTTGGCGTTGTCTCGATAGTTTATGCTTCGAAGGTTGATAGTCTCTACAGTTCACAAGATTATTTCGGAGCTAAAGCTGCGTCAGATAATGCAAAAAAATGGGCCTGGTGGAGTGCCATTTCCTGTGTCGCAATTGTTATAATCGCCATGATTTTTGCCGTTATTGCTGGTCTGGCCGAAAACATGTGATAATTATCAATAATAAAATTCTTTTTCCCAATGGATAACCAGTATCAATTCCACAACCAACCGCATCAACAACCGTCATACCAACAACCCAGTTATTTTCAGGGACAGCGCCCACCCAAGCCCAACAACCATCTCGCTTGGGCTATCTTGAGTACCATTTTTTGCTGTCTGCCCTTAGGTATCGTCTCGATTGTTTACTCCTCAAAAGTCGATGGATTGTACAATGCTGGAGATATTAAGGGTGCTTATGATGCTGCATCCAAGGCCTCTAGCTATGCCATGTGGGGCACTATTATTGGGATTATCTGCATTTTATGTGGCATTTGTGTCGGTGGCATTTAGCCACTAGTCTTGATCATGCTCAACAGGATTGACAAAATCATGAGCCTGGCCTTTCCGGTCATCATGATCCTGATAGGTTTGTTCTACTATTACGTCGATCCGAGCACCTTGCATTTCCCGATACAATGTCCGTGGCGCCTGTGCACAGGGACACTTTGCCCTGCATGCGGCTTTCAACGTGCCCTCAACGCGCTCGTCCATGGCAACATAGCCCAAGCATTTAGCTACAATTACTTTTTCATTCTCTCCGTCCCCTATGCTCTAGCAGTCGTGCTTGTCAGTTGGTACAATTTCGGGCATCGCCTCGATGGTCTCAAGCGCATCGTCTTCCATCCTGTCGCGCTCAAGAGCTATGTCATTCTCTTCATTGCGTGGTGGGTCATCCGTAACCTGCTACACATTTAGGAATACAAAAAACCGCAAGCCTCAGAGGGCCTGCGGGATAAGATCTATTTGATTAACTACATCACTTATTGATGGTAGCAAAGCGCACGAAGTTGAGCGTGTGCTCGCCATCAGTCATCTCGAGCGATGAGTCACCAATCTTGACGGTGTTGGTGTCTACTGCGCCAAATTGAGCTTTGAAGTCACTGCTGTTCAGCATGTTCTTGACTTGGTTAGTAACCATGGGATTATCGGTCACTTTGCCGTTCATCGAGAGGCTCAAGATCTCGGCCTTGTAGGTGTCCAGATTGGGGGTAAGCGTCAGCTTGTCACCCTCGAGGGTATAGGTGCCTTTCAGCTCGATGAGCGTGGCAATCTCAAGCGCCATCGTTGGGGCAGGTTCACTGGCTTCGGTGAGCTCGAGCGCATAGCTGAATGTGCCGTCCTCGTTAAAGGTGTACGTTCCGGTCATGGTCTCAAATGAGCCATCCTCAGCAGTCTCTACAAGGGGTTGCAACATGCGCCAAGTGCCGCAGATCGATTGTGCCTGGACGGTCATGACCGCCATCAGGGCAATAAGTGTAAATAATGTCTTCTTCATAATCTATTAAGTTATTTATACCGTTGCAAAGATAATTATATTTTTTATTATCGTGCGTAAATTGATGCTTTTTTTGATGTTATGCACAATGTGAACATCCATCTGATAGGAAAAATGCCTAAAAGTTTAATGTAGGGTCATAAAAAACAATCGGGGCCGTCCAGTTGTGGGCGGTCCCGATTGATGTGGTTGCTAAACTCGCGAGGGAGATTAGATGAGCTTCTTGAAGCCGTACTCGGCAGCCTCGTCGAGTTCCTCCTCGATGCGGATGAGCTGGTTGTACTTCGCCATGCGGTCGGTGCGTGAGAGCGAACCGGTCTTGATCTGACCACTGTTGGTGGCAACAGCGATGTCGGCGATGGTGGTGTCCTCGGTCTCACCGCTGCGGTGGCTGGTCACGGTGGTGTAGCCGTGGCGGTGGGCCATCTCGATGGCGTCGAGCGTCTCGGTGAGCGAGCCAATCTGGTTCACCTTGATCAGGATTGAGTTGGCGGCACCCATCTTGATGCCCTTTTCCAGGAACTTCACGTTGGTCACGAACAGGTCGTCACCCACGAGCTGGCAGCGGTCGCCAATCTTCTTGGTGAGCTTAACCCAGCCTTCCCAGTCGTTCTCATCAAGGCCGTCCTCGATCGAGTCGATGGGGTACTTGGTGATGAGCTCCTCGAGATAGTTGATCTGCTCGTCATCGCTGAGCTTCTTGCCCTTGGGATCCTTGGGCTGACCGCTCTTGAGCTGGCTGTAGTCATAGTAGTACTTGCCATCCTCAACAACGGCAAACTCGCTGGCAGCGCAGTCCATAGCGATCTTCACGTCGTCACCGGGCTTGTAACCGGCATCCTTGATGGCTTGCACGATGCTGTCAAGAGCATCCTCGATGCCGTCGAGTGCAGGAGCGAAACCACCCTCATCACCCACAGCAGTGCTCAGGCCGCGCTTCTTGAGCAGCTTGGCCAGGGCGTGGAAGACCTCAGCACCCATGCGAACGGCCTCGACCTCGGTCTTGGCGCCCACGGGACGGATCATGAACTCCTGGAATGCGATGGGAGCGTCGCTGTGTGCGCCACCATTGATGATGTTCATCATCGGCACGGGCAGCACGTGGGCATTGGTACCACCGATGTAGCGGTACAGCGGCATGCCAAAGTAGTTGGCTGCAGCGTGAGCCACGGCGAGCGATACGCCCAGGATGGCGTTTGCGCCCAGCTTGCTCTTGGTGGGAGTGCCGTCGAGCTTGATCATCGCCATGTCGATGGCGCGCTGGTCAAAGGCATCCATACCCTCAATCTCGGGGGCGATAACCTCGTTGACGTTCTTGACAGCCTTCAACACACCCTTGCCGCCGTAACGGTTCTTGTCACCGTCACGCAGCTCCAGGGCCTCGTTTTCGCCTGTCGATGCGCCACTGGGCACCGATGCGCGACCCATGTCGCCGCTCTCGAGGGTTACCTCAACTTCTACAGTAGGATTGCCACGCGAATCCAGAATCTCTCTGGCATGAATTTCTTCAATATACATAATGCTAAACTTAAATTGTTGAATAACTCTGATATCATTTAGGGGTGCAAAGTTAGTGCAAATTGAGAGCAGAACAAAATGAAAAACCAAAGTTTTTTATTTTTTATGCCGAAATATAGCCTAACTAATCAAAAGTTAGTGGAGAATAATACAAAATGGTAGCTTAAAATTACGTTTTTATTGATGATGGTATGGGATTTGTCGATAAAAATAGCCTATCTGTCTAATTTTTTTTGAAGAATATGTGTTCTTTACATACTTTTGCCACTGCTATATAAAACATGGTTTTATACCATGTTTGCACTGAATTTCCTGGCCATGGCTAGGTTAATTCTAGCAAAAGACATCAGTTACATTTTCATAACCACAAGTTTATAGTTTTATTTGGATAAACACACAATGATCCGCCCTGACTGTTGAAGGTCATGGCGGATTAGTTTTTGTGTTGCACAGGTGGGACTTTTTTGCTACTTTTGCCCCAATATTTAACACATAGAATCGATATGTTCAACCAATTCATGGTTATCATCAGCCTGCTGCTCATGCCCATAGCTGGAGTGGCCTGCTCGGGCAACACTAGCGAGCGACAAGCAGCAGAGGCCACCATATCACCCGCCGAAGCTGCCACGCCTGTCGACACTGCTACGCCTGTCGATACAGCGACACCTGTCACCGCACAATTGCCGCCACTGCCGGCTAAGCCCACAGGCACGGCCTTTATCGTTGTGTCAAAAAAGAACCTCACGCTCAGCGTGTATGACCGCGATGCCCACGGTGACACCGTGCTGGTGGCACAGTATCCCTGTTGCATGGGTAAGAACAAGGGCAATAAGCAAGGGCGCGGCGACATGCGCACCCCCGAGTCGCCTGCGGGCAAGCCTTTCAAGATCACCATGATACAGGACGCTTCGACCTGGAAACATGACTTCAACGACGGCCGTGGCAATATCAAGGCCTATGGTCACTGGTTCCTCCGCCTGGAGACGCCCGGCCACAAGGGCATAGGCATCCACGGCAGCACCAACAACGAGAACACCGTCCCCGGCCGCGCCAGCGAGGGTTGCATCCGCCTGCTCGACAAGGACATCATTACGCTGAAAGAGCACTTCGCCTACGTCGGCATGCCCGTCACCGTCCAGGGCGAGAACCAAGCGCCATTCTCCTGGGAATCCCGCGCCAGCCGTCGACAATAGAATAAAAACAAAAAGACAGATGTAATATTTTAGGGTCACTATTCGTTTAATATGCAAATAGAAAAAAGACGTTTCTATGTAACATTGTATAGCGTTGTTAAATAATGTTAAACGTGCGTCTTTTTTTTATAAAATTAATACAGTCTTCAAAGAAAAATTCTAATTTTGCACATTAATTGCAGGGTTGTAATATATTATTTGTATTTTGCCTCGCAAAGTGACAGAATGTCACAACATGGCTGAATTTTTAACGAAACAATAACTATAATGAGCAATAACTTTTTTAGACGTGTCTTGGGGCTTTCACTTCCCAAGAAATCGGACACGTTAATTACAGATTACAACAGTGCCTTGAAATTTATTTATCGTAAAAAATCAGGCACGATTACAGAATTAAATAATGAAGTCGACCAAAATAGAATTGAAGAATTCATTTCGGTAGGATTTATTATCTGTGGATTTACCCCCAGTACCAAAACTTGGAAAATATCCTCTTTGGGAAAACAATACTGCAAGGATTTTGTTTTGTGAACAATCCTAGCATCGGAAACTCCACAATTTTTGATTGAAGAGCTTTAACTGATGGCATTTGTCCACAGTGGGTGGATAAATGCCATCATTTTTTTGCGATGATTCATAGTTAACCTATTATTAGCAAATTACCAGTAGCAAGACCAAAACCAAGATGAATACCAAAAAAAAATATTATGCAGTTTTATGGATTCCAACAAAGACCCATGAGCAAGTTATTGAACATTCTATTCAAACAACTATTACAAGAAATATTTCTGATATTGAAGGTGTAGACCTTAATATTGAAGTAGCGCTTCAACAAGATTACAATATAGATATTTCGATACTAGATAAAAGCGGGGGAAAAGAGTTCTTCATAAGATTAACCCATGAATATCATAGCCGAAATGGCCTCATTGAATATTCCTACTACGAAAAATATTATGATGAGAACAACCCAAAAGGATTCAGGTTCACATCTGATACATTCCCCGAGGCAGTATATCACATTATCAAAGAATTTTACCACAAACATGAATTTCATGATGAAGAAAACGACACATCGTTATCTCCATTTATTTGCGATCAACCAATCGACCTAAAAGAGAATGACAACCTTGCACTTAAACACTATCTCGAACGTTACGAGAAAGCTCTCACAGATTTAGTCAAATTCACACAAAAAGCGAGAGAATGTATCACAAAAAAACACAAAGTTAAAAACTACTACTCCTTTGGGAAACTGATTCTAAAAGCCAAAGGATATGAAGTATACCTTAATGCTCTCTATGGTTCAATATATAATACTAAATGTAAATTAGGTATCTGCTCTAGAGAATCATCAAATTCAAATCAAAATGAGCAATCTACCGAAGATCCACAGACAGACCAAGAGCAGTCTGATAACCTAAAAGACATGCGGCGACGCGCGTTTAATATCGAGAATTTGATCAATTACTTTAATGCTTGTGGTCAGGAGTACAACATCAATGTGCAACAACACAATCTTATGGAGCAGATCAGGAATACATGGTATGCTTTAGTTATTACTTTTGCCTCTACCATTTTCAGCATAGGTATTACAATATATTACGCTTTTAGATCAACCGATGATCTTCAAATCGCAAAAGACGAGGTCACCAATACTATTGAAACAAAAATAGACTCAGTTAAAAACTGGATAAATTCACCGTCCAAAGCACAAACAGATGGAGTCAAGAGCGACAAAACAGTGAAACAGACAAATCAATCAGTTGAAAAGAAGTCTAAGTAGCCTTTGCACTTTGACCTTTTCATCAACTCATTTAAAAATGAAACATAACAAGAATAAAACGGCCGGCTGCGCGGGCAGTCGGTCGCTTCGTGTTTTTTGATGTGATACATTAGGTCACGAATAAATGATGACACACCCACTTCAGGATTAATTCCATGCGCCGGAGAGCAGGTGGTCGATCAAGGCCGTCACGTCGGCAATGCTGATGTTGCCGTCCTTGTTGCAGTCGGCTGACTGTGGGGCAGTCTCGCCACTCAACAGCATATCGATCAGGGCCGTCACGTCGGCAATCGTCACGCTGTTATCGCCGTTCACGTCGCCCAACTGGTTGCCAGTCATCACGTCTTCCACAATCCGCCCGAAGAAAGGACACCAGTATGAGTTGAGTTGATAGGATAACGCAGTATTTTCAGGCACATGAAGAGTGCGTACTGAAAAGTCGATGTCTTCTTGATAACTGTAGAAAATTTGACCATCATACGATACTCCTGCAGGATCGGTGATATGGCTATAAACATCGGTTAAAGCATAGCATGAACCGAATGAACCGTAGCCAATGTAGATGACAGAAGCGGGAATGACAACACTCTTGAGGCCGGTGCAGGCCTCGAAAGCTCTTTCTCCTATCCTGATGACAGAATTGGGAATGGTGATGCTCGTCAAACTGCTGCAATCCTCAAATGCGTAACTAGCGATACGGGTGACGGAGTTGGGGATGATGACGTCAGTCAGAGCACTGCAGTTGTAGAACGCAGAGTAGTCAATGACCTTGACGGTATTACCGATAGTGACGCTAGTTAAACCCGTACAATTATTAAACATTGACGCGCCAATGGTTGTGATGCCATCTGGAATAATGACGCTGGTCAATCTGCTACAGCCAGAGAACACATTGCTGCCGATGTCGGTGAGCGCATTGGAGATGGTGACACTGGCCAGTCCTGTACATCTGTAGAATGCTGAGCTGCCAATGCTGGTAACAGAGTTGGGGATGTCGATGTGGGTGAGATTGTAGCACCAGGCAAAGGCTTCATAGCCGATACGGGTAACAGAGTTGGGAATGGTGATGCTGTTCAAGCCACTGCAAGAACTGAACGCATAGTCACCGATGCAGGTGACTGTGCCCGGGATGGTGGAACTCTTACAACCCAAGAGCAGTGTGTTGCTCTCAGTCTCAATAAGGGCATTGCAATTGTCACGGGAATCGTATTTCTTATTCCCGCTATCCACGGTGATGGTTTCCAGGCTCTGACAGCCATCAAACGAATCATTGCTAATGTTGGTAACAGAACTACCGAAGGCCACACTCGATAAGTTGCTGCACCAAGCGAACGCCTGCATACCGATAGATGTGACGGAGTTAGGGATATTGATGCTTGTCAGTCCATCGCACCCCACGAAGGCCGTGGTACAGATGCTGATGACTGAGTTAGGGATGCTGATGTTGGCCAGCCCATCGCAATTGAAGAATGCCCCTCCTGCAATGCCAAGCGTACCGTCTTTAATCGTGATGTTTGTGCCGTCGGGCATCGTTCCCTTGTAACAATAGGCTACCGGCCCGACATATACAAGTCCGTCTGGCTGATTGTTGAGCCAGGGAGTATCATAAAACGCTTCTGCACCGATGTCGGTGATTGAGTCGCCGACTGTGACGTTTGCCAGGTTGATGCAACCATTGAAAGCATTGTTGCCGATTGACGTGACTGAACCGGGGATAACGACACTGGTCAAACCGCGGCATTCTTCAAACGCGGCTCTGCCGATGCTGGTGACGGAGTTGCCCATTGAAAGGCTAGCCAGGCCGTAGCAATACCTGAATGCGCAATTACCGATGACGCTCACGCTATTGGGAATGGTGACGCCCGTCAAGCCGTAACAGTTTTGGAACGCAAAGGCACCGATACTGGTGACGGGATAGGTGATTCCGTCATGGGTGACGGTAGAGGGAATGTCCACATTGCCGGAATAATCGTTATAGTAATAAGGAATAGCACTACAAGCATCTTCGCCAATCTCCTTATAGGAGACGGTTACCTCGTCACCAGTGATGACATAGTAGATGCCGTCCACTTCAAAGTCGTAGGCTTGGTCGGCGGTGGCTGTAGCTGGCAACAGTACTGCCAGCAGCATGAGTGCTGATGTGATTAAGTTTTTCATTTTAGTTTTGGTTTTCATTTTTGTTTTTAATTTTTTTTAGGCTTCTATTGTATAGAGGCCGCAAAATTAGGTATAAAAATGAGAGTGGGCAAATCTTTCAGCGACCAATTACCTGAATTCGCGCAACAGCATCCATTCTTTAAGCCTTATTCGTCCCCAGCGGGGCTTTCCTGGGACAACAATATATATTACAACTAAAAGAGGGTGTGTCATAATTTTCGCTTGAAACATTGATCGAGCTTCGCTCGAGAAATTTAAACAAATTATTTAAAAAAATAAATAAAAATTTTATTTGTTCTAATTTTAATACAAAATTTGTTTTAATTTCCCGAAACTTGGCGGCATTTCAGCCATTGAAGTAAACTTCATGGCCTTCGATTTGCTCAAGTTTTCCCGCCCGAAGGGCGGTTATAAATCCAGCAGATCAATTATGACACACCCTCAGTTGCTAACGCACTGAATTAAAGTGCTCTTTTTTCGTCGAACTCACGTTAAATTATTGAGTCTCTTGTATTTCTTGTTGTCAATCTCATTGGCACATATGCCAATAAGATCTAATTTCTAACCATTAATTCAGGGTGCCGTTCAGGATGATGTCGATGACAGCATTGATGTCGGCGATGTTGATTTCGCCATCACCGTTCACGTCGGCAGCAACGGTGTTACCACTTCCGCCAAGGATGATGCCGATGACGGCATTCGCATCAGCAATATTGACCTCAAGGTCACGATTCACGTCGCCCAGGAATATATCTTCCACAATCTGTCCGAAATAGGGATACCAGTTCGCGTCAACCCTATAGGCATCAGCCGTTCCCTGCAGCACATGCAGCGTACGACCAGAGTGATCACCATTGAATAGTTCATTCCCGCACGATACGCCCGAGAGGTCAGCAATGTAGCAATACACATCCGTCAGTCTCCAGCAGTTCTTGAACGCCTCGTTACCAATTGAAGTCACCGAGTTCGGGATGACGATGTTGGTCAGCCCAGTGCACCAAAAAAACGCATAGTCACCGATTGAAGTCACCGAATTAGGAATATTGATGCTGGTCAGACCTCCGCAGTTGAAGAACGCATACTTACCGATAGAAGTCACCGAGTTGGATATGTCGATGCTGGTCAGTCCTATGCAGCCCTCGAACGCCCCGTTACCGATAGAAGTCACCGAGTTAGGAATATTGATGCTGGTCAGGCTGAAGCAGTAAGAGAACGCCCAGTCACCGATTGAAGTTACCGAGTTGGGGATAATCGTGTTCTTGCAGCCAACAATTAAAGTATTATCGGCGGTCTCTATAATTGCATTGCAATTGTTGCGCGAATCATATCTTGGATTGCCACTTTCTACTACGAGACAGGCCAGTTCATTGCAGTTCTCGAACACCCCGTTACCGATAGCAGTCACCGAGTTAGGAATATTGATGCTGGTCAGACCTTCGCAGCTGTAGAACGCTTTGTTACCGATAGAAGTCACCGAGTTGGGGATGACGATGCTGATCAAACCATCGTAGCCCTCGAACGCCCTTTCACCGATTGAAGTTACCGAGTTGGGGATCATCGTGTTCTTGCAGCCAGCAAATAAAGTATTATCGGCGGTCTCTATAATTGCATTGCAGTTGTTGCGCGAATCATATCTTGGATTGCCACTTTCTACCACGATGTTGGCCAACTTAGGGCAGCCCCCGAACGTAAAGTTACCGATCTCAGTTATCGAGTTGGGGATGTCGATGCTGGTCAGACGATCACAGCAGTAGAAGGCAATTTCATCGATTGAAGTTACCGGGTAGGTGGTTCCATTGTGGGTGACCGTGGCTGGGATGACGACAGAGCCTGAATACCCAACGAAAAACATATCATAATATAGACCTTTGGAAGTCACGGTGGCCTCGTTGCCGTTGATGTTGTAACAGATGCCGTCTACCTCGAAGTCGTAGGCCATGGCGAGTGCGGGCAACAGGAGGGCCAGCAACAGGATGGTGGTTTTGATAAATTGTTTCATAATCAGAATGTTTAGAAATTAATAATTAGTAAAAAAATCATTGATTAAAGGTTACGCCCGCAAAGATATAAAAAGATTTTTCAATTTTCATCACAGGCATGCATATTTCCCTTACATCCAACAAAAAAACGGCCGGCTGATTTCTCAGTCGGTCGCTTCGTGTTTTTGATGTGGTACCTCCGGGGATCGAACCAGGGACACGCGGATTTTCAGTCCACTGCTCTACCACTGAGCTAAGGTACCTTTTCAAAAGCGAGTGCAAAGATACGTCGACTTTTTGACGTGACCAAATTTTTTCTGAAATTTTTCAAAAAAATCTTTTCAATCAAGCATTTTATGCCCCATAAAGATGGGCAAAAGTCGAAAAAGCAGTACATTTGTCACCAGTAGAAATGTGTCAACTGGCTTATTGTGATGGAAGGGCTCTTGCAATACATCTGGCAGCACAGGCTGTGGCTCAGCGAGGACATGGTGACCAATGATGGTCGCCGTGTGCGTGTCATCGACCCTGGCCTGCTCAACACCGATGCTGGACCCGACTTCTTTAACGCCAAGGTAGAGATTGACGGTCACCTGTGGGTGGGCAACGTGGAAATCCACGTGCGCGCCAGCGACTGGAAGCGCCACCACCACGACGAGGACCCGGCCTATGACAGCGTTATCCTGCATGTTGTCGAGAAAGACGACGCCCCCGTCCATCGCATCAACGGCGAACTCATCCCCCAAGTCGAGTTGCGGGTGTCGCCGCGCTTCAACGAGTGCTATGACCGGTTGGTCAACGCCACGGTCGAGTTGCCGTGTGCGGCCCGCATCAAAGAGGTGCCACAGTTGACCGTCACTGAGTGGATCGAGGCTTTGGCCTTTGAGCGGCTGCACGGCAAGGTGGACCGCGTCAGGGAGTTATATGACCGCTACAATGGCAGCTGGGAGGATATCTGCTATGTGATGCTGGCTCGCACGCTGGGCTTCGGCATCAACAACGACGCGTTTGAGCGCTTGGCAAGAGTCACCCCCCTGAGGCTGTTGCACAAGCACAGTGACTCCATCCTGCAGGTTGAGGCGTTGCTTTTGGGGCAGGCAGGTCTGTTGAATGGTGCCCACGACGGTGAGGCCTATTACCAGCAGCTCACCCGTGAGTATGCCTTCCTGGCCAATAAGTTCTCGCTGCGGCCCATCGAGGGCTCGGCCTGGCGCTTGTTCCGCAGCCGTCCCCAGAACTTCCCGTATCGCCGCATCGCCCTGCTGGCGCAGTTTGTCCAGGGCGGCTTCAACCTCATGAACGACATCCTCGATGCCGCAGGCGATACTAGCGCCCTGCGTGAGCTGTTTGACATCGAGTTGAGCGGCTATTGGACCACCCATTACAGCTTTGGCAAGCCCTCGCCTAGTGCGGGCCGAGCCCTGTCTACCAGCAGCATCGACATCGTGCTCATCAACGTTGTCGCGCCCCTCTGTTACGCCCGTGGCGAGATGACCGACGACTATGCCATGACCGACCGCGCCATCGAACTGCTCGAGGACCTTCGTCCCGAGCGCAACAGCATCGTCACCATGTTCCAGAATGCGGGCATCCGCTGCGATAACGCCCTCACCAGCCAGGCGCTCATCCAGTTGCGCCGCAGCTATTGTGAGGCGCGCAAGTGCATCTACTGCCGCTTGGGGCACCGCCTATTGGCCACCGATGCCCGCTCACAGTGAGAACAGTGGCGGGCATCAGCTATGATTGTTACTAGATGTGGAAATAGTCCTCAGGCTATCGTCACGGCTCGCTCATGAGCTCGTTGATCTGGTCGATCATCTCATCGTTGGCGCGTTGCATCTTGCGGAATATCCTAACGCCAATCAAGAAACCGATGATGCCACCGACAAAACAAGTGATGACATAACCCCAGGTATCGGCTATTCCATAGGTAATTGCACGGTGCATGAAACTCTCGTAGCAGAACCAGGCAAGCCAGGGAATGGTCATTGCGATGCCGATTTTTTGGGACATGCTGCGGTTCTTCTTCATCTGGGTGAGTTTGCGGGCCGTTACCACAAGATCGTCTCCCATGTGGCTCACGTCAAGGCGGTTAATGAGATAATCGGCAAGGACAAACCCGATGAGCATCAATATGGTCACAATGATGAATGGCCATGAGAAATTATAAGTATACCTCATTGCTATATAGCAAGGAATGCACAGCAGGGCAACGAGACTTAATTTAAATGATGTGCGATGCACACCTTTCATTTTACTTTGTATGGCCTCTTTCACAAGTTCCTCGTTAAGGTGACCCTGCTGGTCGACCTTCTCCTTGATGGCTGCCATCTGTTGGCGCAGGTCTTCAAGTTCAAACTCGTGTTGTGTGTTGTTAACCGTTTCCATATCTTTTGTGTAGTTTTTTAGTTCATTTGTTTGAGTTGTTCTTTGATGCGATAAAGCCTGACTGAGACATTTTTTACCTCGATGCCCACGATTTGGGCAATCTCTTGGTAGCTCATGTTCTCGAGCCACAGCAGGACAATGGCGCGGTCAAATGGCTGCAGGCGCTGGATGCGGGCATGTAGCATGTCGGTCTGCTTGTTGTCGGCATCGTTCTTGTCAAACAGGTTGATGCCCTCCATGAGCGGTTGGGTTTTGCGGCTCTTTTTCTTGCGGTCGATGGAGATACATGAGTTCAACGTCACCTTGTAAATCCATGTCTTCAAGTCGCTTTTCCCCTGAAAGGAGGCAAAACCCTGCCACAACTTGATGAGGGCTTCCTGGAAAAGGTCGTCGACCTCCTCCTTATCCTTGGAGAACATGTAGCACACAGTGTAGATGGTGCCCTTGTTCTCGCGGATGATGCGTCCAAATTCAGCCTCGTTGATGTCCATTTTTTAATTCTTTCTGCCCCTTAGACGCAAGGGGTATCAAAAAAACTACACAATATTTCAATTTTTTTTAGTCGACTAGAAAGTCTGCATATCCACCAGGTGCTTGTAGGCTCCCTGTTGGGCCAGCAACTCGTCGTGGGTGCCGCGCTCGATGATGCGGCCATCCTGCATCACGCAAATCAGGTCTGCCCCCTTGATGGTGCTCAAGCGATGGGCGATGACCAGCGTGGTGCGGCCATGCATGAGTTTGTCAAGCGCGTCCTGCACGAGGTGCTCGCTCTCGGTGTCAAGGGCGCTGGTCGCCTCGTCAAGGATCAGGATGGGCGGATTCTTAAGTATCGCGCGGGCGATGCTGATGCGCTGTCGCTGGCCGCCCGAGAGTTTACAGCCTCTGTCGCCGATATTGGTGTCAAATCCCTGCTCGCTTGCCATGATGAAGTCATAGGCATTGGCAATCCTCGCCGCCTCCTCGACCTGCTCGCGGGTAGCGCTCTCTACACCGAAGGTGATGTTGTTGTAGAACGTGTCGTTGAACAGGATGGCCTCCTGGTTGACGTTGCCCATGAGGGCGCGCAGGTCGGTGATGTTGAACTGGCGGATGTCGGTGCCGTCGATGCTGATGCTGCCGTGGTTCACGTCATAGAAGCGAGGCAGTAGGTCGGCTAGGGTAGTCTTGCCGCTGCCGCTTTGCCCCACCAGGGCGACCGTTTGCCCGCGCTTGATGTCGAGCGTGACGCCGTCGATGACCCACGCGTCGCCATAGCGGAAACGCACGTCCTTATACTGGATGCCCTCGTGCATGGCTGCCAGCGACACGGGATGCTCGGGACTCTTGATCGGGTTGTCGGCAGCGAGAATCCTGTCGATGCGCTCCATCGATGCCAGACCGCGCTGGATGTTGTAGGCGGCCTTGGAGAGGTCCTTGGCGGGATTGATGATGTTGTAGAACACCACCATATAGTAGATGAACTTGGGCGCATCGATGCTGCTGTGGCCGTTCAGGATGAGCGTGCCACCAAACCACAGCACGATAGCGATGGTCACCGTGCCCAGGAACTCGCTCATGGGATGGGCGAGGACATGGCGACGGTTCATGCGGGTGATGATTGAGCGGTATTTCTCGTTCTCGCCCTCAAAGCGGCGGCGGGCCTTGTCCTCGGCGTTAAAGGCCTTGACGATGCGCAAGCCGCCGATGGTCTCCTCGATGTTACTCAATAGCACGCCCCACTGGTTCTGGCCCTCGAGCGACACGCGTTTCAGACGCTTGCCCACGCGGCCCATGATCCACCCCGCCACGGGCAGCAGGATGAGCACAAACAGCGTCAACTGCCAGCTGATGACGATCATCATCACCAGGCAGGCGATGATCATGATGGGATTCTTGAACAGCATGTCGAGCGAGGTCATGATGGAGTTCTCGACCTCGGTCACGTCGCCGCTCATGCGTGCCATCACGTCGCCCTTGCGCTCATTGGAGAAGAAGGCAAGCGGCAGCGAGAGCATCTTGTTATAAATCTGATTGCGGATGTCGCGCACAACGCCGGTGCGGATGGGAATCATGTAAAAGAAGCTCAGGTAGGCGCTGCCCGTCTTCAGGGCGGTCATGAACACCAGCGCGGCGGCAATGCTCGCCAGGGCCGTCGACTGGCCATAGCGCTCGATGATGCACTGCACATAGTAGTAGAAATTGTTCTCTGCCACCGCGGCGATGCTACCCGAGTTCCATGGCATGAAGCTGTAGGTCTCGGTATTGAGGCCGAAGAGCATCTGCAGGATGGGGATGATCAGCATGAACGAGAACAACGTCAACAACGCTGCCAGCAGGTTGAACACGACGTTCAACACCAGGTATTTCTTGTAGGGCGGGATGAACCGCCTGAGTAATTGCCAAAAACCTTTCATGCCAGCCCTAATTCAAAATCTTTCAAGAACTGGTTAAATCCCGGGTTGTGGGACTTGATTTGCTCCACGACCTCGCGCGGGGACAAGATTTTTGGGGTCTCGATGGGCTCCTCGCTCACTTTCACGTCGAGCATGATGCGGTCGTTGTTCAGGGCATTGCTCAAGAAGGTCATGATCTCTGCTTTGTGCTCCTCGACATTGTTTTTCTCGGTGGGACTTCCCACGACCATCTCGTAGTGCTCATCGCTGTCGACGCGCTGTGGCGCGGCATAGTTCATGGTCGTTACCAGGGCCCGCTCCTGTGGGTGCTGGTCGATGTAGGCGTGCCATGACTCAAGCAGTTGCTCGGCGGTGAACGGTTGTGTGCGCTGCGGTTTAGTGGCCGCTTGGGTTTGCACCGTTTGGGCCTGGGTATTGGTCACATTCACCATGATGCGAGGCTTGTTGCCCAATGGGCTTGCCACGGGATGGCCTGGAGCCGCTGGTCGAGGCATGGGAGCCGCGGCTGTGGCAGCGGGATGAGGCGCCTGTTGGGGCTGTGCTTGTTGCGGCGGTTGTGCCTGTGCATGAGGCTGCTGTGGTGAGCTAGGCTGTTGCTGCGGCTGCTGCTGTGGCGCCGGTGCCGCTTGGGCGCGAGGAGGCTGGGCAGCGGGTGCCGGCTGTTGTTGCTGCTTGGGCGCTGCTTGTGGCGCGGCAGCGGGTGTTATCTTTTTGATAGCGGGCTGTGCGGCCTGTTGTGGCTGCGGGGCAACCACCAGTTGACACAGCTTGACCAGCGTCAGCTCCACCAGCAGTTGCTTGCTGCTGGCATTGCGGTAATTCAGGTCACAGCTGTTGCACAGGTCAAGCGCCCTGTAATAGAACTGCGGCGCCAGCTTGGTGCTCTGCACGCCATATTGCTGAGCCACCTCGTCGTTCATCTCGAGCAGTTTGCGCGTTTGGGGCGTGCTGGCCACCATCAGGTCGCGCAGGTGCTGGGCCAGGCCGTTGATGAAGAACTGCGAGTCAAAGCCCTTGTCACGTATTTCCTTGTAAATGAGCAACGCCTGCATCACGTCACCAGCAAGGAACGTGTCCACGAGCCTGAAGTAGTAGTCATAGTCCAGGACGTTCAGGTTATCGAGCGCACTCTGGTAGGTGATGTGCCCCTCGGTCGAGGCGGCCACCTGGTCAAAGATGGACAAGGCGTCGCGCATGGCGCCGTCGGCCTTCTGGGCGATGACGTTGAGCGCTGCGGGCTCGGCCTCGATGTTTTCCTGCTCGCACACATATTGCAGCTGCTGCACGATGTCGGGCACGGTGATGCGCGCGAAATCATAAATCTGGCAGCGCGACAGGATCGTGGGGATGACCTTCTGCTTCTCGGTGGTCGCCAGGATGAAGATGGCATACTCGGGCGGCTCCTCAAGTGTCTTGAGGAATGCGTTGAACGCAGCCTGGGACAGCATGTGGACCTCATCGATAATGAACACGCGGTAACGCCCCGTTTGCGGCGGGATGCGCACCTGCTCGGTCAGGTCGCGGATGTTGTCCACGCTGTTGTTGGACGCGGCATCCAGCTCATTAATGTTGTAGGAGCGCTGCTCGTTAAATGCCACGCACGACGGGCACTCGTTGCAGGCTTCGCCCTCGGGCGTGGGATGCTCACAGTTGATGGTCTTGGCAAAAATGCGGGCACACGTTGTCTTGCCCACGCCGCGCGGTCCACAGAACAGGTAGGCGTGAGCCAACCTGCCGCTGGCAATAGCCGTCTTCAATGTGTGGGTCAACGATTGCTGTCCCACCACGCTGCGGAAGGTCGAGGGCCTGTACTTGCGCGCCGATACAATATACTTGTCACTCATTGGATTACAAAATAGTCAGATAGTCTAATCGGCAAAGATAATACTTTTCCACTAAAACGCCTCGTGCCCTGCCTCATTTTTTCTGCCAGGCTGTCAAAAAGCAAAAATGGGCCCATTTCGGTCAATTGTTGCCAATTTATTGACCATCAACCACAAAGGCTGTAATCCCTCACTCATGATGATTGAAAAAGGGTGGTGCGGAACTGTTAACGAACTGTTAAAAGCCTTTTCTCCCAACTGATGGCAAAGGTATCGGCATCACCCGTTTCCAGTCAATGGCAAAAAGCAGAAATCAAGAAATGCGATGGCATCAGTCAACATTTTTTTGTGAAGGTTGTTGCACATTATCGAGAATTGGTGTATTTTTGTGCCACAAATATCATAACATAGACCTGAACAAAATTTTTAAAGAAATACTACAATGAAAAATATCTTGATCATCGGCTCGACGGGGCAAATCGGCTCGGAGCTGACAATGAAGTTGAGAGGCATTTACTCGGGAAATGTCGTTGCTGGCTATATCCCTGGTGCTGAACCTAAAGGCGAGCTCGCTGAGAGCGGACCGTCGGAAATCGTTGACATCACCAACGCCCAACAGATTGGCGCCGTGGTGGATAAGTACAACATCGACACAATCTACAATCTGGCAGCCCTGCTGAGCGCCGTGGCCGAGAACAAGCCCCAGTTGGCTTGGCACATCGGCATCGACGGCCTGATGAACGTGCTCGAGGTGTCGCGCGAGAAACACTGCGCCGTGTTCACCCCCAGCAGCATCGGCTCCTTTGGCCCCAACGCGCCCAAGGACGGCACGCCCCAGGACACTATCCAGCAGCCGCGCACGATGTATGGCGTGACCAAGGTCACTGGCGAGTTGCTGAGCAACTACTATGCCCTCAAGTTTGGCGTTGACACCCGTTCGGTGCGCTTCCCCGGCCTGATCAGTTATGTTACCCCGCCGGGTGGTGGAACCACTGACTATGCCGTGGATATTTATTATAGTGCCGTGCAAGGCAAGAAATTCATTTGCCCCATTGCCGCCGGCACCCTCATGGACATGATGTACATGCCCGACGCCCTGCGCGCAGCTATCGAGATCATGGAGGCCGACCCGTCGCGCCTGATTCACCGCAACTCGTTCAACATCGCCTCGATGAGCTTTGATCCCGAGGTAATCTATCACAAGATCAAGGAGTACATCCCCGAGTTTGAGATGGAGTATGAGGTTGACCCGCTGCGCCAAGGCATCGCCGACAGTTGGCCCAACAAGCTGGACGACACCTGCGCCCGTGTTGAGTGGGACTGGAAGCCCGAGTATGACCTCGACGCGATGACCCAGGACATGATCGCCAAGCTGCGCATCAAGTTCGGCATCAACAAGTAAAGATCGATGAATCGGCTGCTTGTCGCTCTGGTGTGCCTCATCAGCCTGTCGTTGGGCGGCTGCTCGAGCGATAGCTATAAGCTGTCCAAGGATTACGCTTCGCGCGATACCTTTGGCTTCCTGGTGTTCATTAGCGAGTCAGGGCGCCAATATGATGACCTGTGGGTCAACATTTCGGGCCTGGACAAGACATTTCTCGCCTCGACGGCCCAGATTGTTGACGGCGAGGTCAAGGGAACCCGCTACGGAGCCCAGCAGGGTACCCGCCAGGTGATGATCCGTCAGCAAAACATACGCCTTCTTTATCAGGACATCGTGGAGATCCACGCCGGCGAGAATACCATCATCGTCTTCAAGGACTGAGCCGGTACCTCAATCATGAAGAAGGAGACATACGAATCCCAAAAAGCCTTTGCAGGTGAGAAAAAACCGTCGATGCTTCGGCGGTTTTTGGGTCATGACTATACTGATCGTCAGATGTACATGATCACGATGGTGACCGAGGGGCGTCGCCAGCTATTCGGACAGGTCGTGGGTAGGAGCGATGCTCCCAAAGGTAGTCCTGACATGCCCCGTGTTGTCCTATCTGAGTTGGGGCGGCGGGTTGCTGATGAGTGGCATGCTACCTCATTGCACCATCCTGAAATAGAGGTGATTGCCCTACAGATGATGCCCGACCACCTCCACGGCATTCTCTTTGTGAAAAAAAAGATTGAGAAGCCGCTTGGAATTGCACTAAGAGGCTTCAAGCAGAGCTGCAACCGCCACTACCGCGAGTTGGTGCTGGGGCAAGCGTCTGCCTCGTCTGTCCCGTATGTTGCGTTGGCAACGCAACAAACAGAACCATCGACGCAACAAACAGAACCATCGACGCAACAAACAGAACCACAGACGCGGCAAACAGAACCATCGACGCAACAAACAAGGCCTAAAAAGGACAGAAGGGGAGAGGACCGCTCCCACGGGCTGCTGTTTTCCCGCGGCTATAACGACAAACTTCTGCTACGCTCGGGCCAACTGGAAATCTGGAAACGCTATTTGGCAGACAACCCTCGCCGTCTTCTCATGAAACGAGAGCACCCTGACCTGTTCCGTGTCCAACGCAACCTAGAGGTTGCCGGCATAACCTTCTCGGCTATAGGCAACCGCTTCTTGCTAGACCGTCCTGTACTACTGCAAGTGCAATGCTCTCGTCGTCTTACCGAAACGGAAATTGAAACAAAAATCAAAGAGTACCTTACCGCAGCTAGGCAGGGTGCGGTACTGGTTTCGCCCGCCATTTCACCAGGCGAGAAAAAGGTTATGCGAGCCGCATTTGATGAGGGGCTGCCACTGGTTTACTTGCAGGAGAATGGCTTTACCGATCTTGCGAAGCCAGCAGGCTCCCGCATGGAAGCCTGTGCACGGGGGCAACTGCTCATTCTTGCGCCCTGGAATCATCACAACGAACAAGCGACCATCAGCCGGGACCAATGTCTCAAACTCAACGAACTTGCCCACCTCGTTTGTACGGGCAACAACTAAGGTCTACTAGTTGTTGCGGAGGATGTTGATGAGGTCGGCGACGCCTTGGGTGGCGGGCTTTGGGATGACGGTCACCCAGTTGGGGACGGCGGCTGGCTTGGGGTCGATGTAGTAGATGGGCACCCCACGCTTGACATACTGGATGAGCGCTGCGGCGGGATAGACGACCAGCGAGGTGCCGATGACGACAAAGATGTCCGCGTCATGGGCGAGCTGGGCGGCGGCTTCCATATTGGGCACGGCCTCGCCAAAGAACACGATGTGGGGACGCACGGGGTCGCCATAGGGGTCGCGCGTGTCCACACTGGTCTCAATGCCCTTGTCGGTCAACTGGTCGCAAGGCAGAGTGTACTCGCGCTCCTCTCGACGCAGCGAACGCACCTTCATCAACTCGCCGTGCAGGTGCAGCACGTTGGTGCTGCCGGCGCGCTCGTGCAGGTCATCGACATTCTGGGTGATGACCCTCACGTCAAAGTCCTTCTCCAGCTCAACAAGTCCCAAATGGGCGGCATTGGGGCTGGCGTCTAACAGCTTCTTGCGCAGCATGTTGTAGAAGTTATGAATCAGAGCAGGGTCGCGCAGAAAGCCCTCGTGGCTTGCCACGTCCATCACGGGATAATTTTCCCACAATCCATCGGCATCGCGGAAGGTCTTGATGCCGCTCTCGGCGCTGATGCCGGCGCCTGTCGAGATCACTAATTTCTTCTTGCTCATAGTCATTGTCGTTTGGAAAATTGATAGAATGTGAAAGCAAAAATAGTAAAATTTTCCCAAAAACATACACCCCAATCACATAAATCACTATCTTTGCACCGTTTTTTACAAAAAAGAAAGAATATTCAATGGATAAACTGAGTTATGCATTAGGCTTGAGCATGGGTGGAAATCTCATTGGCTCAGGAATCAGTAAACTGGAAATCAACGACTTTGCCGATGGCTTGAGGGCCATCTATGAGAAAGCCGAGCAAAAAATGACCTTTGACGAGGCCAAGCAAATCGTCACCGACTTTTTCACCGACTTACAGAATCAGATGGCTGGCGATAACGAGCGCCTGGGCCGCGAGTATCTGGAGAAGAACAAGAGCGCTGAGGGCGTCAAGGTGACTGCCAGCGGCTTGCAGTATCAGGTTGTGAAAGAGGGTGATGGCGCACAGCCTGGTCCCAACGATGTTGTGACCGTTCACTACACCGGCCGCCTGATTGACGGTACCGTGTTTGACAGCAGCGTTGAGCGCGGCGAGCCCGCCACCTTTGCTGTGGGTCAGGTGATTCCCGGTTGGGTCGAGGGTTTGCAGCTCATGCGCGAGGGTGCGGCCTACAGGTTGTTCATCCCCAGCGAGCTGGCCTATGGTCCTCACGGCACTGGTCCCATCCAGCCCAACTCCACGCTCATCTTTGACGTGCAGCTCATCAAGGTAGAGAAGAAGTAATCATTTTATTCAATTCCAACTATAAACACGTTTTTTTATTGACACAATGAAAAAGGTATTGGTAATCGCTATGGCAGCCTTGTCCATCATGGGCATGACCAGCTGCAGTGGCAACAGCACCTCGAGCGAGGAGACCACCGATATGGTCACCAGCGCCGACAGCGTTGAGATTAAGGACAATTTGACCTTGGGTCGCGAATTCCTGGCCGAGAACGCCAAGAACGACAGCGTTGTCCAAACCGAGAGCGGCCTGCAATACATGGTATTGAAAGAGGGCACAGGCATTAAGCCCGCTGCCACCGACACGGTTACGGTTCACTATACCGGCAAGCTGCTTGACGGCACGGTGTTTGACAGCAGCGTTGAGCGCGGCGAGCCCGCCTCATTCCCTCTGGACAAGGTGATTCCCGGTTGGACCGAGGGCTTGCAGCTCATGAGCGAGGGTTCGCAGTACAGGCTGTTCATCCCCAGCGAGCTGGCCTATGGCTCTAAGGGCGCTGGCGACAAGATTCTGCCTAACGCTACGCTCATCTTTGACGTGTGGCTCATCAAGGTAGATAAGCAGAAGTAAATCAATTTTTAAATAACATTCAATTCAAAAAAAAATTTCAGTTTTATTATTATGAAGAAGATTTTAGCATTTGCAATGGCAGGTATGCTCACGATGGGTTTCGTGGGTTGCAACAGCAAGACTGGTGGCACTAGCGACGCTATGGATTCGCTCAGTATCGCTTTTGGTGACCTCTATGGTGCCGGTATGGGCCAGCAGTTACGCAGCATGGACTCTACCATCAACATGGAGCAGGCCCTCAAGGGTATGGAGTACATCGCCAACGCTGACACCAGCAAGGCATTCATGCAGGGCCTCCAGATGGGTATGCAGATCGCTCAGCTCTATGCTGGCATCGAGCAGCAGTGCGGTATGCCCATCAACAAGAGCTTGTTCATGCAGCACCTGCGTGAAGGTCTGACCAAGCCCACCCCCATGGGTCAGGAAGACATGATGGCTCTCCAGAGCAAGATTGAGCCCCTGCTCAACAGGGCTATGGAACAGTCACCCAAGGCTATCGTCAACAAGAAGGCTGGCAAGGAGTACATGGCTAAGCTGAAAAGCAACAAGGACTACACCTTTACCAAGAGCGGTATCGCCTACAAGGTGATCGCAGCTGGTGAGGGTAAGAACTTCAGCGACAGCGACGTTGTGAAGGTGAACTACGTTGGCCGTCACTTGAACGACAGCGTATTTGACAAGAGCGGCGATCAGCCCGTTCCCTTCAACCTGAAGCAAGTCATCCCCGGCTTCGCCGAGATGATCCAGCTCATGAAGCCCGGTAGCAAGGTAACCGTTGTTATCCCCGGTGAGCTCGCTTATGGTCCCCAGGGTAACCGCGGCATCGAGCCCAACGAGACTCTGATTTTTGACATCGAGACCGTTGGTGTACAGGATCCCAGCGAGCAGCCCGCTCGTCCCCAGATGCCCCGTCCCAATATGAAGTAAGACATAACAGCCCAACACAAGAGCCGCCCGAGCCATCATTTGGCCCGGGCGGCTTTTTATCGTCTAAAATTACAGGAAAAGAACCGTCCCTTTGATGTGATTTATAGCCATAGGGTGAAGTCCTCGCGCTGGAGCTTGGGGCTGGGGTTGAGGATAGCGGTTTTGCCGTTGGTGTAGGTCTGGCCCGTTGTCATGTGGCTACAGCACGAGTCAAACAGGCGCCACATCGCCTCGTCATGGTTCAGGCGGCGCAGCACGAGTACCGTTTCCGCGTCAAGCAGTCGATGCAGCAGTGCCTCGTCAATGGGGACGTTGACCAGCGCCAAGCTGGTTCCATCGGCCTGCAGGAAGTCGTCCACTGCCACTCGAGCGTCGTCATAGCAGTCCACGCGCTCCAGTTGTGATTGCAGCACCTTGACGGCAAGGGCTTTTTGCTCGATTTGCGGGTCAAACAGGTAAAGGCGGCTCTCGCGGCTCACCGCGAGCATGGAGACGCTCTCCACGCCCGTTGCGGCTCCCGCCTGCAGGATGCGGCGCGGGTTGAAGAAGTTGGTCACGCGGAACAGTAACCTCGCATCACGCTCGCCCAGCAAGTCCAAGTCATGGCGCTGGCGGCGCGTGGTGTTTGCCTTGATGGTATTGACCAGTTGACCGATGCCGCTATAGGCATAGTAAGGCTTGGGCTGGCGCAACACCGTCCTCACAAAGTTGAATGCGAACGGCGAATGGATGCCAAAGCCGCCACTGCGGTGGTGGCGGCTCCAGGCGGTAAGGTATCTTTTCCAGGTTCTCAAGTTTATTGGCCCTGATCGATGGTCTTGCTTGCTTTCTTGAAGAACTTGTCGCCAAACAGGGCGTAGTTCAACGCCAGCAGCAGCAACAGGTAGATGATAACCACGGCGATGGTGGCACAGGTCTGGGTCTTGTTGACCTCGTCGGGAGCATACTTGAAGTCAATCTCATGGTCTCCGGCGGGCAGTTGCAGGGCGCGAAGCACATAGTTCACGCGGCCCATCTCGACGGGCTTGCCATCGACGGTGACCTTCCATCCCCAGGGGAAATACACCTCGCTGAAGACGGACAGGCCGCCATTGGCGCTATGGCTCTTGTATGTCAGATGGTTGGGGGCGTAGCTGGTCTCGTATATGGTGTCGCCGGGCTGTGTGGCCTTAGCGTCGCCCAGTTGCTGCTTGAACTTGGCATCGGCCACGGCAGTGGTGGCGGGATTGAAGTCGTTCAGGAACGCCATCTCCTGGTCGGCGTTGTCGACATAGGTGAGCGTGTCAACAAACCAGGCATTGCCCAGAGCGTCAGGGTTGCGCTGCACCGATTGGTCATCGACGATGACATAGCGGGTGTTGAGCATGTTGAGCACCTGGATGTTGTTCTTGGCAATCTGGTTGTTGATCAGGTCGTTGTAGCGCGACAGCTTGGCGGCATGGTATCCGCCCACGGTCTTGTGGAAATAACTGGGCATGGCCTCGCCAAAGTGCTGCACATCCATCACGCGGTAATTCATGTCCTTGTCCTGCAGGATTTGGGTATCGGCGGGACGCGGGGAGAAGTTCTGCTCGGGCAGGTCATAGTGTGACGTGAAGGAGTCGCTGTCGATGTAGCGCTTGTTGACGGTGTACATGTCCACCAGTACGATGCCGGCGAGGATGAGTACGGTGGCCAGCTCGTTAAGTTTACCCTTGAGGTAAACGAAGATCACGCCGAAGCCGAGCAAGAGCACGATCAGGCTGCGCCAAGCGTCACCACTTACCAGCCAGCCACGTACGGCGGCGATGGCGGCATCCACATTGGGATACTGCTGGATTTGACCAGTAGCGACCAGCTGCTCATGCTCCATGGCTGAGAAGTGGCCGAAGATGTTGGGCACGAGGGCCGTAATCAGGCACATCAGCGCACACGCGCCAAACGACACGATCAGCGCCACCTTGTGCTTGCGCCAGCCGTCGGGCTCTTTGAGCAACTCGCGTAGGCCCAGCACCGCCAGGATGGGCATGGCAATCTCGGCGATGACGAGGATGGATGCTACCGTGCGGAACTTGTTGTACATGGGGAAGTGGTCAATCATCCAGTCGGTGAGCCACATCATGTTGTGACCCCACGAGAGCAGGATGCTGATGATGGTGACGATGAGCAGCGCCCACTTCACCGGCCCCTTGACGATGAGGCAGCCCAGCAGGAACAGGGCACAGATGAGTGCGCCCACATAGACGGGGCCGTTGGTCATGGGCTGATCGCCGAAGTATTGCGGGAACTGACTCAGGATCTGGTACTCCTGCTGGCTCATCTTGCCGGTGTTGGCCATTTTCAGAGCCTTGTCGGTATCGCTCAGCGAGAGCATCGTGTTGTCGCCGTGCTCGGGCTTGATGGTAGCGCCACCCTTCACGTTGGGGATGAGCAGGGTGAACGTCTCGCCCTTGCCATAGCTCCACTGGGTGATATAGTCCTTGTCCAGGCCACCCTTGGTGGGCTTGGCGTTGGCTGCCTCTTCGCCCGTGGGCGTGAGCTCGCTGTGGCCGCCACGAATGGTCTCCTGGGTGTATTTATAGGTCAGGAACAGGTTGGGCGAGTTGGCTGCAAGCGCGAGCAGCGCTGCCACGGCCAGGCATGCGGTGGCGATGCACCAGCGGCCCACCTGCTTCTCGATGATGGCCTTGACCAGATAGGCGATGACCAGTGCCACGATGATGAACATCGAGTAATAGGTCATCTGCACGTGGTTGCTGGCCAGCTGCAAGGCGGCAAAGAACGCTGCCACGGCCATACCGCCCAGGTACTTGCCACGGTAGCACCACACGATGCCGGCAAGGGTGGGGGGAATGTAGGCGAGCACCATGAGCTTCCAGATGTGGCCAGCGCCCATGAGAATGAAAAAGTAGCTCGAGAACGCGTAGCCGATAGCGCCCAGCACGGCATAGTACCACTTGACCTTAAAGGATAGCATGAGCAGGAAGAAGCCCAGCATGAGGACGAAAATCCAGCTCACAGGCGTCGGGAAATAAAGGCGGTAGAGCGCCGAGGCAGGCGTGAGCATCGTCGTGCCCTTGTAGGACGGGGCGATTTGGAACGTGGGCATGCCGCCAAACAGGGCGTCGGTCCACAGTGGCTTCTCGCCGGTCTGAGCTTCATAGGTGTTGATCTCCTGACTGTTGGCGATACCCTGCATGATGTCGTTCTGCTGCAGCACGTCGCCGTTCATGTCATTGGGATAGAAATAAATCCACGAGATGGCAGCAAATACCAGCACTGCAATCGCGAAGTGGATCACGTCGGCCAGCGACAGCGACCCGATCAGTTTCTTCTCTAATTTACTTTTCATTATCTAGTAGTTAATTGGTTTTCGGTTGTTACAACCTGCAAAGGTAGTGAAAGCCGAGCGGAAATCAAAATAAATTATGATTTTCCCAAGACGCAGCCTACTTTCGCCGCAAGGCAAAGGTAATATTTTTTTAGGTAATAGAAAAAACTACTTGGCTTTAGCCTTTTTGTCATTGACACACCAACAATGGTAACTCACCTGGATTACACAAGGCTTTTGTTGTGTGACCCAGGTGAGAAATGACAATTTTTGACTGATTGTGAGTCTAGCCGTGCTAATCCTGCGGGATGCGTACAGCGCGAACAGTATTCCCGACATTCCGACCGACGCCGTAAGTATAGTACATGCCAAAGTCAATCCCGTTGGCAAACAGATAGTTGGCACAGACAGGGTACCCAGTGCTGACTGTGCGCGTCCAATAGCAGCTATAATATGAGTTCACAATGGGAGACGAATCTCTTGAGCGGTAATCAGCGCCAGGCAAGAACATGGTATTGCCATTAGGACCAATAAACAACCAACCGTTCAAGCCATTCATCGACGACCTCTGTAAAGTGCATTGAGTGACAAGTTCTTCAATCTGAAGTCGTGACGGCATTTGCCACGCCGGGCCCCAGTTCACATATGCGGCATCATCCTCAAGATCCAGCTCTGTCTTGTTGTCAACAGTACCATATGTGCTATACGTGCAGTACTTCGTCAGTGTGTCACTGCTGCCATTGCACCACTTGTAGGTGTTCCAGTCATAATAATCTTTGGGCTCAGTCTCACCCCAGGCGAAGTAGTCACCATATTCCTCGGGGCTGCTGGCGCCGATGTTGCACGTCGCCCACAGCGTGCCGCTGGGCAGACCCAGGTCAACCCACTCGTGCTCATCGGGTGAAGGGCCTCCACCGCCCATGATGATGTGAAGAATGGCGTTGAGGTCGGCGATGTTAATCTCGCCATCATCGTTCACATCGGCAGCATGGAAATCACCGTTTCCACCCAGGATGATATCGACGACGGCATTCACGTCGGCGATATTCACCTCGCCGTCATGGTTCACGTCGCCAGTCAAGCCCGTCTCAGGCTCCATCTCCACAATCTGCCCGAAATAGGGATACCAACGACTGTCGGCTTGATAGGCATCAACCGTCCCCTGCGGCACATGAAGCGTGCGGTTGGAATAGTCACAGACTTCCCCATGATACAAAGCCAAACCAAATGCATATCCAGAGATTGAGACATCAGTAAAGTCTGTTAGGTAGGAATAAAAATCCGTCAAACCATAACAACCTGAAAACACTGCGTAGCCTATGGAAGTGAGAGAGTTGGGAATAGTCACACTCGTCAAGCCAGTACAGGAGATAAACGCCCAGTCGCCAATCGTTGTGACCGAGTTGGACATCGACAAATACGTCATGCCACGACATCTCGAGAATGCATTATTACCTATAGAAGTGACAGAATTGGGGAATGCCATGCCCGTAAGGCCGCCACAGCCTTCAAATGCTCTTATTCCGATGGAGGTGACAGAGTTAGGAATGGTCAGAGTCGTTAGTGCGCTACAACCATTAAACGCCATTTCACCGATGGAAGTGACAGTGTTGGGGATAATCGTATTCTGACAGCCAGTGATCAGTGTGTTACTTGCCTTCTCAATAATAGCATTACAATCGTCCCGGGAATCATACTTCGGATTATTATTTTCTACCGTTATGCTCACCAGAGCATCGCATGCCAAGAATGGATTCTTGCCAATAGTGATGACAGAACTGGGTATAGTCAAAGCGGTTAATCCGCCACATCTAGCAAACGCCCCGTCGGCGATGGAAGTAACAGAGTTGGGAAAGGTCACGCTGGTCAGACTGACACAGTCTGAAAACGCATATCTACCGATGGACTTGACAGAATTGCCAATAGTCAGGCTCGTGAGACTGCTGCAATCACTGAAAGCACCATCGCCAATTGAGGTGACAGAGTTGGGAATAGTCACGCTGGTCAGACCGCTACAACCATAAAACACACCGTACTTAATGGTGGTCATAGAACTGGGAATAGTCACGCTTGTGAGACCGCTACAACCACGAAACGCGCTCTCCCCGATGGAGGTGACAGAGTTGGGAATGGTTACTGCAACAAGACCGCTACAACCATCAAACGCGCTCTCCCCGATGGAGGTGACAGAGTTGGGGATGGTTACGCCAGTCAGGCCGCTACAGCCCGAAAACGCATCATCACCGATAGAAGTAACAGAATTGGGGATCATTGTATTCTGACAGCCTAATATCAGCTTATTGCTTGCCGTTATGATGAGAGCATTACAATTGCCTCGGGAATCATACCTTGGGTTACCACCTTCTACCGTTATGCTCTCCAGAGCACTACAGCCTGCAAGTGCTCTCGCTCCAATGACGGCAATTGATTTGGGGATGGTGACGCTCGTCATACCGCTACATTTATAAAACATTCCCTCAGGAATGTCAGTGACGGAATTGGAAATAGTCACGCCAGTCAGAC
Source organism: uncultured Prevotellaceae bacterium (assembly GCA_900318345.1). Taxonomy (GTDB): domain Bacteria; phylum Bacteroidota; class Bacteroidia; order Bacteroidales; family Muribaculaceae; genus Sodaliphilus. The sequence goes on from ONKD01000008.1 coordinate 71,806, forward strand.
CGCAACAGAAAGCAAAAGCATAGCTTCCGATCGTGGTGACAGAATTGGGGAGGACAACGTTCTTCAGACTATCACATGCATAAAATGCTTTGGAGCCTATGGTTATGACCTTGTTACCAATAGTCAAGTCCGACAAACCTGTGCAGTCCATAAATGCCAGATCACCTATAGAGGTAACGGAACTGCCGATTGTCGCACTCATCAGAGCACTACAGCCTGCAAACGCAGAAGGGCCGATGGTTACAACCTCGTTGCCAATAGTCACGCTCGTCAGACTTTTACACCCAAAAAACGCCGAGCCGCTGATGGCAGTGACCGTATAGGTCACACCATCATAAGTGACAGTCTCAGGAATTGCGACATCACCTGAATAACTTTCGTAACCGTTTCCCTTGGTCACGCTGGCTTCGTTGCCGTTGATGTTGTAGTAGATGCCGTCTACCATAAAGTCAAAGGCGGCTGCACTGGCCGGCAACAGCAATGCCAACAGCAAAAGTGTTGTTTTGATTAAGCTTTTCATTTTCCTTTATAGTTTTCTATTGTTGTTAATATTTGCCGCAAAAATATGTAAAATAATGCTGGTAAACAAGTATTTCAAAAGCATATTTCACATTATATTGTATTGGCGTTACGGTTTGAGATGTTCCGAGTTCGTCTGGAAGCCAAGGTTGCTGCGAGACTAGAGAACCAACAAACAAATCGCGCTGACAAAGATAGTGGCAGAACACAGCCCCCAAAAGGGAAAATCAAATTATTTTGCCCAAAGCGCTGGATAATCCTGAAAATCGTCTAATTTTTTTACACTTCTCAAAAAAGTCTCCTAAAAACGCTAGAAATAACTGTGGCAATAATAGAATCTTGTCATTGACGGCCTGGATGGGGCGGGTTACCTTTGTGTCGGGAATGGGGGCGGAATTGCTTTTAGGATTTGTTAACAAACGCGCACGCCTATATGTCGTTTGTGGGCTGAATGGCCTAGTATTGATAATGAGGCGGTTAAGAAAATGAACCCGCAAACTCTCCGTTGCTTTTTAGCGGAAAGTGTGCGGGCTCGATGAGTCAACTTGATAAGGGTCAGAACTCGGTAAACGACAGGGGCATGGTGTCCTTGAAGCTGTCGAGGATGTAGATTTTCTCCTTGCCGGCGAGGATGAGCTCGATGGGATGGCCGTTTTTCTCAAACTCGAGGAAGGCTTGGCGGCACACGCCGCAGGGGGCCGTGGGCTCCTCGACAAACTCGCCTCGGGTGAAAGAAGTTATGGCGACGGTCTTGACGGGCACGCCCGGGAAATTGGCGCCAGCCGAGTAGAGCGCGGCTCGCTCGCCGCAGATGCCGGCAAAGGCCGCATTCTCCTGATTAGCACCGATAAACACCTCGCCGTTATCGAGCATCAATGCGGCTCCAACCTTGAAGTTACTATATGGAGAATAGGAGTGTGAAGTGGCCTCGCGAGCAAGGTCAACTAATTTTTTTTGCTCCTCGGTGAGTTCATTATAAGAATAAACCCTTACCTTTGTGGTGATTTTCTTTTCGGTCATAACGAAATTATGAGTTTGAACTTTGAACGCAAAATTATAGATTTTTTCCCGAAAAACAAGCAAATCTTACATTTTTGCTTGATTTTTATGGTGTTTTGTGCCTTTTCGGCCGCTTCTCAGTCTCGCCAAGAGCAATATTTGGATTACATTGAGCGCTACAAGCAGGTGGCGCTGGAGCAGGAACGCGAGTTTGGCGTTCCGGCGAGCATCACCCTGGCTCAGGGCATCCTGGAGAGCAGCGTGGGACAAAGCAAGATGGCCCGCGAGGCGAACAACCACTTTGGCATCAAGGCCTATAACTGGCAGGGCGAGGTGTATGGCCAGGGTGGGGTGGGCTACCGCAAGTATGCCGAGCCCGAGGACTCTTATCTTGACCACACGCGTGTCCTGCTGGCCTCGCGCTACAGTGTGCTCTATGAGCTCGAGGTGACCGACTACCGCAGTTGGGCCCAGGGCTTGCGCGACTGCGGCTATGCCGAGGACGTCAATTATCCGTCAAAGCTCATCAACATCATTGAGCAATATGAATTGTATGCACTGAATGGCGGCAAACGCCTTGACGGGCGTCCCACTGAGCAGATCGAGGAGGAGAGCGAGAACACGGGCAGCTCGCGCTGGTATCACCGCAAGCGCCGTCACAGGCAAGAACAGCAACAGGAACAGAGCGTCGAGCATCAGGAGACGTTCACACCGTTGCAGCAGGGCCGTGTCGCAGCCAGCGCCGATAATGATTAGGTTTTTAGTCGCTAGTCGGGATTCAGTGAAAAACAATAATAATTCTTGTTTTTTCTCTCGGCTTGCACTATCTTTGCAGGCAATATAGAATATACTATTAATGTCAAACCTTTTAATATAGTTTTTTATCATGTTCGGAAAATTCCAAGAACACCTCCAGAAGGAGCTTGCCGACATCCAGGCTGCCGGTTTGTACAAGAATGAACGCATCATCACCACCCCGCAACGCGCCGACATCAAGGTGAAGCCCAACGACGAGGTGCTGAACTTCTGTGCCAACAACTATCTGGGTCTGAGCGACAACAGCCGCTTGATCAAGGCCGCTACCGAGACCATGTCCCACCACGGCTATGGTATGTCATCGGTTCGCTTCATCTGCGGTACCAGCGATATCCACAAGGAACTGGAGGCTGCCATCGCCGACTATTTCCACACCGAGGACGCTATCCTCTACGGCTCATGCTTTGACGCCAACGGCGGTTTGTTTGAGGCCCTGTTGACCGAGGAGGACGCCATCATCAGCGACTCGCTGAACCATGCCTCAATCATCGACGGCGTGCGCCTGTGCAAGGCAAAACGCTACCGCTATGCTAACGCCGACATGGGCGAGCTCGAGGAGTGCCTCAAGCAGGCCCAGGAGCAGCGCTTCCGCATCATCGCAACGGACGGCGTCTTCTCGATGGACGGCAATGTGGCTCCCATGGACAAGATCTGTGACCTGGCCGAGAAATATGACGCCATGGTCATGGTCGATGAGTCACACTCGGCAGGTGTCGTTGGCCCGACTGGCCACGGTGTAGCCGAGCAGTACAACATCTACGGCCGTATCGACGTCTTCACCGGCACGCTGGGCAAGGCCTTCGGCGGTGCTATGGGCGGTTTCACCACCGGTCGCAAGGAGATCATCGACATGCTGCGTCAGCGCTCACGTCCTTACCTGTTCAGCAACAGTATCGCTCCCGGCATCGTGGGTGCCAGCATCGAGATGTTCAAGATGCTCAAGGAGAGCAACGCCCTGCACGACAAGTTGGTCGACAACGTGAACTACTTCCGTGACAAGATGATCGCTGCCGGCTTTGACATCAAGCCGACTCAGAGCGCTATCTGCGCCGTGATGCTCTACGACGCCAAGTTGTCGCAGGACTTCGCTGCCGAACTGCAGAAGGAAGGCATCTACGTTACCGGTTTCTACTATCCCGTTGTGCCCAAGGGCCAGGCCCGCATCCGTGTGCAGGTATCGGCCGGTCACGAGCGTGAGCACCTCGACAAGTGCATCAACGCCTTCATCAAGATCGGCAAGCAGATGGGAATCATCAAGTAAGTTAGAAGTGAGGAGTTAGAAGTGAGGAGTTTGGAGTTGGCGGAGGCCAACTTGAAACTAAAGACAATACTAACAATCAGTTTAACACCCAGAGAAAAAACCTCATGTTGACGGTCGCAGGTGCATTCACCCGCGACCGTCACTTTTTTTGCTGCCTCCCGACTATAGTCACTATAGATACTATCGTGGCTATATGGTTTCTTTCTCTACAGGCGGGATTTCTCGTCGTTGCCGGCGCCGGTGCCCTTGTACTTGCTGCGGGTGACGTTGAAGTTGTAGGTCACGGTCAGGCCGATGGTACGGTCAAAGTTGTAGCAATCCTTGGTGATATTGGTGCCGATGCCATAGGTGGTCCATCGTTCCTGGCTCGTCTTGAAGATGTCGTCGGCATAGAGATTGACCAGCAGCGCCTTGTTGAAGAAGGATTTGTTGATACGCGCCCCAACCGTCCAATAGTGCTTGACGCTCTGGAACTCGTCATCGGCATCACTTGCGACACGCACGCCCACCACTGCTGTCCAGGAATGGCCCAAGACAAAGGTGTTCCTCAGTTCAAACCGCCACAACGGCCTGTGATGGGTCAATCGTGAACCGTATTGCTCGGCATCAAAGAAGACCTTGTTGAAAGACAGCGTCAACGTGGGGCGATAGACACCGAAGCGCGGTGCAGCCACCAGCGAGGCAAACAAGCGCTGGGCATCGCCATAGTTGCGGGTACACAGCAAGATATAGCGCTTGTCAGGCTCCAGCACAGGCACCCAACACATGGTGCTCTGGCTGTAGGTGTAGCGCACCTGCAGACTCAGCCACGAGTAGATAGCCGACAACTCCAAGCGGTGGTTCAGCTGCGGTCGTAACAGCGGATTGCCGCCCTCGTAGGTGTAACGGTTATCGTACTGGATGAAATTGCGCAGCTGGAAATAGCTGGGGCGGTTGATGCGGCGGCTATAATTCAGTTGCCAGTTCCACTTGTCTTTCTTCCAAGCGACGGAGGCGTTGGGGAACCAGTCATTATAGGTGCGGCTGGGTTCCTCTTCACGGATGCCTGACGAATAGTAGTCAGAGTTGATGTGCTCAAAGCGCAGTCCGGCGCCGAAGGTGAAATTGCCCAGGGTGAAGTCATACTCGGCAAAGCCCGCACTGTTGTTCTCGCGGATGCGCGTGTCGGATGACAAATGGGACTGATCGTCGTTGGAATAGGTGCCGTCGGTACGGGTAAAGGTCAACTCAGTGCCGATGCTGGCGGTACCTTTCCACAGGGGGTGACTCAGGATGAGTTTGGCGGCGGTCATCTGGTTACACTGGCGACTCTGGGTGAGCACATGGCGGTCATCAAGTTCATCGCTTAATTCAGTGCGTTCATCAGTATTGCGTTCATTGCGACGATACCACGTGCCGTTGAAGTCAATCGACAGCTGGTCCACCTTGCCCACATAATACATATTGACATCGTGCAACGGATTTTGTTTACGATTGACGAGGGCATCATGCCATACGCTGCCCTCAAGCACACCGTTGTTCCATATTTGTTGCTCACCGATAACACTGCCATTCTTGATATTGACCCCGCTCAAGGTATAAGAGGCACCCAGCGAATGGTTGTCGTTGATATCGTAATTGAAGCCTACTTGCTCATAATGCGACTTGCTGCGGAATTTGGTGTCGCCCGTCTGATCGACATGTACCGTGCCATCCTCCAAGAACAAGTCATTATTGATGTCATTATCCTCGCCCATCCATGCGCTGCGCCAGTAGCCCTCGGCAAACAGTTCCAGGCCGTGGGTGCGGTATTTCACGTTAATGTCCTGATATCCGCCCCACTCGTGGTTGTTGCGCACGTTGGTAATGGTGCTGATACTAAAACCGTCGCCCTGAGGCTTGACCGTGTAGATGCGGATGACCGACGACACATTCTTTTTGTATCGCGCACCTGGGCTCGTAATCACGTCGATAGACTTGATGTCGCCCGACTTGAGGCGCGACAACTCGGTATTGCTCTGAATCGGGCGGTTATTGATATAGATGAGCGGCGTGCCGCTGCCAAAGATGCTCACTTGGCCGTCGCCCTTGACATCGTGCCAGCAACGTTGGCCGTCATGCCACCAGTGGTCATCTGGTACTGGGGACGTTCGCCCTTGACGGTGACGCTGCCGAGGGCGTATTGGTCGGGCTGCATTTTGATGGTGCCCAGGTGAGGGGTTTTGCAGTGGCGATAGACGGGGCGGTAGCCCACGTAGGTGATGCGGGCGAGGACGCCGCTTTGGTTACAGGGGATGACAAACAGGCCGCTCTCGTTGGTCACGCCGCCGGTGATGAGGGAGGAGTCGCGCGGCGAGAGCAGGGCGACGTTGGCGTAGGGCAACGGCTGGCCCGTCTCGTCGAGGACGGTGCCCTTGTAGCGCGTGGAGGCCTTCTGCGGGCACTCGACGGCAATTTCCTTGCCTTGCACAGTCATCTTGATGGGATAGAAGCCGATCAGTTGCTGGATGGCATCGGGCACCGACATGTTCTTGACCGAAGTCGTCACCCTGAAGTCCTCCAACTCATTATACAGGAAACTGATGTTGTATTCCTTACCCCACTCGTTGAGCCACTTGAGCGCTTCGCTCATCGACACGTCATTGAACGTCCGCGTCACCCGCTGCCCAAAGACGGGAGAAAACAAAGATAGAACTGATAGAAAGAATAACGTATATAATCGATTCATGCTTTTTTATCTGAGTTTTTATTATGGTGACAAATAGCGTTTGAGCAACACCCATCTTCCACCCTCTCGCTGTCGCTGGTGAGAGGGTGGATTGCATTGGGTGATATGTTGAAGCTATTTCTTGCATTGAGTGTGGCGCGTGGCTCAATATCCCATGCGCGAAGTGTCAACGGCCTTGGTCTTCTTCTCCTTGAAGTTACCGATACGGTAGATGACGGTTAACGAGTAGCTGGTGTAGGGCATCCACAGGCGCATGGCATAGTCCTGATTGGCTATACGGGAATATGTCTTGATGTGAGCATTTAGGATGTTGTCGCCTTGGGCAACAAGACTCCACTTACCGTTGCCAGAGGTATAACGGAGTGTCGCATTGAGCCGCAGCAGCGGATCGATGTCATAGACTCCTTGGATGGCCTTCGTCTGGAAAAACGGATTGAGGATAAACTGAATATTGTGCCGCGAAGACAGTTTAGCAGCAACCATTCCACCCAATATTCCCGAAAGGAAGGTGCGGTCAATAGGCGGGTCAAAGAAACTGTCCGTTTTATCGTGGCGATAGAGGGCTGTAGCCATCACATTGCCGTTGAGCCAGTCACCAACACGAAATTGCGCCGAGGCTTGCAAGCCGATGTAGTTGGAATAGTCAAAATTGGTCTCCTTCATCACAACGGCCATGCGGTCTGATGGCTGATAGGCCATCTGCACGAAATAGTCGGGCTCTAGCATGGCGAAGGCCGAGAAAGTGTATTTGTGGTTGAATTGCCACATCAAGTTGAAGTCATATTTTGACATCGGTTTCAGATCGGGATTTCCCCATATCTCGCTGTAGGCCGATGCGTAGTAGATGCTGCTCATCGTGCTCCAATAGCTGGGATAGATGGCCTGACTACTGATGCCAAAGTTGAGCATGTTCTTGTCATTGATATTCCACATGGCATTGAACTGCGGATAAATGCGCCACTCGTTCCATTTGGTGGCGTGATACTGCTCGGCAGTCACCGATGTTTCAAGGTTCAACGACTGGCCAATTTGTTTGCTCACTCCCACATAGCCATTCATGATGCGCTCGTCGTAGTCCACGTGTGAGGTGGCATCGGGCAGGGGTTGATGCTGCGTGTCGAGCGTGGTCTGATAGCTGTTGTTGTTAGTGAACTGCACTTTGCCGCCATAACTCAGTTCCCAACCTTTCGGTAAGGTGTGAGTTTGGTCTGCTGTAAAGAGCCATTTGCTCACCTTCTGACGGCTATCGACATAGAGGTTGCGGCTGATGTCATACAACTCGCCGTCAAGGTTCTGTGTCCGGGGTTCCTGATAGTTGGTATAGGAAATACCGAGTTGCAGGCCGAACGGAGCCGAATAACAGGCATCAACGTTGTGCAGATACTCGTGTTGACGGGAGTGTTGTGCGGATTGCGCCGTGCCTGTCGTGGTGTTGGAGGAACGGGTGGAACTCCATTGCCCCGTGTAGGCCAGGCTCAGGCGATGATTGTCCGCGATAGCATAGTCTATACCAATGCGATAATCATGGCTCAGGCCATCGCTGCGGTTGCGGGTTTTGTCACTGTAGTACACACGTTGACCATTGAGAGGATGGTTGGCCTCATGCTCCACCTGTCCATAGCCCGTGCCATCGGTGAACTTGTAAGACGCGTCTATGCCCAACTTTCCATGATTATAGATGATGCTGCCGCCCGCAAAGCCTGTGCCATATTTGCTCTGCTGCCAACCGCCCTTCAGTTGTCCAGAAAATTGGTTTGTGCCAGCGAAATCTTTCGTTACAATGTTGATAGCCATCCCGCGCACATGGTACCTGGCTGGAGCCGACGGCATCACCTCGGCTTTGGACAGTTGTGCGGCAGGCATCTGCTTCAACCGCTCCACCACCTGTTCGGCACTTAGCGTTGTTGGCTTGCCGTTGATGATGAGTGTTGCCGATTGCCCTGCAAAGGACAGTCCGTCGCCGCCGTCCGTCACACCCGGAATGCGAGTCAAGGCTTCGTAGGCATCATCGGCTGGCAGAATATCCAACAATTGCGGCATGTTGTATGTCAAGTGTCCGTTTTCAGCCTTAACTATCGGCCGTTCCCCCTTGACGGTGACACTGCCAAGGGTGTATTGGTCGGGTTGCATTTTGATGGTGCCCAGGTGAGGGGTTTTGCAGTGGCGATAGACGGGGCGGTAGCCCACGTAGGTGATGCGGGCCAGCACGCCGCTTTGGTCACAGGGGATGACAAAGAGGCCGCTCTCGTTGGTCACGCCGCCGGTGATGAGGGAGGAGTCGCGCGGCGAGAGCAGGGCGACGTTGGCATAGGGCAACGGCTGGCCCGTCTCGTCAAGGACGGTGCCCTTGAGGCGCGTGGAGGCCTTCTGCGGGCACTCGACGGCAATTTCTTTGCCCTGCACGGTCATCTTGATGGGATAGAAACCGATCATCTGCTGGATGGCATCGGGCACCGACTTGTTCTTAACCGACGTCGTCACCCTGAAGTCCTCCAACTCATTATAGAGAAAACTGATGTTGTATTCCCCGTTCAGTTCGTTGATCCACTTGAGCGCCTCGCTCATCGACACGTCATTGAACGTCCGCGTCACCCGCTGCCCAAAGGCAACCGTGGCGATGCACAGGCATGCCACGATAAATATCATACGTCTTGCCATCATTCCACCACGATTGCATTGCCCTCCTTACTGATATTCACACTCTCGAACAGGTTGAGGCGCTCCAGCGCGGCATCCAGGTCCTCATCGGGCTGCCACACGAAGTAGAAGCGCAGCGCGCGGGCGTCCTCGTTGCGGAACTCGACCTGCATGCTATAGTGGGGCGCAATCTTTTCCAGCATCTGGTCAAGCGGCTGGTTGTCGAATACGACGGGCTCAGTCACAACTGTTGCTGTGTCGGCCACGCCAAGGCGAGGCCCTACGGTCGATTCGGGCCGCGGCTCGGGGGTGACAGTCTCGGTGGATTCTTTGGCTTGACCATTGACGCTGTGACTCACGGCATGGATGGCGGCATAGGTGAAGGCCGAGAGCATAATCACGCCAAGGAAGATGGCGGCGACCTTGAGCCAGCGGCGGTTGTTCATCGGAGTAAAATGCGCTTGTTCGAAGCGTTGCCACTCGGCATCGACATCGGGCTCGGGAATATCGGTCATCGCGCGCTTGGCGGTGACGAGTTGCTCCTGCATTTCGTCATCAAGCATGGCGGCCAACTGCTCATCGGTGTAATTCTCGGGATGCTCGTGCATGTCGAGCAAGAGACGGATTTTATCGTTCTGTTCCATAACGTCTATTGTTTTGAGTTGTTGAAATAGGCATTGATTTTCGCCAGTGACTGTGACAAGTGGTGATGGACCGTCACGCGGCTCACGCCCACGGCATCGGCGACCTGCTGACAGGTCATGTCCTGCAGGTAGCGAAGGGTGAAGATGTGACGCGTTATCGGCGGCAATTGAGTGTTAATGTAATCACGCAATTCGGCAAGCGTTATTGAGTCGTCGGGGCCATCGTCAAGCGGTTCGGATTTTGTCGAATAGAGCCTGATGAAGCGCTCCCGCATGTGCTTGTGGCGGATCACATTGATACAACTGTTGCGCACGCACGTCAGCAGGAAACCCTGAGCGTTGTCGCTGCGTATGGCCAGGCCGCCACCGAGCAGAGAGGCGAAAACGTCGCTCACGACATCCCGCGCCTCGTCCTCATCATACAGGAGCGACATTGCCAGACGGAACATCGCTGCGTAGTGCGTCTTGAACAGTATTTCCAATTCACTTTTTGTCATAGTCATGGGTCAATTACACTTGATAGACGTTTCAGGTCAAAGAAATGTAAACCCTTTTCTATATTTTTTTGAAATAAAAAGCGGCCGCGGGTAGATTGTGCCACCTGCGGCCGCTATGGTTATGCATGGGTTTTAGAGGTTATTGAAGCGGTGCGATGGAGGCAGCCTTGACGGTGAAGAAGTTGTTGCCGTCGGATTTTAACAGGTTATACTCGCTGTGGTTGCCCCACGAGGCGGGCTTGTCCTCGATGGAGGTGTCCTCGCCCGTGTCGTTGTCGATGTAGGGGGCAATCTTGTTGTGCCAGGCGCGGATGCGCGCTTGTGCCGTCTGTCGATCCATCATAGCATTGCCAGTGGTGACCAGGAACTTGAGGTGATTGATATAGATAGCTCTAAAATCATCAAACGCCAATATCCTGGATATGAGTCTGTTGCTGCTAACGCCCCAATTGAGCGGGTCATGCCGCCCGGCATCTTCCTGGTTGCCGCAGCGCAGGCTGGTGCCCAGCGTGTTGTCGTAGTCGTAGGGGATGAAGTAGAACTTGTAGTCGTGCAGATGCCTGCTGTTAAAGTACAAGTAGTAGTTGTTGGCATTGTTCCAGTAGTCGTCCCACATGCCCACGGCAACGTTAACGGCATAGGTCTTAAGCAGCAGGTCCACGTCAGTAACCTGTTGTATCCACGTGTAGAATTTGGTGTCGCTCAGTCCGTTAATCAAGTTCATGAAATTCTGGAGCTGCACCTTGGCGCTGTCAAATTCCTCGGTCCGCGTCTCGAGCGTGTAGGCGTGGCGGTCATCGGTGTCATCGTCATACCAGATGTCGCCATTGGGGTTGTTAAGGCCCGAGGCTCCGTTGCGGCATTTCCACAAGTAACCGTCGCTAGACCCGAAACGGCTCTTGCGGTCCTTGAGGTAGCGTTTGTCGATGGGCTCCAATAGCTCATACACACCATAATAAGCCTCCTTGCTGTCGCCCTCGACATGCAGCCACAGGCGGCAATAGTTGTCGCGGATAGCCGTCCACACGCCTGCGCGGCGGAACAGTTCGTAGCAGAACATCTCGCGGACATACATCGGGTCGTCCTTGAACCACTTGAGGTGAAGTTTGCGCACGCCTTGAATCGTGTGGGCATCATCATCGACATATTTGCGCAAGTTGACTCCGAAGTGGGCATGATGCCAGTCGGTGTTTCCCGCTTGGTGGGTCTCGCCGTACCATCCCTCGGGGCGGCGGCGCGAGGTGTTGCCCTTGAGGCGAATGCCGATGCTGTCGATGACCGTGGTCTCTCCATCCTTGACAAACGAGATGCTGCCCATGACATACTGGGTGGTGTAGGCATTGGCGTCATAGAGCGCCAGCAGCCTGTTCCACTCGCTGAGACTCACGTTGAGATGAACTTCTGGCAATGCCTCATCGTCCCAGACATAATCATAGCCCTCCTTGACAGGAACGGGGAAATCACCTCCCAAGAGGTAGTCGATGAGCACGTTCACATCCATGATAGTGACTTCGCCGTCATGGCTGACGTCAGCCCGTTTTTGGGTATCATAGTTGGCCCATGTGCCCAGTAGGATGTCGATGAGGGTGTTGACGTCTGAGATGTTGATCTCGCCGTCACCATTGACGTCGCCCACTTCCAGCGCGTTGGGGTCGGGCAGTTCAGGCTCGTGATACTCGTCGATGCGGAAGGTGAGGTTGTTCAGATTAAACGTGAACGTGTAGTCTTGACCGTTGCCGGTGAACTTGTAAGAGTGGTTGTTGTTGCTCTTTTGTGTCCGGTAGTCGGTGCTCAATTCGACGGTTGAACTATTATTTCCAGTGGGACCATAGCGGTGATTGGCGTTGAAGGCAGTCCAGTCGCTCGTGAGCCCGTCGGCAAAGACGAACCACACCGATCCGTTGATGTTGGCCGTGAGGGTATAAACCCCGTTGCCGTCATCGGTCATCTCAATGCCACTGGCAGGATTCCAGTTGCCGAAAGGTGTGTTGCCCACAATATAAATGGACGCTTGTGCTGGCAAAGAGGCCAGCACAAACGCCATCATCGTCAATACAAGATAGAAATACTTGTACATCTTGAATTATGGTTATCAGTTAACCTGACGGTTATTTTGAAGTCTCCCTCAACTTGTTGATGGACAAAGCCTTGGCGTTGAAGAAGTTGTTGAAGTCGTTACCCATCAGGTTGTATTCAGGATGGATGCCGAAAGCCGAGGGCTTGTCCTCGATGGTCATCTCCCTGCCAGTGTCATTGCTGACGTAGGGCCCGATGCGGTTATACCAGCCATTGATGCGCGCTTGGGCCGACTCACGATCCATGAGAGCATATTGCTCATCGACCGCCTCGAGAAGATATTTCACATAGATAGCCTTGAAATCCTCAAATTGAATAATCCTGTAAATGAGGGGATTACTTGGTAGACCCCAGTTAAGCGGATCTTGTCGGCCAGCGTCGTTTTGAGCTCCTGCAATTGTGCTAGTGCCCAGCGTGCTGTCGTAGTCGTAAGGGATAAAGAAGAACTTGTAATCATCCAACCCCTTGCCGCTAAAGTACATGTAGTAGTTGTTAGCGTGGTTCCAGTAGTCATCCCAACTGCCCACAGCCACGTTGATGGCATAGGTGTGCAGTAGCAGGTCGACATCGGTGACCTGTTGGATCCATACATAGAACTCCTCGTCGTTCAGATTGGTGAGCTTGTTCATGAAGTCAATGAGCTGTACCTTGGCGGTGTCAAACTCCTCGGTCTGGGTCTTGAGTGTGTAGGAGTGGCGGTCGTCTGTATCATCGTCATACCAGATGTCTCCGTCGGGGTTGGTAAGGCTGGTATTACTCTTGCATTTCCACAAGTAGCCGTTGCTGGAGTCGAACTTATCCTTGCGATCCTTGAGATAACGCTTGTCGATGGGCTCTAAAAGCTGATAAACGCCCAAATAAACCTCATTGTCATCACCCTCGATATAAATCCACACGCGGCAAAAGATGTCTCTAATCGCTGTCCAGATGCCAGCTCTGGTGAATAGATTGTAGCTGAAGATTTCCCTCACATAGCTCGGGTCGATTCTGCCGCTCCTGAGGTGGAGTTTGCGTATGCCGCTGATGGTATGTGCATCATCATCGACATATTTGCGCAGGTTGACACCATAGCTGATGCGTCGCCAGATATTTGTGTTGGTCTGATGAGGCACGCCATACTGGTTGCCTTCAGGACGGTCGCGCGAGGTGTTGCCCTTGATCCTAAGTCCGACGCTGTCAACTCTTGTGGTGTCACCCTCCTTGATGAAGGTGATGTTTGCCATGACATACTGGGTCGTGTATATGTTAGCGTCATAAAGCTCGAGCAGCCTGTTCCACTCAGCAAGGCTCACGTCCAAGTGAATCTCGGGAATGACCTGGTCATCCCACACATAGTCGTAGCTTTCTTTTACCGGATGAGGCAATTCGCCGCCCAACAGGTAATCGATAAGTATAGACACGTCACTGATGGTTAGCGAGCCATCCTGGTTGACATCGGCCCAGCGCCTGGTGTCATAGGTGGCAAACTTGCCGAGCAGGATGTCGATCATCAGGGTTACATCTGCGATGGTGATATGGCCGTCGGCATTGGCATCGCCAATCTGAATGCTGAAAGGATCCACTGCCTTGGTGGGCGTTTGGTGCTGGCCCACGGTAGTGAAAAATTCAGGTCCAAATTCATACATGAAATCTTGGGCCTGGGCTGGCATGGCGGCCAGTGCCATCAATGTAACAAAGAAATATAAAACATTTTTCATATTAAGTTGGATTATTAAATGGTTTGGATTATTCTTCGTCCTGGTTGTACCAAGTGGAGTACATCAGGTAGTTCTTGGCGATTTTCACGTTGATTTCGCTGGCCTGTGAGGGGTCAACCATCTTTTTGAACTTGGCCGGACTGCCTGCCCACAACTCATGGGGACCCACCTTGGTGCCGCCCAGCACGACACTGCCGGCGGCAATGATGGCGCCCTCGCCAATCTCGGCGTGGTCAAGAATGATGCTGCCCATGCCGATGAGTGCCATGTCACCGATTTTGGCGCCATGGACGACAACATTGTGGCCAATCGACACGTCGTTGCCAATCTCGGTGACCGATTTCTCATACAGGGTGTGTATCACACTGTTGTCCTGGATGTTGACGCGGTTGCCAATGGTGATGGTGTTGACGTCACCACGCAAGACTGCGTTGAACCAGATGCTGCAATCGTTTCCCATGGTGACATCGCCCACAACGACGGCACTGTCGGCTAGGAAGCAATTCTCACCGATTTTGGGGTCAAAACCCCTTACCTTCTTAATGATAGCCATATTCTTTAGTCTTTAAGTCTCTAGTCGTTAGTTATTGATTTTATAATTCTTTAGTTTTAGCGGCGAGCCAAGCGGCATCGTCGGCACCGAGCAGCGGGGTGACGCGCTCGCGCACCATGCGGTGGTAGTCGTTGATTTGAGCTACTTCCTCGGGTGTGAGCATAGCGCGGTCGATGAGCTGCGTGTCATAGGGGAAGAGCGTCAGCGGCTCAAAGGTGAGAAAATCGCCGAACTCCTCGGTTTGCTCGGCCTGGGTGACAAGCAGCAGGTTCTCGGTGCGGATGCCATATTCGCCCGTCTTGTACAGACCAGGCTCGTTGCTCAGGATCATGCCGGGAGCCAACTTGACGTCAACCAGGTTGGTGCGGATGCTTTGCGGTCCCTCGTGGCAACCCAGGAAGTGACCCACACCGTGACCAGTGCCGTGACCATAGGTCATGGCCTCCTGCCACAACGGCAGACGTGCGAGCACGTCGAGCTGGCAGCCCGTGGTGCCCACGGGGAACTTGGCGCGTTGCAGGGCGAGGTGTCCCTTGAGGACAAGCGTGAAGTCGTGCTTTTCCTGTGGCGTGGGGTTGCCCAGGGTGATGGTGCGAGTGATATCAGTGGTGCCGTCAAGGTACTGGGCGCCGCTGTCAACCAGCAGGATGCCCTCGCCGTGCAATGTCGATGCGCTCTCGGGCGTGGCCTCATAGTGGACGATGGCACCATGCTCCTTGTAGCCGCAAATCATGGCGAAACTGTCCTCACGGTACAGTTCCTGTTGGGCACGGAATTCCTGCCCCTTGGTCCACACGTCCACCTCGTTGATGGTGCCAGTGGGTGCCATCTGCTCAATCCAGCGGAACAAGCTCACCAGTGCAGCACCATCGCGCTCCATGGCGTGGCGGAAGCCCTCGACCTGAACATCATTCTTGACACACTTGAGGTCGGTGATGGGCGAGCGGAAATAAACTTTAGCGCACTGCAGGGCATTGGCCAGAGTGTCGCTCACGCGGTTGGGATCGATGAGGACGACCTCGTGCTCGTTGACGCGCTCAAGGAAGTGGATTACGTCGTCATAGTCGCGCACCTTGATATCACAGGCCTTGAAGTGCTGGCGCACCTCGTCGGTGACCTTGTTCTCGTCAATAAAGATGACTTTAGTGCTGCGTGAGATGTAAGCAAAGGCGATGGCGACGGGAGTGAACGCGATGTCGTTGCCGCGCAGGTTGAACAACCAGGCGATGTCATCGAGTGCGGTGACCAGCATAGCGGTTGCATCGTTGCGTTCAAGCACATTGAGCAAACGCTCAATCTTGTCGCTGGCTTCTTCGCCCGCATATTTCACATCGTGGATAAAGGCTGGTTCGCTGGGTCGTGCGGGACGGTCGGTCCAGATGCGGTCGGCGGGATAAAACTCGGTGGCGAGCATAAAGCCGTTCTCGCCACAGAAGCGCTCCAATAGATTAGCCTCCTGGGCGTTGTACAGGCGCCCGTCGATGGCGATGACCGAGTCTTCCTCGAGGTTGTCGCGCAGCCACTCGTGGATGGTGGGGTCGTTGCCCATATTCTCTTTCATCATCACGAAACCACTGTCAGCCAGTTCGATGTCGGCTTGCAGGAAGTAGCGTGAGTCGGTCCACAGGGCAGCCTGGTCGAGGGTCACAACGGCCGTGCCGTTGCTGCCGGTGAAACCGCTCACCCAGTCGCGGAATTTCCAATGGTCACAGATGTATTCACTCTGGTGCGGATCGGTGCCCGGGATGATGACGGCATCGACATTCACGCGGCGCATTTCGTCGCGCAGCGCCTCAAGGTGCGGAAAAGTCTCTTTACTCATAAATGGTTATCTTTAGTTTTGTTGGTTCGTGGATTACTGACCTGCAAAGTTACAATTTTTTAATACAAAAAAACATCACACTGCCTTGATTTTTTGACGTTCAAGACAGTGTGATGGAATAATCGTCTTTTTTTACTCGAAGATGGGGGTGCCGATGCAGGCGTTGGGGGCCTGGATGTGGAGCATGGCGCAGACGGTGGCGGCGATGTCGGTCATGTGGGTGAGGCGTGAGGTCTCGCCGGGGGTGATGTGCCATCCCATGAAGATGAGCGGAATATGGGAGTCGCTCTGACTCCATGTGCCGTGGTTGGAGCCGGCCCACTCGGGCTTGCCGGCATAGACGCCCGTGCGTGGCACGATGTATATCTCGCCGCTGCGACCGGGGAAATAGCCCAGCTTGATGCGTTCCTTGAGGATGGTGGGGATAGGATAAGAATCGAGGTGGGCAACGTCGAGGGCCCACTGGATTTCCTCGGGTTCCTCCAGCGCAGCACATGCGGCACTCATCACTTGGTCATAGTCAAGTCTATTGGCTTTGATGACCTCGTGGTTGAGGTAGAAAGTGTACTCCATCTCGGCCTTTAGCAGGCTGTCGACACCAAACTGTTGTTTGAGCAGTTTATTGGCCGCGATGAGAGCGTCGGGGTTGTGCCAGCAACCGCTGGGCAATCCGTGGTCGGTCATTGTGGGATAGCTCCATGTGCCGCCGTGGTCGGCGCTAAGGAAGAGCAGGTAGTTGTCGCGCCCGATGCGTTGGTCGAGCACCTCGATGAAATGGGCCAGTTCCTTGTCCAACTGCCAGTAAATAGAGTCCACCTTGGGCGAGTGCACACCATAATAGTGGGCACACATGTCGGTGTTGGAAACGCTGATGGCGAGCATGTCCGTCACCTCACCCTGGCCCAGGTGCTCGTTGATGAGCGCCTGCTCGGCGAGCGCAAAGGTGAGCGTGGTGCCTGTGGGCAGGTTATAGATGTCGCTAGCGAGCTCGTTGCGATGGCCCTTGTTGAAATCGGCAACCCATTTGGGGAGTTTATTCATATAATAGGTGCTGGTGACGAATGACTTGCTGCTACCGTCATACCAATAGGCGCCGACGGGATGATGGCCCGCTGGAAGGACTGCAGCGCGGTCCTTGAGGGCGACACCCACGGTACGGCTCTTGAAGTTGGTGGCCAGTTGCAGTTGGTCGGCAATGGTGGTGGTGATGAGGTTGCGTGGTGACTTGCCACGGGTCTTCTCATTACCGCCCACACCGCGCTCAGAGTCGTCTTGGACGCTTGTCACGTTCTTACCATCGAGCATGAAATTGTTGCCGGCGATGCCATGAAAGGCGGGTGTAGTGCCCGTGTAGATGCTGGAGTGTCCTATAGCGGTCACCGTGGGCACATAATCGATGATGGTATTGTTGCAGGAGTAACCATCGTTGAGCAACGTCTTTAAACCGCCCTCGCCCCAAGTGTAGGTGTGAAGGTAGTCCCATCTCATCTGGTCAACGACAATGCCCACGACTAGTTTGGGCCTGGCGGGTTGAGCCACAGCACTCATGGCTATCATGAGCGTGGTCATTAACAAGAAAACAGTCTTTTTCATCGTTTTGGTTATTTTTGGTTATTGTTTTATTCTAGTTGTTGGCCGGCTTATTACAGCAGCTCGGGAAGTTGGAACAGGCGGTTGCCATTGGAGCCCTTGATGAGGATGTAGTAGCCTTCAGGCCGATTGGCGGTAATGGCGGCTTTGACCTGCTCTACATCGGCAAACTTGCGGTAGGGGCAGTCGATGTCGTCAAACTCGTTGCCCACCAGCCACACCTGGTCAAAGGGGCACTGCTTCAATTTCTCGACCATGCGGATGTGCTCCTCGCGACTGCTGTCGCCCAACTCGCGCATTTCGCCCAGGATGGCCATCTTGGGGGCCACCTGCATGACGCTGAAGTTGTCGAGAGCGGCAGCCATCGAGGTGGGGTTGGCATTATAGGCATCCACAATGAGGTGGTTGTGGGCTGTGTTGGTGAGTTGCGAGCGGTTGTTAGACGGCACATAGCTCTCGACGGCATGGCAAATCTGCTCAGCCGTTACGCCAAAGTGCAGTCCCACGGTCACCGCTGCCAACACGTTGTCGAGGTTGTAGCTGCCGATGAGGTGGGTCGTCACTTCGTGCCAATCACCGTCATGTTCCCTCCACTGCAGGCGCAGGAACGGGTCGCAGGCGATAATCTGGCCAAAGACACAGGCTTCACCCTTGCGCTCGTCGCAGGTGTAGCGCTCGGCCTTGACGTGACTGGGCAAGATGCCCATCAGGTGTTCGTTGTCGGCGTTGATGAAGATAATGCTGCCCTTGCGGCTGGCGAGGTTGTCATATAGTTCGCCCTTGGTGTGAATGACGCCCTCCAGCGAACCAAATCCCAGCAAGTGGGCCTTGCCCACATTAGTAATAAGGCCGCAGGTGGGCTCGGCAGTCTCGGCGAGTGTCTTGATGTCACCTGGATGGCTGGCGCCCATCTCAACGACGGCGATCTCATGCTCGGGAGCGAGGCGCAACAGCGTCTTGGGCACACCCACATCGTTGTTGAAGTTCCCCTCGGTGGCCATCACATTATATTTCTCGGCAAGGACGGCACGCACCAGTTCCTTGGTCGTCGTCTTGCCGTTAGTGCCGGTGATGCCGATGACAGGGATGTCAAACTGGCGTCGGTGTTCCCGGGCCAGGTCCTTGAAGGCCTGCAAGGCATTGGGGACAAGCATCATGGGCTTGTCGCCATGGTGGTTGTTATATACTTGCTCGTCGTCGACCACGGCCAGGGCGCAGCCCTTGTCGAGCGCCTGGGCTGCAAATTGGTTGCCGTCAAATGATTCGCCTTTCAGGGCGATGAAGATGCTGCCCTCGGGGCAGTCGCGGCTGTCGGTGGTGACGACAGGGTGTTGCTGGTAGAAAGCGTAAAGTTCCTTGATATCCATATTGATTGAGATTTTGCCACAAAAGTACATAAAAAATCCACGATTTTATGTACTTTTGCCCCCGATTTTTGGGCTGTGCCCAATATAAACTTAAAAGACAATGAACTCACAGAGAAAAACAATAGCCATCGTGTGTGGTGGCGACTCATCAGAGCACGAGGTTTCCTTGCGCTCAGCACAGGGTATTTACGGCGCTATTGACCATGACCGTTACAACGTGTTTATCGCAGTGGTGCGTTTTCAGGACTGGCATGTGAATCTGCCCGAGGGAGGAACCGCCCCCATCGACCGCAACGACTTCTCGTTTATGTATCAGGGCGAGAAAGTGCGTTTTGACTATGCTTACATCACCATCCACGGCACCCCTGGTGAGAATGGTATCCTGCAAGGCTACTTTGACCTCATCAACCTGCCTTACTCGACCTGCAACGTGCTGGTCGAGGCGTTGACATTCCACAAGTTTGCGTTGAACAACTATCTGAAGGCCTTCGGGTGCTCGGTGCCCGATAGCATACAGGTGCGTCGCGGTGTGCCTCACGGCTGGACTGCCGAGAAGGTTAAAGATTATCTGGGCATGCCCTGTTTTGTTAAACCCACAGCCGATGGCTCGAGTTTTGGTGTGACCAAGGTGAAGAGTTGTGACCAGTTGGACGAGGCCATGGAGTTTGCCTTCAAGCAGTGTGACAACGTGATGATAGAGCGTTTCCTCGACGGTACTGAGGTCACCGTGGGCTGCTACAAGACCCGCGACAAGTCGGTCGTATTCCCCGTGACCGAGGTGGTGACCGACAACGAGTTCTTTGACTATGATGCCAAGTATAACGGCCAGGTCGATGAGATCACGCCGGCCCGCATCAGCGATGAGTTGACCGCCGCGCTGCAAGAGGAGACGTCGCGCATCTATGACATCCTGCACTGCAACGGCATTATCCGCATCGACTACATCATCACCAAGAATCCCGATGGCAGTGACCACATCAACCTGCTGGAAATTAACACGACGCCTGGCATGACGGTCACCAGCTTCATCCCGCAACAAGTGCGCGCCGCTGGCCTCGACCTGAAAGATGTGCTAACCGACATCATCGAGAATCAGTTTTAAAACAAAAAATGAGAGACATGTCTCTCATTTTTTGTTGATTAGTGATTAGTGATTAGTGATTAGTGATTAGTGATTAGTGATTAGTGTTAGCGATTAGTGAGGCAGTAATGCGACCTTGCTTGAACGCAAACCGCTAATCAATTTTGATGTGTTGAAAATGAGGGGCTTAATTCCCCTAAAATCTTCATCTGAAATATAACCGAGATCAAGAGCTAGTTGCAGTTGGCAATAAACCTCCATTACAGATCCATAAGCTATTTCAAGGAAATGGATTTGTTCCTTAATGGCTATCCTACCATTGCCTTCAGCAATATTAGATGGAACAGAAATCGCTGCGCGTCGCAACTGATCACAAAGTGCATATCGTTCCTCATTAGGGAATTTCTTGAGAAGTTGATATACTGCCACGACCATCTTCCTTGACTCTTGCCAAGCATTTAATTTCTCAAATTGATATTCCATCTGAAGAAGTAATATTTCTCTAATCACTAATCTCTAATCACTAATCACACGTAAGTGTTAGTTGTGGAGGATGAGGGCGCTTTGGGCGGGGATGGTGACCTTGCCGCCCTTGACAGTGGCCAAGCCGTTGGTGTTGCACTTGATGTTGCGGCACACGACGGTGTAGGAGCCCTCGGGGATGTCGATGGTGCGGGCGCGCTTGTTGGCGTTGAGCGCCACGTAGATGTCGCCCCACTGTTCACCGGGCACACCACGGCCGTTGATGTGGTAGGCCACGAGGCAATTCTCGGTGGGCAGGAAGTCGAGGTTGCTGCGCACCAGGTCAGCATCACCCATGTGGAAGGCGGGATGTGCCTTTCGCAGGGCAATCAAATTCTTGTAATACTCCATTACTTGAGGATAGCGCTCCAAATTGTCCCAATCCAGGTGGTTGATGCTGTCGGGGCTCTCATAACTGTTGTGAACCCCCTTCTTGTCACGCAACATCTCCTCGCCACTGAGCAGGAACGGCACACCCTGTGAGGTGAGCACGGCGGTCTGTGCCAGCAGGTCGAGGCGGATGAGCTCGTCGGGAGTGATGCCCTTGACGCTGGCTTTCAAGCGGTCCACGAGGCACATGTCGTCGTGGCAGCTCACGTAGGCAATCATCTGGGTGGGCTCGCTGGCATAAGGCGCCTTGCTGTAGTTCACCTTGCTGTAGTCCACACCCGGGTGCTTGATGGCTCCCACAATGCCAAACTTGATGCTCTCCTCGTTGCCCTTGACGCCACCCAGGAAGGCAGCCTTGCTGTTGCTGTCCCACGGGCCGCGCAGCGCGTCGCGCATCTCGTCGCTAAAGGCGGCGATGCCCGGCATCTTGTTGATGTTGGCCTTCATGGCCAGCTCTCCCGTGTAGGCACAGCTGCCGGCACTCCAGCCCTCGCCATAGATAAAGATGTCTTGAGGAACGGCTGCACGGATGGCGTTCATCGTCTCGATGTCATGCACGCCCATCAGGTCGAAGCGGAAGCCGTCGATGTGATACTCATCGACCCAATATTTCACGCTCTCGATCATGAACTGGCGCATACCCTCGCGCTCGCTAGCCGTCTCGTTGCCGCAACCGCTGCCGTTGCTGTAAGTGCCGTCGGCATTCTTGCGGTAGAAGTAGTCGGGACACGTGCGCTGGAAGTTGCTGCCGTCGATGTTCCAGGTGTGGTTATACACCACGTCGAGGATGACCTTGATGCCGGCCTTGTGGAGCGCCTGGACCATCTGCTTAAACTCGTTGATGCGCACCTCGGGTTTGTAAGGGTCGGTGGAATAGCCGCCCTCGGGCACGTTGTAGTTCACGGGGTCATAGCCCCAGTTGTACTGCGGCTCGCCCAGTCGAGTCTCATCGACCGAGGCGTAATCAAACGACGGCAGAATGTGCACCGCGTTCACGCCCAACGCCTTCAGGTGACTGATGGCGCGAGGCTCGGTCAAGGCAAGGAATTTACCCTTGTAGGTAAAGCCGCCTGACTCGTCGATGGAGAAGTCGCGGTGGTGCATCTCATAGAGGATGAGATCCTTGGCGGCAATGTTGGGACGCTTGTCGGTGTTCCAGCCTTGGGGATTGGTCTCGTTCATGTCAACGATGGCGCCGCGCTTGCCGTTCACACCCACGGCGGTTGCCCAGATACCCGGGCTCTCGCCACGGAACTTGCCATTGTACTTCACGTCAAAGGTGTAGAACTTGCCCTTCAAGTCGCCCTTGACATCGGCATGCCATAACGCACTACCTTGCTGGGTGCGCTTCATGTTGATGGTCTTGACGGCCTTGCCGCCAATGCCCTCCTTGTAGAGGCGCAATTTGACCTGCTGGGCGTCAGCGTTGGTCTCCACTGTGAACTCACTCGCGGCTGGGGTGTATTTCACCCCAGTGCGAGCGTTGAGGGTTTGCCCTGCGAGTACTGCCATGACTAGCGCCATCAGTAATGCTGTGAATCGTTTCATTATCGTCCGCTTTGAGAGATCAATTCTTTCATGCGGCCGTTGAACTCGTCGGCCTTCATCAGCTGCTCGATGGTCATGTGCATGCGGTAGCGCCAGTAGTGGCGGGGATTGGCTGGGATATTGATGCGCTCGGCATCGGCATCGGCCAGACGCAATTTCTCATCGATGGCAAGCCAGTCCTGCAACGAGAGCAGGCACAGCATCGACGGGCAGTTGAGGTGGGCGCGCACGATGTCATCGGCAAGCCAACCGGGCAACGGATGAGGAGCGGCATCACCACGCCACAGGGCCGAGTTGTAGTACTCCTGGGTGCGGTCCCAGTCCTCGTCCCACCACTGCCTCATCGTGGGCATATCGTGGGTCGAGATGGTGGCCACGCTGCGGTAGGGATTAATGTTGAGGTTGCCAAACTTGATGTGGTTGTCCTTGGGCATCGACTGGATTTCGAGGCTCAAGATGCGCAACTCGTTCATTACCCATGCCACGCAGTCGGGCACCATGCCCAAGTCCTCGGCGCACACGAGCATGCGGGTAGCTTGCACCAGTTTGGGCAGCTTCTTCATCGCCTCGTGGTACCAGAAGTCGTTGTTGCGGTGGTAGAAATACTCGTTGTATAGCTTGTTGAAGGCGGCCTTGTCATTATCGTAGAGCGCCTCATACACAAAGTCGAACTGCACCGAGATGCGCGGGTGGTATAGGGCGGGATTCTTGCGGTCGCGCACGAAGAGCACGTCGCTGATGAGGGCATATAACCCGTCGCGGATCCACACGTCATCCTCGCTGTCCTTGCCGCGGAAGGCGGCTTCCACCTTGCGCTGGGTGTCATACTCGGGCTTCATGCGATAGATGTCGTCATGCACGCGCTCGACATATTTCTCACGCACGGTGTCGGCCCACTTGCCGAAGACGCGGTCCAGCACCCAGTCGGCGATGAAGGGCTGAGTCATCAGTTCCTCCTGGAAATTCAAGCCGTAGCTGCGGATTTCCTGGGCACTCATGCCCTGTGATGGCGAGAACTGTCCCAGCAGGCCGTGAACGGCATTGATGGGGATTTCCCAGATGCGGAAGAAGCCCAGCACGTGGTCGATGCGGTAAGCGTCGAAGTACTGCGCCATCTTGCGGAAACGCTTTACCCACCACTGGCAGCCGTCGGCAAGCATCACGTCCCAGTTATAGGTCGGGAAGCCCCAGTTCTGGCCGTTGGTCGAGAAGGCATCGGGTGGAGCACCCGCCTGGCCGTTAAGGTTGAAGTATTTGGGCTCTACCCAAGCCTCGACGCTGTCGCGGCTGATGCCGATGGGGATGTCACCCTTGAGGATCACGTGCTTGCTCTGGGCGTACTCGTGGGCACCGTGCATCTGCTTGTCGAGATAGAATTGTACGTAGTACCATAGGCTCGCCTCCTTGTAGGCCTTGGTGCGGGGATTGGCCATGGCGGCGCGCTCCTCGTCATCGAGGGTGTGGTGGTCGGGCCACTGGCTGAAGGTTGCCGTGCCATACAGGTCACGGTAGTGGCTGAAGGCGGCGTAGGGTACCAGCCAGTCCTCGTTGGCAGTAAAGAAGGCCTTGAACTCGTCGCTCTTGAGCACCTGAGCGCCCTCCTGTTCAAACAGCAGCCTCATGTACTCGCGCTTGGCGTTGTTCACGCGTTCATAGTCGATTTGGGGAAGCGCGTTGAGCTCTTTGCGCAGTTTCTCAAACTCGGCAGCACGTTTCTTGTCGGCCAGTTTGGGCAGTTGGCGCAGGTCCATGTACTGTGGGTGCAGGGCATAGATGCTGATGCTGTTGTAGGGGTAGCTGTCGCTCCAGGTGTGGGTGATGGTGGTGTCGTTGATGGGCAACACCTGCAGGGCGCGCTGTCCCGTGCTGGCCACCCAGTCGACCATGAGCTTGAGGTCGCCGAAGTCACCCACGCCGAAGCTGCCCTCGCTGCGCAGCGAGAAAATGGGCACCACTGTACCCGCCAACTTGGCAGGGTAGAGGGGGAAATAGGCCTGCTGCAGCTCATAGACGATGTGCTCGCCGTCCTTGACCACGGGCATGAGCACCGTGCGGTTATCACCCGTCTCCCAGATGACCGCCTTGCCCTTGCCGCCCATGATGATAAACTTGAACTCGATCATCGCCTTCTTGAACGCGTTGGCATCAAGCGTGATGATCCACTCATTGTGGTTGTGCTCGACCATCTTGAGCGCCTTGTCCTCGTTCCAGTCGCCCAGGGCGGGCTCGTTGCCGACGATGCCCAGTGTCTCGCCCGTGCGCAGTTGCGGTGCGCGCACCTTGAGTTGCACACAGGTGGCAAATTTTGCCTTGGTCACCGCCTGTTGCTTGCGCAGGGCCACACAGTCGGTAAATGCCGAGCTGTAGAGGTAGCTGTCGTCGGGCAGGTCGTTCCAGTGGTCATAGGTGATGTATCTTGTCGCCTTGGTGGCATTCATGTCCAGGCGGTGAGGCATAACCATCCACTCGTGGCGCACCTCCTTGCCCTCACGTTCAATGCTATAGTAGTAATCGATTTGGCCAGCCTTGGCGGGCACATCGATGTCACATTTCCATGATTTGTCGTTGGCGGGCTTCATAGCATGACGGGAAACCTTGTCAGGCGCCGCGCTGTCGATGATATTGAGTACGATGTTCTCACCGTAGACGGTGCTGTACTCTAGGTTGAATCTTACTTTCATAGTTATAAAATTATAGTTTCAGTTTTTTATTTGTTGCGTTTCTTGTCCTCGATGATGAACACGCAGGCGGCGCCCACGACAAGCAGGATGCCAGCCAGCAGGAGCATGTTGCCCTGAACACTGCCCATGGAAGCCAGCAGCACACCACCTAGCGCGGCAGCGATAATCTGCGGGATGCAGATGGTGCAGTTGAACAGGCCCAGTGCGGTGCCCATGCGGCTGCTGCCCTCAAAGGCGTTGGTCACCAGTGTGAAGGGCATGGCCAGCATGGCTGCCCATGCGAAGCCGATGAGGAAGTAGGGCACGAACAACATGTACTGGTTGTGGATAAAGGGAACCATGGCGAAGCCGATGCCACCGATGACAAGGCTCAAGGCATAAGCCACCTTGATGTTCTTGAACTGAGGCAGCACGACGGCCCACAGCACACTGCCGATGGCCTGCACGGCGAAGAGGATGCCCACCCAGTTGCCGGCCTGCTGGTAACCCTCGCTTGCGGCGTCGGTGGTGCCCCAGACGGTGTCAGCAATGGTGCCGTTGGTGTAAGTCCACATGTACATGAAGGCTGCCCAGCAGAAAAATTGTACCAAGCCCACCTCAAAGAACACCTTGATGGCGTGCTTGCGCTGAGCGGAACTCATCTCGGTGGCATTCTCGCTCTGGCCGTCGGCATTGGCGGCGGCGTTAAACTCGGCCATCTCAGCAGGAGTGTATTCCTTCACATTGCTGATGGTGTAGATGACGCACAGGATGAGGATGGCCGCTCCCACATAGAATGACCACTTCACGCTATCGGGCACGACACCCTCGGGGGCCACGTTGGCAATGCCGATGGCTGTGAACAGGAACGGGAAAATATAGCCCACCAACGAGCCCGCGTTGCACAGGAATGACTGGATCGAGTAGGCCTTGGCCTTCTGTTTCTCGTTGACCATGTCGCCCACCATCATCTTGAAGGGCTGCATCGCCATGTTGATGCTCGTGTCAAGGAACATGAGGGCAATCAGGCCAAAGATCATCGCGCCAGCAAGCGTCAGGCCGAAGGAGCCGGCGTTGGGCAGCAGGCACATCACAATCACTGCAGCCAGGGCACCGATGAGCAGATAGGGGATGCGGCGTCCAAAACGGCCTAGCCACGTCTTGTCACTGAAATAGCCCACTAGCGGCTGCACTACCATACCCATGAGTGGCGGCAGGATCCAAAAGTAACTTAGGTTGTGCGGGTCAGCACCCAAGGTCGCGAAGATGCGGCTGATGTTGGCACTCTGCAAGGCATAAGCGATTTGCACGCCAAAGAATCCAAAGCTGATGTTCCACAGCTGGTTGAATTTTAAATCTGGTTTAGTCTTCAACATAATGATGTATTTTTAAGTGTTAAGTGATAATTTCGTCGGTAAATTGGGTTAGCACCTACAAAAATAACAAATATTCTCTCAAAATTATTATAAATAATGTATTTGGTGCTGAAAAAATCAATGCAACCGATTGCATTGATTCTGGGGCGAGTCACAAGGCGGTGGCCAATCACATGATGGTGTTACACGGAGGGAACGGAAATAACGGATAAAACGGAGGGTACGGATAAAACGGATATAATGGAGATAACGGGAGGGGGAGGATTATTAAAAGATATTATTTTAAAACAGTGACTTAGTGCCTTGACGCCTTAGCGTGAGGCGTTATCGAATGCGTTTGGCCGAAAAGCCACTTTTTGCTGTTTGGACATTTGAGCCGATGGGAGTTTGGTAGTGTGGGAGGAAATGTGTACCTTTGCAGGCTGAAAATAAATAAAACGATATAAAGACATGTCATTACAATGTGGAATTGTGGGCTTGCCCAACGTGGGTAAATCCACCCTGTTCAACTGCTTGTCGAATGCCAAGGCGCAGTCGGCCAACTTCCCGTTTTGCACCATCGAGCCCAATGTGGGCGTGATCACGGTGCCCGATGAGCGTCTCAATGAGCTGGCCAAACTGGTCAACCCGGCGCGCATTGTTCCCACCACGGTAGAGATCGTTGACATCGCGGGTCTCGTCAAGGGCGCGAGCCGCGGCGAGGGCCTGGGCAACAAGTTCTTGGGCAACATCCGTGAGACCGATGCCATCATCCATGTGCTGCGCTGCTTTGACGACGACAACGTGACTCACGTTGACGGCACCGTCGATCCCGTGCGTGACAAGGAGGTCATTGACTTGGAGCTGCAGTTGCGCGACCTGGAAACCATAGAGAGCCGCATCAACCGCGTGCAAAAACAGGCCCAGACCGGTGGCGACCGTGAGGCCAAGGCACAGTATGAGGTCTTGAAGCGCTACAAGGAAGCGCTAGAGCAAGGCCGCAGTGCCCGCACGGTTGAACTCGTCAACAAGGACGAGGAGAAAATCGCCCATGAGCTGTTCCTGCTGACCAACAAGCCGGTGCTGTATGTGTGCAACGTTGACGACAAGAGCGCCGTGAACGGCAACGCCTATGTTGACGCCGTGCGTGAGGCTGTGAAGGACGAGAACGCCCAAATCCTGGTGGTTGCCGCCCAGACCGAGAGCGAGATCGCCGAGCTGGAGGACTATGAGGAGCGCCAGATGTTCCTGAGCGAGATCGGGCTCGAGGAGAGCGGTGTGAACCGCATCATCAAGGCGGCCTATGCCCTGTTGAACCTGGAGACCTTCCTTACCGCTGGTCCCAAGGAGGTGCGCGCGTGGACTTTCCGTCGTGGCAGCAAGGCGCCGCAGTGTGCAGGTGTCATCCATAGTGATTTTGAGCGTGGTTTCATCCGTGCCGAAATCATCAAGTATGACGACTACATCCATTATGGCAGTGAGGCTGCTGTGAAAGAGGCCGGCAAGATGCACATCGAGGGCAAGGAGTATGTGATGCAGGACGGCGACATTGTGGTGTTCCGCTTCAACGTCTAGTGACATCTCCATCGACAAGGGCAAGAATCATTGATAATGGCTAAACGAGTACTCCTGGTCAATAAGTTCTATTATCCGCGTGGCGGCGACTGTGTGGTGGTCATCAACACCGAGCAGTTGTTGCGCGATAACGGCGTGGACGCTGAGGTATTTGCCATGGCCTACCCTGAGAACCTGCCCGCCCGTTTCCAGGACAAGTTTGCCAGTGAGGTGACCTTTAGCGGAGGCATAGGCAACCGCTTGGGTGCCCTCCGCCGCACCCTGGGCATGGACGATGTGCGCCAGCGTTTTGAGGCCGTACTCGACGAGTTCCAGCCCGATGTGGTTCACTTGCACAACATACACAGCTACCTCTCGCCCGTGGTGGGTCAGATGGCTCATCGTCGCGGCATCCGCGTGGTGTGGACCCTGCACGATTACAAGCTGCTGTGTCCCCGATATGACTGCCTGCGTGACGGCAAGCCCTGTGAGCAGTGTGTCGCCTGCAACACGAATGGTGTCATCGAGCACCGTTGCATGAAGGGGTCGCTCCCTGCCAGCGCGGTGGCAAAGTTGGAGGCCATCAAGTGGAATCGTCGCATCCTGGAGCAGAACACCGACCTGTTCGTCTGCCCCAGCCGGTTCATGGCCAACATGATGAAGAAGGGTGGATTTGACGACTCTAAAACGGTTGTGCTCAACAACTTCCTTGATCCCGTCAAGCTCGAGCAATATCAAGGGTTGGACAGCGCAGCGCCGCGCGAGGACTATTACTGCTATGTGGGCAGGCTTTCGTCTGAGAAAGGTGTTGAAGACTTCTTGGCCGCTGCTGCTCGGTTGCCCTATAAACTCAAGGTCGCCGGTGGAGGCCCCTTGGAGTCCCAGCTGCGTCAGCGCTATGCTGGCAATGACAATATCGAGTTCCTGGGCATCATCGACGCTGTCGAGGTGGCCCGCTTGCTGGCCGGGGCGCGCCTGAGCGTCGTGCCGTCGCAGTGCTATGACAATAACCCGCTGAGCGTGGTCGAGTCACTGTGTGCCGGCACACCCGTGGCGGGTTCGTTTATCGGTGGCATTCCCGAGCTGATAGATGGCAATAATGGTTGTACCTTCAAGGCATTTGACCAGCAGGCGATAGCCGATACTGTCACAGTCATGATGAAGCGGGAGTGGGATTACAGCAAAATTGCTGCCGATGCGCTCAAGCGCTTCAGCCCCGCCGCTCACCTGAGTGTGCTGACAAAAGAAATCTATGGTTTTTGATTACATATTTCATTTTTTTTGTCATGTTTGCACAATATTTCACAACTCATGTAGTTTAATAGTTGTAATAGCTTATTGACGATAGCGATGAAGAATGTGATTCAGGGTAGTCTGATCACGACTTTCAGGTGCAATGCGCAATGCAACATGTGCAATATCTGGAAGTTCCAGACCAACCCGAACGAAGAAATAGATGCCTCCTACTATGAGAAACTGCCCGCGGGGTTGAGAATCAACATCACGGGTGGCGAGCCCACGTTGCGCAAGGACATCGACAAGATTTTTGAAATTCTTTATCCCAAATCCCGACTTCTTGAGCTGAGCACCAACGGTTACAACACTCAAAAAATCGTTGAGCTGGCCAACAAATATCCTAACATTCTCATCCGCGTGAGCGTCGAGGGTCTGCCCAAGATCAACGATGCCAAGCGCGGCATCAAGGACGGTTTTGACCATGCCTTGCGTACCATGCTGGAATTGAAGAAGACCAAGTGCAAGAACATCGGTTTCTCGGTGGTCATCTCGCCCGATAACTACATGGACCTGCTGCACCTTTATGACCTGTGTGTGGCCTTGGATGTGGAATTGGGCAACTCGGCAGTCCACAACTCGTGGTACTTCCACAAGGAGGACAACCAGATTGAGAGCGAGGAGGCGTTGCGTCAACATGAGCTATTCGTCAAGGCCCTGCTCACGAGCAAGCGCCGCCACTTCAAGGACCGCTTGAAGGACTATGGCCGTGCCTACTTCAACCGCTCGATTCACCGTCGCCTGCGTGGTGACACCGACGAGTATCGTCCGCCCTGCGGCGCGTTGAGCGACTTCTTCTTCATTGACCCATGGGGCAATGTCACCCCCTGCAACGGCAGTGGCGAGGAGTGGAAACTGGGCAACATCAAGGAAGATACCCTTGAAAACATCCTGGCCAGTGATAAAGCCAAGGCAGCGATGGAGAAAGTGCGCAACTGCAAGCGCAACTGTACCTTTATTGTCACCGAGCGTCACGACATGGTGCGTCGTCCCTGGGTGCCCATCATGTGGATTATCAAGAACAAGTGGCGCACGTTTAAGGGTAAGGACATTTGCTGGGACTAGCGCTTTTTAGTTAATAGTTAATAGTGAACAGTTAATAGTTGGGCATCCGCATTCAACTTTGCACTTTATCTTCAAACTCCTAACTCCTAACTCCTAACTCCTAACTTCAAACTCCTAACTTCTAACTTCTAACTTCAAACTCCTAACTCCTAACCTTTAACCTTTAACCAGTAACCTTCAACCTTTATCTTGCAATGAAAACGGTAGCGGTCATCGGCACGCGTGGTTTCCCTGGCATCCAGGGCGGTGTCGAGGCTCATAGCTATCACCTGTACACCCGCATGAGCGATGTGAACGTCAGGCTGTACCGCCGCCGGGCCTATCTCACACCGCAATCCTCCCAAGCTTTTCCCAACATCGAGTATATAGACTTGCCCTCGACGCGCGTTAAGGGCTTTGAGGCTGTGTGGCACACCTTGCTGAGCGTGTTGCACATCCTTTTTCACCGCCCCGACGTGGTTCACATCCATAACATAGGGCCGGGCATGTTCGCCCCGATATTGCGCCTCTTTGGCCTGCCCGTGGTGCTGACCTATCACAGCCCTAACTATGAGCACGCCAAGTGGAGCGCTCCCGCCCGCTGGCTGTTGCGCCAATGCGAGAAATTGTCGCTGCGCTTCAGCAACCGCGTTATCTTCGTTAACAAGTACCAGATGGAGAAGTGCGGAGCCCTCGGCAAGAGCGTCTTTGTCCCCAATGGCATCGACTCGGTGACTGCCAGTGACTCAACCTCATTTCTTGAGAAGCATGGCATCCATCAGGGCGAGTACTTGCTGGCCGTGGGAAGGCTGACGCCCGAGAAAGGCCTGCAATACCTCGTTGAGGCGGCTAACCGTCTGCCGCAGGTTACCCAGGTTGTCATCGCCGGTGCCAGCGACCATGACGACAGCTACCGCAGGCTGCTCGAACAGGTCGATACAGGACACAAAGTCGTTTTTACCGGTTTCACGACTGGCGAGGACTTGCGCCAGCTTTACAGCCATGCCCGCGCCCTGGTGCTCCCCTCGGTCAACGAGGGATTTCCCATGGTGATGCTCGAGGCCATGGCCTATGGTCTGCCCATCGTGTGCAGCGACATCCCCGGCACACGTCAGGTCGAGCTCCCCGAGCAGGACTACTTTACCATGGGCAATGTCGATTCCCTCACGGCTGCTTTGACCCGCCTATTGGCCGAGCCCACACATGAGCAGCACTACGACCTCACCCATTACAACTGGGATCACATCGCCGCACTCACCCGCCAACAATATCAACTGGCGATGTCAAGCACAGGTAATCAATAACATTCTTTTGTATTGGTAAAAAAGGAGGCTGTAGCAAAACAGTCGATTAAAACATTGATCGAGCTTCGCTCGAGAAATGTAGCGACATTGCAATTATGACATAGCCTCATAGTTATCGGTCGATGGGCTTCGGGTCGGGGTCAATGTGGTCAGGGAAGCCCCACTGCGATTGCAGCCAGTCGATCTTGCTGTGAAGGTAGTATTTGAAATAGGCGGCTTCCTTATTGATATCGAAGTACTTCCACCGCTTGCAGTCGCTCAGGTATGCCTCGCGGATGCTTGCCACATGGTTGTCGATGAACGCGTCGATATCCAGCCCGTTAAAGCCCGATTCATAGAATTGGCGCCAATGCCTCCTCACGACCAGTTGAAAATGGGGGTATTTGGCGATTTCTCCAATCCAGTGGTTGTAAAAGAAGCAAGGCTCTTGATAGATGAAATAATTGAAGTTAGTCAATTGGGGATAGTAACCCCTGCGGTGGAACGAATTGCCAAAGTCCCACACGGGCCCGAAAATCAGTTTTGTGTTCTCGCCCTTGTGCTTGTACATGTAGCAGCTGCCTGAGAAACTCTCGATTTCATCCATCATCTCGTTGACGATGTAGAAACAGGCCAGCGAGTCGATGTCGATATATTTCTCCCACTCGGTACTGATTTTATTGCCGTTGTAGATGGCGGCATTGGTCTGGAACAGGAACTGGGTGATGTAGTCCCGTTGCTCGCTGGACAGCACCTCGGGGTAGTGATGGGTGATCAGCATCCTGTCATACCAGTTGAGACCACCATTGCGCTCATCGATGTGGATGGCGCTGGCGTTATCGTTGTTGTCAATCTCCAGCAGCCAGCCGCCAGTGATGTTGAGAGAATCGGTCTCCTCGTCAATCTGCTCTTCGATGTTCACGCGGTCTTTGCCCTCACGGACTTTCTCGGCCAGGAAATACAGGCCGATGTATTGTCCGTTGAGCACCACCTCGACAGGCTTTTGGTCAGGCGTGTAGGCCATCCCGATGCGGCGGCTCAGCTCAAACCCCATGGTGTTCATCAGTTTAGCGTAGTGGTCGTCGGCATGAGCCAGCAGGCAGTAGTGGCGGTTACTGCTCATGCCCAGCAGGGGGTGCTTCTCATCAAGCTTGATGCGGAAGGGTTTCTTGCTCATGGTCCACGTGTAGTTGCCGCGTCCCTTGATCTGCATCCCCAGTGGTTCAAAGGGCGAGCCGAAGGACTCATAGCCCTCAAGGCCCATGTTGTCGAGCCACCATTGGGCGTGGATGTATTCGTCCTTGCTCACGATGTCATGATAACCCTCGGTGTTGATGAACAGCACGGGCATGGTGCCCGAGTAGGAGGGCATGGGCGGCAATTCGCTGCCCTGAATGGCAGCAATCAGCATATTCACATCGGTGATGTTGATTTCCTTGTCGCCGTTCACGTCGGTGGCATAGCTGTAGAATGAGTGATATCGTGCCCCACTGAAGATGGAGTCCACCACTGCGTTGACGTCGGCGATGTTGACCTCCCAGTCACAGTTCACGTCACCTCGTGGGCGCAGCCCAGATTGCGCGCTAGAGTGGAAAGTTGCCATGCAGGCAATCAGCCAGATGAGTGTGGTGACGATATTTCTCATGATGAATAATTTGTATTAGGTCAATCTTCAGGCTCGCCCCATTGCTCGTTGAGCCAGTTGATTTTAGCTATCAATAACGGCTTGTAGTAGTACAGGTGTTGATACTCCAAGTTGTTATCGTAAGCATATTCTGGCCATCGCTTGATTTCTGCCATGGCAGCTGGTGTAACCCGTTCTACCCAATTATCCATGTAATCGATGATGGTTTCAAGGCCGTTGTGATAGAAACTGTTCCACTGCTGGCGAACGCATTCTTGGAAGTGAGGATACTCTACAATCTTCTTGAGCCAATGAGGTGTGAAATATTCAGCAGTATTTTCATAGATGAAACATGGCGTGGGCTCTTGGGTGCGTCCAAAAGAGCAGCCAAAGTCCCAAACGGGTCCAAAAATCAGTTTTGTGCTGTCGCCACGGTGCTTGTGAAGGTAAAGGCTGTTGGTGAACGACTCAACCTCGTCGGCTATCTCATTCACGATATAGAATGACACCATTGAGTCGATGTCAATGTAATTCTCCCATTCATTACTATCTGTTGGCATGCAGTAAATTGCGGTGTCCATATCGGCAATAAAATTCCTGATGTATTCCAGTTGTTCGGGTGATACACTATCGGGGCTATGGTAAATGATCCCCATCCAGTTACCGTTACCCTCCTGGAAGACAAACTGGTTTTCTTCGGGATGATTGTCAATTTCGATGAGCCATCCGCCAGTGATATGGTCGGGATTGTTATCACCGTTACTCTGTTCGATGATTTCAACACGGTCTTTACCTGCTTTGATTTTCTCGGTTAAGTAATAGAGTCCGATATACTGACCGTTGAGTACGATTTCAACAGGCTCTATGGCGGGGGTGTAAGCAAGCCCAATGCGACGACTCAATTCAAAGCCCAAGGGTGCCGTCCACAAGTCACTGGCAAGAAGGCAAAAGTTGCGGTTCTTTTTCATTCCCAGCAGGGGCTGTTTTTCGTCCAGCTTGATGCGGAAAGGTTTTTTGTTAAGGGTCCAAGTGTAGTTGCCGCGGCCCTTGATTTGCATGCCTAAAGGCTCCTCGGGTGACCCGATGGACTCATAGCCCTCAAGGCCCATGTTGTCGAGCCACCATTGGGCATGGATGTATTCGTCCTTGCTCACGATGTCATGATAACCCTCGGTGTTGATGAACAGCACGGGCAGGGTGCCAGAGTAAGAAGGCATGGGCGGCAGTTGCTTGCCCAAGATGGCATCAATCACCATGTTAATGTCGCTGCACGTCGCCACGAGGCCGCAAACCGCTCTGCGCCTGTGACAGGATGGCGCAGGTGAGGAACAGGATAGTCAGTATGTTGTTTTTCATCATAGCTTAGGTGGTATTATGGGTTACGTTTCTAATAATAAACGTTTTATGGGTGAGTATATTGCATGTAATACACCCTTTGTGTGTTAAATAACTATGATTTCTTACTTGGGATTTCAATCATCTTGCGGGCGCAGGCCACGTTGGTCAATTCCTTGCCCTCCCTGACGCAGGCCTCGTGCATGGCGTCATAGTTGGTGATGGCCTGGATGAGGTCGTTCTCGTCCCATCCGTCACGCACGATGCCCAAGCCGTTGGCCGCGATAAACGATGAGGTCGAGGGCACAGTGTTGGTCACGACAGGCGTGCCGCTGGTGATGGCCTCGGCAATCGTGACCATGTTCAGGTCGTTGCTGGTATCGACTAGCAGGGCGAGCGAGCGTCTTAATGGCTCTGCCAGTCGCTCATGGCTCAAGAAGCCGTGGAAGGTGACCTTGTCGCTGATGCCTAGGCCTGCTACCTGCTGCTCCAATTCCTGCCGCTGGTCCCCCTCGCCGATGATGTCGAGGCGGTAATTGCAATAGGGCTCCAGTGAAACGAGGCGCGCAAACTTGTCGATGATGTGGTCAACATTCTTGCGCTTGACGAGCTGCGAGACCACAATGAAGGCGTTGTCGTGCTCATCGCTGGGGTAGAGGACGTGGGCATTGGTGCCGTGGTCCACAATCACATCGCTCACGTGACGGCTGTATCGGCGCATGAACTGCTTGGCGGGCTCGCTGCGGGGAACAATGGTGATGCCGCGCATGAACAAGGGTACGATGGCATTGTTCCAGAACTTGGACGGCAACTTGTGCATCAAGCGCTGGTGACGGTCCATCTCCTGCCAGATGAGTAGTCGCTCGGGGCACACGCGCGCGGCGATGAGAGTAGAAATCTGGAACGACTCGCTGGCGACCACCAGGTCATAACTGGAGGCATGGTGCTTGAGCCAAGCGCGCATCCCCCGTGGCCACGGCAACAGGCTGGGCTTGAACACCCGTGGCGCTATCGAGGGGAAATAGACGACATCAAAGGGCAACTGCTCATCGCTGCCGGTGGGCTTGAATTCCTCAGAAGCCAGCAAGGTGACCTGGTGCCCTAGTTCAACAAAACCCCGGGCAAAGGTGCTGATCATGCAGTCACTGATGGATTCCTTGGGAACGATAACACCATGCTCGGCTGTCGATAGGATGCAGTTAATGATGAGAATCTTCATACCTGTCGCAATTTGTCACTATAGCGGCGACAAAATTAACGAAAAACTTTGTAACTTTGCACAAATTAAGCGCCCTAAATTATGTCATCATTGGTATCAATCATCATTCCTGCCTATAACGCTGCGCCCTACTTGCAACGCAGCGTGGCCAGCGCATTGGCGCAAACTCACGGCGACATCGAGGTGGTGATTGTGGACGATGGCTCGACCGACGGCACGGGAGCTATTGCCGACCAGCTGGCGGAGCAGGATGAGCGCGTGAGGGTCGTGCATCAGGAGAACCGAGGGCTTGCCGAGGCGCGCCATAGTGGCGTGAAGGCCGCCAGGGCCGACTATATCGTCCACCTGGACGCTGATGACGAGTTGTTGCCCGATGCGGTGGCTTTCCTGTATGGCAAGTGCGTTGAGCATCAGTTGGACTTGGTCTATGGCTCGTTCATCAAGGTCATGGACGAGAAAACGCGCTTTGAGGTGCCTCATCCCATGGAAGGCGTGCTCACGGGTGACGAGTACCTGCACTTCCTGTTTGATCGTCGTTGCATGTGCGCCTCATGGGGCAACCTGTGCCGCCGCGAGGTGTGGAGCGATGACATTTATCCGCCGCGAGGCCAGGTCTTGCCCAGCGAGGATGTGCTCATGAACATCAGCCTGAGCGCCCATGTGGAGCGCGTCGGTTTCTATAACAAGCCGGTAGTGAAGTATTACTATGTGCCCACGTCGTTGTCGGCCACTAACCGCCTGTCGAGTCTTGACAGCTGGGAGACGTTCTTCAGCTTGATAGAGGCCAACCTGCAGCAGCGGGGCAAGCTTGACGCGCTGGCACGCGAGGTGCTGTGCATGAAGCTCGACCGCCTCGCCTTTTATGTCCATCCGCTCGATACGAGCCGGCCCTGGGTCAATGAGGCGCTGCACGACCGTAGCCATCAGCTGCCGCGCAGATGTGCCATCCTGCAGCAGCTGTTGCGTTACCCGCGATTGTGTCACTGGTGTGTGGTCAATAACCGCCGATTGAAGAAAATCCTCGGGCGATAATACATTAACAGGAACTTGATAGAATCTGTAGAGGGTGTGCCATAATTCAACGTCGCAATGTTTAACCGTGCTACGCACGGGAAATTTAAACAAATTACTTAAATAATTAATACAAAATTTGTTTTAATTTAGATAAGATTGGCTGCGTCTCAGCAAATCAAGCAAGCTTGTTTGCCTTTGACTTGCACAATCTTTCTCGGCCGTATCACCGAGTGTCTCAATGCGAACAATAAGAGCCGCAAAATTTTGCGGCTCTACTATGTGGGAGATATCTCCCTGAATATCAATAAGTCCCTTAATATTTCCTGAATGAGTTGGAGTTGACCTTTTGCTTGCGCACGTTGGTCATGTGCTTCATCATGTCGTCTTGGCTCTTGACGCCGCGGAACTCATTGCCCTTGACTTCCAGGTTCTCAAAGCGCATTGAGTTGGTGGTGTTGCTGGCACCATAATGGTTCATCAACCGTCCGTTGCCCGTCGAAACCGTAACCTTGTTGTTGTTGAAGATGAGCGTTCCGTTGCTGGCAAATTCCTCCAGGAAGAAGCTGTTGTGGTTGCAGTCGAAGGTGTTGTTCCTGAAATCGAGGTCCAGGCGGTCAATTTTCTTGCAATAGACGGTCGTGCGACCCTGGAAGTAGTTGTTAGCTGCTTTTAACGAGAAATGGCCGATACCGCCGCCCGACTCGAGGGTGATGATGCGTGCGAGCCCCTTGCACACGTTGTTGCGCAGGGTGGCCGTTCCGCCCTCCTTACCCGACCACAGCAGGTTGATGCCATATTCCTTGCCGTCGGGCGACGCGGTGATGCGGTTGTTCACCTTGTTGCCCTCGAGCAGCACATTACCGCCGCGAATGAGTAGGAACGTGTAACCCGTGCCGCTATAGGGGTTCATGAGGGGGTAGTTGTTTGTCATCGTGTTGTTGCTCACGACGATAGTGTCCTGCTGCTTGGTGCAATCCCACACGTCGATGTCCATGCGGTAGAATCTCTCCCGGGAGTTCACGTTGTTGCTGATGAACTCGTTGTCATGGACAGAGAAATCGCTGTGCTTGTCAATGGGTTGGAACTGGAAATTAATGAAGCGTTTGCACAAGTCGTTGGCCACAAACTTGTTCCTTGCCAGTTCAAAGCCCCTCATGTCGCAGCAGTAGTTGCTGTCGGTCTCGGAGGTAAGCACCGAGAAGTACATGTCGTTGAACAGGCCGTCAATGAATTTGTCGTCGTGCTGATAGTAGAACTCGTTGTCGGTGACCTTGATGTTGGTGCGCCTGATGTCGCCCCTGATGTCCTTGTTGGCATCGACAGTCTTGCTGAAGAAAGCGAGGGCCTCGTCATTGCCATACTTGTAGAACTTGTTGTTGCGGATGCTGATGTTGTGCATCTCGCCGCGCAACCACAGGTTGCCACCAGCCTTGCAGTTGTTGTAGTTGCTGATGATGCAGTCCTCGACAGTCACGTTGGAGCACACGCGCATGTCATAGTTGGTAATCACCGCATTGGACATGTAACTGTTCACGCGCTTGATGTCAACCTTGCTGGCATGATAGATTTTTACTGCATGGAAGCGTGATTTCTCCCACCAGATGCCGTCATGCTCCTTGAGCTTGATGCCCAGGTCAGAGATGGAGACCGTGATGGGTTGTCCCAGTTTGCCGATGAAGGCCAGGAACGCGTCGGCGCCCTTCAAGGGCTTTCGGTTGTCCTTGTTCAACACCAGCACAGTCTTGTCGGCACCCAGGCCGGTCATGACAACATTGCACTTCAGCAATACCACGCCGTCGATGGTGTAAGTGCCGGGTTTGTCAAAATGGATGATGGCGGTGTCCTTGTACCTCAGGTTGCCAAACTTGGCGTTCAGTGCCGTGGCGAGGTCAGTATGCTTCGGTAGGGAGCTGACGTTAAAGGTGGCGTTGTTAGCTTGAACGGTCGTGCAGGTGCAGGTGACCATGAGAATGCAGCTCACAACCAGTAACTTGATGAAGGATAGATATTTCATAATAGTGGATTGATTTTATGTGGTGAGACTAACAGATCCTTGACCTTGTGACTTCTCATTGCCAGTAACGGCATCGGGCAGCCAAAAGCCGGCGATGATGCCATACATGACGATGCAGAAGACGGGATCGCGCATCGACTCAATGTAGAAGAAGTTGATGCCGATGAGGATGACCATGAACAGTTGCATGTTCAGGTCTCGCTTGGAGAATCCATCGGGGTGACGGATAAACAATGAGGACAGGAAAACGATAAACCACAACAGTCCCACGACACCCAACTGCAGGTAGATGTGGATGAAGTAGGGTATTGTGCCTATCAAGTACCATTCATACTGGTCATATAGCTCGGAGTGGGCCATCTTGGTGCCGCCCTTGAAGTGACCAACACCGAAGCCCATGGGAACGTGCCCGGGGTTCTCCTCCTCAAACATGGGCAGCAGCAGGAACTTGGTCACGCGGGGAACGTCGGCCAGACCCGACTCGGTGTTGTCCATGTTCCAGGTCGCGTCTTCCTCGGCATGCTCCAGGTCCATGAACATGTACTCGACCAGGTATTCCTCGCTGAAGATGTCGGCATTACCTGCCGTGTTGGCAAGTTCGCCCTTGTAGGTCATCTTATAGGTGGTGTAGCCCACCAGGAAGAGTATCGCCATGACAGGCGTTACCACGAGCGCTCTGACGAACATGCGCTTGTCGATAGGCATGAGCAGGATGAAATAGACCACCAGCAGCACAAAGCTGATCTTGGTCTCGTTGAAGAACGTGGGCGCGAGCAACAGCACATACTTGAAATTATTCAGGATCGAGCCCACAAAGTGGCGCGGGTTGATGCGTTTCCTCAACAGGTAGAACGAGATGAGGTAAATCATCATCGAGATGGTTCCCGAGTACCAGTTGCCCAACGAGCCGCCGCCGTGGTCGTCGGCGCCATAGACGACGAACTGGTAACCGATGCACAAGACCTGCAGCCACAGGAAAACCTCCAGGTGCCTGTCAAAGGTCTTGATGAAATGCTCGCGTCGCCGAGGTTCGTCCCAAAAGTACCTGAAAATCGGGTAGCAGAACATGGCCCCGATGAACACGCGCATGCCGTTGACGCTGAATGTGAGTGACAACTTGTTGAGAACGATACTGCTCGTGAAGCCGATGAGCAACAGTGACCCGATGAACAGGAAGTCGGCGCGATGCCTCAGGCACAGCAGTCCCAGCAGCACGAGGACAGCGTCACAGCCCAGCAGGATGTAGCTGCGCAGGGATTCCAGCCCCGGAATGAATTCATCACAGATGAAGCCAATGGTGCCCAGCACCCAAAACACGCCAATGAGGACGCGTTCGATGAGTATGGACTTGGTAACCTGCATCGCCCGTCAAGCGGTTAGTCGTTGTCTTTGTCCTGGCCGTAGCCATAGCCGTAACCCTGCGACATCTTGGGATTACTGTCGTTGAGCACCACAGCCACATTCTTGAGCTGGTGGCGGGCAATGGCATTGTTCATGTAGCGCACAAGGCTGCGTTTGGTGTAGTTGGAGCGTGTGACATAGACGGTCACGTTGGCATAGCGCGTCAGTGAATAGGTGTCGCTCACCATGGCGATGGGTGCCGAGTCGATAATGATGTAGTCATAGCGCTCCTTGAGCTCGTCGATGAGCTCCTGGACGCGGTTGGTCAGCAACAGCTCCGACGGATTGGGCGGAATCGTGCCACCCACGATGATGTCAAAGTGGTCCACCTCGGGACAATGCTGGACGACATCGTCGATGGTCACGTTGGGCTTGGCAAGGAACGCGGTGACACCAGGAGCGTCGTTGATGCTGAGCATCTGAGCGAGTTTGGGACTGCGGATGTCCATGCCCACGAGTGCGACGCGCTTGTGCAGCAACGAGAATGATGAAGCCAGGTTCATGCTGACAAATGACTTGCCCTCGCCCGAGACCGAACTGGTGACAAGGATCACCTTGTCATCGTCGGTGGGCAGCATGAACTGGATGTTATTGCGCAATAGCCTGAACAACTCGACAATCGACGAGGACTTACCCTCCT
Source organism: uncultured Prevotellaceae bacterium (assembly GCA_900318345.1). GTDB lineage: Bacteria > Bacteroidota > Bacteroidia > Bacteroidales > Muribaculaceae > Sodaliphilus. The sequence goes on from ONKD01000008.1 coordinate 112,968, forward strand.
TGACCACGAGTTGTGAGCGGTGGCGGTTGTGGCAAATCTCCCCCACGACAGGCGCTTTGCTGATGGACTGCAGCTCTTCCTGTGACGAGAACTTGGTGGTGAACAGTCTCTTGAGGAACAGCAGCACCAGCGGCAAGAGCAGACCAGCGACTAACGCGAGGAAATAAATCTTATACTTCGCCGGCTTGATGGGCTGGATCGAGGCGTAGGCATGGTCCACGATTTTGCCCTTGGGCGTGGTTGCCGCAAGCACGAGCGAGTTTTCCTCGCGCTTTTGCAACAGGAAGGTGTACAGGGCATTCTGGATGCTCTGCTGGCGGTATAGGTCTTGGGCCTCGCGCTCGATGGTGGGAACGCTGCCCATGTCGTTGTTCACCGAGTTGGTGCGGTTTTGTGCCTGGCTGAGCTGCATGTCAATGCCCCTGATGGAGCTGTTCACACCTTTCACGATGTTATTGTGCATGCTCTCAATCTGCTCGTCGATGCGCTTGAGGGCGAGGTTGTCGCCCTGGGCCGACTGCTCCAGCTCCTGGCGCTTGGCCAGCAGGTTGTTGTAGGCCTTGATGGAGCCCGATGCCGCACTCGAATCCACGCTGAAGGGGATATAGCTGTGCTTGTTGGCGGGATCGTTGATGAAGTCCTTGACCATGCCCAGCAGGCGCTTGTTGGTCTCCAGCTTGATGATGGCTTGGTCGGCCAGTTCCTGCTTGGCAATGGCGCTCTTCATCTGCATCTCCACATTGATCATGTTGTGCTTGCGCCTGAAGGCTTCGATGTCGGCTTCGCTGCCTGTCAAGCCCTTATAGATGAGGGCGAGGCGCTCGTCGATGAAGTTGGCCGTGTTGATGGCCTGCTCGTCTTTCTCCTTCTGTCCACGGTCATTATACAGGTTGATGAGCGTGTTCAAGATATCTCTACCACGGCTCTTCACCGTCTCGTTGATCGAGAGGTTGATGCCGTTAGCCTTCTTGGTGATGAGCTTGACCTTGATTTTCTTGTTCAGGCTCTGGCCGCAATACTGTGAGCCGATGAGAGAAGCCGTGATGTGGCACCCTTTCTTGGGGTTAAAGTTCTCGGTCGCCTTGATGGTGAAGGTACCATAGGTCGTCTTGAACGTGGCGGGAAGTTTCACATCCTTGCTGTTGATGAGTTTGTCCTTGCCGCTACGGGCCTTGATGTTGGCCAGCCCTTTCTTGTTGACGTCAATCTTGAAATTGATTGATGACAGGGTGTCAAACATCTCCTCGGGGGCGATGACCTCGATGGGCGAGCTGCCGTAGTGGTCCTTAGTGGGCTTGAACCAGCCCATGTCCTCGGTGTAGCGTCGGTTGATCTGGAGCTGCTTGGCCACCTCGGTGCACAATTCCTGGGACGAGAAGACGATCATCTCGTCCTCGACCTTGCTACCGCCACTGACGAGGTGCATGCTCTTGAGCAGGTTGGCACCCGCGCTCGAGCTGTTGTCCTCCTGTGCGACAAGCACCACCGCGTTCACCTCATAGACGCGGTTGGTTACCCTCAGGTAGTAATAGGCTAGGCAGCCACAGGCGATGATTGACAACAGGAAAAGCCACCAGTAGCGTTTGTATTTATCAAAAAGGGCACCGAAGTCAAAGGTCGGTTCATCTTGCGGGATGGTGTTGTTATGTTCTGCCATAATCGATGATTATCTGGTTAATGCGATCACGAGCGATGCGATGACTGACACACTGCTCACGATGGTCGAAATGACTGAGAGTTTAAAGGCGTTGTTCTGATTGTATTTTGAGTTGGCGATGCGGATCTCGTTAGGCTCAACATAGACCACATCGTTCTGCTGCAGGTAGAAGAAAGGCGAGTTGAACACATCGCTGCTGTTCAGGTCCAGGCGGTGGAAAGTGCGCTTGCCGTCCTCGGTTCGGATGACATATACCCGGTCGCGCTTGCCAAACTCGGTCAGGTCGCCGCATTGGGTCAGGGCATCGAGCACGCTGAATTGTTGCCTGGTTGTGTGAACACGCTGGGGACTGCGCACCTCACCCATCACGTCAATGCCGAAGTTCACGATATCGACACGCACGTAGGGGTCCTTGACATTCTGAGCCACCTGGGTGGTGATTTCGTTGGCAATTTCGGCAGTGGTCTTTCCCTTGACCATCATGCGTCCCAGCACGGGCAACATGATGTAGCCCTGGTTGTCGACGATGTAGGTCTGGGTGCGCGGTTGGGTCGTGGTGCGCAGGTTGCTGCGCGTGGCGGGATTCTCCATCGGCAGGTTGTAGGCTGCGGTGGCTTCGGGGACGACCGATGAAACCGTGATGACCAGCTCGTCATCGGGCTGGACGCGGAGCTGGTACTCCCCTTGCGGGTTGGGCAACGTGCCGTTAGTCTGTTCGCTTAGTTCCTTGAAATAGGCGAGGGCGTTGTCCTTGGAAGATTGGCATGACAACAGCGTGACCGCTGCAATCATCATTATAAGTAATCTTGATTTCATATCGGTTACTGATAGGTGTATTTATTTCGTTATTATTAACTATAAAACGATGATAATGGCCAATTATTTTGTGGTGGCGCTTGATTTGGTGAATTTTGACAATATGAGCTCCCTCACATCCTTGTCGCACGAGGCGATAATGCAAGCCAGAGCGAGAATCATATAGAGCATGTTGAGCCAGATGCCCTGGGTGTGATAGAAGGGCAAAGCGCTCACCAGCATCACCGCAACGGGAACAGCGGTGAGCTTGCCTATCTTCAGGACAAAGTAGCGTCGCATGTCGTGCCAGCGGTAGATGAACAGCACCAGATAGGTGACGAGTTGGGTGACGATGACGCCATAGACCCCCAGCGGCTTGATGAGCAGGAAATTAAGCACTACATTGATGGCTGCCGAGAGCACGATGGCTGGCAGCGTGCGCTTGGTGTCCTTGGCACACTGGTAGCCCATGTCAAAAAAGGCGGCAGCGGCAAAAATCACTGCCGACAATCCTAGCGGATAGATATAGTTGAGACTCTCGTGGTATTGTTCGGCAACCATCCAACCATAATTGACCTTGAGCAGGAACACATATCCCACGAGAATCAACCCCAGCAGCGTGATGTAACTGCTGAACATCCTGGAGAAAAAGCGGTCGCGGTCAGGACTGTTGTATTGCAGGATGGCGGTTTCCTGCCAAGCCTGATAGTAAATGACGGCCAGCGTGTAGATAATGCCCGTGAAACGTGTGGCAACAGCATAGACGCCATTGACGTCAAGCCCCAGGAAATGGGTGATGAACAGGCGGTCGCTGCTCCCCGTGAGCCACCAGCACAATGAGCCCGGTAGCAGGGGCAACGTGTAGCGCAGGATGTCGTATGCCACCTCTCGCGAGCTGATGCTCCAGCGCGTGTTGCGGGTAATCAACCTCACACGTGCCTCGACGATGATTAACGCTAGCACTCGTGCCAGGATGTTGGCCAGGAAGATACCCTTGATGCCCCAACCCAATCCAACAACAAAAAAGATGCTGAATAGGCCGATGCCCAGCGCCGACAAGATGCCCACTGTGACAAACGCGCGGTTGTTGCGCAAGCCCCTGAACACCTGGGAATAGACTTCCTGGAACGACATGGCCAGCAACATGCCTAGGGCATAACCCAAATACTGGATATTGGTGAACAGGGCCAATGCCGCCGTGATGAGGCACGAGAGAATCGTTGTCGAGATTAGGGTGCGTGACACGAAGGTGACGATGCGCTTCCGCCGGGTGTCGTTATCACAGTCGAGCAGGAACCTGAACGCGCCATCGCGCAACTGCAGAGTCACAAAGGGCATGAGCAACAGGCACCAGGTGAAGCACAGGTCATAGTAACCGAAATCTGACTTGTCGACATAATGGGTATACATCGGCACCATCAAGAAGGTGATGATTTTGGAACCGATGTTGCCAATAGCATAGATGCCGATATCCTTAACAAATTTGGATGACCGGCTGCCTGTCTTATTCTTGTTGTCACTCATTTTTCGGCTGCAAAGGTACAAAATAATTGAGTTTTTACGCTTTTTTCGTCAAATGTTTGTAATTTCGCAATTCAAACCAATGGAAATGGCGCCCAGCAGCCCTATGGGCGATTTCCAAGCGCATTGATGAGATGATAAAGACGATTAACTCGTGGCGTGGCCTCATGGCGGTCGTTGTGGTATCGTTCCACAGCGGCTTGGGCTACCTGTGGAACCTCACTTACTCGGGTGTCACGTTTTTCTTCATTTCCAGTGCTTTTTTACTATCGGCCCGTCATCCTTTTGACCGGCTAACTGCCCGCGATTACAGGACTTTTGTCGTTGGTCATGCCATGCGCCTTTATCCGCTCAACTGGCTGGCGCTGGCCCTAATGATTGCCCTGGCGCTCGCTTTCCACACGACTGAGATCAACTGGTATGGGACAGCGTTGACTGCCCTGCTCGTGCAGTCGTGGTCGCCGGTGCATGAGGTGCATTATGGGCTCAATTCCGTGGCATGGTTCATGAGCGCCTTGCTGTTTTGCTATGTGGCCTATCCGTTTTTGGCCCATTGGGTGGGACATTGGCGACTGCGTTACAAGGCGTTGCTCGCGGCAGCCCTGGTACTGATCATGGGCTTAGCGCTAGTGCCAATGGATCCAGTTGGACGTGAGACGATGTTTGTCAACCCCCTGGTCCATGTGGTCGACTTCACGGTGGGCATCCTGCTTTTCCATGTTTACAAGGTGCTCAAGGGCAGGGACCTGCGCCTCGGTTTCGGCATGGCGACGCTTGTCGAAATCTCGTTGCTGCTGTTGCTGGCGCTCACTGTCGTGGCCACGGTGAAAACCACGTGGTTCAAGCCGTGGGAGGATGACCTGTTGTGGCTGCTGCCACAGGGCTTGATTCTCTTGGCGTTTACTCTGCTCAACGGGCAGGAGGGTGCCGTGGGTCGGGTGCTGTTGTGGCGTCCGCTGCAATGGCTGGGAAGCATCAGCTATGAGGTGTTCATGTTGCAGTTTGTGGCCTTCCACTTGTTCAATTATGTGCTATCGCCCGTCGCAGGACACTTCGGGGTCCTCATTTATGAGTACAAGACCCTGTGCGTGTGGGTGGTGCTGTTGCCGCTGGCATGGGTGGTGAACCGGTATTTCACCCGCCCGTTGGGCGCTTATTTCAAACGTAAAATCAAATAATGCTTTCATCATGATAAAGACGTTGAATGGCTGGCGCGCCGTTTTCGCGCTGATAATTGTGCTTTTCCATGTGGGTGTTGCCGGCTTTGAGGAGATGACCTGTGCCGGCGTGTGCTTCTTCTTCATGGTGAGCGGTTTCCTGCTCAGGCTCAAGTACCCCTTCAAGGAGCTTGACGGCGGGAGCTACAGCCGATTTGCATGGCGGCACGCGTTGAAATTATACCCCTTGCACTGGCTCGCGTTGGTGCTGTTGCTTGTGGCATTGGCGCTGGTTGGCCGATTGGTCATCAGGCCCGGAGTCTTGGCCCTGGATGTGGCGCTGTTGCAGAGTTGGTCGCTGCACCATTCGGTCTATTTCTCCTATAACCCGTTCGCGTGGTTCCTGAGCACGCTGCTGTTCTGCTACTTGTGCTATCCCTTGCTGGCGCGCTGGTTCTCGCCGCTCAAGTGGCGCGTGAAGTCCATTATCGTGTTGGCCCTGATACTCATCGAGGCTGTGGCCCTGGCGGGTGCCGACTTCTATGTCAAAACGGCGATTTATGTCTTCCCCATAGCCCGCCTGATTGATTTCGTGCTGGGCATGATGCTGGCCGATGGGGTGGGCGAGATCAAGAAGTTGCCGCTGTTGGGCAAGAACAAGAACGGCACCGACATCGAACTGGTTTCGCTGGCCCTGCTCTCGGTGGTCGTGTTGACCCTGCGTTCCTATCCGTCGTTGCTCCACTGGAGCGATGCCATCGTGTGGTGGCTGCCAGTAGCGGTGATTGTGGTGTCGTGCTACATCTATGACAAGCGCGAGGGATTTATCGGCAAGATATTGGCTTCCAAGCCGCTGCAGTGGCTAGGCGACATCAGTTTTGAGATTTTCATGCTGCAATGTCTGGCGCCCTTCATCTACACTTATCTTGTTGACCCCGTGCTGTGGCACTTTGGCATTACCGAGTTTGCTAACATGGTGAGCAACGACCTGTTTGGCGTCGATGCCAATCTGCTCTATGTTTTCGTTCTTCCCATCGTCATCCTCCTTGCCTGGGTTGTCAACCGCCTATTTACCCGCCCCATTACCCGCCTGCTCAACCGTCGTCCCGCCTGACCGATAAATTGCCTGAGCTAGGTAATCTGTGGCTGTGTCATAATTCATCCGCAGGAATATAAACCGCCCTGCGGGCGGGAAATTATAACAAATTGTATATTTCGAGTGAAGCTCGATTAATGTTTCCAGACTGTAGAGACGCAAAATTTTGCGTCTCTACATGTTCTAAATCATTGTTGGCCAGGAGATGATTGTCAAAGTTTCTTAAGCGCCTCAATATCAATGCCGTTATGGCGTTTTCTCGTGAAGGGGCTTACTTTGAAGGCCGTTAGGGCTGGTCAGGGCATAGGCAGGGGTGGAGCGCAGCGGAACCCCTGTAAATGGACATCCCTATCATCAATTAGCCCCGTTAGGGGTGACAGATTGTGTGTCAATCACTTACTACCGCCCCGATGGGGCTAAGACCAATGTTATCTACTATTGCAGGGATTTCACTCGGCTTCGCCTCGTTGCGCCCCTGCCAATGCCCTGGCCGCTCCTAACGGAGCTATATTTGTAAACATTTTTTCACAGATTTAGTTAAAATTGTGTTAAAAAATGGGGGGGGTAAAAATCCACCAACAATTCAGTATATTTGTACTTTTATAGATGCAAATCACCCTTTTGACTCTAATTTATTAACATTATTAACAACTAAATCAGTTTTTTTATGAAGAAATTCATTCTCAGTTTAACCCTTGTGTTTGCCTCATTGGCGGCATGGGCTGAGGCGGGTTTCTACGTTGAGGACAGTCAAGGCGTTCTTGTCGGATACGTTTTCATGGACCAGCCCGTCTGGACGTTTGAAGGCGACAACCTTGTGATCTCAACAGTAGGAGGTACAGTCCAATACCCCATGTCTGATGTGGCTAAAGTCTTCTTTGGAGATGTCACTCCAACCGGGCTCCTGGAGCTCGATGTTGACGAGATGATCCGTGTTATCCCCGATGGCGTCGAGTTGACCGGCTTTGCCGCCAACACGGTGGTCACCATCCACAACCTGCAAGGTCAACAGCTGGGCGCCTACCGCACCAGCCAGTCAGGTTCACTCACAATCAGTCTTGCCGATCGCGAGCAGGGCATCTACCTTATCCACGCAAACAAATCAACCATTAAAATCAAGAAATGACAATGAAAAAAATTATAAGTGTATTGGCTATGGCATTGCTCGTCATCGGAGCAGCACAAGCCCAGGAACAAGTGAGAAAAATGTTCATTCACATGAATGATGGCCAAATTGTGAAAATCAAGGCCGCAAACATTCAGGAAGTAACTTTCGAGATGGATGTTGATCTTCCGGATGTCCCAACCACCATAGATGAGGCAAAAGCCATGCTGGTCGGCTATTGGAGTGTGCTATTCCCATTCGATGATGATGAAATTGAAGGTGCTTATTTTATTATCACAGAGGATCTTAAGGTTTTAGAGTGTTACAAATTCAATGATTCTTTCCCTGATGAAGAATACGCCGGAAAGTATATAGCGAGTGATATTGGTGAGATAACTTTCCCGAATGAAGAAGATCCTACAACGTTCTATTTAGGAGAAGAATATGAAGGAACAAACTTGCATCTGAATAGTTTTTATTTCGATTCATATCCCTGTATTCGTGTTGAGCCGTTTGAGTACATTCTATTAGATTTTGGTCTAATGAAAAAATAGTTTCTATTTAGAATAATAGGATACTGACTCCATGGTTTTGCGGATCGACTTGCCGCACAACCATGGAGTTTTTCTTTGTTCAGCGATTTAACGTCTAGGGCTCTCGGGATGGCGCGTCACGTGCTCTTTTTACTTGACTAAAAAGGTCGAAGATCTTGACAAGGCCAGCGGCCTTGTGCAGGCCTAAGGCCTGCATTTTTCCACGGACAAGCTAATTTAAAATTTTAATACAAAATTTGTTTAAATTTCCCGAAACTTGGTGGCACCTCAGCCATTGAAGTAAACTTCATGGCCTTCGGTTTGCACAAGTTTTCCCGTGCGTAAGCATGGTTTATTTCTGCGACATTGCATTTTGACACAGGCTCCCGCGAGGGGAAAACAAACTGCACATAGCCAGCCATCGAGGGCGACTATGTGCAGTGTTCTTGTCGTGGGTTAAGACTTGTGTGGGGAATCTCTTGACTCCTTGTCCCTCATGGTGAGGATTGTCTTGAACTCACTGTGGTGTGAATTACTTCACGAGGATCTTCTTGCCATTGTGGATGTAGATGCCAGCGGGCAGGTTGTTGCCATTCATCTTCTGGCCCATGAGGTTGTAGTAAGCGCCATCAACGGGAGCTACACTGATCTCCTCAACCGAGGTCATCTTGCCAGTGGTGAAGATGCAAGACTCGGTCCACTTGCTGGGAACATCATTGTCAACAGCCTGTACCTGTACCTCATAGGTGGTCTCGGGGGTGAGGCCGGTGATGCCACAGTAGTTCTCATCCAGGTTGTATACATAGATCCACTCAGCCTCCTCAACGGGCTCGGGCAGCTGGCCAATGAGGACGTTGTCGATGTTCAGGCGGAACATGTCATAAACGTTGTAGTGGCGGATGGCTACATAACCCTCCATGCCCTCATACTCGCTCAGGTCGAAGGTGTACTGCTGGATGGGGCTGGTAGCAACGATGTCCTCAGAAATCTTCACGAAGTCGTTCAGGTCGGTGCCGGTGGTTGATACATAAACGGCAAATACCTCAGCAGCATAGCTGGGATCCTGACCAGCAGCCCAGAACGAGAAGTCCTTGTCCAGGGTTACCTTGGGTGAAATCATCCAGTCGTCGGGAGCCAATGCGCCATAGCCATTGTAGCTAGCCGAGGTAGCGCACTTGGTGTCGAACAAGCGAACGCCGTCGCCAGTCTCATAGCCCATGCTCAGGGGATCCCAGATGAACCAGCCAAAGCCATCACCGTCGGCGTCAACCGAGGTCCATGACAATTCGGTCTCGTCCTCAAAGTCCCAGAAGTAGCCGGTTGCCTCGGGCTCCGGGGTGTAAACCCTGTAGCGCAGGTTCCAAGCGGTGCTCTCACCAGCAGTCCAGGTGATATCGGCATTGGTGATGTAGGGGATAGCTACAACATCCTCGGGAACGGGGGTCACGGGGCCATTGTCGAAGGTGTAGGTGATGTCGTCGATGTAAACCTGATACATGTCATAGCTGTTGTAGTGACGGAAGGCGAAGCAGCCCGTCTGGCCAGCATACTCGCTCAGGTCAACAGTGTACTCGGTCCAAGTGGTGGGAGGAGTGAACATGCCTGATACCTGCACGAAGTCCTCGGCTGAGGTGGGAGTGCCGACGCACACATAAACGGCAAAGTTGTCGGGCCAGCTTGACAGGTAGTTCATTGAGAAGAATGACAACATACCACCCAGGGGCACCTCGGGTGAAATGAGCCAGTTGTCAGGATCCAATGCGCCGGCATAATAGCTGCGTGATTTCAAGCTATAGCTGCCGGTGCCGTGTGAATAGTAGTCATCAACTTCCCAGCCATAGCCGTCGCCATCGTTGTCCAGGCTCAACCAGCCTTCAAAGTCCTCGTCCTCCTCAAAGTCCCAGAAGAGGGTTTCGGAGTCACGCGTCATAATGGCAGGAGTCAACGCACCATTAAATGCCTTGAGCGGATTAACACGGGTCTGCTCCAGTGTGCTGCGGTCAATCTTAGCAGCGATTAACTCGGCTTTTGAGTTGAACTGAGCCATCATGGGCAATGCCATTGCGACCATCAACAGAATGAAATAAAATTTTTTCATAAGCTAATACAAATTAAAAGTTAAACAATAAATTTAAGTTGGTCTATAGATGTTTAATTATATTATAATAAAAAGCATTGATTTACAGCTGATTATGGTCTGTAAAACGAAAAGGCGTACCCTAATATGCTAAACATGTTACAAATTACGACAAAATTTTTGACATGTGCAAAAATTTGTCAACTAAATGTGTAAAAATCTGTCAATCCTTAGTTGATTGACCATTATCCATTCATCTGTTATAGCGGTCAAGGCGACTGGTGTTTGTTGGCGCGTCTTGAGGGTGCAATCCATGTTTTGTACACTAGTTTTGTGACAGTTTTTTGCCAATTGAGCAATATTGGGGACGAAATTGCGTTAATAAGGTTAAATGGACCTGACTAAGCTGAGACATATTGCCTTGATAGCGCTGTTGCTGATGGGGTGGGCTGGTGCCCTCGCCCAGGATAATGACATGATTTTGAACCGCCCTTATGCCGATAGTAAGCCTATTCATTTCGGTTTCTCGGTGGGCATGAATTTTCAGAATCTTGCCATCACCAACAACGGCCATGTCACCGAGGACGGTGATGAGTGGTATGCCGATGTGTCTGCTCACTCGCCGGGCTTCAGTGTGAATGTGCTTGCCGATTACCGCATCGCCGAGCACTTTAACCTGCGTGTGTCACCGGGTTTGTTCTTTGGCAACAAGGTGGTGCGCTTCCTCAATCACCAGGGTAACCCCGACTGGGTCGAGCAGAGCCATTACAAGCAGAGCCAGAACGTCAAGTCTACCTATATCGTGGTGCCTATTGACCTGAAGATGAGCGCTAAGCGTTATCACAACATGAGGCCTTACTTCACCGCTGGCGCCATGTACACCGGCGACCTGGCCAAGGACCGTAGCGAGCAGCTCAAGCTCAAGCATAGTGACGTGATGTTGACCGTGGGCATGGGATGTGACTTCTACATGCCGTTCTTCAAGTTGTGTCCCGAGATCAAGTTCTGCTTTGGCTTGAAGGATATCCTGGAAAAATCTCGTCCTGACCTGGCCGATGACCCTTATATGAACAGGTTTACCAATAGCGTGAGCAAGATAAAGAACAACATGGTAGTGGTCACCTTCTTTTTTGAATAATAACGTGTTGACTGATGATAAAAAGGTTGCATGACATAAAACGCCTGTTGACCGCGATGGCTTTGACCGCTGTCGTGGCATTTGGCGCCATGGCCCAGGTGGATGCAGCGTTCTCGCACTCCTGGCTGGGACAGGGCTACTACAACCCGGCAGCTGCCGGTGAGTTCAATGCCATCCACTTGACACTTGGTAGCCGCATGCAGTGGGTGGACTTTAAACATGCGCCCATGTCATTTTATCTCACGGCCGATATGCCCTACAAGCTGCTGGAACAGCGATGGGGCGTTGGCGTGAAAGCCGAGTTTGAGCGCATCGGTCTGTACACCAACACGCGCATCGGCGCCCAAATAGCCTACAAGCGCAAGCTGGGACGCAACATGACACTCAGTGTGGGTGTGCAGCCTGGCATTTTCTCCCAGACCTTCAGGGGTCATGAGATCATCACGACCAAGGAGCAGGAAATGACCCCCGACGAAGCCATCAAGAAGGAGGACGTGTCGGGTACCGTGTTTGACGCCAACGTGGGCGTGTTTTTCTCGGCTCCCCACTATTGGGTGGGCGCCTCGGTGACCCACGTGACCGCGCCTAGCATCGAGTTGAAGCAGACGCGTGAGTCGATCGATTACTATGAGTTCAATATCAGCCGCGGCTATTATTTTATGGCCGGCGGCAATATTCCTATTAATAATACGTTATTTGAGATACAGCCCTCGGGCATGTTTGCCATGTATAAAAAGGCATGGACGGCCCAGGTGTCCACGATGTTGCGCTATAACCGCATGTTCAACATCGGTGTGGGCTATCGCTGGAAGGATGCCGTGACAGCGTTTATCGGGGTGAACCTTAAGGACGCTTACATCGGCTATGCTTATGACTACCCGGTGTCGGCCATCAGCAAGGCGACCTTCGGCAGTCACGAGGTGTTTGTCACCTATAACGTGAAGCTCGAAAACCGCGAGAAGAACAAGAACAAACAAAAAAGCGTACGCTTAATGTAAAAATATGAAAAAGCTACTATTGATACTGTTGGTCGTCTTGACGACCGTGTCGTGCAGCTCAGTCCGCAAGGGAGGAACCGCCGGTGGTGAAGTGACCGGCGTGGGTGCCACTGTGTTTAACGAGACCACACCGTTTGGCATGGTGCTAGTGGATGTGGGCTCGATGCGCGAGGGTCCCAACGAGCGCGACTCGGTGTGGGGCATCGACTCGACCGCCCATGGCGTGTCGGTTGACGCCTTCTGGATGGACGAGACCGAAATCACCAATTCTAAGTACAAGCAGTTTGTTTACTGGGTGCGCGACTCGATTATCCGCGAGCGCCTCTACGCACTCGGATTTGAGGAGTTCAAGATCGAGGAGGACAAGGACGGTAACCCCGTGAAGCCGCATCTCGACTGGAGCAAGTCCATACCCTGGAAGAACCCCGGCGAGGATGAGGAACAGGCCATCGATTACGTTTATCGCATCAATCCCATCACGGGAATCAAGGAACTTGACGCCAGCAAGTTGAACTACCGCTATGACGTCTATAACTTGACCGAGGCCGCCAAGCGCAAGCACCGCTTTGACCCCACGCGCCGCGACTATAACACCGATCACGAGGTGGACTTGACACCGCCCACCATCAGCAAGGACACCGCCTATGTTGATGACGACGGTAATATCCATCGCGAGACCATCACGCGCCCGTTGAGCAGTGACTTTGACTTCCTCAACACCTACATTGTTAATATATACCCTGACACCACGTGCTGGGTGAACGACTTTGAGAACGCTTACAACGAGCCCTACGTGCGCATGTATTTCGCTAACGGCAATTACAACAGCTATCCTGTTGTGGGTGTGAGCTGGGAACAGGCCACTGCATTCTGCCACTGGCGCACCGAGTTCCTGAAGAAGTCGATGGGCAGCCAGGCCATCTATGTCGAGCCTTTCCGCTTGCCCACCGAGGCCGAATGGGAGTTTGCCGCCCGTGCCGGCAAGAACAAGAACAAGTATCCCTGGGAAGGCGACCTGCCCCTGACGGTCGACGAGGGCTGCTTCTATGCCAACTTCAAGCCCGACGAGGGCAACTACGTCAAGGACGGTTACATCATCGCTGCACCTGTCGCCACCTATGAGCCTAACGACTATGGCTTGTATGACATGGCCGGTAACGTGAGCGAGTGGACCTCGACCTCCTATACCGAGAGCATCGACCGCATGACCGACGACATCAACCCCGAGTACCGCTACTATGTCGCCAAGGAGGATCCCTACAAGATGTCGCGTAAGATTGTTCGCGGCGGCTCATGGAAGGACGTGGTGCACAACATCCGTGCCGACCTGCGCATGTGGGAGTACCAGAACGAGCAGAGGAGCTACATCGGTTTCCGCTGCGTGCGCTCCAAGGTGGGCATCGTCAAGGGCAAGCGCAAGAACTGCTGCAAGGATTAATCACATAACGAGTCAGATATAACCAATCACTTTTAAAAAAGTCAATTTTTCACATCATTATCAACAATGGGAAAAGTTAAGAAATATAAAAAGAAAGCGGGCCGCTTCCTCAAGAGCGACAGCGGTCAGCGTTTTTTCAACTTCGCCTACAGTATTGGCGCCGCTATCGTTATCTGGGGTGCATTGTTCAAGATTCTGCACTTGCCCGGTGGTAACACCCTGCTGTGTATCGGTATGGGTACCGAGGTGCTCATGTTCATCCTTACGGCATTTGACAAGCCCGAGAAGGAATATCACTGGGAGGAGGTCTTCCCCGTGCTGGCCAGCCAGAATCCCGAGGATCGTCCCGACTTTAACACGGGTGGTGGTATCTTCATCGGCGGCAGTGGCGGCAACGGCGAGGGCTACAATGGTGAGGTTAACGTCAGCGCCGGCGAGGCCAAGAGCGCTGTGGGCTTGCCCCAGGGCGTGAACCTGAGCGAGGAGGACACCCTGTCGCTCAGCGAGAGCATCGCTAAGATGGCTGCTGCCAGCGACCAGCTCTCACGCATGGCCGAGCTGACCGACGCCACCCAGCAGTACCTGAGCCAGATGGCGGGCATCAGCGAGCAGATGCAGAAACTGCAAGCCACCACCACGGCCCTGAACGAGGTGAGCGAGACCCTGCTCAACAGCTACAAGGCCATCACCGACAACAGCCAGAACATCTCGACCAGTTCCACTGGATATGTCGATCAGATGCAGGCCCTCAACCAGAACATCAGCGGCCTGAACACCATCTACGAGATCCAGCTCAAGAGCATCTCGTCGCAGCTCGACAACATCGACCGCGTGAACCGTGGTCTGAAAGACATCCGCGACATGTACGAGAAGAGTGCTGCCGAGAGTGCCCACTACTGTGACGAGACCGAGAAGATGGCACGCTACATGAAGCAGCTCAACAGCGTCTATGAGAAGATGGTCAAGGCCATGACCGTGAACATGTACCGTCCCATGCCGGGCATGCCGGGCATCGACCCCAACGCCGATGACCAGGACGCATGACGCTAGGCCGAGTGAGATAAAGTATAATTGACTACAATTCCTGTTTTTCACCAATAGAGAGAACCAAATAGATGGCAACATCAAAAAATAAGAGCGTCAACCGCATGTCGCCGCGTGAGAAGATGATCAACCTCATGTACATCGTCTTGACGGCTATGCTTGCGCTGAACGTGTCGAGCGATGTGCTCAACGGTTTCAGCCAAGTGGAAGACGGTTTGACACGCTCCAACCGCACCATCACGGCGCGCAACCAGGCACTCTATGGTCAGCTCCAGGCCTTCAACGAGAAGAATCCCGAGAAGGGCAAGATTTGGTTGGACAAGGCGACTCAGGTGGTGGGGGAGACCGATAAACTCTTTGACTACATCGACTCGCTCAAGCTCGATATCGTGCGGCTGGCCGATGGCACTGATGGCGATGTGAACAACATACGCAACCGCGACAACCTTGACGCCGCCAGCGAGGTGATGCTTGCTGCTACCGGTGGCAAGGGCAAGCTGCTCAGGGCTCGCATTGACCAGTATCGCCAGTTTGTGACCTCGTTCCTTGAGGATCCCGAGAAGCGTCAGAACCTCGAGGCGGCACTCTCGACCAAGCCGCCCAAGTTGGCCAATCACGACATCAGCAAGCACACATGGGAAGAAACCCTGTTTGAGAACATGCCCTGTATCGCTGCCGTCACCCTGCTGACCAAGTTGCAGAACGACGTGCGCTATGCCGAGGGTGAGGTCCTGAACCAGATGCTCACCAATGTCGACCTGGGCGACCTGCGTGTGAACCTGGTCAACGCCTTTGTGGTACCCGAGTCCCGCGTTGTCATGCGCGGTACCAGCTACAAGGCCCAGATCGTGCTCGCCGCCATCGATACCACCCAGCGCCCCGTTGTCTATGTCAACGGCAGCCGCTTGGGTAACAACAACGGTATCTATGAGGTCGGCACGGGCAAGGCTGGCAAGTATGAGTATTCAGGTTGGATCGAGGTGCTGGGACGTGATGGCACGCCCACTCGCCGCGAGTTCCAGTCGAGCTACACCGTCATTGACCCGCTGGCTACTGTCAGCGCCACGATGATGAACGTCTTCTATGCCGGTATCAACAACCCCGTCAGCATCGCTGTGCCGGGTGTGCCTCAAAACAGTATCAGCGCCACGATGACCAACGGAACCCTCGCCAAGAGCGGTGACGGCTGGGTGGCTCGCCCCTCCAAGGTGGGCGCCGAGTGTGTCGTGACCGTGACTGCCGAGATGGACGGCAAGCGCACTAACGTGGGCAGCACCACCTTTAAGGTGCGCAAGTTGCCCGATCCCATGCCCTTCATCACCTATAAGGATGCCAACGGCCAGTCCTTGCGTTACAGGGGCGGCAGGCCGGGTATCTCTAAGGCTGCGCTCATGGCAGCCGCTGGCCTCGATGCCGCTATCGATGACGAGATCCTGAACATCGACTACAAGGTCATCTCGTTTGAATGCAACTTTGTTGACGCCATGGGCGATTTCCACCCCGAGGCCAGCAACAGCTCGCAGTTCACCGAGCGTCAGAAGGAGCGCATCAAGCGCTTGCAGCACGGCAAGCAATTCATCATCGGTCCCGTCAAGGCAACCGGCCCCGACGGCATCACGCGCACGATTGCTCCCATTCAGGTCATCATCAACTAACAGTGAAACCATTCAACATCAATAATGAGAAAATGAAAAGTCTTAGATTGATCATCGCATTGTTGCTCCTGGCGTTTGCCATGGGCGCTAACGCCCAGGTGACTAAGCGCACGGGCGGCGATACCCGCAAGAGGGATAAAAAGGAGGGCAATGCACCGGCTATCAGTGACCGGCAACAGTCGTTCTATGAGGTGAAGGAGCCCCACGATGCCGACTTGCAGTGGATGAAGGTCATCTATCGCGAGCTTGACCTGTCCAAGGGCAAAAATGCGGCCCTGCTCTATCCCGAGATGCCCAACCAGGACGGCCAGAACCTGTATTTCATCATCATGCGCCTGCTGTGCCAGAACCAGATCAAGGTCTATGAGTACAGCGACGAGGAGATTTTCAACGATGACCACCTCATCGACAAGGACCAGTTCTTCTACAACTACGGCATTGATGTGGTTGAGGCTAAGGGCAGCACCCAGAAGAATCCGCTCTATGAGTTTGAGGACGCCGACATCCGTTCCAACCAGGTGCTCAGCTACTACGTCATCGAGAAGTGGGAGTTTGACACCCGCAGCAACCAGATGAAGGCCCGCGTCGAGTACATCGCGCCCGTGCTGCACCGCATCGATGACTGGAGCGGAGAGACCAAGAAGACGCCCATGTTCTGGGTGAAGCTCAACGATATCCGCCCCTACATGGCTCAGCAGTATGTCTTCACCGACGATGATAACAACCTGGCGCGCTACAGCCTGGACGACTTCTTCAAGTTGAACATGTACACTGGTGACATCATCAAGACCAAGAACCTGCGCAACCTGCCCCTCAAGGCCATGTACCCCGATAACGAGGTGGCCTACAAGAACGCTCAGGACAGCATCGAGCAGCGCCTGCGCCGCTTCAACCAGAACCTGTGGGTTCCGCCACTGGAGGAACTGCAGGCCAAGGCCGAGGCCGAGGAAAAAGCCCGTGCTGAGGCCGAGGGTGAAGTGACCGAGGGTGAGGAAGGTGCTGCTGAAGACGGTGTCGAAGCAGCCGAGCCCGCCGAGGAGAAGGAGAAGACTGTGACCCGCACCACCAAGCGTGGCAGCAAGTCAAAGGACACCAAGTCGAACAGCAAGTCTAAATCCAAGTCCAAGACCAAAAAGACAAAGATCAAGGAGCGCAAACCCAAGACGAGCACCCAAACCGTGAATACCGGAGTGCGCTCGGTGCGCAACCGCAAGAAATAACAGGAGAGAGTAATAGATTTCATTGTGTGGGTCATTGCGCTGGCTATCTCGACGATGGGCTGGCGCAATGACTGTTTTTTGCCAATTCTTTAACCGGGCTGGAGTCAACCCTGGTTATCGGCCTGAATCACTACCCGGGACGGTCACTCATGCCCCCTCGGGAAATTACTGATGAAAAAAATGGTGAATTTTCTTTGCTGATTGATAAAGAAATGTGTAACTTTGCGGCACCAAAAAACGAAAGGGGGTTGAAAATCCTGCTTTAAGAGACTGATTATCAACACATATCGACCCGATATCGCATCGCTAGGCACGTGGCTCGCCGGCGGTGTGTCATCCTGTGGAGCCACCAAACAACGAGAAAATTCAAAAATTTACAATCAATAAAACTTAAAAAAACAAAACAAACTCATTATGATTATTGTTCCCGTTAAGGAAGGCGACAACATCGAACGCGCCCTCAAGAAATTCAAGAGAAAAACTGAGAAGACTGGTGTCATTAAAGAGCTGCGTACCCGTCAGGCATTTGAGAAGCCCTCAATCACCAACCGCAAGAAGATGATGAAGGCTGAGTATGTTCAGCAGTTGCGTGCACGCGAGGAGTAATACCTCCCCATTCTTCTTAATAATACAAGGCGGAAACCGGATATTTCACGGTTTCCGTCATTTTTTTGGCCCAAAATTTGCAATTCACAAAAATAGTTGCTAATTTTAGCACCGCAAAGTAGCCCATTGCCGCTCGGCTGGCATGTGGGCTGCAAGGTAACACGTTGAATGTATGCTTATGGACGCCACGATTGAACGTTTCCTGCAATATTTGCGCCTCGAGCGCAATCTGTCCTGGAGAACGGTGGACCTGTACCGCCGCGACCTTGAACAGTGGAGTGCGTCTGTGGCAACCGCCGGCAGGCCACTCGACCTGCCCTCAATCACCACTCTAGACTTGCGATCATGGCTCATGGAGCGCTCCTCGATGGGCGACTGTGCTGGCACGCTGCGCCACAAGGTGCAGGCCCTCAGGGCGCTGTACAACTACCTGCTCAGGCGAGGCGAGGTGACCAGTAATCCCGCCGCCCAGGTCGAGCTGGCCAAGATGCCGCGTCCCCTGCCCAAACTTGTGAGAGAGAAGACCGTCGATGCTGTGCTTGATGCCGACATCGACCAGGACGATTTTACCCAGGTGCGCGACCGCTTGGTGGTCATGCTATTCTATGAGACGGGCATCCGCCTGAGCGAGCTCATCGGACTGCAGGACGCCGCCGTCGATGTCGACAAGCGCGAGCTCAAGGTGCGCGGCAAGCGCGACAAGGACCGCATCGTCCCCTTTGGTGACGAGTTGGCAGCCTGGGTGTCACGCTATCGCAGCCTGCGTCAGGCCGTCAGACCGTCGTGTGGCAACCTGCTGGTGACGGTCAAGGGCAAGCCGCTCTATCCCTCGCTGGTCTATCGCGTGGTGCACGACTCGCTGGCATGGGCCGGCGGCAGCGGCAAGCTCAGTCCGCACGTGCTGCGCCACACCTTTGCCAGCGCGATGCTCAACCACGGGGCGGGGCTCAACAGCGTCAAGGAACTGCTGGGTCACGAGAGCCTGGCGGCGACACAAGTTTACACTCACGTGACGTTAAGTGAATTACAACACAATTATGAACTCGCCCATCCACGGGCACTAAAAAAAGGAGGTTAATATGGAAATTAAGATTAATGCCATCCATTTTGAAGCAACCGAGAAACTGAATGATTTCATCAACAAGAAAGTTGAGAAATTGGGTAAGTACAACGAGGAGATCGCCAATGCCGAGGTTATCCTCAAGGTCGTGAAACCCGAGACAGCCATGAACAAGGAAGCGTCGGTAAAGCTTAACATCCCCCGTAGCGAGGATTTGTTTGCCAACAAGGTAGCCGACACCTTTGAGGAAGCTATTGACAACTGCGTGGACGCCCTCAAGCGCCAGCTCGAGAAGGGCCGCAAGGACAGATAAGCCACCGCGCCACACATCATTTTTTTAGAGAAATAATCCGCCCCCTGCCAGCACACCGCTGCCGGCAGGGGGCGTTGTTTTTTTGCCCTACTGTTTCTAGTAGTTTTTTGTTTTTTGCTGGCTGGTTTTTTGTGATTTTTTGATTTTTATGCTAGATTTGCAGAGCGTTGCAATGTGATAACAGGATGATAGACGACAGTCTCATAAAGCATGTTGAGAGTTGGCCGCAGTTTTGGTCAATTAGAGTGGGTCAATTAGAGTGTTTTCTGCTCTCTCTGCGCACACTAAACGCCTTTTAAATGCCCTAGCGGGTGTGCTATAGTTGTCAGGCTTTTCTTGCTTTTGGGCAAGGGGAGCCGATAATTGTTTTATAGTCAATTTTTATTCACCTTATTAATAAAACTGAATTGATATGAAAAAGAAATTATTACTCTTGTTTGCAGTCCTGATGACTGCATTGGCAGCACAGGCGGCCACCGACTATGGCTTCGAGGTGGCAGGAGTCACGGTGACCAGTGCCAACTGCAACAACATCGTGACCAACTACATCACGGGCG
>ONKD01000016.1 GCA_900318345.1 uncultured Prevotellaceae bacterium
GCTCAAGTTCTATGCTACGCCGTCATTCAGCATTGACTTTGGACCTCAAGTTGGCTTCAATGTTTATAGCAAAGCCACGGCTGCCTACAGCGGTTACAAAGCAACTCTTGATATTAAGGAGATGACCAACTTAGTTGACTTTGGTGTGGGATTAGGTTGCACATATAACTTGACCAATAATGCTTTTGTTCAGGCCCGTTATAATCTTGGTTTGACCAAAGCATTCAAAGGTGGCAGCGAAAAGTTTGACTATGAGGGATATGACATCGAACTGAGTGGCGATTCTCCCGACGTCAAGAACGGCAACATCCAGATTGCCTTCGGTATGAAGTTCTGATTGCCTAGATCAATAAAAGCAGAGAGTTATTAAGTAACGGCGGCTGCCCTTAGTCTTATGGGGGCAGTCGCTATTTCTTGTTATGCATGAGATAGCATTGTATTTATTATGGGGAAAGTGGTGAAAAATCACAATAAAGTGTCCCAAATGCCATCAATGGTGGGGTTTCTAGCAATATGAATCAAACTGCATCGTTAATCTTTTGTCAAAGGTTCGTTTTGACTAAAAACATTATTCATTAGAGTAAGACTAAACGTTTTTTAAAAAGGAAAGTTTATGAAGAAAGTTTTTGTGTTGATTGCTGCTGCAATTGTGTGCATGAGCGCTAACGCTCAAGTTCAGTTTGGTGCAAAAGTCGGTGTTGACGCTACCCACTTCTGGGGCAAGGACACGGAGCACGGCATGAAAATCGGTTATCAGTTCGGTGCTCTCATGGAGTACAAGTTCAATCCTCACTTCGCCATCGCTCCCGAAGTCGTATTTGCTTCTCAAGGCGGGAAGTTCAATATCTATGAAGCTGACAACAAGAAGGTTGACAACACCTTTACAACCAACTACATCAATGTACCCCTGATGTTCAAGTGGTATGCCACTCCCAATTTCAGCTTAGATTTGGGTCCTCAAGTTGGTTTTAATGTATACAGTAAGTACAAGGTTGGTGACCTCGATGCTGAAGACATCAAGGATATAACCAAGGGTGTTGACTTTGGTGTTGGCTTGGGCGGCACCTACAACCTGACAGAGAATGCATTTGTCCAGGCCCGCTACACCATGGGTCTGACCGATGCCTTCAAGGGTGAGTTGACTGAGGCCAAGAACGGCAACATCCAGTTGGCCTTCGGTATGAAATTCTGATAGCCTATAAATCAATAGCAGTAGCGGCGACATTCCCCATCTTGAGGGAGTCGCCGCTTTTCTTTTTTATTGAACCCGCCATCCAGGAGAATCACATCACCTCTATAGGCCTGGTTCTATGGCCAATGTACTTACTATCGTTTCGATTTCTAAAATTGTTTTTAAAAATATAAAATATTGTTAAAAAGTTTGTTTAAATCAAAAAAACATTTGTACATTTGCATGTGTGTTTTTCATGGTATTAGATTTAAGGTTTGTGGAGGCTGTCGTGAGACATCTTCCACTTTTTTATTTTTTACGTCTTGCAGGTGCCACTTTGCAACGATAGTCACAAGAGACTTTACCCTTAACCATATTGTTTAATTTAGTACGAATAAGCTGTTTGCGAATTGGCGAGATGCGGTCCACAAACAGCGTCTTCTCGAGGTGATCACACTCGTGCTGGACCACGCGAGCCAAATAGCCCTCAATGTCCTGATCATGTTCCTCAAAATTCTCGTCCTGCCAATGCAGATGGATTTTCTCGATACGCTGGACATTCTCATGAATGCCCGGCACACTCAAGCAGCCCTCCTCGCGTGTAGTTGAAGGAGCTGACTCGTCAATGGTGATTTCAGGATTAATGAGCACCATATTCACCCCTTTTAACTCGGGGAAATCCTCAGCAAGTACATCGACATCAATATAAACGATGCGTGCATTTACGCCCACCTGAGGAGCAGCGATGCCTATACCATTGGTGTGATACATAGTTTCCTTCATGTTGGTGATGAGTTCCTGCAACCCAGGATAATCGGGGGTCACTTTGACATTCTCGGCGCGCAACACGGGATGACCGTAGATATAAATAGGTAAAATCATATTTTGGTATTATCAGTTTTTGTTATATATGCTTTGCAGATAATCGTTAAGGATAATCGTGGCCGCGATGGCATCAACCCGTGACTTATCGCGCCTATCGCTTTTCTTCATGCCCCCGTCAATCATCGCTTGGTGGGCTATCGTGCTGGTAAAGCGCTCATCATACATGACCACGGGCATATCGGGCAACACCTTGCGCAACTTATTGACAAACGGAGTGATGTATTTCATGCTCTCGCTGGGCTGGCCATTGAGTTGCATGGGGTTACCAATGACAATGCGCTCCACCTGCTCACGCCCTATATAGTCTTGAATAAACTGCATGAGGGTGTGGGTGGGGACTGTAGCCAGATTTCCAGCCACAATCCCTAGCGGGTCGGTGACCGCCACGCCCGTGCGCTTGCGTCCATAATCAATGCCCAAGATGCGCCCCATTGACTTAATGATTCAATTGTTTAGCCCTGTTGCATTGTGAGCAGGAATTCCTCGTTGTCGCGGGTGCGATCCATGCGCTCCTTGACAAATTCCATGGCCTCGACCGATGTGCGGTCGCTCAAGAAACGACGTATGATCCACATCTTGTTGAGCGTGTCCTGAGGCAACAACAGGTCATCGCGACGCGTGCTTGATGCCATAACATCCACAGCGGGGAAGATGCGCTTGTTGGACAGCTTGCGGTCGAGCTGCAACTCCATGTTACCAGTACCCTTAAACTCCTCAAAGATAACCTCGTCCATCTTGGAGCCGGTCTCGGTGAGTGCAGTGGCGATAATGGTCAAGCTGCCTCCGCCCTCGATGTTGCGGGCCGCGCCAAAGAAGCGCTTGGGGCGCTGCAATGCATTGGCATCCACACCGCCAGTCAGGATCTTGCCCGATGCGGGAGCAATCGTGTTGTAAGCACGTGCCAGGCGGGTAATCGAGTCGAGCAGGATCACCACATCATGGCCACACTCGACGAGCCTTTTAGCCTTACTGAGAACCAAGTCAGCAATCTTGACATGACGGTCGGCCGGTTCATCAAATGTCGAAGCAATCACCTCGGCATGCACGCTACGTGCCATATCGGTCACCTCCTCGGGGCGCTCGTCGATGAGCAGGATAATCATGTAAGTCTCAGGGTGGTTCTCTGATATCGCGTTAGCTATCTCCTTCAAGAGCATCGTCTTACCAGTTTTGGGCTGGGCGACGATAAGTCCACGCTGTCCCTTGCCTATGGGCGAGAACATATCTACCACTCGCTGGGAAACTGTGGGATGAACCTTGCTCACCAAATCAAATTTCTCATCGGGGAACAAGGGCACCAGATGTTCAAATGGCACACGGTCGCGGACATAAGCGGGAGTGCGGCCATTGATCAGTCTGATCTCACTCAAGGGGAAGTATTTCTCTCCCTCCATCGGTGGACGGATGCTGCCCTCGATAACATCGCCGGTCTTTAGACCATAGGCTTTGATCTGTGACTGCTGAACATAAATATCGTCAGGCGAAGTCAGGTAGTTATAATCGCTTGAGCGAAGGAATCCATAACCCTCAGGAGCAATGTCGAGGACTCCCTGAGCCTCGAGGATGCCATCAAAATTATATGGTTGCTCGAGATAAGGATTGACTTCAGCAATCTGTTGCTGCTGTTGCTGTTTATTCTTGCGCTTTTTATTTTTGCTTTCCTTGACTACCTTGGGCTCATGAATGACGATGGGAGCCGTAGCAGCTTCCTCGGCCTGACGACGGCGCTCTTCCTCGGCGCGGCGCATAGCCTCCTCACGCTCCTGCTGGGTGCGTGGTTTAAAGGTAGTGAACGAACCGCCTGTATTGAAGAAGGAGTTGAGAGAGACACCTTCACGCTCACGAGGCTCGGTAGCGGGAGCAGGTTTCTCGACGATGATATTTTCCTGTTGCACAGGCTCGTCAACCACTTCGGGTTGTTGTTCAATAGGTTCCTGAGGTGTTTCGACTGTCTCTTCCAAATTGTCGAAAGGCAACACTGGTTCTTGAACAGTCTGCTTGGGTTTACGGCCACGGCGACGTGGTGTTTGTTCTGGAGCAGCCTGTTCAACGGGCTCCTGGACCTCGGGAACTGGAACAGATTCTTCTTGCGACTTTTCTTCAGCTATTTTAGCAGCTTCACGAGCAGCTTTTTCAGCAGCCGAAGGGCGTCCACGCTTGCGCTTGGGAGGCTCTGGAGCGGCTTCTTGCTCTTTTTCAACAGCAACCGGAATTTCTTCAGGCATTTCCTCGACTACGGGTTTTACCTCAGCCACATTTTGCTCGTTATTATTCTTTTTATTTTTACTCTTGGTTTGAACGGCATCATCTTTGGTTACTTCATTGCCGTTAGCTTTAGCGGCAGGCTGGCGGATGCGTTCACGGCGGCGCCGGCCTGGTTCGGGAGCAGAATTGGCAGCTTCGGCTACTGCTTGTTGGTCAAGCACCTCATAGACCAAGGCATCGTGGTCAGTTGATTCCACACGCTTAATGCCCATAGACTTGGCTACATCACGGAGCTGCTCATCGCTCATTTCATTGAGTTGATTGATATTATACATAAGTAGTATTACAATAATAGGGTGTGTGCCGTGTATTTGCACGAAAAACCCAATAATTAAAGTATCGGAATTTGTGGGAGAAGTACAGAATCGATTGGTAAAAAGATTGCAATATCTCGGTCTATTACGCCGAATTGCGATGCAAAATTAATGATTTTTCTTGACTCTCGCAAAAAATGGAGAAAAAAAGGTGTAAATTTGCAGTCCAATCAATTAAAAAATGGAAATCGACCGTCAAAAAATAGCTAGCCATGTCAACCTGCCCGTGATGAAGCTGGTAGGCGAGGTGGCCGATGAATTACATCGCGAGTGCTACGTCGTTGGGGGATATGTGAGAGACATCTTCCTGGAACGCCCGTGCAATGACATGGACTTTGTGACTGTTGGCAGCGGTATCGAGGTGGCACGTGCTGTGGCTCATAGGCTTGGCAAGCGGTCACACCTGTCAGTTTTCCGCACCTATGGCACAGCCCAGGTCAAAACACGCCAGTGGGAACTGGAGTTTGTTGGTGCGCGGCGTGAATCCTACCGCCGCGAGAGCCGCAATCCTATCGTTGAAGACGGGACCCTCGACGATGACCAGCGTCGCCGCGACTTCACCATCAACGCGATGGCCATCTGCTTGAACAAGGAGCGTTATGGCGAGCTGCTGGATCCGTTTGACGGTATCGGTGACATGGAGCGCCGCATCATCCGCACTCCGCTAGACCCTGACATCACCTTCAGTGACGACCCATTGAGGATGATGCGAGCCGTGAGGTTTGCCACCCAACTGAGTTTTGACATCTATCCCGAGACTTTTGAGGCCATTCGCCGCAACGCCGAGCGCATACGCATCATCACGCGGGAACGCATTGCCGAAGAACTGATGAAAATCATGCGGTCGCCCATTCCCTCGCGCGGCTGGATGTTGCTTGACCAATGCGGATTGCTATCCATCATCTTTCCCGAATTGGCAGCATTAAAAGGCATTGAGACCGTCAATGGGCGTGGTCATAAGGATAATTTCATGCACACCATTCAGGTGCTTGACAATGTGGCGGCCGCCAGCGATAACGTGTGGCTGCGCTGGGCAGCACTGCTGCATGACGTAGGCAAGGCTCGCACCAAGCGCTGGGACCCGCAGATGGGTTGGACTTTCCATAACCACAACTACATCGGTGAGAAGATGGTACCCAAAATTTTCGCAAAAATGCGTCTGCCGCTCAACGACCACATGAAATATGTGAAAAAACTGGTCGGGCTGCACATGCGGCCTATCGCCCTCGTCGAGGATGAGGTAACCGATAGCGCCGTACGCCGCCTGCTGTTTGACGCTGGAGATGACATCGACGACCTGATGACCCTGTGCAAAGCTGACATCACCAGCAAGAACCAGCACAAGGTGCAACAGTTCAGAGAGAATTTTGACCTGGTGAAGAGCAAGCTCGTCGATATTGAGGAGAAAGACAGGGTGCGCAATTTCCAGCCTCCTGTTGGCGGTGGTGAAATCATGGCAACCTTCGGCCTCGCGCCATCCAAGCCCGTGGGCTACATCAAGGATGCCATCAAAGATGCCATCCTCGACGGCATTATCACCAATGATTATGCCTCGGCTTACCGCCTGATGCTGGACAAGGCCAGTGAATTGGGTATCTCTCACATCCATCACGGCCAACTGTGCCACACATCGATGGAGACACCGATGGGTGTGCTCACCATTGCCGCCGATGAACAGGGCATCGCCTTCATTGGCTGGAACAAAACCGAAGTCGAGAAGACCGCTAAAAAACTCAAGTTACCACTGGTGAAAGCCACGACTCCCCTACTCGACCAATGCACGAAGCAGCTGATTGAGTATTTCGGCGGAACACGCCAGGCGTTCTCGCTGCCAATGCACCTTTGTGGAACCGAGTTTCAAATGAAAGTGTGGGATGAGCTGCAACGCATACCCTATGGCACAACCATCTCATATGGCGAGCTTGCTAAACGCGCAGGGAGTCCTAAGGGTTCACGCGCTGTCGCTCAGGCCAATCACAACAACCCGGTGTGCATCGTCGTGCCATGCCATCGTGTCATTAATGCCGACGGTACGCTGGGCGGCTATGCCTCTGGCCCCGCCTTAAAACAACAATTGCTCGACCTGGAGAAAAATCACGCGGGAACAAGATAGGCGCTCACCTCATAGAGCAGGTAGATGGGCAAGAAGACGACCATGAGGGTAAACGGGTCGCCTGTGGGGGTAATGATAGCGGCTAGAACCAGCAAAACCACGACGGCATGACGGCGATAGGTCTTGAAAAAGCCTCGATGCAGCGCGCCTAATGAGCCCAGAAGCCATGCCACCAGCGGCAGTTCAAAGATGACTCCCATGACAAAAATGAGCATCAGGAAAGTGTCCATGTAGCTGTCAAGCGAGATCTGGTTGGGCACCAGTTGGCTCACATGGTAGTCGGCCAGGAAGCGCAGCGTGACGGGGAAAACGACAAAGTAACCCACGGCCACTCCCAGGAAAAACATCAGGCAGCCTATCAGGAATGCCATCTTGACACCTCGCCGCTCACGCGGATAGAGGGCAGGCGCGACAAATGTCCACAACAGGTATAGCACGATGGGGAACGTGAGCACAAGCCCGAGCCAAAACGATGAGGACATGTGAATGAAGAATTGCGAGGCCAACTTGATATTGATGAGCTCGACGTGGAAGTCACCGGTCGTGAACTGAGGCAACCACGGAACCGAGGAAGTCATGCGTTCAAACAAGCGATACAGCACGAAGTCGCCTCGGCAGGGAGCCAGTATCACGTTGTCGAACAAATAAGGCATCACGCAGAACAAGCCGATAGTAGCCGCCACCAATACAATGACAATGCGAATCAACACCGCACGCAATGCGTCGATGTGATCCCAAAACGACATTTCCTGCAATTTCTCCTCAGCCATCAATACCACAATTCAAACAACTAAAACAATTAATAAGAAATGAAAAAGGTTGTTCTAGTTGTTTCTTATTGCACCTGATGTTTGATTAACAGGTTAGTTGTCTTTCTTGTCTTTGTCGAGATCCTCGATGGGTTTCTTGAGCTCATCCTCGACCTCATTCATGCCCTGCTTGAAGCTCTTGACACCCTTACCCAGGCCGCGCATGAGCTCGGGAATCTTCCTGCCGCCAAAGAGCAGAAGGATAATAGCTACAATGAGGATAATCTCACCTGTACCCAGATTCAAAAAACCTAATATTCCGTTAAGTATCATAATTCTCTTGATAATATTTACTGATGCAAATTTAGTACTTTTTTTTTCACTAATCAGACAATTGGCCAAAAACTCCATAAAAATTTGTGCCATGTTGCAAAAAAGTAGTACTTTTGGGCATTGGAAACCATTAACAACATTTTAACTAAGTGAAATGAATACCATTAAGAATTTTGATGAGCTCATCGCTCACCTCAAGGAGAACAATGTTAAGAAACGTGTTGCTGTAGTTTGGGCTGCCGACGAGAAGACCCCCGCCGCTTGTGCCCAGGCTCTTGAAGCCGGCTTTATCGAGGCCATCTTTGTAGGCTGCCAAGACAAGCTCGAGGCCAATGAAGCCCTGAAGCCCTTTGCTGCCAGCATCAGCTATGTGGATGCCAACGACGCCGACGACGCTGCCGCCAAGGCTGTTGCCCTCGTTCGTGAAAACAAGGCCGACGTGCTGATGAAAGGTCTCATCAACACCGATAACCTGCTGCGTGCCGTCCTGAACAAGGAAACCGGCATCCTGCCCAAGGGCAACGTGCTGACCCATGCCGCTGTTGCTTCAATTCCCAGCTATCACAAATTCCTGATCTTTACCGATGCCGCTGTTATCCCTTATCCCAACCGTGAGCAGCGCATCGAGATGGTGAAATACATGTCTAACGTGGCCCGCAACTTCGGTATCGAGGAGCCCAAGGTCGCCCTCATCCACTGCACCGAGAAAGTGAACGGCAAGCACTTCCCCTTCACCGAGGACTATCCCGTGATCATAGAGATGGCCAAGAACGGCGAGCTGGGCAAATGCATCGTTGACGGACCGCTTGACGCCAAGTGCGCTTGCAGCATGCACGCGATGGAAGCTAAGGGGCTGTCATCACCCTTGCAGGGCGACAGTGACGTGCTCATCATGCCCGACATCGAGGCCGGTAATGTGTTCTACAAAGCCATCACCCTGTTTGCAGGCGCAAGCACCGCTGGCCTGTTGCTGGGTGCCAAGTGCCCCGCTGTTGTTCCCTCACGTGCCGACAGCGCCCAGTCCAAGTTCTACAGCCTGGCCGTAGCCACCATGGCAGCCGAGTAAGCACCTTAATATAATTATATAATAACTATAAAACTTCTTACCAACACATGATTATCTTAGTCATCAATCCAGGGTCAACCTCCACCAAGATGGCAGTTGTTGAGAACGGCGAGCCCCGCCTGATCAAAGTCATTCGTCACTCAGCCGAAGAGTTGGCTCCGTTTGCCAAGATTACTGACCAGTTTGACTTCCGCCGCAAGATGATTCTTGGCGAGCTGGAAAAAGCCGGTATCCCCGTTAAGTTTGACGCGATTGTTGCTCGTGGCAGTCTGACCAAGCCCCTTCCCGGTGGTGTGTATGCCGTCGACGAGAACATGATTCAAGCTACCTATGCCAGCGAACACCAGCACGCATGCGACCTGGGTTGTGTTATTGCCAACGAGATTGCCAAGGGACTGGGTTGTCCCTGCTACATCGCCGATCCCGTTGTGACCGATGAGTTAAACGATTATGCCCGCGTGTGCGGTTTGTCAATGTTTAAGCGCGAGAGCATCTGGCACGCCCTGAACCAGCGCGCCATCGCCCGCCGCTTCGCCAAGGAGAACGGCAAGCGCTACGAGGACCTGAACCTCATCGTTCGAGGGTCCGTTCTCACCCGAGCGCGCCGGTAGCCTTCCCGCTAAGGCCCTGGTAAACCTGTGCTTCAGCGGTGAATACACACAGGACGAAATCCTCAAGATGATCTCAGGCAAGGGTGGCGTATTCTCACACCTGGGAACTACCGACATGATCGAGGCCGAGAAGATGATGAACAATGGCGACGAGAAAGCCAAGCTCGTTATCAACGCCATGATTTATCATATCGCCAAGGCTATCGCCGAGAAAGGTGCTGTGCTGTGCGGCAAGATTGATGCCATCCTGATCACTGGCGGTATCGCTTACTGGCAGTACATGGTTGATGAGCTCAAGAAGCGCGTCGACTGGATGGCTCCCGTTCACGTATATCCTGGCGAGGACGAGATGTCGGCACTGGCCGAGAATGCCATGGCAGTCCTCAATGGCGACATCGAGGTGAAGAAGTACTAAGTTTAGACGTTAGACTTTTAGATTTTAACAGGCGAGGTGTTCACACTGATGAATGCCTCGCTTGATATTATGATTCAGATGATGTGGATTTCCTGGAGGTAGGCGTAGATGCCGGTCGCCAAGCCGTAGAACGAAAGCACGAGAATGATGATGCCGATGATGCGGTTAATGAGCCACATGGAGCGGATATTAAAGTGGGTACGCACCTTATCCACAAAGAATGTGATGACGGCCCACCACAGCAAAGCACCAACGACAATGAAGGCATAGCCCATGATGATGTGATACCACTTGTACTCGGGCAAGGGGAAGCCAAAGCGCGCGAACAGCGGGATAATCAGGAACATGATCAACGGATTGCTCAAGGTGAACAGGAAGCCTGTGGCCATGTCTCGCCAGTGGTCCTCGCGCTGGTCGATGTTCTCGGTAATCTGGCTCACGGGATTGTGGATAATCATGTAGATGGCATAAACGATCAGGATGATGCTGCCCACGATTTGCAGGATATTGACATTGTCGGCGATAAAGTCGGTCACAAGCGAGATGCCCAGTCCCATGAGCAGGCAATAGAACAAATCACTTGCAGCTGCACCGACACCAGTGAAGAAACCCGAGTTGCGGCCCTTGTTCAACGTCCGCTGGACACACAATATGCCCACCGGTCCCATGGGTGCCGAGAGAAATATTCCAATCGACACACAACCAATAATTATGGATATTATCGTACCCACTATTTCGAAGGTTCTTCAGTTATAACCTGCAAATGTAATAAAAAGATTTGAGTTGACAGTTATTAGTGCCGAGTTTTTTCAGTCACTAATTCGCGGCATGAGACTATAGGCCACAATCGAGATCTGGGGACGCCGCGACAATTCCCCGGGATTGGAGCCCGGAGCGCCCTCGGGGACCGCCATTCCCCGCTCGGCATAAAACTTAATCCAATAGTCGGTTACCTGTCCAGTAGCGTCATGGAATGACATCGGCACTGGGCTAAAGATGAGATTGCCCTGGCTGTCCACATAGTTCAACTGAACTAACTCGCTGCAATAGATGGCGCTGTCGCCCGGCAGGTACAAGTCATCATAGGGTTTTCCCACCATCATGAGACATCGCCGCACCGACTTGCGGATATCCACATCGCCATTCACCCTGCCTACAAGATGGTGGGGATTCTCGCAGCAGAAAGTATCGATGGGCGTGAGACAAACCGCGGGTTTCTTTGCCTCAATGACATATAGTGGTCCATTGTCGCCACCGATGCGGTGAACGATAGCCACATGGTCGATGCTCATGCCTTGAGTTCCTTGTGTAACATCGGTAATGGCATTGGGCTCATTGGGACAACAGAAAAGCAGGTCGCCCTCTTGTAACACTTGGCCCGATAGCGACATGAATGAAAAGACAACTAGCAGTAGGGCAAGGATTCTAGTACCAAGTGACGCCATTAGAGATGCTGGAATGCTTGTCATACTTCACATCCTGCAAGATCGACGACTTGACAGCGATGTGGAAGTTGTAACTCTTGTAAGGACCCACGGGCACGAAGCTTGCACTCATCTCGAAGCAGTGCATCTGGCGGGATATGCTGCAATTCATATAGGCGATTTTGTGGGTGTCAAAATTATAGCTTGCCGAAGCCGAGAATGCCCAGTTCTTAGTCGGACGGATGCTCGCGTTCATGCTCAGGTTTTGGGTCCAACGGCCGTTATACTCGAGTTTATCGTAGTTGAATGAGCCGTAACCGTAGGACAACGAGTAGTTAACCGTCAAGTTCCACGGGCAGTCCCACTTGGCATAGCCGTCAATGAGTTCCAGATCGGTAGTCGGGCCAGAAGCGTTGCCACTGTTCTCGTCCTGGTCGTCCATGTTGGGATCACGCGCCTGCTCGCTGGTGGGCGTTTTTTCTTTTTTATCCTTATCCTTCTTGCGCTTGAACGTGTCGTTATTAAAAGTATAGGAGAACGACGTGCCAGTGCTTGACAGGCGGCCCCAACCACCGCCATTGAACAGGCGTAGCTTGTTAATCCTCACTGGTGTGCCAGCCTCATTCAAGGCATATTTATAGACATCCCATGTTGCACTCAAGCTGAGGTTAAAGCCCTTGGTGAGTCGCAGCATGATGCTGGTATTCAGGTTGCTCCATTTCATCGAGTCGGCAGCCAAGTTACAGGACTGGCTCAAGGTGAAATTCTCGATGAGTGAAATCTTTTTAAACCCTGTGCTGTCGCTCTCACTTTTAACCTTTGCCTCCAGGTTGTTGGCGATGTTAAATGAGATGGTACCAGACTTGCCGTTGGGCGCGCTGCCGTAGAGGCCGTGCTGGAAGTAGCTATATCGGTTGTTGTGATGGATGCCACTAGCGTCAACATAGTCCAGGTTGCCGTAATAGCCCCACCATGGAGCGCCAAAGTCGGGAGTTGCTGAGAACGAGATGCTGGGCGTCATCACGTGGCGCACCATCTGCAGTTTCTCGCTGAGCTTGCCCAAGAACTTAAGCGGCTTGAAGAAACCATAAACCTTGGTGCTGAGCGTGACCGCGAAATTGAAGTCAAAGATATTGTAAAAGCCATAGGTCGTGTCACGCACCACAGCACTGGCGTTGGGATCCCATTGCTGCTTGATCTTGCTGGTGTACATGCGGTCATTCATGGTGATCGAGGGCGTGATGTTGAAGTACTTCATCACATTGAACGTCGCCTGGACGGGCATCGTGTGGCTCATGCCGTTGCGCCAGTCCTTAACCAGGCTCTTGTGCAGGAACTCGTCTTGTTTAGCTGTCAACGAGTTCTGGAATTTTCCCGTGTAGCTGATCTTGATTTTCTCATACCAGCGCTCGTCGCCCACAGTGCGCTTGCGCTTGAAAGGCGCCGTCTGGGTCATGTTGATCGTGATATTGGGGAACGATACCGTGATAGTCGAGTCGGCTGTGCGCTGCGAGATGTTGGCGTTTGTCGAGATGGACCACTTGCTGTTGGGAATCTTGTATGTCAAGTTCACCGTACTGCTCTTGGTATTCTCGGTAAAGGCATTGGTGTAATAAGTGTTGAGGCTATTGCGGGTATAACCAGTCGTTGCAAAATTCACACTTGCCGAGAAGGTCATATAGGGATTAGCCTTCTGGCTCTGGCTGTGGTTCCACAACACCTGGAAATTGTGCATCTTGTTATAGTCGGGGTCGCCTTTCTGACCCGTCACCGTAGTCAGGTAATTGACACTGAACGAGCCTGAATGCTTATAGCGCCAAGCATAGGATGACTGGGCCGACAAGCCCCATGAGCCTCGGGTATAGATCTCGCCGGTGATAGCGAGGTCGGCATGCTGGCTCAATGCCAGGTAGTAACCACCATTGCGCAGGTAGAAGCCACGGTTGTAGTCCTCACCGAAGGTGGGCACCAGGATGCCGCTCTGGTACTTCTCGCTAAATGGGAAATAACCAAAGGGCACCGCAATCGGTAGCGGCAAGTCTTCCAATACCATATATGCAGGGCCGGTCACGACATTCTTTTTAGGCTTGACCTTAGCCTTGGTGAGCTGGAAATAGAAGTGAGGGTGCTCATGGTCATCACAGGTGGTATAGCGGCCATCCTTGATATAGTAGTAATCGTCCTCGGTTTTCTTGGTGATACCGCCAGTGAGGAAGCCCTCGCCCTGCTCGGTGACAATGTCGGTGATGTAGCCTCGCTTGGTCTTGAAGTTGTATTTCATGATGCGCGACTGGTACTCGCCGCTGTTGTCCTTAAACACAGGCGTACCTGATAGATCGCCAACGCTGTCAGGGACACCGATGGCATGCACCTGGCTACTGTCCATGTCCATGCTGATTTGTGCTGCCGTCAGGTCCACGTCGCCATAGATGACCTTGCTCTGGCCATACATCGTCGCGTGATTGCGCCCGATGAGGATAATGCTGTCCTTAGCGTTAAACTGCACCACATGATCAAGATCGACCTTCACGCGCTTGAAACGGCTAGTGTCTTGGGGCAAGGCTGGAGCGGGTTTTATTGAATCGCCCTCGGCTCTGACAATGGAGTCCACCGCTTGGGTCAAGTCCAGTATTTGCACTGTCTCTTGGCCATGCAGCAAAGCTGGTAGCAGCACACATGCCAGTACCAGTAAGACAATGATATGGAGACTTCTTGTCGTCAATGTCCTTTTCACGTCGAAATAACATGCAAAGATAGTGCAAAACGATAGTAGAACAAGTAAGATTTAGTTTTATTATCGTTTTTTAGCATTGCAGCCACAATTACGCAGCCACAATTATGCAACCATGAGAAGCATCATTGAGGCCATTATTCACGAAAAAAACAATAAAAATACTGCCCGCATGACACTGAGGCTGTGCGGGCAGTGAAAACTCTTAACAGATGGATTAGAACCACTTGAGATAAGCGAAGTCCTGACGGTGAGGCAGGTTCTTGTTCCACGGATAGATACGGAAAGCGTAACGGAAGATGCCGTTAGTCCTGATGGGCGTCGTGATTCTGTAAGTGAGCACATCGCCATCGGTAGCAACCACATCAAATTCAGCAGCGCGATGGAACTTAACATCGCCGTCTTCCTCCTTGTACACCACGATCTCAGCCTTGATATCCTTGCCCAAGCCAGCGGTATCAATCTTCATGGTGTAGGTCACATTCTCGGTGGTATTGGTGATGGTATCGCTATTGTCATCGATTTCATCAACAAGCTTCACATCCTCCCAGCGATCGGCCACTTTCTCTTTCCAAGCAACGATTTCCTTAGCCAGGGCATAGTTCTTGGCGATGAGCTTGCGGGCACGCTCAGTCTGGGGACAATAGAACTTATCAAAATAGTCCTTCATCATGCGCGACATGGTATAGTTGGGCGCGATGTGGCAAATCGAGTTCTTGATGTACTGGATCCACTCGGGTGAATAACCCTTGCTGTTCTTAGCAAAGTAGAGGGGAATAATCTCGTTCTCGAGCATCGAGTAGATCGTGGCCGAGTCGAGCTTATCCTGCTGATCCTGCTCGGTGTAAGTGCGCTTGCTGGTCAATGCCCAGCCAGCACCCTCGCGATAACCCTCATACCACCAGCCATCAAGCACCGAGAAGTTGAGCAAGCCGTTCATCTCGGCCTTCTCGCCCGAAGTACCCGATGCCTCGAGGGGGCGTGTGGGCGTGTTGAGCCAAACGTCAACACCGGTAATGAGTCGCTTGGACAGCGTCATGTCATAATTCTCGAGGAAGATAATCTTACCCAGGAATTCGGGCATCTTGCTGATTTCGATGATGCGCTTGATGAGTCCCTGACCGGCGCCATCGGCGGGATGAGCCTTACCGGCAAAGATGAACTGCACAGGGAACTGCTCGTTGTTGACGATCTTTTTCAGTCGGTCCAGATCGTTGAACAACAGATAAGCGCGCTTGTAGGTGGCAAAGCGACGGGCAAAGCCAATGAGCAGCGCATTGGGGTTGATCTTGTCAACAATGCTGGTGATGCGGGTGGGATCACCCTGATTCTTGAGCCAGCTGTCGCGGAAGTCACGCTTCAAGAAGCGGATGAACTTTTGCTTCAACATCATGCGCATCTCCCAGATTTTCTCGTCAGGAACGTTCATCAGGGGCTCCCAAGTCGACTCCAGTTCCTGTTTATCCAAGAATCCCTCGCCCAGCACCTGCTTGTAGAACACTTTCCACTCGCTGGCGGCCCAAGTGGGCATGTGAACGCCATTGGTGACATATCCCACATGAGACTCCTCGGGGGCATAGCCCTTCCACAGTCCAGCAAACATCTTCTTGGACACCTCGCCATGGAGCCAGCTCACGCCATTGCTCTCCTGGGTTGTGTTCAATGCGAATGTGCTCATGCAGAAACGCTCATCGCTACCGGGATTCTCACGACCCATATCCATCAGTTCCTGCCAGGAAATACCCAAACGTGCGGGATACTCGCCCATGTACTTGCCGAAGAGTTCCTCGTCAAAATAGTCGTGACCAGCGGGAACGGGAGTGTGTACCGTGTAGAGCGAAGTGGCGCGGACAATCTCGAGCGCCTCGTTGAAGTTCAAGCCATCCTCCTGCACCATATCCACCAATCGCTGTAGATTGAGCAATGCGGCATGGCCCTCGTTGCAATGATAGATATCGGCCTTGATGCCCAAACGCTTCAGCAGCAGGACGCCGCCAATGCCGAGCAGGTATTCCTGCTTGATGCGGTTTTCCCAATCGCCACCATAAAGCTTGTGGGTGATCTCGCGGTCATACTCGCTATTGAGGTCCAAATCGGTGTCAAGCAGATAAAGCTTCACACGGCCCACATTAGCCTGCCATACGTTGGCATAAATGATGCGTCCAGGATAAGGCACCTCGTGAACCAACTGGTGGCCATTCTCGTCCAGTACCGGCTCAATGGGGAGCTGGCTGAAGTTTTGTGCCTCATAGTTGGCGATTTGCTGGCCATCCATCGCAAGGGTCTGGGTAAAATATCCGTAGCGATACAGGAAACCCACAGCCGTCATGTTCACGCGGCGGTCACTTGCCTCTTTCACATAGTCACCAGCCAAAATGCCCAAACCACCTGAATAAATCTTGAGGGCATTGCACAATCCATATTCCATACAGAAGTAAGCCACTGAGGGCAGATCGTTGCGCAACGGCTGCTTCATGTACTCCTTGTACACCTCATAGGTGCTGTCGATGCGGGCCATCATAGCGGAATCGGCTTTGATCGCTTCAATCTTTTCGTTGGTGAGGCGCTGGAGCATCTTGACGGGATTCTCGCTGGTAGCACGCCAGGTATCGCGATCCAGGTCATGGAACAGGGTCTTACCCTCACTATTCCATGCCCACCACAAGTTGCGCGACATTTCATTCAGTTTCTGGAGTTTGCCAGGCAATTCTGACTTTATAATAATGTTTCTCCACTGCGGTTCGTTGCTGTTGCTAACTTTAATCTTCATAATTGTTATTCTATTGATTCTTATTGTTCTTGGTTCATGAGTTGACTCATTCGATCGCTAGCCAACTCTACTGCCTGGCTATAGGCCAGGTCATAATACTTGATGAAATTCTCCCATGACGCCATCTTGCTGGTTGTGCGGGAACCTTTCCTCACGCTCTGCATCATCTTGGGTTCCATCATATACAGGTTGATGAGGCCCGAAACGACAGTCTGGACAGTGTCGGCATAGTTGCTGTCGGTGCGGTGAACCACCTTCACACCGCTCAGGTCACTGTCGTCACCAAAGTTGTCCAGCACCCACTGGCCAAAGCCTGCTAGGTCGGTCGTGATGGTGGGCAGACCGAAGGCGGCACTCTCGAGAGGCGTGTACCCCCAAGGCTCATAATAGGACGGGAACACCGCTGCGTCAAGGCCTGCCAGCAGGTCATAATAGGTCATGTCCATGATGCCGTCATTGCCATTGAGGTAACAGGGCACGTCAATCACCATAACCTTGTCCTGAGGCTCGTTGCGGAACGACAGGGCGTTAATTCTATTATAGATTGGGTCGTTGTAAGGGTTAAACAGGTTGTGGGTAATCACTGGATCAAACAAACGATGAGGTTTGCGGGATGCCATGTTATCCACAAGGTCAGTGCGGGGTGACTTCATCCAGGCAGGCACGAGGACGAGCGCCAGCACCTTGCGCTGCAGACTGGTCACGCGGTCCAGGGCGTCACGCAGCGACGATAGTGCGTCAAGATAGACATCAATGCCCTTGTTGCGCATCTCCAGGCGACCTGCTGTGGCTACAATCATCGTGTCCTCGGGGAAACGTTGTCCTGTAAGGGCGGTTGCCACCTTCAGCATCCGCTTGCGAGCCGCAGCACGTGTGTTGGTGAATTTGGCTCCTTTGGGAACATAATTCTGCTCAAAGGCATTGGGCGTTACCAGGGGGCGACGTTCCAGCAGTTGCTCACACTCTCGGGCAGTCACCTCGCTCACGGTGGTGAACACATCGGCGGCATGGGCCGCAGCTTTTTCAAGCGAGTGCTTGGACTGCATGTTGAGCTCGACTGCCATCTGATCGCCAAAGTAGCCAGGCATATAGTCATACAACGGTTTACCATTGCCGCAGATGCTTCGCCCGATGCTAGTGGCATGGGTAGTGAACACCGTGCCCACTTGAGGCATGTGAGCTTTGACATGCAACAGACCCATGCCTGTTGTCCACTCATCAAAGTGGGCTACCACCCTCAAGTCAGGATTGTTTTTCCACGCGACGATGCTCTCGATGATGAGGGCAGCAGCATAGGCAAACATGCACGACTCGTCATAATCGCCATAGGCATGGAGTGAGTCCACACCAAAACGATTCCACATCTCGGCATAGAGTTCATTCTTGTAAGGATACAACGCGTCAAACTTCACCAGCACAGCCAGGGGCTTGCCAGGGACATCCCAGCGCCCCACCCTCACTTTCACGCCACTGGGCAGTGAGGCCTGACGTAGCCATGGAGCTAGCGGAGTCTTCACCTCGACAAACGAGGGAGAGGCATTCTCGGCCGTCCATAAATCAGGACCAATGAAAATGAGGTTGTCTTTGTATCTTTTTTGGAGGGTCTTTGCCTTAGTCGACAGGACGGCATAGATTCCGCCCACCTTATTACAGACCTCCCAACTTGTTTCAAACAGTAAGTCTAACATCTCTTTTTTTGGTTATAGACTGAAAAACAGGCCACAAAGGTACAAAAAATATTGCAAACAGCCACATCTTCAGCACAACAAACAAAGGAATAACAATCATGAATTTTCACAACTTATTAAAAATCAGCAACTTATAAAATCATTTTACAATCTCAAAAACAATCTAATTAATCATCTCATTATCAAGTTATTATCACTGATGCAATCGATTACCATGTTTTGCGGTAAATTTAACAGATCATTCTTTTCTGTCTTAATTATTTAATGTGTGTGAGGATGGATTTTTTAGGGAAAATAGTTGGCGAATGAAAAAAAGTTTGTAAACTTGCAGGTTAAATGTAAAGCAAATCCTTGGCGAAAGTTCGCTAAGCAACAATGTAACAAATGATTATGAACATGTCAATAGAGAAAATGCTGTCTCATGTCTATGAGATAGAAGGGTTGATGCTCGTTACCCGACGCCTGGGTGATGAGAACACGCCCGAAGTGATCACCAACAAAATAAAACGCAAGGTGCGCGAGCTGGCTGAAATGTGTGGCGTAGAACTCACCGTTGCACCTGAGGCCGAGCAACCTCAAGCACCCGAGGCCGTAGAGACCCCAAAGGCTGAAGTCATTACCGATAACGAGGAGAAACAAGAGGTTCCCGCACAACAGCCCATTGAGGACATAGAGGAGGAAAATGAGGCCGATGAGACTTGTGATCATGACAATAATGAGGACTTCAACGAAATCCCCTCGCTTGACGAGCAGGAGCCTGCTGAGCAAGAGCCAGTAGCCCAACCCACACCTCCAGCATGTCCAGTCACGCCACCAGCACCCGTTGAGCAAGAGACAGCAGTCACTCCACCCGCTCCAGTTCATCCTGAACCGCCCGTCACACCCCCACCCTTTAGAGAGGAGCTCAACGACGAGCCCGTTCCCGAGCCCGACCCCGAAGTTGTGCCCGAGGATGACCGCGACCTGGAAGATATCACTGTGGAGTTTATCATGCCCGAGGAGGAAGAACTCCCCGAGCCCGAGGAGGAGATGCCCACACCCCCCGTACCCACCGAGTTCCCCGAGGTGGACGAGCCTGAGACCCCCTTACGCGTTGACGAGAAATTACAGCGCAAACTCTCTAAAGACATCCGCAAAGCCTTCTCGGTCAATGACCGATTCAGGTTCCAACGCGAATTGTTTGCTGGCAGCGCTAACGCGATGAACACCGCCATTGAGCACATCGAAATCATGAGAAGTTACGGCAACGCCGAGCTCTATTTCTATAGCCAGTTGAACTGGGACCGCGAGAATGAGGTCGTTCAAGACTTCATGGAAATTGTCCGCAACCATTTCCAAGGGTAACATTATTATATAATTATAAATGGCCGGCAAACTCTACATAGTGCCCACTCCAGTAGGAAACCTTGATGACATGACCCCTCGTGCCATCGAGGTGCTCAAGAGCGTTGACACGGTGCTAGCCGAGGATACCCGTACCAGTGGCGTGCTGCTCAAGCACTTCGGCATCGCCACTCCCATGCGCAGCCACCACAAGTTTAATGAGCACGAGGCGGTTAGCGCTGTGGTCGAGCAACTACAGGCTGGAGCCGTCATGGCGCTCATCAGCGATGCGGGCACTCCAGGCATCAGTGATCCGGGATTCCTGCTCTCGCGTGAGTGCCGCCGGCAAAACATTGAGGTCGAGACATTGCCTGGGGCGACAGCATTTGTGCCTGCACTGGTCAACTCGGGGTTACCGTGTGACCGTTTTGTATTTGAGGGATTCCTGCCCCAGAAGAAAGGCCGCGCCACCCGATTGGAGGAGTTGAAAACCCAGCCATTGACCATGGTATTCTATGAGTCGCCCGTGAGGCTGTTAAAGACGTTACAGCAATTTGCCGAGGTATTTGGAACCGACCGTGAGGGAAGTGTGGTGCGTGAAATTAGTAAACTGCACAACACCACCCATCATGGCACACTCAGTGAATTGGTTGACTATTTCACCGCCAACGCTCCACGTGGCGAGATTGTCATCATTGTCGCAGGCTGCCCGCCCAGCACAACGGCCAAAGTGGACAAGTATGCTGAATTCAAACATAAGAAAGCTAAAGTATAACAAGATTATTAAGCATTTAATAAACATTGATTATAAAATAAAAAATTCAATAGGTATGAAAAAGATTATGTATTTTGTTTGGTTGATGGTAGGATTAGCTATCATGCCTGCGTGTCAACGCAGTAACCAAATTGAGGCCGAAGCCATGCGCCAGGACTCTATTAATGCCGCATTGCAAGACTCCATCAATACCGCTAACGCCGAGAAAGACAGCCTCATGCAGCTCATGAGCGACATCGCCGACGGCATGGCACAAATCAAGGAGATGGAAGACATTATCTCGGTAAACAACCTGAATGGCGAGACGCCTGACCGCAAGAAGCAGCTGCGTGATGACATCGTGCTCATTCAGCAATCCATCAACAAGCACAAGCAGCGGTTGGCTGAGCTGGAAAATCGCTTGAAGCAGTCAACCAACTACAATTCCAAGATGGAGAAATCGATTGCCATGATGAAGCAACAGCTTGACGATCAGCAGAAGACCATCAACGACCTCACCAATCAACTGGCAGCTGCTCACATCCAGATCAAGAGCCTGAACCAAAGCGTGGACTCGCTCAACACGGTCAACAAGAACGTGACCAAGGAGAAAGAAGCCGCCGAGCAAAAATCCAAAAAACTCACTAACGAGGTCACTAACCTCAACACGTGCTATTACGTCATCGGCTCAAAGAAGGAGCTCAAGGAACACAAGATCATCGAGACAGGTTTCCTGCGCAAGACAAAGATCCTGGAAGGTGACTTTGAGATGTCCTATTTCACCAAGGCCGATCGCCGCACCTTGAATGAGATTCCCCTGCACAGCAACAAGGCACAGCTCATGACCAACCATCCCAAGGATTCCTACGAAATCACTGATCATGGCAATGTCAAGGTGTTGCGCATCCTGAATGCCGAAAGATTCTGGGGAAAATCCAATTTCCTCGTCGTTAAGGTAGATTGATGAGAATCGTCCTGGCGTTTGATAAGTTCAAGGGCTCGGCGACTTCTCAACAACTCAATGATGCCGTGCAGCAGGCCCTCAGCGAAGACCCAGGGCTGTCTGTTAGCACTGTGCCAATCGCCGATGGCGGCGATGGCACGACCGATGTTCTTGCCGCGTGCAAGCAAGGGCAATGGGTGTCGATATCGGTGCCCGCCCCCCTCATAGTATTACCGCCAGTCAATGCCCGCTATTTCCTGTGTGATGACGGCACCGCCCTTATCGAGGTGGCTGCCGCCAGTGGCCTGGTACTTGTTCCCGATGAACTGCGCGACCCATTTCGCACGTCCACGCTGGGCACAGGGTTGATGATGCGCGATGCCCTGGAGCGCGGTTGCCGCCACATCGTGTTAGGAATGGGCGGGTCAGCGACCTGTGACGCCGCGATGGGCATCCTTTGTGCCCTGGGCGTAGAATTCTTTAATGCCGATGGCCGGCATCTATTCCCTTGTGGCGCTAATTTAAGAGAAATCGCCCATATCGAGACTGCCGGAATCCCCCACGAAGTTCATGAATGCCTTTTTACGCTTTTGGCCGACGTGGACAACCCCCTGTGCGGAGAACGGGGCACGGCTAACGTTTACGCACCGCAAAAAGGGGCCGATCCAGAACAAGTGAGGCAGTTAGAACTAGGCATGCGCCATGTGGCCGAGATCGTTGGTGAGGAAATCGCCACAACAGCGGGATGTGGCGCTGCGGGAGGCATTCCCTCGCTCATGCTCCACCTGCTCAACTGTGAGCTGCTGGCTGGTGCGCCTTATGTGATCGCCCACAACGGAATGGACAAAGCGATTGACCACGCCAATCTGATTATCACTGGCGAAGGACGATTAGACAACCAAACGCTGATGGGTAAAGGACCTGGCCACGTCATCAAGCTTGCCCACGAGCACAACATTCCTGTAGCCGCCATTTGTGGTGCCATTGACACCGATTTTGACCCTAAGGAAGCCGGACTGTTGGCAGCTATCGGCGTCAGTGAAGGCCTTCAACTAGAGGAAGCGATGGATACCACATCTACCCTGAACCGCGTGTGTATCGCTGCCCGGCAACTCATCACAAAGCTAAAAGAGTCAAGCAATGATGCAATGGTTAAGTGACATATTCCTATCCCACTCGGCTGTGCAAGCCGTTGTCGTTTTGTCCCTGTTGTGTGCCTGCGGGTTAGCAATGGGCAAAATCAAGGTGCTGGGTGTGTCGCTTGGTGTGGCTTTTGTGTTCTTCTTAGGCATTTTAGCGGGCTATCTAGGTCTATCCATCGACCCTCAAATGCTGCAATATGCCCAAAACTTCGGGCTTGTGCTGTTTGTCTATGCGTTAGGCTTGCAGGTGGGTCCCGGCTTCTTTGGCTCATTTCACAAGTCAGGCCTCAGGCTCAACATGCTGGCTCTTACGGTAGTGCTGGTGGGCACTGTCCTCACCTTGCTGCTACCATTATTAGGCATTAACCTGAGCGATGCCGTGGGCATCATGTGCGGTGCCACGACCAACACTCCTGCACTGGCTGCGGCTCAACAAACACTCGCCCAACTGCACCAGCCTCAGAGCGGTGCCGCGCTGGGTTGTGCGGTAACCTATCCGCTGGGTGTTGTGGGAGTCATCATGGCGCTAGCACTCATCCGCAAGGTGATTGTGGGTCCTCATGACCACCTCATCGGCGAAAGTGAAGAAGAAGCCGACCACACCTTCATCGCCGCCTATCGCGTGCGCAACGAGGGCATCATCGGCAAAACCGTGGGCGACCTGGCACGCATCAGCCCCAGGAAATTTGTCATATCCCGCTTGTGGCGTGATGGCAAAGTGACTATCCCCGAGGCTGACACTATTCTCATGCCCGATGACCGCCTACTGGTCACCATGCAGGACCAGGATGCCGCCGAAGCCATGCAGGTTCTCTTTGGCAAACAAGAGAACACCGACTGGAATAAGGATGACATCGACTGGAATGCGATTGACAGCGAACTGGTCTCTCAAGCCATTCTCGTGACTAAACCCGAAATCAATGGCCGCAAACTGGGTTCACTGGGCCTGCGCCGCCACTATGGCGTGAACATCAGTCGTGTGAACCGTGGCGACTTGCAGCTGCTGGCCACGCCCGACCTGCGCTTGCTGCTGGGTGACCGCATCATCGTCGTGGGGCACCGCGAGGCCATCAAAAACGTTGAGAAAGAAGTGGGCAATGCCGTCAAGATGCTCGACGAGCCTAACCTGATCACCGTCTTCATCGGCATGACGCTGGGACTCATCCTGGGTTCCATCCCCATTGCCTTGCCGGGCATATCAGCCCCCGTGAAACTGGGATTGGCCGGTGGTCCTATCATTGTGGGCATTCTCATGGGCGCCTTTGGACCCCGCATCCACGTGAACGCCTATACCACGACTAGTGCCAACCTCATGCTGCGTTCAATCGGTCTGGCCCTTTATCTCGCTTGCTTGGGACTGGCATCAGGACCCGATTTCTTTGCTACGGTCGTGCGCCCTGAGGGGCTGTTGTGGGTAGGAACGGGCTTCTTGATCACTATCCTTCCTGTTTTGCTAGTCGCTGTCATAGCCTTGCGTGTGGCCCATATAGACTATGCCGCCACGTGCGGAATGCTCAGTGGAGCCATGGCCAACCCCATGGCGATGAATTATGCTAACGACGACATCGGTAGTGACCGACCCGCAGTCGCTTATGCGTCGGTTTACCCCTTGAGCATGTTCATGCGTGTGATTATTGCCCAGGTGCTGCTACTCATCTGACAATAGAAGAGACTGTATCATAATCATGACTTGATTTAGTGGCCGTGCTTACGCACGGGAAATTAAACAAATTATTATAAAATTTTTAAATACAAAATTTGTTTTAATTTCCCGCCCGAAGGGCGGTTATAATTCCAGCAGATGAATTATGATACACTCTCTTCAAGCTATCCTGTTCTAGATCTTTTTCTAATCATTCACCTGATACAATCAGGTCAATGACGGCATTGATATCC
The DNA here is from genome assembly GCA_900318345.1 of uncultured Prevotellaceae bacterium. Classification (GTDB taxonomy): domain Bacteria; phylum Bacteroidota; class Bacteroidia; order Bacteroidales; family Muribaculaceae; genus Sodaliphilus. The sequence continues at coordinate 24,594 of ONKD01000016.1, forward strand.
GAAATGTTCACCTCTTCATCACCGTTCACGTCGCCCGCGATGTCAACACCTCCTTTGAGTTGTATGTCAATAATCGCAGTCACATCACTAATGTTGACCTCGCCGTCACCATTCACATCGCACCACTCGGGCATGAAATTCACACCCTCAATATTGAAGTATTTCCACACTAGTGCCTCCCGATATGCGTCAACCGATTGCCGAGGAGCATAGACAATGGCGTTATTATACACCTTGTCAGGGAAAATTGACTTGCCCTTAAGATAAGGCGGTGTAACAGCACGGCTGGTGATTCTTACCAACGCATTGCAGGACCCGAAAGCATACATCTCGGACGTTTTCATTCTCTTTCCGAAGGTGAAATCCATCAATTTTGAACAGCCATGAAAAGCTTTCTCGCCAATAGTACGCACCCCGTCACCCAAGGTTGCAACAGTCATTTTTTTGCAATCTTTAAATGCTTGTTCACCAACGCTTTCCACATCATTACTCATCGTGAGGCTGGTCACGCTCTCACAACGGATAAACGCATAATCATTTATGTGTTTAACGCCAGCGGGTATAGCAAGGTCGCACACTTCCTCACCGTTCATAAACAGGTGGCGGGCATAATACAGCGGATTGGCCAATTCATCGTCAAAGGTCATATTGCACCATGACGGCACGTCCCTGATCTCGACACGAGCCAGTTGGGAACACGACATGAAAGCGTTAGAGTCCACATGGGGTGAACAGCCATCCATAACAATTGTAGTAAGCGATGAACAGCCTATAAAAGCACCCATGCCAATGAGGGTAACACTCGAAGGAATAACGATTTTCTGTAAGCTCGGACAATCATAGAAGGCGAAATCCTCCAGTTCTTGCAAATTGTCGTTTAGTGTGACATTGGACAAATTGGAGCACCCATTAAAAGCAGCATAACCTATTGAAATTACTGTGCTGGGCAGTGTCACATCATTCAACGAGAGACAATAGTAGAATGCATAATCACCCACACGGGTCAGGCCTGGATGTAAAGTTACCTGAGACAAATTTGTACAAGCGCCAAATGAGATATCACCCAAAACGCTCACCGACCCTGGAATGTCAACATGAGTCAGACTTTCACAGGCATAAAATGCATACACACCGATAGACTCCAGAAACGGTGGCAATATGAGATCACTCAATTGGGTACAACTGTCAAATGCATCATCACCTATCGAGCGCAACGATTGCGGCAACGTGACACTTGTCATCTCATCGCATCCATAGAAAGAGTTGTTACCAATCGCAGTAACCCCCTCCTCAATTAACACGCTCTTAAGATAGGCATAATCGGTAAACAAATAATTCCCAACTTTATCAACCGAGGCGGGAATAACCACATCGGTTACCGCATTACCCTTTTTGTCAAATAGCATGGGACCATATGTCAACGGACTAGAACTTCTAGAGACAAACTCCATTGTCGCCCATGATTCGACATCATCAGTATAGACCTCGCTAAGCCCATTACAGTAGGCAAATGCATCTTTGCCGAATTTCTTGTTTTGGCCTTGGATGCGTATTGTCGTCATTGCTGAGCAACGGTAAAAAGCATTGGCACCAATATTAGTAACCGAAGGCGGAAGCAGGATATCGGTCACCTCCATACAATCCATAAATGCACAGGGCGCGATGGAAGTGACAGCTAGGGTCTCTCCATCGAGAGTCACCGTCTCGGGGATGACGATTGAACCAGAGTAGCAATTATGCATAATATCTCTCCTGACCACCTCGGCAGCATCTCCATTGCGCTTGTAATAGATTCCCGAGACCTCAAAGTCGTAAGATTGTACCGAATTACCCTCAGGGTCAGGATATACATGATATTGCATCGTTTGATAATAATTAAACTCCCAATCATCTCTACCTAAGGCATCCAAGACAAAATATCCGTTACCGCCTCCCCATCCCCAGTTGACATGGTACTTGCCTTCTTTATAACCATCAAGGACAAAGGCATGGGCACCGCCAAAGCTGGTTCCTGTGTAAAGAACAGGACGGTCATTAGATAACTCCTCCATGATCATCGCGTGCCATTGCGCGTCTTCACATTCATCACGGTACAGACACTGGGCCTCATGGTTGTAACCAAATTGCTTTAACGCCATGAGTTGATCTTCCTGCCACGCGCCACTGCCAGTGGGGCTATAGTTCATGAAACACCCCTGGCCGCAATACCTCAACAATGTGGCCACAGCAACTGCTTCCTCCTCATTGTAATCCCCTGGATTATACACATCCAAAATATGATCCCAATCCAGTACGGCACCAGGCAACGATGGAACATTATAATGTTCTGTATTAGTCACATATCCAGGCAATGGAGGAACCTGTGCTGGATACTTCCAGTAATTCATCACCTGAGCCATCGCCGTGGCGACACATCCCGTAGCAGATGCCTCACCATCAATTACAGGGCACATGTCATTAAAAGGTGTGCTTTGATGCCATATCGTCTTTAAGAGAGGCTCAATGACCACATCGTCGGCACCGGCTCTAACGGGTACTGGAGCGACAACTTCGGGCTGCTCGACAAGCCACTCGATTTGAGCCTTGTACTGGTCAAGCCACCATTGCAGATTAGTAGGCAAGTTAGTCATGTCTAGTGCCTCGTCACCATAGGCAAGAATCTGTACGGCTCGGTCATCGCCGGCCACGATGACAAAAGCATCACCGCCCTCGGAATTAAACACATAGTAAGCCGTCTGTCCAGCACTCACCGTCGAGGGCTCGGCATGGGCCAGCCGCAAGGCAACATTGGGGGCTGACAATCGACCCTGATGCTGCGATTGCAAGAAACTTGATGCACGCGACCGTGCCGCGTCGGCATCCACACCGGCAGCGCCCAGCCTCATTGCCATCAGGGCAAGGGCTGCCAATAGCATGATTTTAAATGTAACATGTCTCATCATCCAAATAGATTTTAAATAATTAATAATTCACGAGAGCAAACTCTCGTTAGAGGTTTTTTTAATTAGGGCCGCTACCTGACGCATCCAACATCTGGCAGCAATATGATAAAGCCTTAATAATTCTTTGAGTCCATCATCCAAATGAACTTCGCAAATTTAAACACCCAAAACAAAAAACGCAAATTCTATTACCAGAAAATGCGTTTTTTGTTAAAAAATACGTAAAATTGTCTAATTATTTGACAGTTTTTTACGATAGCATGAGGTCGATGACGGCATTAATGTCAACTATATTAATCTCGCCGTCACCATTAACGTCGCCCGCAACATCATCTACAGAATTAAGAATGATATCGATAATCGCACTCACGTCACTGATGTTGACCTCGCCATCACCGTTCACATCACCAGGCAGTTGCTCGGAGATAATTTCAATGTGTTTGAACCAGGGCCAGATTCCACTATTCTTATAAGCACGCAATGAACTTTCAGGAACATACAGGATGGCACTGTCATATACTGAACTTGTGAATGTATTATCATTTCCCGGAGTCAGTGGCGGGATTTCGGCCCTACAAGTGACCTTGGCCAGCGCTCTACTATTAATGAAAGCCTTATCGCCAACCAAGCCCACACTCTTGCCTATCGTTACATCGGTAAGTTTTGAGCAATAGGAGAACGCTTGGTCGCCTACTTGAGTGACATTATCGGGAATGATCACACTGGTTAATGAAGAGCATTTCTGGAAAGCGCCTGTCGAGATGTTGGTGACCGATGATGGAATGGTAATATGTGTCAACTTGGAGCAACCATAGAACACCTTACTATTCAAGGTAGTCAGTGAAGTCGACAACCTCACATGAGACAAAGATGAGCAACCACTAAAGGCACTTGCGCCCAAATCGGTGACAGAATTTGGCAAAACCACCTCTACCAACTCCTTGCAGTTAGCAAACGCTTTATCACTAACCGTTGACACAGACGATGGAAATACCACTTGCTTCATAGCGGCGCAGTCACTGAAAGCGGCATTCCCAATTGAAGTGATATTCTCTGGAATGTCAATTCCTGTCAAGGCTGAACAGCCAAAGAACACCTGCTTGCCAATGGCGGTCATCGTTTGGGGCAATGACACTGAGGTGATTGAAATACAATTAGAAAACGCTGCCGTGCCGATATCAGTCACACCATCTTCTAAAACTACCGATTTCAAACCCTCACAGTCAATAAACGCAAATGGGCTTACTTGCTGGATTGACTGAGGAACAACCAGATGCTCCAACTCTTGCCCATTGGCATAAAGATGATGGGCAAAACTGAGGGGGTTAGAGTAATGGCTGACAAAAGTCATACCTAGCCATGAATTGACGTCACCAATCTCAACATGTTTCAGCGCGTTGCAATCCATAAACGCATCCTCGCCAACTGTTTTCACCGCATTACCCGAGAACAAAACACGTTCCAAGTTCATGCAATTGGCAAACGCTTGATTTCCTATAGACTCAACCCCTGATGGAATTTCTATCTCGATGAGACCGATGCAATTCCTGAACGCGTAATCATCAATATACTTAACAGTAGATGGTATCGCCACGCTCACTAGATTAAGGCTATTCCTGAATGCACTCTGACCGATGCCTGTTACAGGGATGGTCTTACCGTCATGGTTCACTTGATCGGGAATGACAACCTGCCCTTCATAAGAATCGTAGTGGGTATCAAAATAGGTCACGATAGCCTGAGATGCATCCTCGTTGTACTTGTAATAGATGCCGTCATGCTCAAAATCACTGCCATACTCAGAGGGAGTCTGTTGTGAAGGATAAATCCTGTGCAACATCTGCACATTGGCATTAAACGAATAGGTCCTGACGTTGAAAGCGCCCAACGCGAAATAGCCGTTGCCAGTAGCTGCCCAGCCCCAGTTGATGTGGTACTTACCGTCATGATAGCCGTCGAGCACAAAGGCATGGCCTCCTGCCATGGGGTCATTGCCAGAATACAGCACCGGGTAACCCGACTGCAAGTCATCAATCAACAGGTCGGCCCATTCATCAAGTTCATAATCTGACCGATTAAGCATCGTGGCGCTAGGGTTATAGCCAAACAACTTCATGCCACGCAACTGGTCAGGAACATAGGCGCCACTGCCATCGGGGCTATAACCCATGTTGCATGACTGGCCACAATAACGCATCAGCTTGGCCACAGCGTCGCCCTGGGCTTTAGTATATTCGCCAGCGTAAGAATCCAGCATATCATCCCATTCAAATGTAGTGGCCGGCAATCCTGAAAGCATCGTTCCCAAGGAACGGCACCAATAGCCTGAAACGCCGTTGGTCCTATCGGGATAACGCCAGTAATACATGACTTGGGCCATGGCTGTGGCAACACATCCTGTCACGCAGCGCTCACCATTGGAAAGAGGACACATGTTGTAATATGGCTCACTTTGGCTCCAGTTACAGGTAAGCATCGGAGCAATAACCAGTTGACCGTCACTATCACGTCGCGGTGCCGATGCTTTCTCCACCTTCTCGTCAGGGTTGGCAATCAGGAACTCAATCTGTTCCTTGTATTGATCCAACCACCACTGCAGGTTGCACGGCAGGTCAGTCATGTCTATCGAGCCTTCACCATAGCCAAGGATTTCCTCGGCCCGGTCATCGCCAGCGACAATGACAAAGGCTTTGCCGTCGGTAGAGTTAAACACATAATAGTCAGCGCAACGTAAATTAACGGCCGATGACTCGACGTGACTAAGACTCAATGTTGAGTTGCCGGCATTGAGTTTATCGACACTATGCGACGCCAAGAACTGATACGCCCTGGCTTGGGCCGAAGGCGCATCCAACGAGGCCGCGCTCATGCTCATCGTTATCAGAACAAAGGCAGCCAGTAATAACTGTTTTAAATAATTCATCATCCAATAAAAATAATAATCAGAACACTTTTCCAAACAATTGGATTCAGTAAATTGATAAACATAATAAAATATATACCTAAATTTTGGTTATTGAAAGATTCTATTTTCCACGTCCCAACAAATCACGAGAACGCTTCAATAGAGCGGGATCCTTGATTTTCTTTAATTCGTTAAAGACATATTCAGGGTTGATATCCTTGAAGGTGCTCACCACCCCCCGGGTCAACTGGCTGTCGGAGTGTTCACAACACCATTTCATGAATCGCTCGGTGTCACAATAAAAACGTCCTGATACCAGCGTGAAGAAATCACCTTGCAGTTGAATAGGGTTGGTGATTGAGCCACGTGATTCCACCAGAAAATCATTCAGGCGATCATACAAGGTTTCATCGCTCATCGGCGTCCATGAGAACAACTCAAGTTGACGCTTATAGCGCCAGTAATTGTTGAGTAAGGTGGTGTCAGAACTATAGACAGTGCCTATCTTGCCCAGCGCGAAATGCCCGTCATCACCTATTGTGATGGGCAATTCGTTGTGGATAAACCACAAGGTAGAGTCAGTGTCCACGCCATCGCGTTGCTCCTTGTAGGAAATCCAGCGGCTCATGTTGATGGGTTTGCCGAACTTATCGGGCATGACCATGCGCATCGAGTCGATGCCCACATTGCGGGTGTGCTCATCGACATCATCCCAGTAAGACAAGTTCATACCGCCACACTCTCCCAGTCGCATGAAATCCAGCATGCCGTCCTTGCCATAGGTTGCAATCCAGCAGGTGCGCGTGTCGCTGTAGGACGTCTGTCCCAGCAAGAGGGTAATGCCCTTGTCAGGATAGTCACGCATGCCCCACACGCGCACAATGGAGGTGACGGTGTCCACCTGCATCATCTTGTCAAGCCCTATGGCCTCACAAGTAGAAATGTCCAGGATATGATGAGGCAAGTTAGCGCCATCATCATTGTAGTTAACGTCATCGGCCACGTTGAGCGAGTCGTCACAGATGCCTGCACTGCACAAGAAGTCATGACCGTTGTTCACGGCATCACCTTGTTGCCACTGGCTTTTTCCGCACGAGGTGATGAGCATGACCACCAAGCCTAATAACACCAATTTTTTCATATTCATTTCCATTATCGATTAATTATCTAATTTGCGGTAGCGCACGCGGGTGGGCTCTTCCTTGCCCAAGCGTTTGAGCTTGTTTTCCTCATACTCGCTGTAGCTGCCCTCAAAGAAGAACACGTTACTGTTGCCCTCAAAGGCCAGGATGTGGGTACAGATGCGGTCCAGGAACCAGCGGTCGTGGCTGATGACCACAGCACATCCTGCAAAATTCTCAAGACCTTCCTCCAGGGCGCGCAGGGTGTTCACGTCAATGTCGTTGGTGGGCTCATCGAGCAGGAGCACGTTGCCCTCCTCTTTCAATGCCAGCGCCAGTTGCAGGCGGTTGCGTTCACCGCCCGAGAGCACGCCGCACTTCTTCTGCTGGTCCACGCCACTGAAGTTGAAGCGCGACAGGTAAGCGCGGGCGTTCACGTCACGTCCTCCCATGCGCAACAGTTCCACACCACCCGAGATGACCTCATAGACGGTCTTGTCGGGGTCGATACTCGTGTGCTGCTGGTCAACATAGACCGCTTTGACGGTCTCACCGACCTCAAACGTGCCGCTGTCAGGCTTCTCCAGGCCCATAATCAGGCGGAAGAGTGTCGTCTTGCCAGCACCATTGGGGCCAATGACGCCCACGATGCCGTTGGGCGGCAGCATGAAGTTCAAGTCGTCGAACAGCAACTTGTCGCCATAGGCCTTGGCCACGTGCTGTGCCTCGATGACCTTGTTGCCCAAGCGGGGGCCATTGGGGATGAAAATCTCGAGTTTTTCCTCTTTTTCCTTGACTGACTCGTTCAACAGTTTATCATAACTGTTCAAGCGCGCCTTGCCCTTGGCATGACGGGCCTTGGGTGCCATGCGCACCCATTCCAGCTCGCGCTGCAGGGTCTTTTGGCGCTTGCTCTCGGTCTTCTCTTCCTGGGCGAGGCGCTGGGTCTTCTGCTCCAGCCAGCTGCTGTAATTGCCCTTCCAAGGGATACCCTCGCCACGGTCGAGTTCAAGAATCCAGCCTGCGACATGGTCGAGGAAGTAGCGGTCGTGGGTCACGGCGATAACCGTACCCTCATATTGCTGCAAGTGCTGCTCCAGCCAATCGATGGACTCGGCATCGAGGTGGTTGGTGGGCTCATCGAGCAACAGCACATCGGGTTTTTGAAGCAACAGGCGGCACAGTGCCACGCGACGGCGCTCACCACCACTCAAGTGCTCGGTCAACTGGTCACCCTCGGGGCAACGCAGGGCATCCATCGCGCGCTCGAGGCGGCTGTCAAGGTTCCAAGCGTCGGTAGCGTCGATGATATCCTGCAACTCGGCCTGACGGGCAAACAGTTTATCCATCTTCTCAGGATCCTCATAGTACTCGGGCATGCCGAACTTGAGGTTGATTTCCTCAAACTCCTTGAGGGTGTCCACCACGTGCTGCACGCCTTCCTGCACCACCTCCTTGACCGTCTTGGTCGGGTCGAGCTGGGGGTCCTGGGGCAGATAGCCCACAGAGTATCCCGGGGCAAACACCACCTGGCCCTGATACTGGGTCTCGAGGCCAGCAATGATTTTCATCAATGTCGATTTACCCGCACCGTTCAAACCGATGATGCCGATTTTGGCGCCATAGTAGAACGAGAGGTAGATATTCTTGAGTATCTGTTTCTGGTTCTGCTGGATGGTTTTGCTCACGCCCACCATCGAGAAAATGATTTTCTTGTCGTCAACTGTTGCCATATTATTATTTATATTGTGTTTAGTTTATTATCGTTTTGAGCACTCCGGGACCGGTAAAATCTCTATCACGGGTGCTGGGTGGGCGGCTGATTGTCCCACGAGGCGACGATGCCGGTGAGCCACTGGCGGGCGGTGGCATCGTCCAGGCGGCCAATCTCGTCGATGAGTTGCGGGCGGTCGTCCACCAGCAACTTGAAGTGCTTCAGCAAGCGGTTATCCGCGCCACGATGAGCGGCCATCCAGTTCAGGAAACGCTGCGGATTCATCTTGTACAGCTGCGCTACATCCCACGGGAAGGGGTTGTACTTGTAATCGGGGGCATAGGTCTCGTCAACCAGTGGAGTAAAGTCGTTCCACACGTCCATGACGCCTAGGTCTTGCTGTGAGCAAACGAGCAGGTCCCAAGCCTTGAAATCCATAGTGGCATACTCATCGACGCTGCCAGTCTTATCGACCACATGCTGACCCAAGAGCACAAAATGACCCTTGTCGTTGATGGCATAGTCCTGGTCCCAAGCCTGTTGCCACTGCGGGGCACCCTTGAGGTCGCCATCATAGTCCATGAGGCAACGCCCCATGACGCGATGCAAGGTCACACGATTGGGACTCGAGAAAGTGAAATAGCTGTCAAGGGTGAAGGAATTGTCATCATCGGGGTTAGAGAGGTCGCAGCGCCACACCAGATGCAGCTCGCGCGCATTGATGGCATCGAGCAACTTGCCCTGGCGATCATAGGTCATCAGGTCCACACAATACCCCAACCCGTTGCAGCCGTAATAGGCCGCAAGCGTGATTCCGTTGCCAACATCGCGCACGCCCAGCAGCAGCCAGTTGCTCATCGCACTGGCAAAACTGCCGCCAGCGAGCACGACTAGCGCCTGGTACTGCTCACGAGAGAGCGCTTCCCCCTTCAAGTCGTCAAGCGTCTGATTGGGGTCGCCACAATACACGTCGGGCAAGGTGAGGCTGTCGCCCAACATCAGTTCATCGTTTATCGTGATGCCCTGATTGTCGAGAAAAGCAAACTGCTCATTTTCTACTTTTCCATTCCCGCCACATGCGGCTAGCAACAGGGTGCTCGCCAGTAATATCAGTAGTCTTGTCTTTCTCATCTCACTCTCAAAATTAATAGATGGCAAATGTACTGCATTTTGGTCAATTGTGCAAATAATCGGGAGAAGTGGGGGTGCCGTGGGGAGTTTTTTTGTAATTTTGCAGGATGATGGAAGGGAAAAACAAAATTGACATACAGCATCCCGAGGCATGGGAACTGCTTGTCCTTGTCGAGGATGAGCAAGTGAGCTACATCCTTTATACGCCCTCGGTCGATGGTTCGCTCATCACCGGTGAAGTCGAGCGGGCTGACGACAGCCTGCAAGCCCTGGAGGATGCTATATATGATACAGGCGAGTTGCTCAACGAGTACAAACGTACCCGGGTCATCGTTCACTCCAACCACTTTGTGCTGCTGCCGCTGGATACACCCGATGACGACTGCACCCTGCTCTTGCACGAGGCATTTCCCGATGACGATGGTGATGTCGCCTTGAGCCCCATGGCACAAAACGGCGTAAAAATCGCTTACTTGATGCCGCGTGGTTTACAGGCATTCCTGGGACGCACGTTCAACTATCCCACTCTGTACCATCACCTGTCTCCGTTGTGTGAGCATTTCAAGCAGGAGCAATGCCAAGACAACCGCTCCCGCATGCTCTTGAACCTGAGAAATGGGCACATGGATATAGCCGTTTACTGTGATGGCTCGCTGCAGTGTGCTAACACCTACCCGCTCTCGAATGTCGACGATGCGGTTTACTATGCGTTGAACGTTTGGCGCACCCATGGCTTAGACCAGTTGAACGACGAATTGCAAATAACCGGAAATCACCCACTGTGTGCCGCCATGACGACCAAACTGCGTGAATTTGTGAAACATGTGATGCCCTTTGCCTTCCCGACTGCCGCCATGCGACTGGGACGCAACGCAATACAGGCACCGCTAGAACTAATCCTGCTTGCCCTATGCGAATAATCAGCGGAAAATACGGGCGTCGCCGTTTTGACGTGCCCACTAATATCACCGCCCGCCCCACAACCGACATGGCGCGCGAGAATCTCTTTAACGTGCTGGGTAACATCATCGACCTCGAGGGTGTGACTGTGCTCGACCTGTTTGCCGGCACAGGTGCCATGAGTTTTGAGTTCTTGTCACGCGGTGCCGCCCACGTCACCGCCGTTGAGAAAGCGCGCACCCAGGCCGAGTTCATCAAGCGTGTGCAGGGCCAGTTAAACGACCCTAACCTCACCTTAGTTCGTGGCGACGTGTTCAAGTTCCTTGCCACGTGCCGACAATCGTTTGACGTGATATTTGCCGACCCGCCCTATGACCTGCCACGTTTCGGGGAGATTCCCAAGCTGGTGCTCGAGTCGCCGCTCGTGCATGAGGGCACGCTGTTCATCATGGAGCACCCGCGTGAACACGATTTCTCTGCCCTGCCCCATTTCGCCCAGCAACGGGTCTATGGCAAGGTCAATTTCTCACTGTTTGAAATCAACAACACCAATTCTGAATCATGAAAATCCGTTTATATTTGAGATTGATGGCCCTTGCTGGACTGCTGTCGGCTGGTCTGCCCATGAGTTCTCAGACTATTATACCCGCTGATAGCGCTACCCGTGTGATGTCACCCACCGTGGTCACCGCCGAGCAGGTGAGCCAGCAGCAGGTCACCAATCCTCTGGAGGCTATCACTGGACGAGTTGCTGGCGTGACCATCCAGAAAAGCAACAACGGCGCTGCAGCAATGAATGCTGTGCGTGTGCGCGGCACCACATCGGTCACGGGAGGCAACGACCCGTTGATTATCGTTGACGGCGTGTTTGGCGACCTGAGCACATTATCATCGATTTATCCGTCAGATATCGAGAGTTTCACGATTCTTAAGGATGCCAGCGAAATTGCCCAATATGGCTCGCGTGGCGCATCGGGTGTCATCGAGGTAGTTACCAAGAAAGGCGACGCCCATCGAGCCACCATCACCTATAACGGCAAGGTGGGTCTCACCCACGTTAGCAAAAACCTCAAGATGCTCAACGCTGACGGTTACCGCGATGCCATCAGAACTCTGGGTAACATGCTCATCGACAAGGGTTACAACACCGATTGGCAGAAGGCTATCCAGCAAACCGCCTTTATTCAAGATCATCATGTCGCTTTCATGGGCGGTGGCGACCATTCGGGTTACCGCGTATCGCTCGGATACATGGACCATGACGGGGTCATCCTGCACGACAAGTTACGCAACTTGACAAGCAACATGAACATGTATCAACGCATGTTTAACGACCTGTTGACCATTGAGGTGGGCATGTTTGGCAACGTGCAGAAAGGGCTAACGGCAGTTTACGATGTGCAGAAGACCTTCTACTCGGCACAGGCATGGAATCCCACATTCGGCACCGAGCGAAACAGTACTGGAGGTTGGGACGGCTTCACTTACGCCAACCAGATCAATCATCCGCTGGCACTGATGGACAGCCGCACCCAGGACAAGACAACCCACCTGAGCACCCATGCCAAGCTCACATTCAACCTGACACCCAACTGGACACTGTCCTTCTTCGGCGCTTACAGCCACAACGAGGTCGAGACGGCACAATTCCTGCCGACAAGCATCTGGAGCGGCGGCAAGGGCTACCGCAGCAGCGCCAAGACCGAGTCATGGCTCGGCAATGCCATCGTGACATGGGACAAAACGCTGGGCCGCAACCATTTCAACGTAATGGGGCTTGCCGAGGTTGAGCGCAACATCCACACGGGATTCTACACCACCACAACAGGTTTCTCCAGCAACGATATCGGCATTGACGCTATCCAAGCGGGTGCCGTGACGCTGTGGGACGGCACAGGCAGTTACCGCAAAGCACCTTCACTGGTTTCATTCATGGCACGAGTCAACTATGACTACGACAACCGTTACTCATTGACCTTCGCGGCCCGTACCGACGGCTCGTCAAAGTTTGCCAGCGGCAACCAATGGGGTTTCTTCCCCTCGGTCTCGGCTTCATGGAATATAGGTAACGAAGCGTTTTTAAGCGATGTGGATTGGCTCGATGACCTGAAGTGGAGCGTTGGCTACGGTCTAGCGGGTAATCAAGGTGCAGTGGACAGTTACATGGCTCAAAATGTCCTCACGCCTGCGGGCATCGCTCCAGTGGGCCAAAACATGGCGGTAACGCTCGATGTCCTGCTCAATGCCAACCCTGACCTCAAATGGGAAGTGAAGCACAGTTTCAACACCGGATTGAGCGCGGCTTTTTTGGGCAATCGCATCATCACCTCGCTTGATTTCTATGTTTCCAAGACTTCCGACATGCTCTACCTCTATAATGTGGGCGTGCCGCCCTTCAGTTACAACAAGTTGCTCGACAATCTGGGGTCGATGCGCAACAGCGGTGTCGAGTTGGCACTAGGTTTCTCGCCGCTCACCTCACGCGATATGGAATTGAATATCAACGCCAATATCGCCTATCAGTACAACAAACTGCTGTCCTTGAGCGGCTATTATATGGATTACTGGCTGGAGGCTCCCGGCGAGGTGGACCTGGTCAACCTGAACGGAGCTGGTTTCCACGGTGGCAACAATCACATTGTTTATCAGATGGTAGGTCAACCCCTGGGCGTGTTCTACCTGCCGCACTGCACGGGCCTCAAGAGTGACGGGCATGGTGGCTATGTGTATGAAATCGCCGACCTCGACAATTCGGGCGACATCAACATCGCTAATGGCAAGGATCGCCGCGTGTGTGGCCAAGCGATGCCTAAGGTGTTGCTAGGCAGTAACATCAATTACCGTTTCAAGCACTGGGATGTGACCTTGCAGATCAACGGTGCCTTTGGACACAAGATTTACAACGGCACCGCCTTGACCTACATGAATATGACCAGTTTGCCGGGTTATAATGTTTTGGCCGACGCCCCTGGACGCGCAATCAACGACCAGACCGCAACCGACTACTGGCTGGAGCGCGGTGACTATATAGACTTTGACTACCTCACCCTGGGCTGGAACGTACCCTTGAGCAAGGCGCTGATGCGCACCATCAGCCGCCTGCGCCTGGCGCTCACAATAGATAACCTGGGCACCATCACTGGTTATTCGGGTCTGACACCCGTCATCAACAGTTCTTCGGTCAACGGCACCTTGGGTGTCGATGACAAGAACATCTATCCCGTTACCCGTTCTTATCATCTGGGAGTCACATTAACCTTCTAATTGAAATCATCATGAAACGATATATCACTTATAGCCTATTGATAGTCGCTGCCACATTGCTGATGGCTTCATGTGACAAGTTCCTCGAGGATAACCCCACCGACCGATTGCCTGAGGACGAGGCCTATAACACAGTTACCGACCTGTGGAATAATGCCTTGGGAAGCATCTACCTCAACATTGGCGGTAGCGCTCCCTCACAGGGATTGCAAGGCACCGCACGCGGCGTGTGGGACCTGAACACTTTCTCGACCGATGAGGCGATGATTCCCACAAGAGGTACCGACTGGTATGACGGCGGCATCTGGCAGAACCTGTTCCTGCATCGCTTTGGCAATGTCGATTTCACGGGTGACACATGGAATTACCTCTTCAAGGAGGTGCTCGCTTGTAACCGGGCCCTTGAGCGCATCGATGCGTTTGAAAAGGCACATCCTGGCCAGGACGTCAAGGAGTTGCGTGCCGAGGCTCGTGCCCTGCGGGCGATGTTCTTGTTCTATGCTATGGACCTTTATGGCCGTGTGCCTGTTTTCTTGAGTTCCAACCCCACGGTGCAGGAAATGAAACTGCAGGACCGTTCGGTGGCATTCAAGCACATAGTCAGCGAGCTGCAAGCAGCCGAGAATGATCTTTCCCGCGTACCGAGTCGCAAGTTTGGAGAGTACTACGGTCGCATGACGGCCTCAGTAGCGGAGTTCCTCTTGGCGAAGGTGCTGTTGAATGCCGAAGTCTATGCCGATGATGATTGGACCGATGCCCAGCACCCCGATGCCTCGACGATGACGTGGGACGTCAATGGCGAGACACTGAACACCTGGCAAGCGGTAGAGCGATACTGTAATGCTATCTCGAGCAACGGTTTCAAACTGGCAGATGATTTCAAGGACAACTTCAGCATCAGCAACGAGGAGTCACCCGAGCTGATATTCACCATACCGATGGACATCTACAACTATTCTAACCGCTTCAGCCAGCAGTTCCGCTCGTTGCATTACAACCATGCGTCGGCGCTGGGACTGAATGGAGAGAACGGCCCGTGTGCCACGATCGAGGCGATGAAGACATTCGGCTATGGCAAGGGTATTGATACGGATATGAGACTGTACTGGACTTATTATTATGACCAGGTCTATCATGACCAGACAGGTGAACCTGTCACGCTCGATGATGGATCGCAGTTGGTTTACTACCCGATGGCGGTGAAACTCGACCTCACTAATGACCCCTATGAGAAGACGGCTGGTGCAAGAATGAAAAAATATGAGATTGACCTGGCTGCAATGAGCGATGGACAGTTGCGCCGCAACGACATTGTGCTATTCCGTTATGCCGACGTGCTGTTGATGCAGTGCGAGGCCATGCTGCGAGACGGCAGAGCAGGTGCCCAAGCCGATGCCCTGCTCAACTGGGTGCGTCAGCGTGTCGGCATGGCTTGGCGTCCCGCTACGCTTGACAATCTACTTGAGGAGCGCATGTTGGAACTGGCTTGGGAGGGATGGCGCCGCAACGACCTCATCCGCTTCGGCATGTTCACGCGGCCTTACACCGACCGTCCGCAAACCGATGCTGACCGCATGGGCTATACCCTCGTGTTCCCCATTCCCGGTGAGACGCTCAGCGCCTGCGGCAGCGCACAGAATCCAGGATATTGAAAATTGAATGTGAAATGACTGACGAATCGAAATACATCACGCGGCTGGAAGCCCACGACGTGAAGCCCACGGCGTTGCGCATCCTGTTGCTGCGCACCATGATGGGCCATGACGATGCCTTCTCGCTACAAAGTCTCGAGGACGAGCTAGACACGGTCGACAAATCGACCATCTACCGCACCATCACCCTGTTCTTGACCCACCACCTCATCCATGCCATCGACGACGGCACAGGGATGTTCAAGTATGCCGTGTGCAGTCCAGATTGCCACTGCGGTGAGGACGACAGCACCATCGACCACATGCATGCCCACTTCAATTGCGAGCGCTGTGGCCGCACCTTCTGCCTGCAGACGACCCAAGTGCCCATCGTGGCCCTGCCCGGGAATTTCAAGGTACACAGCGTCAACTACGTGCTCAAGGGCCTGTGCCCCGACTGCTTGAGGCAATAATCCAGCACTCCTTTCGTTAAATTTGCAAGTACGACTAACAATGAAGACAATAACCCGCTGGTTGCGCAACATACTCATCTTCTTTTTCACCTCGACCATCCTGGCAGTGGTGATTCTGAAGTTTATCCCTGTATATGTCACGCCATTGATGCTCATCCGTGCCGTGGAGCAAGTGATTGACGGTGAGGCCCCCGAGATCAACCACCGCTGGGTGCCCCTGGAACAAATCAACCACAACCTGCCCCAAGCGGTGATGGCAAGCGAGGACAACCTGTTCCTGAAACACAGCGGCTTTGACCTGGAACAGATACAAAAAGCTCAGATCGAAGCCCAAGAGGGCAAGCGGCAGCGCGGCGCGAGCACCATCAGCCAGCAGACGGCCCGCAATGTCTTCCTGTGGCAACACCGGTCATGGCTGCGCAAGGGTCTGGAAGCCTATTTCACATTCCTGATTGAGGGCATCTGGGGCAAGGAGCGCATTATGGAAGTCTATCTCAACTCCATCGAGATGGGGCCTGGCATCTATGGCGCTGACGCCGTGGCACGTATCAATTTTGGCACCACGCCCGACAAGCTCACCAAAGCCCAAAGCGCCTATATCGCCGTGTCGCTGCCCAATCCCCTGCATCGCGACAGCGGCCATCCCTCGGCAAAGATGAAAAAGATGCAAAAAACCATCCTCAAGCGCATGAAGCAAATCGACCAGTTCCCCAAGGATGCCTGCGCCAAGTAATAGTCACTTCAAGCCCAACCACCGGCCTATCTTATTCCCCAAGATCTTGTTTCCGTAATAACAGAAACAAAGGCTCACTGCGGTCAAAATAATTGAGTTAACCGGATAAATAATGCTGGAATAATAGGGAATGTGCATGAGTACTATCCTAATCATCAGGTGGCTCAAATAGATGCCGAACGAATAGTCTCCGATAAGCTTCAAGCATCTGTTTTCCATGTTGACTTTACCGTCTTCCAAAACCCTGTAAGCGATTAAAATCGCTATCACGCTCGTGAGGACTGCAGTCAATTTTACTTGAGTGCCAAAATCGGGAGCGCCTATTCCTCTCAAAACATAACCCTCAGCCATTTGCAGGGGCAGCGAGATCAGGTACAGGATCAATAAGGTTTTTATCGACAACTTGCAGTCAATAAGTTTATTACCCAGCATCAAACCCAGATAATAGAAGATAAACCACCCCAGGCAGCAATCATGCCAAAACAGAGCCACATACACATCGGGCGATTGGCCCATGGCATGGCAATACCACATGTAAACAAGTATACTAGCGGGGGTTACTAGCCAGCCCAACGCCCTATATTTTGATTTGGCAAGCCAAATCAGCAAGGGGGTTAACAGAACAAATTGAATGTAAACAAAGATGTAATATAAATGCAGGTAGGCCGATGTCGTCAACAGTGCAAAAGGCAGCTTAGAGATATTTTTAACCGTAATAACGCTGTATAACAAGCTCCAGATGATGTATGGTATCAGCACCCTGGTGATCCTGTTTTTATAAAACCGCTTCCAGTCACGACGCTCAGCTTTGGTCAGATAGCCCGACAAAAACAAAAATATCGCGACAGCATAATTAATGAATGGCCTGAAATATACTTGCCACCCATCGGGAGGGCAATCATGTATGAGCACCACAGCAATAATCGCAAATGCCCTGAGGATTTGGATCATATTGCTCTTTTGCTCTGATACAGCAGTTTGGCGGTTTATAGCAGCAGTTGTTGACATCAATCTTATTAATTTATCTACCTGTTATTGGCAGCAGATGTTGTCGCAAAATTAGCTTTTTTTCCTCATTTCCCCGCACAATGATTACCAAAAAACGACTTCACTTGCCTGCCATGACTACAGGGAGCAGAAAAATGTCACCAAGAAAGGCACCGAGAAATCGACCAGAAAACCATGGAACAGCGAAATCAAAACGAATTTATCCCCGCTGCACCGGGTGATGATGGGCAGCGTGGTGTCCATGGTCGTCGCTCCACCAGCCGAGATGGGTGCCAATGGTCCGAAAAACCTCACCAGGAGCGGTGCACCGAGCAATGTGAAAATCTCACGGATGATATTGGCCAGCAGGGCGACAGTTCCCAACTCAGGACCACGATACTCGGTGATGAGGATGCTTGACAATGAGTAATAACCAAAGCCTGAGCCCACGGCCAGACAATCGGTGAGACTGCGGCCCGACAGACCCAACGAAGCCACTGCCGTAGCAGCCAGTGTGCCTGTGATGGTCATCAGCGGCAGGAGCATGAAACGGGGATCCAGTTGTCGGAAACTCTTGAGCAGGGCGGTATTGTTGCCAACCGTCACACCCACACAGAACAGCAGGGCGCACAGCGTCATGAAACTCATGTTACCATAAGCGTTCAAGTCGGGCAACCAGTGCATGATACCGCACACTATACCCAAGACGAAAAAACCGATGATGATGAGGCTTCCTTTCATGGCTTGCCTCCTTTCCGGCTATTGATCCAGCGCCACAAGGCCCACGAGAATAGAACCGTTCCCACCAAGCCCATCAAGGACAACCATAGTGCCTCCAGCCCTAGATTGCTGATGCCACTCAATACCTGTGGATTCTCTCCCACCTCAACTCCTAGAAAGAAGAGCAAAGCCCATATCAACACGGTTACCGCCTTGTTGACAAAGGCCAGCCGCCGGCCCCTTAACAAGAAAC
Source organism: uncultured Prevotellaceae bacterium (assembly GCA_900318345.1). GTDB lineage: Bacteria > Bacteroidota > Bacteroidia > Bacteroidales > Muribaculaceae > Sodaliphilus. Next base: position 43,368 of record ONKD01000016.1, read on the forward strand.
CCACAGCCATCCCACTAAGCATTATCGCAACAATCTTGAGCATAGATGGCTACAAAGATAAAGAAAAATCACTACCTTTGCGGCGTTTGTTTTCAAAAATACTACTATGATGATAAAGAAACTGTTTTTTATTGTGGCTGTGTCCACTATGTTGTGTGCTTGCTCTAATGCAAATCGCGTGGAGAATAATTCACTTGACACCGCATCGGTTGTGTCGCAGGTGAGCAACATCTATAACGATGTGTTCAAGCATTATGCGGAGTTGAAACAGCAAGAGGGAAACAAGCAGCAGGTGAACAACGACAGCCTGTACTGCTCGGCCGACTGGAACCGCTGGATTGCTCGTGTGGATAGCGTTAACCAGCTGAATGGCTCCATCGACATCTTGGATGTCGATCACTGGATCATGGGTCAAGACTGGGGTGAACTCTCGGTGAGCGATATTAAAGTATTCTTACTGAAGGGTGACAGCGCAGCGGTTGAGTTCCAATTGCACAACCTTGGAAATATGATCAACGTTGTCTTAGACATGGTGCACGAGGATGGTGAATGGAAAATCGACAATTTTACCGATATCACCAACGGCATGGACTGGAAAGCAACTATGAAACGCTACCTCGAGGACGAGCAGGCAAACCGATAATAACAACTTGAAGATGAAAACAATAATCCTGACGATTATCTCTGCCATGATGTGCTGCTTGGCAGCAATGGCAGTACCCGCCAAGCCGACACCCTTCACTCATGTCCAAAGCGATGGAACGTCCTTGACGCTGATGATGCAAGGCGGCAAATTCAACCATGCGTTGATGACCCTTGACGGGCTGACGGTAGCCATGGACGAGAAAGGCGACTACTGCTATACGGCTAGTAGCCACTTGAGTGATGTGCTCGCCCACAACAAGGGCAATCGTGGCATCGAGGAGCAGGCATTCATCACCGCTTACCGTAACTCGATGACCCTTGACTCCCCAATGCGCCACATCCCCCGGCGTGAGGAGAGCAACAGCAATCCTCAGGTGCCCACGATCGGGTCACCCCGCATTCCCATCATCCTGGTGAATTACGCCGATGTGAAATTCATCGATGCCAATCCGGTGGCAACATTTGAGAATCAGTTTAACGAAAAGGACTACAGCTGTCTCCATTACTTTGAGGATCAGTCCCGCGGCAAATTCTCACCAAAATTTGAGATAATAGGACCCGTTGAGCTGAGCAAAACCCGCGCTTATTATGGCGGGAACGACAGCCGCGGCTATGACATGCATCTGGGAGACATGATCATCGAGGCTTGTGAGGGCATTGACGAGAGTGTGGATTTTGCCGACTATGATAACGACAGCGATGGCTTGGTTGACGTTGTGGTTGTGCTGTTTGCTGGCGTGGGCGAGGCTCAGGCCTGGCGCACTGTGCCCGAGTCGGTCTGGCCTTGCCAGTGGGACATGCAGGAGTGTTATGACTGGGGTTACAGTGCCACCGGGCCCTTCCTGCTCGATGAAACAAGGATTGATAAATTCGCCGTCTTCAATGAACTGGAAGGCAGTTCCAACACCAGTACAAATATTGATGGTGTGGGCACCTTCTGCCACGAGTTCAGCCATTGCCTGGGACTGCCCGATTTTTACCACACCGCCAACGGCTTTGTCTATGGCATGAGCACCTGGGACATCATGGATCACGGTTGCTATAACAATGACAGCCATACACCCGCTGGCTATTCCTCCTATGAGCGTCACTATATGGGTTGGATGGATCTTATCGATCCCGTTGAGAACACCAATTATGCTATGGCACCGCTTAACACCCCCGAGGGAACTGCCGTCAAGGTGGTGAACGACGCCAACCCCGACGAGTACTACCTGCTGGAGTACCGCAAACGGACCGGCTGGGACGCATATCTGGCCGCCGAGGGCATCCTGATTCTGCACGTGGATTATGACAAAAACGCATGGGACAATAACACGCCCAACAATATAGGTAGCCATCCCCGCATGTCGATCATCCCTGCCGACAACGTGTTGACTGGATACAGTAACTCGACCGACACGTGGCCCATGGGCGCCAAGGATTCGCTCACTAACTACTCTATCCCCGCGGCAACAGTCTATCAGGGTGGTTACATGAACAAGCCCATTACCCGCATGAGAATTGACTCGGTTCAAAACACCGCCAGCTTCTGGTACATGAAAGAGCCTACAGTGATTGGCGACATTGACGGCGATGGCGAAGTGAACATCAGCGATGTCAGCGCCATAATCGATATTTTATTGAGAGGCGGGACTGACGATGCCATCAGCCAGGCTGACGTGAATGGCGATGGAGAGGTCAACATCGGCGATGTCAACGATGTCATCGACATCATCCTGAGGGGCTAAAACGGTTTATTTCTAGTTGGCTTCAGCGCTCGGGGTGTTGAAGACAAGAAAGACTAAAAAGACAATTGATATTTAAAAAAAGCTGATTGCGCTGATTTTCACTGACTTATATACAATAGTCAGCGAAAATTAGCTTCCTAAGTTATTGTGCAAGTATTTTGATGAAGATTTTCGTCAAAATGTGCAATATTATTGAATTCGGCACAAAAGTCACCTAATCTGCCGCTTGAAACGCTCGTCGGGGCTCTGCCCCTTGCCGCTTGGCGCTCCCTGATGTGTTTTTCATGGATTTGGGCTGCCGCATTCAAACGGCTTGACCGCATA
>ONKD01000038.1 GCA_900318345.1 uncultured Prevotellaceae bacterium
TGCCATGTCTAGTAATAGTGGCGTTAACTCGAGCAGTTCGACTTTGTCCACTCAGGTCAATGTGCCGGCTGGAGGCGTCTTGTCGTTCGACTTCAAGGCGTGGGGCGAGGGTGCGTCCTACGACAGGTGCATTTTCTCGGTTGATGGCACACAAAAGTTTTCCTATGGTGCCCGTGATAACGAATGGGAAACCTATAGCTTGAGCCTTTCGGCAGGTGTCCACACACTTACCTGGACCTACAGTAAAGACAGTAGTGTTCACCCCAAGGGGGATTTCTTTGCCATCGATAACGTATATATCATTGACTCATGTAGAAAGGGTGACGTGAATGGCGACGGACAAATCAACATTGCCGACGTGACCGCCCTTATCGACTTATTGTTGAGTGGTGGCACGCCTCCCAACAGTGGTGATTGTGACCAGGACGGTCAGGTGGGTATTGCCGATGTGACTACCCTGATCGACGGACTCCTTGATGGTAGCATGAGCACTACAGAGCCCCATAATTCTGGTCGTTGGTTAGTTCTTTATGACAAAAACGGAGACAAAAAGTGGTTCCAGTTATATCAGGGTGCCGATAATACTTATACTACAACTTTATCATTAAGCACCAGCATGTTTGGAAATGGCACCACAAAACTCTACTTTGTGGATAATAGCTATTCTTACGGGGCGCAAGAGGCCAACCGACCCCTTTTTGAGGGCGACAATTTCTACAATCCTTTGGTCTTAGGTAAGAACTACTACACCATCAGTACCGGATACAATTATGTTTTAGGCATTAAGTTTGACAGTTACAACAATAGGTATGTTTACTCCTACAGGGGGGCAGCGTTGTGATGAGTCAACTTTTCGATATCTCCCCGATTGGCAAGTGAATAGATAGCAAGTTCAGGTGTGGACCAACTCTTGGCCCCACACCTTTTTTTAGTACGACGGGCCCTCAGATATTTCAGATTATTCAGTTGTTATTTAAGAGCTCGGATGCCAAAAAAAATCTTTGCGACTTTGCGCCTTAGCGTGGGATGTAGCGGCCACGCCAAGGCGAGGCCCTACAAGTCGTGGCAGCCCTCAGAAAAATCAGATTATTCAGTTGTTATTCAAGAGCGCAGATGCCAAAAAAAATCTTAGCGACTTTGCGCCTTAGCGTGGGATGTAGCGGCCACGCCAAGGCGAGGCCCTACAAGTCGCGGCAGCCCTCAGAAAAATCAGAATAATCCGTAGTTTTTCAAGAGCGCGGATGCCAAAATAAAATCTTAGCGGCTTTGCGCCTTAGCGTGGGATGTAGCGGCCACGCCAAGGCGAGGCCCTACAAGTCGCGGCAGCCCTCAGAAAAAATCAGAATAATCCGTAGTTTTTTAAGAGCGTGGATGCCAAAAATCAGTTCAATTAGTGAGATTCGTAGTTTTATTAAAAGTTGTTCTTGATGTTTGAAAAAGTTGTCATTTTGATGTTGTCGGCTTGCTTTTTTGTCAAATTATTTGTCAGAAATAAAAAGAAGTAGTAATTTTATTGCCCGAATCCGATGGCTTTCATGTCACGTGGCATGAAAATTGCAGGATTGGACCATAACTAAGACATTATTAATCTTTAATTTATTGTTAGTGATATGAAACCGATTAACATTGTAATGGCAGTCGTGGGCGGCGCAATCGCCGGCGCGGCAGTGGGCTTGCTTTTTGCCCCCGAGAAAGGTGATGACACCCGCAAACGCATCGCTGATGCCCTGCGTGAACAAGGCGTGAAGCTCAAAGGCTCAAAACTCGACAACCTTGTTGATGACATCGCCGAGGAGATTAAGGACAAGATTGATTAATAACCCGATTAAAATATTGACGAAACAATGAGAGGATTAAGTTTATTGTACGCATTCCTGGGCGGTGCGCTTGTTGGCGCTTCGGCAGCTATCCTGTTCGCCCCCGAGAAGGGTTCTGACCTGCGCAGTCGCATCAAGGAGATGCTCAAGAAGAATGGCATCGACTTTAGCGATGATGAGGTAGAGCAGCTGGTGAAGCAAATCAGTGCTCAGATCGAGGACTGACAAAATTACACGCACCATGACAGGCGGTGTCACCCATTAACATGACATCGCCTGCCAATGGCTGCTGCTACATGTCACAGTTCACCATCCCTCTCTAACCTTTAAACTCTAAACTCTAAACTTCAAGTCCGCCCTAGCGGACTTGAATAAAAGTTATGAACGAGATCGATTATAAAAAACTTTTCACCGAAGCGCGAAAGTATTTCTCGCTCGAGTGGGACTACACCAAGCTCACTGCCGTCGAGAAACTGGCCATATTGCTGTCGGCCATCGCATTTGTCGCTGTGGTGATCATCATCGGCATGTTTGCCTTGCATTACCTGTTCTCGGCGCTGATTTCGGTTCTCGCCGAGGCGATGGGTTGCACTTGGGGCGCCAACTTGATCGCCGTCGCCATCCTGCTGGTGCTGCTGCTCGTGGTGTTTGCCTTCAAGAAGCAATTGATCGTGGACCCCATCGCGCGATTTGTGAGCAAACTGTTCCTAAAACCTGAAGACAATGAGTGAAACGACCATGAATACAGACGGCACCCAGCCGTTGCCCGTGGCTGTGCCTGATGGGGCCAATGACTGGAAGGGGATGACCCTCGAGGACTTGAAGCGTGCCCGGGGCAAGGCGCTCGTGCGTCGCGAGGTGGGGCGTGCCGCCATGCAGTATAATATCGATGGCTTGAAGACCAATGTGGCCAATAACGGAGTGCGTGCGCTCATGTTCACCCCCGACACGATTTCCCACCTCAAGACCGCCGATTATGTGCTGTTGGGGTTCCGTCTCACGCGCTGGCTCATGGGGTTGCGCAGCAACCGTCGCCGTCGTCGCTATTAAAAAAGGTTAACTGAGAGCCCGTTTTAGGCCCTGCAAGTGCCCAAAAAATCCTAAAAAAGTGGTCAAAAGTCACTTTTTTTTCAATTTTTGTTGCTGTTTTTTTGATTTTATCTATATTTGCAGCCGAAATCATACTGGATTTCATCGAGTGAGTGCTTAATTAATAATGATTATAAACGACTAAAAAACATAACTGCCTATCGACCAACATTACTCTATTGACCAAATAATATATAGTAATGAAGATTTACAATGACAAGAGCGATGAGCAACTGATATCGCTATATGTCGATGGCAAGAACGAGGCCTTTGATGCTCTGCTGGAGAGACACAAGGACCGCCTTTACATGTATATATATCATTCGGTGAAAAACGAGGATGCTGCTGACGACATTTTCCAGGATACTTTTGTCAAAGCTATAATGACCATCAAGCAGGGCCGCTATGTTGAAAACGGCCATTTCCCGGCATGGATTACACGCATTGCACACAACTTGATCATTGACTACTTCCGTCAAGTCAAGGCCGAGAACCTGCAGTCAACCGATGATGACGAGGTGAATATCCTTAACCGTAAGGAGCTGGCCGACAGCACAATCGAGGAAAATATCGTCACCACTCAGATTCACGACGACGTGAGGCGGCTGGTCAAGGCGTTGCCCGATAGCCAGCGCGAGGTGCTCGTCATGAGATACTACAAGAACATGAGCTTCAAGGAGATTGCCGACACCACCGGTGTGAGCATCAACACGGCGTTGGGTCGCATGCGTTATGCCATCCTGAACATGCGCCGCATGGCCGAGGAGCACAACATCGTCCTCACGCTGTAATATCCAGTTAGGAGCAAGCGATAGAGCGAAATAATCAAGATTCAATAGACTTAATTGGCGCCCGGGTGTGGTGTTCACAATGATGAACATGCCGTCGTGGGCGTCAATGTTTTTCGCACCAATCATTCTCATTGGCTCATTTGGGGGCTTGCCGTAATGCTATTTTTTCATTTTGCGGCGGTTAATAGTCGTTACTCTCACAATTTTATTGTATCTTTGCAGTTTGTTAGATGGGCAAGGTTGCCCATAATCATTAAATTAAAGTCAAGAAAAGAAATGGCTGACATAACAATAGCAGGCATCATGCGTGCCGGGGCCTATTCGCCCAACCATATCGGTAACGATACCGCAATTTTTAACCTAGTGGCCGAGCAGCTGCGCAAGCGTGGTTGCCAGGTGAATGTGTATAGTGAGGAACAGTTTAATAATCAGGAGATTGAGGAACCTGTCGTGCTGGCCATGTGCCGTGAACGGGCAAGCATTGCCAAGTTGCAGCAACTGGAGGACGCCGGTAAACTGGTGGTGAACTCGGGCTACGGCATTGAGAATTGCACCCGTGAGCGCATGACGCGCATCCTGTTAGGCAACGGCATCCCTTATCCCGAGAGCCTGATTGTCAACACCAACGAGAATATCAAGGGCCAGCTCAAAAAAGCGGGCTTCAAGAGCTGCTGGATCAAGCGTGGCGACTTCCACGCGATGCACAAGGAGGACGTGAGCTACGTCCGTCACGCCGAGGAGGCTCAGGAGGTGTTGCAGGAGTATTTCTACCGTGGCATCACCCGTGCCGTGATCAACGTGCATCTGGTGGGTGACCTGGTGAAGTTCTATGGCGTGCGCGGCTCGCAGTTCTTCTACTGGTTCTACCCCTTTGACGAGGGGCACAGCAAGTATGGCTGGGAAGAGGTGAACGGCCATTCCCAGGGTATTGACATTGACCTGAAGGAACTGAAGGATATCTGCTCGCGCGCTGCCGAGGAGCTCAACGTGGATATCTATGGTGGTGACTGCATTGTTGACCCCGATGGCACGATACGCATCATCGACTTCAACGACTGGCCCAGTTTCGCTCCTTGCCGCAACGAGTCTGCCCCCCATATCGCTAAGGCGGTGCTGGCTCTTGCCAAGGCGCACCTGGGACTTTAATCACATGAACACACCATTAACTGTTAGCACAACATGACATTAAAAGAAGAATATAAGTCATCACTTAAGTCGATGGATACCGAGGAATGGTTTGACTTGCATTTTCACCGTCCGTTAGGTTTCCTGTGGGCTAAGTTTTTTGCCAAATTGGGCGTAAGCCCCAATGCGATCACCGTCGCCAGCATCTTCATGGGTGTGGCAGGTGGCATCATGCTCTATTTCCACCAGCCTCATTTGGCTTGGCTCAACTGGGTGGGCATGTTGCTCATCACATGGGCCGACACCTTTGACAGCGCCGACGGACAGCTGGCGCGCATGACCCAACAATACTCACGCATGGGCCGCATCTTGGACGGCGTGAGCGGCGATTTCTGGTTTGCTGCCATCAGTTTTGCCCTGGTTTTCAGGGAACTGGACTTTGGCGACAGCTTGTTGGGTGATTATTTTGCTTCCCATCATTGGCAGATTTGGACCTTGGCCATTCTGTCAGGCCTGAGCCATGCCCTCCAGGCAGCGATCGCCGATTATTACAGGCAATTCCACCTGTTCTTCCTCAAGGGCCAGCAGGGTAGTGAGCTCGATAGCGTCTCCAAGCTTGATGAGCAGTACAAACGCATGGATTGGGGCATGAACTTCTGGAGCAAGTTGCCGCTGTTCTTCTATCGTGGCTATACCGCTAACCAGGAGCGCATGACACCTAACATGCAACGCCTGTGTGCCGCACTCAAGCAGCGATATGGCGAGGAGGGAGTGCCTTCACAGGAGTTTCGCGACTATTTCCGCCAGTTGAGTCTTCCCTTAATGAAGTACACCAACATCCTCACGTTCAACACGCGCATCATTGTCTGCTTTATCGCAGTGATTATCAATGTGCCCTGGTTGTATTTCGCCTTTGAGGTCGTGGTGTTCAACCTGTTGCTGATTTACATGATCACGCGTCATGAGGGCATCTGCAAGAAAGCGCTCACTCACTTGAACAAGCAGTGAGCCGCACAGGTGATGTCGTGCAGTGAGATTTTTATAGTGTGAACTTAAACTAAAACGATAATAAAGTGAAACTGAGATTTTTTACAGCAATGTTGCTGGCACTCGTGGTACTGCCCTTGATGGCGCAGAACAATGTGGCCGAAGAGGTCGCTTGGGTTGTGGGTGATGAGCCCATTTTCAAGAGCGATATTGAGGAACAGTACCGTCAGGCACTGGATGAACGCATCCCTATCAATGGCAACCCATATTGCGTCATTCCCGAGCAGATGGCAGTAGATAAGCTGTTCCTGGACCAGGCGCGCATCGACACTGTCGAGGTGCAGCAGTCGGGCATCAGCGCCGAGGTCGAGAACCGCATCAATTACTTTATTGCCAATCTGGGCTCTAAAGAGAAGGTGGAGGAATACTTCCGCATGCCCTTGCCCCGCCTGCGCGAGAAACTCAACGAGGTGCTCAGTGAGCAGTCCTGCATCCAGCAAGTGCAGAGTGAGTTGACCAAGAATGTCAAGTCCACGCCTGCCGATGTGCGCAAGTTCTATAACAACATCTCAAAGGATTCTCTTCCTTACATTCCCATGCAGGTTGAGGTTCAGATTATTACCATCAATCCTGTCATCCCCCAGCAAGAGATTGACGAGGTGAAGTCTAGGTTGCGTGATTATGCTCAGCAGATTAATAGCGGAGAACGGGAATTTTCTACGCTCGCTATTCTTTATAGTGAGGACCAGGCTACTGCGGTCTATGGCGGTGAGACGGGTTTCCAGAGTAAATCTGTACTGTTGCCCGAGTATGCGACAGCCGCTTTCAACCTCAATGACACCAAGCGTGTATCCAATATCGTCGAGACCGATGACGGCTATCACATCATCCAGCTCATCGAGAAACGTGGTGACCGCATCAACACACGCCACATCCTGCTGCGCCCCAAGGTGAGCGACAAGGACTTGACCGACGCTCTGTCGCGTCTTGACTCGGTGCGCACCGACATTGTTGCCGGCAAATATTCGTTTGATGAGATGGCGCTTGTCATCTCCCAGGATAAGGACTCACGCAACAACAAGGGCAACATGCTCAACGAGAAGACCCATAGCGGCCGTTTTGAGATGGCCGACCTGCCCACCGAAGTGGGTAAGAAGATCAACACCATGCAGCCTGGCGACATCAGCGAGCCCTTTGTGATGATCAATCCCAAGACCCGCCGCGAACAGGTGGCTATCGTGAGACTCAACAAGCGCATTGACGGCCACAAGGCTGACCTGGCCGAGGATTACATGGTCATCAAGGAAATGTGTGAAGGTCGTGCTAAGGAGAAGATCCTGCGCGATTGGGTCGTCCAGAAACAGAAAAGCGTTTACGTTTATATCGAGGAGAGCTGGCGCAACTGTGACTTCAAGTACGACTGGCTCAAAACCAACAAGAAATAATACTTATTTGGCAAGATGCTAGTCCCGCAAGGCAAGAGACACCAATCAGCCAGCAACAATGAGAGCGCCAACGATTTAACCCGCTGGCGCCACGTTATTGCAGTGTTCTGTTTGATGGCGCTGGTCATGTCTCCTGTCGTGTGGGCACAGCGTCCCTCAAGGGCTGTGAGGCCACGTGTCACGACGGTGAAACGCCCAACTAATCCACAGCCGGTCCAGGCGGCGCGCAAGGGGGCTAAGGGTCCCAAGGTGAGCCGCATCACTCCACAGATTCCCAAGGCCAACCGTAACCAGACCAACAAGGTTTTTCTAGAGAATGCCGATATCCTGAAGGCTAACGAGGCCATCAGTACCGATTATCAGGTGTTGAAAGGCAATGTGCGTTTTCGTCGTGGCGACATGTACATGTTCTGCGACAGCGCTTATTTTTATCCTGAGACAAGTTCGCTTGACGCCTTTGGCAACGTGCGCATGACCCAGGGCGATACCTTGTGGGTCTATAGCGACGTGTTGCACTATTATGGTGACCAGGGTGTGGCCGAGTTGCGCAGCAACGTGCGGTTGGAGAATCGCAGCACAACGCTGCTGACCGATGACCTTGACTATGAGATTAACTCCAATGTGAGCTACTACTTCAATGGCGGGACTATCGTTGATAACCGCAACAACACTGAGCTCACATCTCAATTTGGCCGATATGAGCTGGACACCAAGCAGGCCGAGTTCTCCCGCGATGTTCATCTGGTCAACGACCGTTATGAGATGTTCACCGAATTGCTCGACTACAACACGCAGTCCCATATCGCCAAAATCTCGAGTGAGACGCTCATCGTGAGCGACAGTAACACCATCAACACGACAAACGGGTGGTACAACACCAGTGTCGATGACGCGACGCTGTATGAGCGTTCGCTCATCACTGCCAAGGATGGCAAGACACTGGTGGGTGACACGGTCTATTATAACCGCAACCGCAACTATGGCGAGGCGCGAGGCAACGTTATTATCACCGACCCCAGCAACAAGGTCATTCTTGACGGTGATTACGGTTACCACGACGATAATTCCCATTACAGTTACGTGACCCGCAAGGCCAGGGCGAGGGAGTTCTCGCAAAAGGACACCATCTACCTGCATGCCGACACGTTGTGCACGCTCATCAACCACGTGGTGAACGATTCGGTGAACGACTCGGTGCGCGTGTTGCGGGCATTTAATCAGGTGAGGTTTTATCGCAGCGACGTGCAGGGCATCTGTGACTCGCTGCAGCTCAGCGAGGCCGACACCATCATCAACATGTACCGTCATGCTGTTGTGTGGAACCTTGAACGTCAAATCTTTGGCGATGAAATCAACGTCCACTTGAATGACAGCGCTGCCGACTGGGCCACATTGCCCACGGGTGGCTTTATGGCTGAGCATCTGGGCGAAATCTATTATGACCAGTTGAGCGGCAAGAAGATGAAGGCGTGGTTTGAGGATAAAGAGTTGCGCCAGCTTGATGTTGACGGCAACGTGCAGGTCATCATGTTCCCTGAGGAGAAGGATTCGACCTACAACAAGATGGTGAATGCCGAGTCGAGCCACATGCGCTTGAATCTCAAGCCCAAGCAAGAGGTGGACCGCATCACCATGTGGCCCGAGGTATCGGGGACTGTGACTCCGCTTTACCTTGCCAAAAAAGCTGATATGTATCTGCCACAGTTCAAGTGGTATGATGCCCTACGGCCCAAATCGCCCGATGACATCTATGACGTGAGCGACGAACTCAAGGCCCTCATGCAGTCTATCGAGGGCGGCACGCGTCGCCGCTCGGGTTCGGCTGCTACCGTTACGACCCATGTGGAGAGCCCAGAAAACACACTGCCAACCCTTCAAACGCCAACACAACCATGAGCGATGTGATTAAACTCCTGCCCGACTCGGTTGCCAACCAGATTGCCGCCGGTGAAGTCATCCAGCGCCCTGCCAGCGTTATCAAGGAACTGGTAGAGAATGCGATAGATGCCCAGGCGACCCACATCCAGATTATTCTCAAGGATGCGGGCCGCACACTCATCCAGATCATTGATGATGGGGTGGGGATGAGCGAGACCGACGCACGCTTGGCATTTGAGCGCCACAGCACGAGCAAAATACGCAATGCTGATGACTTGTTCACCCTGCACACGATGGGTTTCCGTGGCGAGGCGTTGGCTTCAATCGCAGCCATCTCCCAGGTGGAATTGCGCACTCGCCGCCATGACGCACAGTTAGGCACGCGACTGGTCATCAATGCCTCGCAGTGCGAGAGCCAGGAACCCGATATGTGCCCGGTGGGCAGTAACTTCATGATCAAGAACATCTTCTTTAATGTGCCTGCAAGGCGCAAGTTCCTTAAATCCAATCAGGTGGAATTGAGCAACATCGTTAAGGAATTTGAGAAATTGGCTCTGATCAACAATGAGGTGGAGTTCACGCTCATGCACAATGGCAACGTGATGTACAAGCTGATGAAGGGTACTTTCAGGCAGCGCATAGCCGCCTTGATGGGTAACAACATGGACCAGCAACTACTGCCGGTGAATATCGACACCTCGATCGTCAAGGTGCAGGGCTACATCGGCAAGCCCGAGAATGCCCGCAAGCGCAATGCCCTTCAGTTCTTGTTTGTCAATGGCCGATACATGCGTCATCCCTATTTCCATAAGGCCATCATGACGGCCTATGAGCAACTCATTCCTGAGGGGGAACAGCCTAATTACTTCTTGAGGTTTAGCGTGGATCCTCAGTCCATCGATGTGAACATTCACCCCACCAAGACCGAAATCAAGTTTGAGGACGAGGTGCCCATCTGGCAGATTCTTGCAGCTGGCGTCAAGGAGACATTGGGGCGCTTCAGCGAGGTGCCCGCCATTGACTTTGATACGCAAGGAGCCCCTGAGATACCTGCTTATGGCGGCCACGTTGAGGTGCACCGTCCTGAAATTGAGATCGATCCACAGTATAACCCGTTCAAGACCCAGCGACAGCCGTCGATGGGACAGACTCACCAGGCGCGTACTCATCAGCAGATGAGCAACTGGGATGAATTGTTCAAGAACTTTGAGCGCAATAAAAATGAAGTTGTGGACCAGAATTCGGCTGGAGTAACTCATGCCATTGCCGGCGGTGGTGAGTCCGATTCGGTGTTGCCTGTGGGCGATGTGCAGTCGGTTTATCTGCAACTCAAGGGGCGTTATGTTCTGTCTCCCGCCAAGTCGGGGCTGATGGTGATTGACCAGCACCGTGCCCACGTGCGCATCCTGTTTGACCGTTATGTCGGTAATATCCACATGGGCACCATGTCGTCTCAGAGCATCCTTTTCCCCGAGGTGCTGCACTTGAGCGCAGCTCAGAGTGTGACCTTACAGGGATTGTTATCCGAGATGGAGGCGATGGGCTTTGTCCTGTCTCAGTTGAGCGGGAATGATTGGTCGGTCAATGCCATTCCGTCAGGTATTGATGGCGTGGATGTGTCGTCGATGATTCACCAGATCATTGAGTCGGTGGATGAGGGCGGTATGCCGCTCAAGAAGCGCATCCAGGAGCACTTGGCCCTCCAGGTGGCACGGTCGGCAGCTATTCCAGTCGGTCGCTCATTGAGCCAGGAGGAGATGGAAACCCTTGTTGCCGATTTGCTTAAACTGCCAGAACCTAATTACACACCCGATGGGAAAATTATCATCAGCATGATTCCCATGGAGCAGATTGCCAAAATGTTTTAACCCTAAAAAGAACAATCCCAACATGTTTGACTATAAAAGAATAACCCAATCAACAGATTTATATAACCTGCACACTCACACGCAGTTCTGTGACGGTCATGCAACGATGGAAGAGTTTGTGACCGAAGCGATTGACCAAGGCATAACTCATCTGGGCTTTACGCCTCATTCTCCCATTTCGGTCGAGAGCCCTTGCAACATGAGCCTTGAGAGTGTCCCGACCTATTTTGACGAGGTGAAGCGCCTGCGCAAGCTTTATGGTGATCGCATCACGCTCTACACATCGATGGAGATTGACTATGTGAGCGTTGGCGATGGGCCCGCCAACGATTATTTCAAGCAGTTGCCGCTCGATTACCGCATTGGGTCGGTTCACTTTATCCCGGCCATCGATAATCCCAGTGTGATGGTGGATGTGGATGGCAAGTTCCCTGACTTCAAGGTGAGGATGGGGAAGTACTTCAACGGCGACATCGAGTATGTTGTGAAGACGTTCTTCTCCCAGATGATGGCCATGGTGGATGAGGGCGGTTTTGATATCGTGGGCCACATGGATAAGATAGGGTTTAACGCTAGTCAGTACAGCGAGGATATTGAGGAAGAACCGTGGTATGACAACTTGGTCATCGATTTGTTTGAAAACATCATGGATCATCACCTGATCATTGAGGTCAACACCAAGGCATGGCTGCAACGCAACCGTTTCTATCCCAATCTCAAGTACTTCGGGATGCTCAAGCGGTTTAATGCGCCAGTCGTTTTCAATAGTGATGCCCACTATCCCACGTTGCTCAATAGCGGACGAATCGAAGCCATGAATTTGTTTAATGTGCTTTAATCATCCTTTCAATAGATCACCATTATGAATAAGCTGAATAGATTAGCCTTGGGCATGGCGATGGCTTTACTCGCTTTGATGCCCAGTGTGCTGCATGCCCAGGATTTTACCAACAAGGACACGTTGCGCTATGTGGATGCCATGGAGTTCCGCCTGATCAATTACGCTTTTGACAGGACGTTGGCGTCGCGCATCCCGTTGAATTTCAAGGACAGTGTGCGTCCCACGTTATGGGACCGTGCTTACTGCACCAGTGGCAAGGCGTTCCGTTTTGCAACCGATTCCCGTGCTGTGGCTGTGCGTTACAACCTGTTGACTAACATGCACATGATGCACATGGCCGACACGGGCATCAAGGGCACTGACCTTTATATTTGGGACGAGGACACCCACAGCTGGCAGTTTGTGAACTGCAACCGCCCCGTGCGCATTGATAATGACATCCGTCCGCGTCAGGATTCCATCCAGAGCAAGGTGTATGTGGACCGCCTCGACGGTAAGATGCACGAGTACATGATCTATTTGCCGCTCTATGACGGCGTCCGCTGGCTCGAGATTGGCGTTGACAGCACTGCCACGCTGCGTCAGCCCATGCTCGATTCTCCCAAGCAGGGTAAAAAGTTTGTCTTCTATGGCACGAGCATCCTGCAAGGCGGTTGCGCCTGCCGCCCGGGCATGGTGGCAACGAGCATTATCCAGCGTGATCTTGACGTGGAGTGTGTGAATTTGGGTTTCAGTGGTGAGGGAAAGATGGATTCTTGCATGGCGCGTGCCATGGCCTCAATCCCCGATGTGGCCGCCTATATCCTTGACCCGATTCCCAACTGCACCAAGGACATGTGTGACACGCTCACCTATGGCTTTGTGAACATCCTGCGTACCCTACGCCCCGAGGTGCCCATCTTCATGGTCGAGGGGCAGATGTACAGCTATGCCAAGTACAGCGGGTTCTATAGCGAGTACTTGCCGCAGAAGAATAACGAGTACCACAAGAACTACCTGAAGCTCAAGGCCGATAATCCCAATAACCTTTATTATATTACCTGTAAAGACCTCTATGGCCCCAACAACGAGGGCACAGTTGACGGCATCCACTTGACCGACATCGGGTTCTGGTGGTATGCTCAAAAGCTGGAACCCTACCTGCGTGCCGTCCTTGATGGTACCCCCATCCCCCAGGAGCCCGGCGTGGACACCCCCAGGTAATATCTAAACTACGAATTATACTAATTTAACTATTTGGTAATCAACAAATTAGCATAATTCGTGAAGTTAGTACTTTATTAAGAATGAAATGAAGACCAGGAAAAGCCATTATATACAGGACCTTATTGCCGAGGGCGAACACGAGCATCAGGACTTCAAGTACCAGATTACCGATGCCCGCAAGATCGCGCGCTCGATCGCCGCGTTTGCCAATAACAGCGGCGGCCACCTGCTCATCGGCGTGAAGGACAACGGCAACATAGCCGGCGTGCGCAGCGATGAGGAGATTTATATGATCGAGACGGCGGCTCAGATGTACTGCCGGCCTGAGCAGCGCGTGTCGTTCAAGGTGTTTAACATCAACGGCAAGTCGGTGGTTAAGGCTGATATCGCTGAGGCTGCCGAGAAGCCTGTCGAGGCCCCTGATGACAATGGCAACTGGCATGCCTATTACCGCGTTGCTGACGAAAATGTGCTGGCTAGCCGCTTGCATGAGCGCATCATGAGCAATGCGGCCGAAACCGAAGATTTCCAAGATCGCACCATTACTTACAGTGAGCGTGAACAGGTCTTGCTCGACTACCTGCGCAATCACGGGGGAATCACCCTCGAGGGTTACAAGCGCTTGGCCCACATCAGCGAGGAGAGTGCTACACAAATCGTGATGTCCCTACACAGCATGGGTGTTGTAACCATTCAGTACCACGACGGTCAGTGCCTCATTGTGGGCACCCCGTGATTCAAACCACGCATTACATCCATTAATTTGATAAAAAAAGCCGCTGGACTCCATGAGGTTCCAGCGGCTTGATGTTGATGTCGTGGCATGACGCCATTAGAAGGGCAGGTCATCGCCCATACCACCCTGGTCAAAAGTGCTGTCAGGGAGTGGAGCCATGTCGCCATTGGGGGCAGGCGCAGGTGCGGGAGCGGGTTCGCCAGCAGGCTGATAGGGTGCGGCAGCTGCAGCTGCAGGCACACTGTTGGGATCCTCTTTCATGGCCTTGAAACCACGGATGTCGGTGTACCAGCGGCCGTTGAACTCGCGGCTCTCGATGTCATAGCTCAGGGTGATGATGTCACCCACCTCGAGCGGGTACTGGTCGGCACGATCGCCAAAGAAGTCAAACTTCACCTTCTTGGGATAGCTGTCCAATGTCTCAAGCACATATTCCTGCTTCTTCCATTGGTTGCCGGCCTTGGAGACGCCGCCCACGGGATCCATCTTCTGGATAATTTTACCTCTGATGTCCATTTCTATAATTATAAAGTTTAGAGTTTAAGGTTTAGAGTTCAGTGGAAAGGTTATGGCGGATGCCCCATTAATCTCAACCACTAAACTCTAAACTGCGAGCAGCGCTCGCTTAAAAATTACTTGCTCTCCTCGGCGATGGCCTTGATGACGGCCTGTACTTGCTTCCACGCCTTTTCTACGGCGGGGATGTGGCAGCGCTCGGCGGGCGAGTGTACATCTTGCAGCGTGGGACCGAAGCTGATCATCTCCATGTCGGGACGTACCTTCAGGAACAGGCCGCACTCCAGACCGGCATGGATCGCACGAACATTGGGGCGCACACCAAAGAGCTTCTCCCATTGCTCGGTGGCAACGGTCAGCAGGTGGCTGTCACTGATGGGCTCCCAACCCTGGTAGCCGCCCTCGCTGATGATCTCGTCGGCACCAGCCATGCGGAAGATAGTTTCGCACTTGTGGGTCAGGTCATACTTGCCACTCTCGAGTGAGGAGCGGTGGAACATCTCCACAACAATCTGGTTGCCCTCGCGCATCTTCACGCTGGCAAGGTTGGTCGAGGTCTCAACGAGGCCCGGAACCTCCATACTCATGGCGGCGATGCCGTGAGGTGCTGCATAAACGGCGTTGACAACGCGGCGGGCGGTGTCAGTGTCGATGATGGTCTCAGGAGCGTCAACGCTCTTGCAGGTGATTTCCATCTTGGGCTCGGTGCGCTTGTACTCGTTCTTCACCTCGGCGATGAAGGTGTTGAGCACGACGCTCAGCTTCTCCTTGTCCTCGGGCTTGATGCCGATAACGAGGGTAGCGGCATGGGCGATAGCGTTGTGCAGGTTACCGGCGTCTATCTTGGCCAGCACATAGTCCATCTCCTCACCGATGTTCCACAACAGACGGCTGCTCAGCTTGGTCGTGGTGGCATAACCCAGGTGGATGTCGGCACCGCTGTGACCGCCGTGGAAGTGCTCAAACTTGATCTCAAAGTAGGTGCGATCCTTGGGAGCGGCCTCGGGCTTGTAGTTAAACTTGAAGATGCTCACCAGACCACCGGCGCAGCCCATGGTGATGGTGGCGTCTTCCTCCTCGTCAAGGTTGAGCAGGTAGTCACCCACGAGCATGTCGGCCTCGATGTTGCTGGCACCGGTCAGACCGGTCTCCTCGTCAACGGTGGCAAGCACCTCCAGGGGACCGCACTTCAGGGTCGGCTCGGTGATGGCAGCAAGTGCCAGGGCAAGGCCCATACCGTCGTCAGCACCCAGCGTGGTGTTGTTGGCGCGCACCCAGTCACCATCGACGATGGTCTCGATGGGGTCGGTGTCAAAGTTGTGGGTCGAGCCGGGACCTTTCTCGGCGACCATATCCATGTGACCTTGCAGCACGATGCCCTTGCACTTCTCGTAGCCGGGAGCAGCGGGCTTGAACATGGCCACGTTGCCGGTCTTGTCGATTTTGTACTCCAGATTGTGCTTCTTGGCGAAGTCCACGAGCCATGCGCGGATCTTGTCTAACTTGCCTTCTTCATTGCCACTGGGGCGGGGCACCTTGGTGATCTCGTCAAAGATCGACCATACTGCTTGCGGATTCAGATCTTTTACTTGC
>ONKD01000009.1 GCA_900318345.1 uncultured Prevotellaceae bacterium
TTGAGTTCCTTGACCAACTGGGCCGTGAACTCGCGCTGCCCCTCGATGGTGCCAGGCAAACATTGGGAAAAATCCTCCTCGCCACGGTTGACGCCGTCATGCAGATAGTAGTAGGCCGCCTCGACAATCATCACGGGCTTGCCAGGAAAACGCACGGCCAACGAGTCGAGCGTAGCACCCAGGTTGGGAATAGTGCCATGCCACATGGGATAGTAACTCAAGCCGATGATGTCATAGTCCAAACCAGCCTGCTCTAAGCGGTCATAATAGTTGCGGGTCATGGGCCACTGGCCAGCTTTCTCGGTGTGAATGATGATGCCCGCATCAGGGCAAATCTCTCGGCAAGCCTTACAGCCAGCCTTGAGCAAGGCGGTGAACACGTCCCAATTGGCACCCTCCATGGGGTCAACGCGGCCAACTGGCCAGTCCATGCCGAAGGTGATCTCGTTGCCCACCTGAATGGTCTTAGGCTCCACGCCAGCGGCCTTCAGAGCCAGCAGGCAATGGCGGGTATAGCGGTAGATGCTGTCGGCCAAGGCCTTTCCTTCGAGCCCCTCCCATCGCTTAGGCGTGAACTGCTTAGCGGGATCGGCCCATGTGTCACTGTAATGGAAATCGAGCATCACCTCAAAACCCCTGGCCCTGATGGTCTTGCACAGGTCAATCACATAGTCCAAGTCCTGGCACACGCCCTCGTCATGATGCTGACCCGGTGCATTCTGCGGGTCCACAAACAGGCGCACACGCATCATGTTCCATCCCTGCTGCCTGAACAAGTCATAGGGATCCACCGTCACGCCACATGTATCCTTGTAAATCACTCCATTGCGGGCATTGGCGCTCATCATCGAGATGTCACCACCCAGCCACGACCGTGCCGCCAGCGGCATCACCGCCGCCAGTGCCAGCATCATCAAAATCACTCGTCTCATCATTGATTGCTCGAATTCTGTTATGTAATTAAAAATAAAAAGTGCCGATAATCAATTGACTACCAGCACTCTTTTGCGATGTCGGGGTGACTAGATTCGAACTAGCGACCCCACGCCCCCCAGACGCGTACTCTAACCGGACTGAGCTACACCCCGATCGCACTCACGAAAGCATGATTTGTTTCGTAAAGCGGTGCAAAGGTAATACGGTTCGGTGAACTGACCAAATAATTTGGCAATTATTTTGAATATTTTTCTCGGAGGTAATCATTATCGCCTGATACTGAGCAAAATAGTGGAGACACAAAATTTTGCGCCTCCACTATTATCTTTAATAGGATTTAAATTACTCGGCCTTGCCGTCGCTACCCAGCACCTCGATGATTTTGTGCTTGTAGAGTTTAACCATCTCGTCACGGGCGGGGCCGCAATACTTGCGGGGGTCAAACTCGAACAGCAGCGGTAAAGGCCAGGCGGCTGTCGCTGTCGATGTTGATCTTGCAAACGGCGCTCTTGGCAGCCTTGCGCAACTGGTCCTCGGGGATACCTACTGCATCGGGCAGGTTGCCACCGTGGGTGTTGATGATGTCAACATACTCCTGAGGTACGCTCGATGAGCCGTGCAGCACGATGGGGAAACCGGGGAGCTTCTTCTCCACTTCCTCGAGCACGTCAAATGCCAGGGGAGGAGGAACGAGCTTGCCAGTCTTCGGGTCGCGGGTGCACTGCTCGGGTTTGAACTTGTAAGCGCCATGGCTGGTACCGATGCTGATGGCCAGCGAGTCACAACCGGTGCGGGTAGCGAAGTCGATCACTTCCTCGGGCTTGGTGTAGTGTGATTCCTCGGCAACAACGTCGTCTTCAACGCCAGCGAGCACACCCAGCTCGGCCTCAACAGTCACGTCAAACTGGTGGGCATATTCAACGACCTTCTTGGTCAGGGCGATGTTCTCCTCGTAGGGGAGTGACGAACCATCAATCATTACCGACGAGAAACCGAAGTCTACGCACGACTTGCACAGTTCAAAAGTGTCACCATGGTCCAGATGGAGGCAGATCTGCGGATGCTCCCAGCCTAACTCCTTGGCATACTCTACAGCGCCCTCGGCCATGTAACGCAGCAGCGTCTGGTTGGCATACTTGCGGGCACCACTGGAAACTTGCAGGATGACAGGCGACTTTGTCTCGGCGCAAGCCTTGATGATAGCCTGTAACTGCTCCATGTTGTTAAAGTTGAATGCGGGGATGGCATAGCCGCCATCAATTGCCTTAGCGAACATCTCGCGGGTGTTCACGAGACCTAAATCCTTGTAATTTACCATAAGTTTTGTAAAAGATTGAAATTTGGATTAAACCATGTTTGTTATTATGCGGCAAAGATATAACATTTTGTGCACTGCAACAAGCCAATGATGATAATTTTTAGTTTATCTGATTTATTGTATAAAAAACATTAAAAAACCAATAATGATTGTTAATATTTTGTTGTGTTGATTATTTTTATTATATTTGCAAGCAATAGAAAGGTTGCTTTTTCATGTTGCAAGTTCCCTTGCTATCTTTCGGTTGATTTTCAACGAGATGAACATTATACGGTAACCGCAAGCAGGCAGCAAAAGTAACTGAATGTAAAACATTTATAACTTAGTTTGACCTAGTATTAATATCTGTATATTTTTTACCTTTTTAAATTTATTTGCATTATGAAGAAATTATTACTGTTAGCTGCCATGGCAGCAGTAGCACTAGGCGCAAGCGCTGGCTACACAATCGAGAAAGTGTGGACGCTCAATGCTCCCTCCATCTTCACAACAACCAATGACGTAAGGCAGGGCTTTGGCATGAACGGCAAGTTCTACATCCACAACAAGGCTGATCAATTAGTGTATGAGGTTGACCAAAACGGTCTGACGGGTGTGACGTTTGAGGGCGGTGCCAACTGCGGCATATCCCGCGATGAGGCCGGAAACATCCTCGTGAGCAACGCTGCCTTCCCTGGCAGCTGGGTCGAGGCAACCATCAAGGTCATCAACCCCGCGACAGGCGAAGTCATGGAGTATGTCGTGCCCGAGGAGTGCGGCCTGATTGGCCGCTGCGACTTCATCGGCTTTGCCAAGGGTAACTTCTTTAATGATGGCACGCTGTATCTCACCGGATGGACAAACAACGATATTTACACCGACGGTGTAGCCATCTTCAACGTTGCTGATGGAGAAGTTGATGGTGACAATTGCTATCTTGCTCAATGCGCTGGTTTGGCAACCAACACATCGACCGTCATCAACTACTACAACGACCTGAACGGCAATCCCGCCTTGTTGTTCGCTTATCGCAGTGGTGCTCCCGGCAAGCTGGTAGCAGATGGCGACAATTTCACCCGCACAGGTCTCGTGCTGCCCAACAAGGGCGCTTGCAATGGTGTATTCCCCTTCATTTTCGATGGCAAAGAACTCTTCTTGTATCCTACCGTGCCTAACTATCAGGACGGTTTTGCTATCGCTGAGGCGAGTGCTGAGGCTCCTATCGTTGAGGTTCCCTCATCGGTAAGCGCTAACCCCAACGGCATCCAGTGCAACTGGCTCAATGCCGAAGTTAACGGGAATGTTGTGACCGTATATCAATATGTTCCCGGTGGCCAGATTTCGGTTTATCAGCTGACCAAGGAGGACGATGCTCCTAATGTTTACATGATGGGTGGCGACGACCAGCCTTGGGATTGCACCAGCGGCACCTTGTTTGAATATGATGCCGAGAATGATGTTTACACCGCTACCATCACCTTCCCCGCTGAACTGAACTATTTCGGCTTCACCACCGAACTCGCCGAGAACAATGACGATGGTGGCTGGGCTTACATTGAGCCCTTCCGCTTCGGTGCCATTGCCGACGAGGGTACCGACTACTGGTACACTGGCGAAGAGGAGTTCATTTCACTGACCTGGGATGTTTATCATGCAATCCGCATCCCCGGTGGTGAGTACAAGCTGACCGTTGACCTCAACGAGATGAAGCTCTATGTCGAGGATCTCAATCCTCAAGGCCTGCGTGGTGACGTGAACGATGACCATGCTGTGAACATCTCGGACGTAACCTCCCTGATCGACTACCTGCTGAGTGGTAACGCCGAGAACGTTAACCTGGTTAACGCCGACTGCAACCTTGTGGACGGTGTCAACATCGCCGACGTAACCTCCCTCATCGACTTCCTGTTGAGCGGCACCTGGCCTGCCGAATAAGCTTAATCGATAGACCCTACCCTATAGCAGGGGATTCTCAAGCAGAGTCCCCTGCTTGTTATTTTCCTGGGCTCATTGTTGGCTTTACCAATAAATATAGCTATCTTTGCGCTCACAATAAATATTAACGACTAAAACAAACCTATCGCCGTGTCAGCAATCAACAAATGGCGCATCGAGGATAGCGCCGAACTCTACAACATCGGAGGCTGGGGCCTCAAGTACTTCTCCATCAACGAGAACGGCCACGCTACGGTCACACCCAAGAGCAGTTGTGTCTCGGTGGACTTGGCCGACGTGATGGACGAGCTGCATTCCCGCAAGGTGACGGCTCCCGTGCTGCTGCGTTTCCCCGACATCCTGGATAACCGAATCGACAAGATTTCCAGCTGCTTCAAGAAGGCGGCCAAGGAATATGAGTACCAGGGGGCCAATTTCATCGTCTACCCCATCAAGGTGAACCAGATGAGGCAGGTGGTGGAGGAAATCATCGGCCATGGCAAGAAGTTCAACATCGGCCTTGAAGCCGGCAGCAAGCCCGAGTTGCACGCTGTGCTGGCCAGCAACATGACCGACCTGAACGCCAACCCCGTCATCATCTGCAACGGTTACAAGGACGAGGGCTACATCGAGCTGGCCCTGCTGGCACAGAAGATGGGTCGCCGCATCTTTGTCGTTGTCGAAAAACTCAGCGAGCTCGACCTGATCGACCAGGTGGCACAACGGCTGCACATCCGCCCCAACATCGGGTTCCGCATCAAGCTGTCGAGCAGCGGCAGCGGCAAGTGGGAAGAAAGCGGCGGCGACAGCAGCAAGTTTGGCTTGAACACCAGCGAGTTGTTCAGCGCCATCGACTACTTGCACGAGCACAAACTGGAGGACTGTCTCAAGCTCATCCACTTCCACATCGGCAGTCAGATCACCAAGATACGCCGCATCAAGAACGCCCTACGCGAGGCCTCGCAGTTCTATGTACAGTTGGCCAAGCTGGGCTTTGAGGTGGAGTATGTCGACATTGGCGGTGGCCTGGGCGTGGACTATGACGGCACGCGCTCCAGCGGCAGCAGCCACTCGATGAACTACAGCATCCAGGAGTATGTCAACGACGCGGTCTATACCCTTGTTGACGCGAGCAATAAGAACGGGCTCAAGCACCCCAACATCATCACCGAGAGCGGCCGCTCGTTGACCGCCCACCACTCGGTACTCGTCGTTGATGTGCTCGAGACGACCTCCCTGCCCGAGTGGGACGAGAAGGTTGACACGGTGAGCGAGGATGACAACGAACTGGTGCGCGACATGTATGAGATCTGGGACAAGATCAACCAGGCCCGCCTGCTTGAGGACTGGCACGACGCGCTGCAGATTCGTGACGAGGCACTGGACCGCTTCTCGCTGGGACTCATCGACCTGCGCACCCGCGCGATGGTCGAGAAACTGTTCTGGTCAATCGCCCGCGACGTGGATGGCCTTGTCCGCAACATGAAACACGCACCCGACGAGTTGCGCTCGGTGAGCCGCATGCTGCCCGACAAATACTTCTGCAACTTCTCGCTCTTCCAGTCACTGCCCGACGCATGGGCCATCGACCAGGTGTTCCCCGTGATGCCCATCGACCGCCTGAATGAGCGCCCCACGCGCTTTGCCACCATGCAGGACATGACCTGTGACAGCGACGGCAAGCTCAACAACTTCATCTCGGCCCAGGGCATCGCCCATTCGCTGCCCGTCCACAAACTCAAACCAGGCCAGCACTACTACTTGGGAATCTTCCTCGTGGGAGCCTATCAAGAGATCCTGGGCGACATGCACAACCTGTTTGGCGACACCAATGCGGTGCACATCAACGTTTTCAAGGACCATTACGAGATTGACCAGGTGATTGACGGCGAGACTGTTGCCGAGGTGCTCGACTATGTGGAGTTCAACCCCAAGCAGCTCGTGCGCAACGTCGAGACCTGGGTGAGCGAGTCCATCCGCTCGGGCAAGATCACGGGCGACGAGGGCAACGAGTTCGTCCGCAACTTCCGCAGCGGCCTTTACGGCTACACCTATTTGGAGAAATAATTCCCAACAACCTCACGCTAAGTCGCTAAGAATTATTTAATATAAAACTTAGCGCCTTTGCGTCTTAGCGTGAGGTCAACACGACAGGCAATGCGTTTTTTTATCAGGCTTGGTTACAAGGGAGCGGCCTACCACGGGTGGCAGGTGCAGCCCCACGACACCTCGGTGCAGCAAGTCATCGAGGAGGCGCTCGCGACCCTGCTTCAAGCACCAACGCCCATCACTGGCGCTGGCCGCACCGATGCAGGCGTCAACGCCCGCCTGATGGTTGCCCACTTTGACACCGAGCGGCCCATCGCCGACCTCAACCGCTTCGTCCACAGCCTCAACGCCATCCTGCCGCCCGACATCGCCATCTACAGCATCGCGCCTGTCCACGATGACGCTCATGCCCGCTTTGATGCCACCAGCCGCACCTACAAGTACTTTGCTGTCACGAGAAAAGACCCCTTCCGCTACCCGTTGAGCTGGAAATGTCCGCCAGATCTTGACTTTGAGCTGATGAATCAGGCGGCAGCCCGTCTGCTGGATTACACCGACTTCACCTCATTCTCTAAGCTGCACACCGACGTCAAGACCAACAACTGCCGCGTCACTCACGCTGCATGGACTCATGAGGATGATCAATGGGTGTTTACCATCACCGCCGACCGCTTCCTGCGCAACATGGTGCGCGCCATCGTCGGCACCCTCGTCGAGGTGGGCCGCCACAAGATGACCGTGGAGCAATTCTGTGATGTCATCGAGCGCAAGGACCGCTGCGCCGCCGGCACCTCCATGCCCGGCCACGCCCTCTTCCTCTGGGACATCACCTACCCCTTCTAGAGAAGGTGATTTAGATTTTCAATACATTCTATCTCTTGAGACGAAAACCTTGGATAATGGTTGCTTTTAGCTTCATTTTTCATTATTTTTGCCGACAAATAACTATCAAGATTCCAAACAGGTTGTGTTTATGAATAAGGAAGAGCAGAATCAAGAACGGTTGGAAGGGAAAAAGGTAGCTTTAGGGTCACCTTTTCCCATTACCCCTTCGTCAGCCGAAATGCCGATGTGGTACCGCGATTTGCTGAATAGCATCAAACAACTGGTTACCACAGGGCGGCGGCAAGTTATGTGGTCGGCAAATGTTCAAATGTCGATGATGTATTATCAGATTGGCCGTGAAATCCTGCAGCGTCAAAGTGCAGAGGGATGGGGCAGCAAGGTTGTGAACCGACTTTCAGCTGACTTGAAAAAAACTTTTCCTGAGATGAACGGTTTTTCCCCTCGAAACCTAAAGTACATGCGACAGTTTGCAGAATCTTGGCCAGACATTTCAATTGTGCAACGGTGCGTTGCACAATTACCATGGCGACACAATATCTGCCTGATGGAAAAAGTAAAAGAGCCCAACAGACGCCTAGTATACGCCATGGCGGCAATTCAGCATGGATGGAGTAAATCCACATTGGAATTGCAATTGGAAAGCTACTCATTGGAGCGCATTGGGAAAGCGCCCTCAAATTTCGACATGACCCTTCCTGATGTACAGACGGACATGGTCCAACAGATGTTTAAAGACCCTTATCTGCTTGACTTTACAGGAGCAGATGCTGATAGCAGAGAGAAAGAAATAGAGGACAGACTCACTAACCACATTACTCAATTCTTGCTGGAGCTGGGACAAGGATTCTCATTTGTGGGACGACAAGTGCATCTAGAGATGGCTGGCCATGACTATTATATCGATATGCTATTCTATCATTTGAAACTCAGGTGTTTTGTCGTGATAGAATTAAAAGCTATTCCATTTGATCCTGCAATGATGGGACAATTAGCCTTTTACCAGTCCGTTATCGACCACACCTTACGGCATGAGACAGATGGCAAGACCATTGGCTTGCTTCTCGTCAAGAGTAAAGACGAGACCATTGTCAGGTACTCCTTGGAAGGCATCAATAAACCCATTGGAGTGGCATCATGGGAAACTATGATAAAGAACGAAATTGCAGACAAATGGAAGTCATCGCTCCCGACAATCGAAGAACTAGAGCACGAGCTCAACAAGTGATTTAAATTGACTCTCTTCAACATTATAATAATAAAACCAAAACGACATGAAAAAAATTATCCAAACTGCACTACTGCTGCTAGCGTTCCTGCTTCCTGCAACAGCCTTGGCCCACGATTTTGAGGTCGGTGGCATCTATTACAAAATTAACGGTGATGATGTTGAAGTAACCTATAAAGGAACATCATATAACCAATATACTAATGAATATGCTGGGCATGTTACTATTCCCCAAACCGTCACTTATAACGGAACAACCTATTCTGTCACATCAATTGGGTGGGATGCATTTGAATTCTGTACCGCACTCACTGCAGTAACTATCCCAAGCTCTATCACTTACATTGGAGCATGGGCATTTCGTGGCTGCACAGGGCTCACCAGTGTAACAATACCCAACTCTGTCACGAGAATTGATGGCAGTGTATTCTATGAGTGTTCTGCTCTTTCCACAATTAATATCCCCAATTCAGTTACATCAATCGGTCCGAGTGCGTTTAGAGGCACCGCATGGCTTGATAACAAACCTGATGGGCTTGTATATGCAGGCCTTGTAGCCTATACATACAAGGGCACCATGCCCAGCGGGACAAGAATCACTTTACAATCCGGGACATTAGGTATTGCGGATTATGCCTTCGAGAATTGTACCAATTTGTCAAGTGTGACCATACCCAATACCGTCATAAACATTGGTCAACGAGCATTCTACAACTGCTCCTCTCTTAGCAGTATGTACATACCTAACTCTGTCACTTCAATCGGCGAATATACATTCAGTTCTTGCAAAGCTCTTACCTATGCCTCTTTAGGCAATTCTGTCACAAGTATTGGAAAATATGCATTCCTCGGTTGCTCTGCGCTTACTAATATCACTATCCCAAATTCTGTAACCAACATTGATGAATCTGCATTCTCTGGCTGTTCTGGGTTGACAAGCATTGCCATTCCAAACTCTGTAACAAATATCGGTGAATCTGCATTCAATAACTGTACTGCGATTACCAGTGTAACTATAGGAAAATCAGTGATGAGCATTGGTACCAACGCATTTTATCATTGTCCTTCCCTCAACAGAATCACAGTATCAAGCGATAATCCAAACTATGATTCTCGTAACGATTGCAATGCCATAATTGAAACATCAAGTAACACCTTGATTACAGCATGCAATAATACATTTATCCCAAACACTGTCACAAGCATCGGTGAATCTGCATTTTCCTGGTGTTCAGAAATAACTAACATTGACATACCCAATTCTGTCATTTCTATCGGCAACCATGCATTTTATGGTTGTTCAGCACTCACAAGTATCGAAATCCCCAACTCGGTCACAACAATCGGTGAAATGGCCTTTAGATATTGCTCCAATGCCACTTACATTATAATTGGAGAATCTGTTACATCTATCAGGACCCAGGCTTTTTCTGACTGTTCCGCTCTAAATGTAATAATCTGGAATGCCAAAAATTGCCCATCTAATGGTGGCATGCCAACGTCTCAAATTGAGTTTGTTACAATTGGTAATCAAGTTGAACTGCTTCCTAATTTAAGCTATTCAAAGATTACCTCTATTGAAATTCCCAACTCGGTTACACAAATCAGCGACAGAACTTTCGCTTTCTGTGACTCTCTTTCTAGCATTAACATTCCCAATTCTATCAAAACAATAGGTAATAATGCATTCAGTCATTGCAAAGGATTGACGAGCATCATCATTCCCAACTCTGTTATTTCAATCGGTAATTTTGCGTTTGAGTATTGCTCTAGGCTTACGAGTGTCGAGATCGGCAACAATGTAACTGAGATCGGCAACAACGCATTCTCTGGATGCAACAGACTGATAAACCTCAACATCGGCAATTCTGTTAACACAATTGGTGAATACGCATTCAGTTACTGTTATAACTTGAATAACATCACGATACCAAATTCTGTATCATCTATAGGTGGCCGAGCTTTCTACAATTGCAGTAATCTGACATCAATCACTATCCCAGACCCAGTTCTTATCATCAATGATAGCACATTTATGGGTTGCACTAGTCTTCAAAATGTCGTCCTAGGTGACCAAGTTACTACAATCGATAATTGCGCATTCTATAATTGTTCCTCACTCAGCAGTATTGACATTCCCAATTCGGTCACAATAATAGGACATGGTACTTTTTATAATTGCTTATCATTAGCCAGTAGTATTACTATTCCAAATTCTGTTACAGATATTGGCAACCTAGCTTTTTATGGTTGCACTAGTTTAAAAACAGTCTATTTTAATGCGGAGAATTGTAGCCGTAATTATTCGATTGATGGGGGGCCTTTTACCTCTTCTGGGGTAGAAACTATCATATTTGGGGATAGAGTAATACTTATTCCTAATTGTTTAGCATCCAACCTATCAAATCTTACTAATGTGAATTTCAGTAATTCAGTGACATCAATAGGAAGCAATGCATTCAGTGGCACCGCTATCTCTGATATTGAAATCCCTAATTCTGTTAATAATATCGGTTATGATGCTTTCCGTGCTTGCAATCAACTTAACGATGTCTATTGCCATATATCTGACCCATCACTCATCACAATGAGTTCTTATGTTTTTTCTCGTTATCCAAATAACTACGAATGCCGTACATTATATGTCCCCACGGGTTCTATAGAAGCTTATCAAGCTGATACTAAATGGAGTCAGTATTTTGGCAGTATAGTTGAGATGACTGGACCTTCAGGTGACATGAATGGTGACGGCACTATCAGCATCCGCGACGTGACAGCGCTTATCGATTACCTGCTGGGTGCCGAATCAGGATCATTAAACGTAGATAACGCTGATGTGAATGGTGATGGCCACATCACCATTGCTGACGCCACCGCCTTGATTGACATTTTATTATCAGGGGGCAATTAAAAAAATATAGGTCAAGGTGCTTGCGGGTTCGGGAAAAAGCATTACCTTTGCACCCGCATTAGTGCCCGCGAGGCTCAGCAAAGTGCCGCAGATCAATATGTGACCGCCTCAGGGACAGTTATTTAAACTACAAGATTAAACAAATGTACGCAATTGTAGAGATTCAGGGACAACAGTTCCGTGCCGAAGCCGGCAAGAAGTTGTATGTCCACTACCTCGGCGAGGAGCGCAAGGAAGGCGACTCTGTAGAGTTCGACCGCGTCCTGCTCGTGGATGCCGACGGTGCCGTTAAGGTTGGCGCGCCTACCGTCAAAGGCGCAAAGGTTGTTTGCGAGGTAAAGGCTCCCCTCGTGAAAGGTGAACACATCATCGTTTTCAAGAAAAAACGTCGCAAAGGCTATCGCCGCTTGAACGGTCATCGCCAGCAGTTCACACAACTTGAGATTAAGGATGTCATTGCTTAATTAACCATTTAAAAATCAAAACTCTAGATTATGGCACATAAAAAAGGTGTCGGCAGTTCAAAGAACGGCCGCGAGAGCGAAAGCAAACGCCTCGGCGTGAAGATTTTTGGTGGTCAGTTAAAGAACGGCCGCGAGAGCGAAAGCAAACGCCTCGGCGTGAAGATTTTTGGTGGTCAGTTTGCCAAGGCCGGTAACATCATCCGCCGTCAGCGCGGTACTCAGCACCGTCCGGGCAAGAACGTAGGCATGGGCAAGGACCACACCCTCTATGCCCTGGTTGATGGCACTGTAGAATTCCAGCACCGCGCTGGTCACACCTACATCAACGTGATCCAGGACACTCCCAAGGAGGAACAGAACTAAAGAAACAACCCAACAAAAATGAGGGTGGATGCCAAACAGGTATCCACCCTTGTTTTTTGTTGATGTATTGTCAATCAGTATTCCTCGGCCTCAACATCGATGATGCGGGGGTCGGTGGAATCGAAGTTTGGAATGGTGAGGTCCATCTCCTCGCCTTCCTCGGGGCCAAACCACTCGCGCAGGCGCTCGCGAGCCTTGCGCTCAATCTCGGGCGTGATGTATTTCTTGATCTTGAACAACGCCCATGCCAGAGCAGCCAAGTCGTCGGTGAATCCCAATCCCAAAATGACATCGGGAATGAAGTCGAGCGGAAGGATGAAATAGCCCAGTGCTCCCAATATCTTGTACTTCAGGCTTGAAGGCACAGACGGGTCACGTGCCACATAGTAGAGCACAAGGACATAATAGACGGCCTTGCGGCCCGCTTTCCGGGCTACCTTCTTCAACTTCTTCCACAGCGAGCTGTCGTTGAAGTACTTGGCGTAATCGTCGAGGTTGAAATCTTTGTTGTTTGACATCGTCGTGTTAACTGTAATGGTCAATTCTGCACATCATTACAGCAAATCCCATGCCAGATGCTGTCGCCTGCCTCTAAAAACCTGGCAAAGCGTTGATTAATGGCTTCAGTTCTTGTCCTGCATGTCGGCGAGGATCTGCTGCAACTGGGTGTCGGCCTCGGTGAGTTTCTTGCGGCAGATGTCGAGCAGTTGCTTGCAGCGCTTGGTGTAATCGGTCAGATGATCGATGCTGCACTGCGGGTCCTGCATCTTTTGAACAAGCTGTTCCAACTCTGTCACAGCCTGGGTGTAGGTCATTTGAGTATTCTCTTCCATGATTATTATTGTCCTTATTGTTGATTGTTTACGTCGTTGATGGTCGCGGCAGCCTTCCCAGCGGCAAACTGCACGGTAACAGGGTCACCTGGCTGCAACTGGGCGGCAGCGGTCACACATTTGCCATCCTTCATCACCAGGGAATAGCCGCGACGCAGGGTGTTGACCGGTGACAAGAGCGTGGCTTTGTCATCAAGCGACTGCAAGCGTTGTTTTTCGCGCAGCAAGGCACTAGCCACAGCATCACCGGTGCGCTCGACGGCTCGTTCCAAGCGTGACCGCTGGGCTGTGATGAGGTTGACGGCGGCAACGGGCAAGGCCCGTGCACAGCTATCGAGTTTCACCCTGTTGGTGTCCAAGATGTTGCGGGCAGTAGCGGGAATCATGCTCCCGTAATAGGCCAGTTGCTCCCTGGCATGACCAATCGTCTCGCGCACGGTCGTGGCAATCGCCTCCTGCAACTCGTTGAGATGGGCCAGCGCCTCAGTGTCACGCTGAATCAGCCACTCGGCAGCGGCAGTGGGTGTCTTGACGCGCATGGCGGCAACAAAATCCAACACCGTGACATCACGCTCATGACCGATGCCTACGATCACG
Organism: uncultured Prevotellaceae bacterium; assembly: GCA_900318345.1. GTDB lineage: Bacteria > Bacteroidota > Bacteroidia > Bacteroidales > Muribaculaceae > Sodaliphilus. The sequence goes on from ONKD01000009.1 coordinate 13,457, forward strand.
GGTATTGGGAACTGGGCTACCGCCGAAGCCAGGTCATAGTTGTCGAAAGAATTAAGTTCGGATGTCGCACCGCCGCCACGGATGATGACCACGCAGTCAAACAGGTCAATACTTTCGTTGATGCGGTCGAGGGCGGCCAGCACGGTGGGCACCGTCAGGGCACCCTGCATCGAAGCGCTGAACAGGCATGTGTAAAACTTCAAGCCATAGGCATTGTGGTGAAGCTGGTTCATGAAATCGCCATAACCAGCAGCACCTGCAGCCGAGATGATCGCGATGCGTTGCGGCACGTCGGTCCACGGCAACTGCTTGTTCATGTCGATAATGCCCTCGGCAGTCAGCCGATTGATGATTTCGCGTCGCTGGCGGGCCAAATCGCCCAAGGTAAACTCCGGGTTGATGTCGTTGATCACCAGTTTGAAGCCAAACAACTTATGGTAATTGGCTGTCACCTTTAGCAGGAGTTTCATGCCATTGCCAAAGGGCTGTCCTGTAGCATCCTTAAATTTATAATAGAGGCTACCGTAATTACTGGCCCAAATGACCCCGCCGATTTTGGCAACTGTATTCCCCGACGAGTCCTTTTCAATCAGTTCCATATAGCAGTGCCCTTTGACCAGACGCATATCCACAGCCTCGGCAACGACCCACTGGTTCTGCAGGTCTTTCTGCCGATTGACAGCGCTCTCGATGCGGGCATTCAAGGCACTCAGGGTCATGCCCTGGGGCTGCTCGGGGAAAAGGGACTGACCGTTCACTTGACAGGCTTGATTTTGGTGCCGCTCATGCGGTAAGTGATTGATGGCTTGAGATAAGGAGCAAAACGCTTAAATTCACTGGGAGCAAGAAACTGCTCGAGGCCGTGAGTCGCCTCGACCTGTAAGCGACGATCGCCCTTAAAGGTCAACTGGATGAGCGGGAAAATCATCGCATCCTGCAAGTCGGCGCGCAACTCGCGGGGCATCTTTTTCACAATAAAGTCATCGATGCCAGGCATCTTGAAGTGCCTGTCGGTGCGCAACATCTGCCACTTGCTGTTCCACAGCGTCAGCTTGCTGTCAGGGACAGGGGTGAGCACGGTCTCGATAACAACCATGACTGTGTCGCGCGAGCCAGTGGTCAACATGCGCATCTCCACCACCTTGCTTCCACTGGTCTGCAGCTTGAGATAGGCGCTGTCGAGTGCCTCTAGCTGGCTGGTGCCACCCAAATTATTGGGCACGGCGACGGTTTGGCCGCTGTTGTAATAATCCACAAGGTCTAAGCGGTTGGTGCGCGTCAACAGCGGGAAGACGTTGCCAGGCTCACTGGCAAAGAAGTCGGCGATGGTGCGTGCCGCGCCATCCAGCGGCAGCAATGCCATCGACAAGGCGATGATGACCAAAAGACGTTTCATGTTCACAAAGATGCACTAATTTGATACAAAGTGGGCCCCAGTCAAAGAGCCCACCTTAGATAATAAGTTCCTCGTTCGGTTTAATTGGACCCGTACTGTTTCTTCACCTCGGGTAACCACTTGATGATGTCATTGATGCGAGTTGCATGGCTCGGGTGCGAGCTCATGAACTCGGGCGGCTCCTGGGTCGTGGTTGCTGCCATCTTCTGCCAGAAGGTGACAGCCACATCAGGATTATAACCGGCAATGGTCATCAGCACCAGGCCCATCTTGTCGGCCTCACTCTCGTGCTTGCGCGAGAAGGGCTGCATCACACCATACTGGGCGCCAAGGCCATACACCTGCTGGGCAATCTGCTGGGTTGCAGCGCTCTTGCCACTGGTGAGGATGCCGATGGCATTAGCTCCATACTCGGCGAGCACCTGCTGACTCATGCGTTCATTACTGTGTTTAGCCACAGCGTGAGCCACCTCATGTCCAATGACCACAGCCAACTCGTCGTCGCTGCTAGCCAGGTTCAAGATGCCTTCATAAACCACGATTTTTCCTCCAGGCATACACCAAGCGTTCACCTCATCACTCCTGACAAGATTGAACTCCCAAGCAAAATTCTGAAGTTCACTCTCCAGACCGGCATACCTGAGATAGGCCTCGGTAGCTGCCGCGATGCGCTGGCCCACACGAGTAACCTGTGCGCTCTGGGTCTTGTTGGTCGAGATGGGCGCGGTCTGCATGAAACTAGCATACTGCTGCAGACTAGCCTGCAACACCTCTTGGTCGCTCACAAGATTCAACTGTTTGCGGCCCGTAATGGGTACTGAACCGCAGCTGGTGAGCAGCATCGCCGCTACAGCCAACATTGCAATCACTTTTTTCATAATCGGTAGATTTTTGAGTTATACTAAAGAAAATATATGCTTAATGAGTTTGAACCACCTCAGTCGGGGGCAGGCTGGAATTGCGGCGGTCAATGGCATCAACCACACGCGTGGCGAGTTTCTTGAACGCCATACCCGAAATGTCGTTCATGCGCACGACAGGCTGGCCGTCGTCGCTGCCCTTGCAGATGCTGGCCACAAGGGGTATCTGGCCCAACAGTTCCACACCCAGCTTCTCGGCGAGATCCTTGCCACCGTCACGCCCGAAGATAAAGTACTGCTCATCGGGATGGGTTGCCGGTGTGAACCACGACATGTTCTCGACAATGCCCAGCACGGGCACACCCACATGCTCGCCCATGAACATGCTGATGCCCTTGCGCGCGTCGGCCAGCGCCACCTGCTGCGGCGTGGTGACAACAATGGCACCCGTGATGGCCAACGTTTGAACGAGGGTCAGGTGGATGTCGCTGGTGCCAGGGGGCAAGTCAATGATGAAATAGTCCAGTTCGCCCCAATCGGCCTCGTTGATGAGCTGGCGCAGGGCATTGCTGGCCATGGCTCCGCGCCACAGCACCGCCTTTTCCTTATCGACGAGGAAACCCAGCGAAAGCATCTTCACGCCATATTTCTCCAGGGGGATAATGAGGTTCTTGCCGTCCACCTCGTGCATGTAGAGCTGCTCGTCCTCGGCGCCAAACATCTTGGGCATCGAGGGACCGAAAATGTCGGCATCCAGCAAGCCCACCTGGTAGCCCTGCAGGGCAAGCGCCACGGCCAGGTTGCAGGCGATGGTCGATTTGCCCACACCGCCCTTGCCCGAGCTCACTGCGATGATATTCTTTACCCCGGGCAATGGTTTATCAATCTTGCGCACCGGATTGTCCTGAGCGGTTTTCACACCGATATTGCCCTTGATGTCAACATCAGCGCCCACATGGGCGAGGATAGCGGCCTCGGCGGCCTTGACCACACTCTTGATGAAGGGGTCGGTGGGTTTCTCAAAAGTGAGCGAGAAGCTCACGCGGTTGCCGTCGATGCGTATGTCGTCATTCAGCATACCCATATCCACGATATCTTTTCCAGTTCCAGGATAGCGTACCGTGCGCAGGGCATCAATGATTAAGTTCGGATAAATTGTCATGTTTAGTTTACAGATTAAAGGTTAAAGGTTATTTGGGTCGGGCATGAGCTGCGGCATCTGGATATAGCCACGGTTATAGCTACGGTAGGTGTCGGGCTCAATCTCAATATCGGGTTCAATCAACTCCACGCCATGAGGCAGAGCGAATTTGATATACTTGATGGTCAGGCCACGTTCCAGCCATTGCATCTCGTAATGGGTCTTGATATCCAGGATATCATCGGCAAGGCCACTGGCATACAGGTCATCGGTATCGGCCTCAACTGGCAGGCGGTTCTCCTGCACCAGCGCGTGGGTATAAGTGTACAGGAAGGGGCTGTCGGTCTTCAAGTGAACAATGCCGCCGTCACTCAGGATATGGCGGTAATTGTCCAGGAAGCGCGTCGAGGTCAGCCGCTTGTTCACCTTCTTCATCTGCGGGTCAGGGAAAGTGATCCAGATTTCGGACACCTCATCGGGGGCAAACATGCGGTCGATGAGTTCGATGTTAGTGCGCAGGAAAGCCACGTTAGGCAAACCCAGCTCGGTAGCCATCTTGGCACCTGTCCACATGCGGGCACCCTTGATGTCCACGCCGATGTAGTTCTTACCTGGGAAGCGTTGTGCCAGTCCCACGGCATATTCCCCCTTACCGCAGCCCAACTCGAGCACGATGGGGTTGCCGTTCTTGAAATAAGTCTCATTCCACTTGCCACGCATGGGGCAACCGCCCTCCTGGGTCACCACCGCAAAGGGGAACTGGAACACACACTGCATGCGCTCCATGTCGGCAAATTTCTTGAGCTTGTTCTTACCCATTCTATTATATTAATGAGTTTCTTTATCTGATTGCGATTTTATAAGACTTGCCATTGAGCACCACCACATAGAAGCCAGGCTCCAGACTATAGCGGTTCTCGCCTGCCGCAAGCGTCAAGTCGCGGGAGGTGCCGTTGATAGCGACAAGCTGGGCGGTGCCGTCCTGGCGGGTATCGATGCACAGTGCATGATCCTCAATCCACACGCGGTCAGCGCTAGCCCTCAAGTCCTCAACGCCGGTGCTGTTAGTCACACTCGCGCGGCAATCGGCCACATGCCAGCCAGCGTTGTCGGCATCGCTCAACAAGATGCCAGTCAACACGATCTCAGCCTCGCTGGGCAAGGCGGCATCGGCACGAACGGTGATTGAGAACACGCCATCGTTGCTGTCATCAAGGGCGGTGCGACTGAGCGAGTACATCACGGTGCGTGACGTCGTGGCATCGAGAGCACAAGTCTCGTTGACATACCCCTGTGCCCCATGGCTGGCCACCAGAGTCAATCCCTGCGGCAGAACAATGTCACACTGCATTGAGCTGTAACCACTTGCATTTTCGAGTTTGACGGCCAGAGTGCGCTCCTCACCGGGTTGAATGTACACATCATCAAGATGCATCCTGTCGCCGGTATCAGGCATCAATGTCGCTTTAAAGGATCCACCCATGATAATCGAGAGCACCGCATTGATATCCGAGATATTGATCTCGCCATCATCGTTCACATCGGCTCGACGCATGAATGCGTCATCATAAACATGGCCAAGGATGATGCTCACGAGAGCGTTGATATCGGCAATATTTACCTCACCATCGCCATTCACGTCACCACGCAACCAGCCACTCTCGATCATGAACTCCTTCCACTGTTCGGCGGCTTTATATCTATCAACCGAGCCACTGGGAACCGTCAAGGGTATCGAACTCTGGTCCACGCCAGCCCAAACTTCCTCGCCCAGCTCGGGCACACGGCCGGCGCCGCTAGTCAGTTTTTCCAGGCCAGTCATGCCCGCCATGGAACGGGTTCCTAACCATGTCATCGTCTCGGGCAGTTCCACCACCGACAGCGTTGACACGTTGTACAACGCATAGTCGCCAAAGGATTTCACACCCTTGAGATCCAGATTGCCGTTGATTGCGGTACCTGCCAACAGGTAATCATTGAGTTTGGCCAACTTACCGCCCAAATTCACCTCGGCAAGGCTGCTGGCATACAAGAATGCGCCGTCACCCAGGCTGGTCAGGCTATTTGGCATCTTAGCCGAGGTAACTGGCGTCAACACCATGACCCAGTCACCAACCTCAGTCAGATGCCTGCTCGTCGACAAGTCCAGGCTACTGATGTTGGTTCCTGCCAGGGCGCGCTCGCCTATCGACTGAATCGATGAGCCCAACTTGATAGTCTTCAAGGCAGGGCAATCCATCAATGCGGTAGCATCCAGTTTGCGCAAGCGGCTAGAAGAATCCACCTTGAGACTAGCCAGCGACGTGCAACGCATGAAGGCGCCATAGCCCACTACCTGCACGCTTGCAGGCAACTGAATGGCCGTCAATGACGTGCAGCCAGCAAAGGCAAAGTCAGCAATACTGTCGACCGTTGCAGGCAGCGTGATCGAGGCTAGATGTGAACAGCCGGCAAAAGACGCTTCTCCGATGGCCTTCAAGCCAGCCGGCAATGTCACGCTGGTCACTGGCAGGTCGGCAAAACTGCCCACTGGCAATACATCGGCTGCAAAATCCCAGCGCCAATAATGCCCCTCGGCCGTGCGGCAGGCCTCGATGCTCACGCTCTCCAGATCCACCGTTTGCAGCTTGTGGAGGTTATCTGAGATGAAATAAAAATCCTCAGCATTCATCGAGCCCGTTACCTTCAAGGTTGTGATATCCATATTGGTAACCTTGCTCGACAAGCCACCAGCAGTATTAGACACCTCAAGCGCTTGAACGTGCATGGCCAGCTGCATCAGTATCGCGAAAATGATATTCTTGTTCATCTTATCATCATGATTAGTCGTGTTAAACATGCAAATATAGTGCATTTTAAAGAAACAATGCACAAATTTAACAAAAAATCCGCTGCCCGCTCCACAAACGCGCAAGGCCGCCCATGGCAGGAGTCATCCACCCTCCTGATAAGACAGCGCCGTCACTCCAGGGAGCAACGGCGCTGCTTGCTTCAATTCACCTCAGGATTAATCCTGAATGGTATAAAACCATTTTTTACTTCATGACCTTCACGGTTGTGGTAGTACCATCGGTGTAGGTGGTCACAACGATGTTGACACCGTCGAACGGGGTCTCGCTCTCCTGACCAGCCACGTTGATGTAGCGCACACCGGCAATCTGCTTGTCGATTGTCACTTGCTCAACGCCCGAATTGTTGTTCATCATGGCCATTGCATCGGCGGCCAGATAAGTCATGTGGTTGGGAGTTACCAGCAGCACGTTGGCCAGCGTCATTGAGGCATCCTGTGCATCAAAGTCATCGTCGGCGGCAAGCGTCAAGCGAACGATATTGCCCTCGGTGCCCTCATAGGACTTAAGCTCCATCGAGGCGCCAATGATTGTGTAGATGTTCTCCTCAATCTCGTGCTGGAGAGTGTAATAGCCGTGACTTTCACCACGGTTGACGCCCTCGGCGTTAACGAGCTTCACACCCTGGGGCAGCACGACCTCGCACTGCATGGCGGTGTACTCATGCTCATCGTTGTTAAGGGCAACATCAACAGTGCAGGTGCTGCCAGCAGTGAGGTTGATAGCTTCCATGCTCAGCACATCGCTGGTGGTGAGGCAAAGCTCGCCGGCAAGCGCATGCAGGCGTTGCATCGACTTCTTGGCGTTGCCCGACAGCAGCATATCGATAAGTGCAGTCACGTCGGAAATCGAGATGGAGCCATCCTGGGTCAGGTCAGCAGCCTTCTCGTTGATATCGCCACCGCTCAGCAGGTAGTCGATAAGCGTGGTCACGTCCGAAATCGTCACGAAACCATCATTATTCACATCACCCAAGATGAATTCATCATCCTGGAAGAAGAAGTTCATCCATTGGTCAGCATCACGGTAGCGGTTAGTGCTCTCGGCATCAGGAGCGATGAGAGGCACTGACGGCTGATCCACACCAGCCCAAACCTCCTGGCCCAGTGCAGGCACCTCGCTCGCGTCGGTCTTGAGCACCTTCATGCCGATCATACCAGCCATAGCGCGGTCGCCCAGATAAACGACGGTCGAGGGCAGCCTCATCGTGTCGATTTCCTGGCTATCGTTATAGAACGCGTAGTTGCCGATGTGGGTCACACCATTCCTGAGCATGTTGCCCAAGTGCAGCTCACCATCACCAGCAAAGGTGAAGTCATTGATGTGGTTAATCGTGCGATGACGGCCAGGAGCGCCACGGCGTGTGGTGCCATCCTGGGGCGCACCGGGAAATACAACACTCGAAAGCGACGGATTGTGTGAGAAGGCACCCTCGCCCAGGGTGGTCATGCCGTCGGGCAGCTGGATGCTCGTCAGTTGGGTTTGAGCCATGGCCCAGTCGCCAATGGTAGCAACCCCCAACGAGGCAACATCGATGCTGGCAAGGCCCGAGTTAATGAAGGCCTCCTCGTCGATGCGGCTGATCCTGCAAGCGGGATTAAAGTTCAGCGTCGTCAAGGCAGTGCAGCCATTGAACACACCCCTGAGGATGTAGCCCACATTGGCGCCAACCGATACATTGTTCAAGCGGTAATCACCCAAGAAAGCAAAGTCACCGATGAACTTGGAGTTGATGACAGCACTTGTCATTGACTCGCAGCGCGAGAAGACGCCCTTGCCCATCACCTCAACCGATTGCGGCAGCTCAATGCTGGTCAAGCCGCAGCCCGAGAAGGCATAGTCACCAATATAAACCAGTGTCGAGGGCAGCGTGATGCTCGTGAGCTGATTGCAGCCCGCAAAAGCGGCATAATTGATTGACTCAAGGTTGACCGGCAATTTCACCGTGGTCAGCTTCTTGCCAAAAAACGCGGTGCGGGGAATCTCGTTGCCGGCATAGGTGGTAACAGTGCCATAGAGCGCTGAGCCACTGTTTACCGGAACGATTGTCGCCTGGCTCAAGTCAATTGAGGTAAGCTCATTGAGTGAATTGGTGATAAACAAGAAATCACGGGCATCCATCGTGCCGTTAACCACTAGCGTGGTGATATTCAAGTTGTTATTCACTTTCTGGGCTAGTTGACCCGCAGTGTTATTCACGATCAAAGCTTGTGAACTCAGTGTCGTGAGAGCCGCCATAAGCAGCATGAAAAACCATTTTCGCATATTGTATCTCTTGTTGTTTTGATTTACTATATTTGATTTAACCTGCAAATGTACACATTTTTTTACTGGTACAATGTCATTTAACTATTTTTTTGCTTTTTAAACCATGATGGAAGAGGCCAGCACAAGGCCGTCCTATCGATATCTGTTACCCCTTCCAGCACCCTGACCATGCAAAAATATTCTTAAAAATAGGTACTCGCACAAGAATTATTGCTAACTTTGCAGCCCATGGCAGTAACGCTGGAACATATACAAAAACAGTTAAGTCACGAACTTGACGCCCTCAGCACAATCATCACCCAGACGCTGAGGAGCGATAGCGAGTTGACTAACAGCATCGTAACCAATTATCTCAAGAGTAAAGGCAAGATGCTGAGGCCCATCGTCGCCCTGCTCAGCGCCAAATTCTTTGGGGGCATCAACGATAAGGCCCTCCAGGGTGCTGCCGCCCTCGAGATGCTGCACAACGCATCGCTCATCCACGACGACATCATCGACGAGGCCACCGAGCGACGCGGACTGCCCACCATCAACAGCGTGTGGAGCAACCACGTGGCCGTGCTCGTGGGCGACTTCTTTGTCACGGGAGCCTTGCGCTGCGGCGTTGCCACGGGCGATCCACGCATCCTCTCGGCCCTGGCCGACATGGGTCGCGACCTGTCGCTTGGCGAGATTGACCAGGTTGACATCGCCCGCAACCGCAATATCGACGAGGCCATCTACATGGACATCATCCGCGACAAGACGGCATCGTTGTTTGAGTGCTGTGCCGCCGTGGGCGGATATGCCAACGACGCCGCCCCCGAGGCCATCGACGAGATGAAGCATTTTGCGCGCCTGCTTGGCCTGTGTTTCCAAATCAAGGATGACACCTTCGACTACTTTCACAACCCCATCATCGGCAAGCCCACGGGCAACGACCTGCGCGAGGGCAAGATTACGTTGCCGCTCATCTATGCGCTGGGGCGCACCGATCTGCCCGAGCACGATGAGATGCTGCAACTCGTCAAGAAGGAGAACCTGTCGAGCGAGGACATCGACCGCCTCATCAACTTTGCCAAGGAAGCAGGAGGTATCGACTATGCTTACCAGACCATGAAACGGCTGCGCGACGAGGCTGGGCAGATTCTCGCCCCCCATGCTCCTAACGACACGGTCAAGGAATTCATGGAAATCTTTGACTACGTCATCGAGCGCAAACTCTAGTCCCACCCGCGCGACTGCCGACCGAGGTCATACCCTCCTCGGTTTTCCACATGTTATTATCGTCATTTTTCCCCTCAGTTTTATTAGCGTCCAAATACTATTTTTGGGGCTTCACCCACAATCATTTTGTTATATTTTCAGTAATTTCCTGACTTCGTCAATGCGTCATCCTAGGTTGCATTTCACTTTTTCCCGATATTGAACAGCGGTTCAATATCTAACAGAACCGATAAAACAGTTTGGGTGAATCATTGACGAAGTCAGGAGGGCGAGGACGGTATCTACACCTTGACCTTGGATAGTAAATACCTCACTGAGGGCACCGATATCTATTTCAAGGTTTTCCAAGACCATTCTACCGAGGTATCATGGCCCGCCGAGAACTGGTGGTACTATATTAGCGAAACCGGTGTTTACAGTTTTGTGGTCACTTTCAATCCTAGTAATGGCGAAATCACCTTCACTGCCACCAAGGTATTGTGAGCCATCTTATCAAACCAACTGAACTTAAAAGGAGGATGAATCCCATTGACGAGGTTCACCCTCCTTTTTCCAGTCTCAAAATGGGCACTCCGAAAAGTGATGCATTCTCTGAACTCACGGGTGTACTAGAGCCTATAGACAACAAAAAAGGAACCCTGATTAAGGATTCCTCTTTTGGCGGTGTGTACGTGACTCGAACACGCGACCCCCTGCGTGACAGGCAGGTATTCTAACCAACTGAACTAACACACCATGTTACAAATCTCGCGAAATGCGGTGCAAAGATAATGCAAATGTTTTCAATCCTGCAAATATTTCGACAATTTTTTACTAAAAAGAGGTCATTTTTAGCTAAAGTCGCTTATTTTTTCTCATCTTCATCGCCAATGATGTCCACACGAACGAGCTCAATGCGCGCTGCCGTCTTACGCTCGATAGTGAATCGGTAGGGCGGCAAGTCAAACACTTCGCCCACATTGGGGATGGCCTCGTTCTCGGCCAGCAGGTAGCCAGCGAGGGTCTGGTAGTCATCGCTCTCGGGGATGTCGAGGTGGAACCGCTCATTGATTTCCTCAATCTCCATGCGCCCCGAGAATTCATAGCTAGTCTCGCTCAGCTGGCGTGCCGTGAGGCGGTTGCGGTCGTGCTCGTCCTCAATCTCGCCAAAGATCTCTTCCACGAGGTCCTCGAGTGTGACCATGCCGCTGGTGCCGCCAAACTCATCGATGACGATGGCCAGGGAGCGCTTCTCGTCCATGAGCTGCTGCATCATCTTGCGGGCCAACAACGTCTCGGGAGCAAAGACGACGGGCTTGAGGCGCGTCTTCCAGTCCACATCGGTGACAAAAAGCTCACTCACCTGGATGAACCCGATGACATCGTCGATGTTCTCTTTATAAACCACAATCTTGGACAGGCCCGAGCGGGTGAACAGCTTGACGAGGTCAGCACGCTCGGTGTCCTCGACGTTGACGGCGACAATCTCGTTGCGCGGCACCATGCAGTCGCGCAGCCTCGTGTCACTGAAGTCAAGCGCATTCTCAAAGATTTTCACCTCGCGCTCGACGGTCTTGTTCTCATCCTCACGCTTGTCGATGTTCTCCTGCAGATAGGCGTCCAGCTCATCGACCGTGAGCAGCCTCATGCGCGTGGAGTCGATCTTGATGCCAAACAGTTTCATCAGCGCTGCCGACATCCACTCGGTGAAGCGCGAGATGGGATAGAGCAGGCAATAGACCATGAACAGGGGCACCGATGCCGTGCGCAACGAGGCATTGGGGTTGATGCGGAATATCGTTTTGGGCACAAACTCGCCAAAGATGAGGATGATCAATGTGGCGATAAGGGTCTGGACCAGCAACAGCACGGCCTCGTTGTGTATCCACTGCTCGAGCGGTATCGTGAGCAACTTGGCCATCGCCATCGAGTAGACGATATTGGCGATATTGTTGCCGATGAGCAGCGTGGAGATAAACATCTCGCGGTTGCGGTAATAGATGTTGAGAATGCGGTTGACGATACCGCCTCGCGCCATCTCAATCTCGGCCCGCACCTTGTTGGAACTGACAAAGGCGATCTCCATGCCCGAGAAAAATGCCGAGCACAACAGCGCGATAAGCGCAATGACGAGCGGTGTTGTATAAACTGGATCCAAAATGCTGTCGCTATTGATGGTTTCTATTAGGTTTCATTATTGCATCGGGCGCGGCTTGTTACCGCTGCCGGGATGTGGCATGCGGCTCTCGTCAATCGGGAAAATCGCCTCGACCTGACGCAACTGGTAGGTGGTCAGTTTTTCGTTGGACTCATATCCATAGCCCTCGATGATGCGGCCCTGTTTCTCGATGTGGATAAACGCATCGCTGTACAACCGGTGCTCGTGCTGATTCCACATGAGTTCATCGGTGAGCACAACATCATTGTTCACGTTAGTGATGCGCACATTGCCCGTGAGGGTCCACAGGGCCTTGTCCTTGTCAAAGTAGGCCGAGTCACACTTGATGGTGGAAACGGGTTTGTAGTTGTTGTCCAGTTCCTCACAAGTCACACCCTTAGGGAAGGTCCAGTGCGGCACCTTAGCCTCCTCATACATGTTCCACAGCTTGGTGGCGATGCGGTAGCGGGTGTGGCCCGAGTCGCTGATGACCGTCTCCACATCGGTTGTGGACATGGTGGGCACTGCCTCGGGATCGGTGGGATGATCTACCATGGTGGTTGCACTGTCCTTACAGCCAGCAAGCAGGGTCACCACAACAATCACAAGCGCTATGTGCAACAGGCATCTCACAGCAGGTTAGCGTATGCGGTTCTTCCAGAACCACATCTCGTTGAAGTTGATTCCGAGTGTGATGTTAAGGTAATTCTCGGTGATGAGATGGGTGGGGCTGGTTTCACGATGACGCCACTCCACGCCCAGGTTAACGGTCGTCTCGTCGCCAATGGCGGGAGCGGGAAGACCGATACCGACGCTGAGGCCATAGTCACGCACGTTATTGCCGTTGTAATTCAGGTAATCGTGGTTATAGAACGCACCGGCCCTGAACTGCATGGAGCCCACATAGCTGCGGCGATGGTTGGGCGTGTACTGCACACCTGCAGCCACCTTCCACCTGTCGTCAAACTGCATTGTCTGGGACTCAAATCCCCCGATGGGGGTGTACTTGGCATCACTCCAATTCTGGTAAGTATAGTCGGCCTCAACCAGCAGCTTGTGGTTAAACTGATAGCTCAAACCCACGCCAATGGTTGTGGGTTGCTCGTAGTTGCCCTTCATCGTCGTGTAGCCGATGGTATCGAGTTTGCTGTCCTGACTGTCATAACGCGTTCCCCAAGTGTGGCCATGATAAGACTTCTTGGGCTGGTAAGTGGCACCCAGGGTGAGCAGGTCACGACCTTTCATCAGGGGCAGACTGTATTGAGCACCCACTTGAACGTTCCAGTCACGGATCTGCATGGTGCGGCCAAAATAGCTGGTCGAGTTCGTCGCAATCACCGTCGAGTTGTTCGTCGTGCCGAACAGGTAAGCGAAATTGAAGCCTAACGACAAGTGCTTGAACGGCTCATATCCAGCGCCAAAGTAGAGCTGGTTGAAACCACCGCTACCGCTGCGCGACTCACTGCCGTTTTCAATGTCGCCACCATAGGAGTAACCAACCTGGGAATAAGGCAGCAAGCCAAACGAGGCACCCAATCCCTTAGTAATCCTGAAATGACCGGTCAAGTAGTCCAGTCCGCCGCCAAAGTTGTAACCATTGTGGCCATTCTCCTTGCTCCACAGGTTGGAGACGTCAACACCCACATCCCACAGGAAGGTGAGTGAATCCACGTTAGCATAGGAAGCGGGATTCATCACGTTGATGATGCGTCCACCCTTCATGGCATAGCCCACACCACCCATCGAGCGCTGGATGCTGGAGACATTGTCGTTAATCAAGCCATAGCCCATCTTAGAATAGGGGGTGGTCACGATCTGTGCTTGCCCCATGCCGCAACCCATTGCGACAGCAAGCAGTAACAGTGTTATTGTTTTAACGATTTTCATTCTTTTCATTGTATAAGTAGATGCGGTTGAGTCCTTCAGCCGCCAAATGTTCTTGATAAATGACGCCCTCCTCGCCCAGACGGCTGTGCAGCAACTTGCCGTCACCGCCCGTGAGAAAGACCGTCAGGCCGGGATGTGACATCTTGAGCGTCGCGATGCACGATCTGATCTCGCCCAGCAACCCCAGCAATACCCCACTGCGGATGGCCGTCTGGGTATCATAGCCCATGACGGGCGTGTCGCCATCGGCATCCACAAGGGGCAGCCGCCCCGTGTGCTCGTGCAACGACTTGAAGCGCAGGCCCAGCCCGGGCGCGATGTTGCCACCCACAAAACAGCCATCGGCAGTCACTAGGTCATAGGTGATAGCCGTGCCGGCATCAATGACCAGCACGTCGCCCCCCTGTGCAATGCTCCAGGCGCCCACAGCGGTCGCTATGCGGTCGCGCCCCAACGTCTGCGGGGTGCGATAGCCCAGGCTGATGGGCATCGGCGTCGCGTGGGTCAGGTTCATCACACGGCTGCACCGCTGATTGATGAGTTCTTCAACACGCTGGCTGGCCTCGCTCGAGGCCGTGCTACACATGATGGCGCTGTCGGGCTTGTAGGTGCTGATGAAACGGTCCAGTAACCTCACGTCACGCCGCATGAAGCGGTTGGTCGCCACGAGCTCCGTGCCGATGAAAAACGCCACCTTGACCGAGGTGTTGCCGTTATCTATCGTGAGATTGCCTTTCATCAAAAGCGCAAAATTACTCAATTATTGGTAATTACAAAAAATAATCCGTCAGGTTGAGGCTATTTTTCGGATTTATTGCTCTCGCGGTCAATCATCCAGGAGGCGTAAAGCTGCACAACCACGCCCGCCAACAAGAAGCCAAGCCAGTTGTTAGTGCCCGGCGAGAAGAATATCATCCACGCGCTAACACAGTACAGGATAGCACTGAAGATGAGGATGTGGTGCAACCGCTTGATGCGCAACGACGGGCCATCATAAATACCGATGAAGCGCCCCACCAGCACAATAAACGCGCCCGCAGCAAATGCCCAGTGCATCCACATCTCATTCAGGTCGAGCAAAGGCATGACTGCCATCACCACCAAAACAAGCATCCCAATGAGCACCAGCACATTGGACATTTTAGTCCTATTTTCTTGGGTCATCATTGCCAGTTCAAGGGATATTGGTGATAAAGACCTCCTCGTTGATGCGCTTCATGCCATATTTCTCGCGCACGAGGCGCTCAAGCGACTCGTTGTCGGTATTCAGCTCATTCACCTTAGCCTCATACATGGCCGCCGAGTCCTGATTGTTCTTGATCTGGCTCTTTAACTCGTTGATTTGCGAACGATAAGAGTTGATGCGCATGTAGTTGTTGTCCCCAAAGAACAACAACACAACGACAAATGCTATAAAGATGATCAGCGGGATATTGAGCCACCGTGGTATCCAGGTGGGACGTTTGAAATTAAAGATTGACATATTCTTATTGCTTTTTATTATTGTTGTCTATATTCTTGTCTTTTAACAGGTTGGGGCGCAGGCGGCGGGTACGTTCCAACGACATCTGCATCTTCCAATCGGCAATCTTGGCCTGGTGGCCGCTGAGCAGGATTTCAGGCACGTGCCAGCCGTTGAACACCTCGGGGCGGGTATAGACGGGGGCCTCGATCAAGCCGTCCTGGAACGAGTCGGTCAAGGCGCTCTGCTCGTCACCAATGGCGCCGGGAATCAGGCGCACCACGGCATCGGCAATGACAGCAGCCGGCAACTCGCCGCCAGTGAGCACATAGTCGCCGATGGTGATTTCCCGCGTGATAAGGTGCTCCCTGATGCGGTAGTCCACGCCCTTATAGTGGCCGCACAGAATCATCAGGTTCTCCTTGAGTGATAAGGCGTTGGCCATGGGTTGGTCTAACTGCTCGCCATCGGGCGAGGTGAAAATAATCTCGTCATAGTCGCGCTGGCTCTTCAGTTCCTCCATGCAGCGCCACACGGGCTCAATCTGCATCACCATGCCCGCCTCGCCGCCAAAGGGGTAGTCATCGACCTTGCGGTGCTTGCGCAGGCTCCAGTCCCTGAGGTTATGCACGTGAATCTCCACCAACCCCTTGTCCTGGGCTCGTTGCAGGATGGAGCAGTGCAGTGGGGACTCCAGCGCCTCGGGCATCACGGTGAGTATATCTATACGCATGATCTATTGTTTTAAGATTAAGTCAATAACACTATTCACATCAGCAATGCTGATTACGTCGTCGGCATCGGTCAGGACGATTTCATAGCCATCGCTCACGGCAACACCCGCCAGTCCATATCCGTCACAGGTGATGCGGCCCTCCACGTTGTGGGCGCCACAGCACAACACATTACCCAGTAACAGCGTTGCGGTGAACAGTATGGATGATGTGACCCTCATTCCTTGGTTTTCTCTCCAGAATCAGACGCTTGATTATCCCAGGGATAGGTGCGCTTGGGGTTGCGCGGGAACCAGCCCTTGCGCACGCGCTCCTGCTGCTCGCCCACCTCCTTAATGCCCCAAAAACACGAGAATGCGCCCACGCCCAACAGCGAGGCGGCAAGCACGTTTTCCACCAGCAGGGAACCTGCACACAGCACGATGCCAACCACCAGGAAGAACCATTTCATGCGTTGTCCCCAGCGGTACTCACCCTTGATGACGATGGGATGGCAGATGCCGATAATCAAGAAGGAGCACAGGCCCAATACCAGGCCCTGCAAATGATATGTCGCTAAAAAATCAGTCATTGCTATCGTTAATCCTTGCCCCAGCGAGACCCCCAAAGGCATCGGGCGGCAATTGCCCTGCAAAATTAATCTTTTTGCACGACATCCCCGCATTAAATATCTTTAAATTGTGTTGCGTGTGGGGCGATTAAATCCTAGCGGCAAAACCGCAACGGCGGCTGGAAGGCATTAGGGATAAACTGGATGCTGAAATCGGGCGACTTGCCAATGAGAATCATCACATCATATTGCACCGTCATTTTCAACTGGTAGAAGGTGATGTAACCGTTGGCGGCATTCACCAGATTGCGGATTTTTGTTTTGGTGATCGATTGCATGGGGTCATAGTGCTCGTCCTCGCTGCGCGTCTTCACCTCAACGATGTGCAAGCGGTTGGCTTGAGGTTCCTGAGCCACAATGTCAATCTCCAACTTGCCGACACGCCAATTGGTCTCGCGCACGGTGTAGCCCTTAGCGATCAGGAAATCGCAAGCCGCCTGCTCTCCAGCCTTGCCCAGTTGATTGTGACGTGCCATAATAATCAGGTCATTGTATCGATTCCAACAGGAGGCCAAAGAACACATAGGCCGCAAACAGGATGAGCGTGAACACCACACTCTTGACAAAGCAGCCCCAAGCACTCATGCCGGCCTGCTTTTTCTTCTTGGATTTCTTTTTGGCAGGCTTTTTCTTAGTGGCAGGCGTGCCGCTGCTACTACCGCCAGGGCCAGTATAGCGATAGGAAGTGGATGCTTGTTTCATGCGGGTATAGTGAGGAGGAGGGGTGCTGGTGGTAGAGCCAGACTTGCGCGGCGGCGGAGTCGTTGACGGCTCCTCGCTAGCAGTAGTGGAGGTGGACCGTTTCTTGGGAATGGGTTGGCGAGCCTGCAGCAAGCACTGCGGACAAACGATCACCCCATCGTTGGCGATGAGTTGCTCATTGCTGATATCCAGCTTTTTACCGCATTTCGGGCACGTCCAGCGCATAAGTCAAGTAAAAGTTAATAGTGAATAGTCGACAGTTAACAGTGAAGAGTTAATAGGTCACTTTTCACTGTTAACTGCCAACTGTCAACTGAATTTTATCCCTCGTAGTGGATGATGGCTTTAACCACCACGTGCCACTTGCCGTTGATGAACTCGGCCTCACCGGCACGGTCGGTGACAATGCGGTTGCCACTAGGAATCTGGATGGCATTACCCGAGCAGGCACGAATCAGGTTGTCGGCGGGCATCATCAGGGCAAAACGATGTACCTCGGGCTTGTCAATCACCTCGAAGGTGCCATGCAGGCCGTCCTTGGTGTCGAGCACATAGATGGAGTTACCCTGCTCCAACTCGTCGCTCACGCGGGTGAAATCGTCATTCTCATCGGGCCTACCCATGAAGAGCGTCATGGGCTCAGTGGGAGCCTCAACGGGTTCTTCCTCATCGAGTGCAGCCACTTCGTCAACTTCCTGTTCAGGTGCCTCGGCAGGCTCTGCCACAACGGCTTCCTTGTGGTTGCGGACGGCTTTGCCTGTCAATCTAATCGACAGGGCCTTCATCTGGTCGGCAGCATCGGTCGAGAACTCTTGCAGGTTTGCATTGGTGCGTTCAATCTCGCGGGCAAACTTGCGCTCCATCTCCTTGACCTTGCCACGGTTGCTCAAGGCCGTCAGCAAGGCACACAGGCCGAGCAGGGAGCCCAGGATACCCAGCCACAGGGGCAGGTTGGCTGGACAAGAAAATGCGCCATTCTGGCTTTTGCGAAGGGCACGATGGCGTTCATCGGCGGGCGCGGGAGCCACACCGGTACTGGAGGCATCATCGGCATTCTCGACATTCTCGCCATCGGCATCGGTGGTCTCGGGCACAGCATTAGCCAGCTCGGGATGCTCAGTGATAAATGCCTGGAACTCAGGTTCAACAAGTTTCCAGATTTGAGGAGTTACAAGTTCCTGAAGGTCGCTGATGCTACCGTTCTTGCCTTCCTCTTCTTTGAACTCGTCGTAGATTTTCTCCCAACGGCGGCCCTGATTGCTATAGACGTCGTTGAGGTTGTCAAGGGTATAACCCTGGGGATACTTCGCCTTGATTTCCTCGATTTTCTTGCCAAAACCGCGGGCATGGGCCGTGAAATGGGCACAGGTGGCTACACCCTGCTTCCATAGTGCGGGCGAGAGGGGTTGGTCGGCATTCTGTGCCATGGCCGAACTGACTAGACAGACAATGACTGCCATGAATAAAGTAAAGCGTTTCATAACTCTTGAATTGTTAGGGAGGATATTAATTTTATTGATTAAACTTGCTAATGACATCGTTGCGCATGTTCTTGAGCAGATTGTGGCGAATCACGCCGATGACGGGATAGAAGAACGGCACATCTTCAACCACATCGGTGGCATTATAACGTCCCTTGAGGAACGTGTTGATGCCTGCCGTGAGATAGTTGGCGAGGTTGTCGCTCAACACGCTTTCAAACAGCCTCAACACGTTGTTCTCGATGCCGAACTCATCCTTTATGGTCGCGTCACACAACTCGACAAAGAAGTTGTTAAACTCCTTGACCTTCTCGACCAGGCGCTCACGCACCTCGATCGACTCGACTTGAGCCATCGTGAGTTCATCATCGCCAAGCATCGAGCAGCAGTAGCGCATCCGTTTCACGCTCGTAGCGTTATAGCGGGCAACATCAGCCTGGCCTTCCAAGCGCTTGTTTTCCAGCTTGATGCCGCCTCGGCACGTGATCTGCTTGGGACACTTGTCCTCAATCTTGATCTCAAACAACTCGGTGTATTGCTTACCATAAACACGCTCCACAATCGTCTGTGTGAGCATGTTAATGCGGCTCAACGACCCTAAGATGTTCAGGATCTTGCTGCCCGTACCCGAGAAATAGATCTGCTTGGGCATCTCATAGCCGCGCTGCTTCATCGCCTGAGCGATGTAGTAGATGATGGCGGCATAGAAGTACATGAAGATGAGGCGGCGCTGGCTGTCGTTGCGCAACAGGGCATTGTAGCTGTACAGGTTGCGGTCAATTTCACGCAGCGTCCTCAGCTCCTCGACATTCTCGATCGAGAACAAGAAGGCGTTGATGTCCTCGCTGCGCTTCTGGGCCATGATGTCGCTCAAGATGCTGCTCAGGTAAGCGATATTGTTACCCTTGTCATTCTCGATGAGCTGCTTGAAGTAGCGCGTGTAGTGCTGCAACAACGGGTTGTTGTCGGCATCCTTGTCGGTAAAACCGTCGCCAAAGATGGCATTGCCCGCAAAGCGGAACGAGGAGATGGCCACTGGCTCACTGCTCATGCGGTCGCTCGTGGGCTGGTAAATCACTGTGTCACAGGTGCCGCCACCGATGTCGATGGAGACATAACTGCTGCCTGCCACCTCGGCACCGCTGTAATAATAGGCGGGCGCAAGGCTCTCGGGGTAGGAGCGCAAACGGTCGCTGCTGGCACCGATGTAGGTATTGAACAACTCGGTCCACGTGCGCTCGAGCGTGTCGCGGTCAGCGCCGCCCATGCTCACGGGATAGAAGTAAACAATCTCGGTTCGGCGCAAATCGGCATTCTCGAGCAACGCCTTGGCCTTGATGAGCAGGGTGAGCTCACGCAGGAACGCCTTGGCCAACTCGGTGTCACCTTTCCACTTGAGGTTGGTTGTCACCTCATAGCCATGGAAATAGCGCCGCTCATACAGGAACGGGATATTCACGTCGCTGAACAGGTTGCTGCCCACGCCGCTGTTCTCGTTGCGCGCCAGGGTGGAACGCAGCGGGAAACCATACACGTTGTCGATCTCACGCGGCACAAACTCAACGCGTTGCACCTGCTCGGCATATTCCAGTGAATGGGGCTTGTGCAGTGATGCAACAAGCACCTGGTTGGAACCATACTCAAAGGTGAACGGACGTGAAGGCTGACCACGCTCGGCCCACTCGACATGGGTGTTGGTGGTACCGAAGTCCACGGCAAAGATGAGTTCCTTGGCACTCGGGGCATAGGGTTTCCACTGCGGGATAATCACGCCTCCTGAGCGTCCAAGGTAATTCTGCACGCTCACCTCGATGTAGTCAAACGAGCCGTCAACATCATAATAAGTGGTGCTGTAACCCGAGTGGGAGCGGATAGCGTCGCGCACGTTCAGACCCTCGGTCTTAATGCCGTTCTTGTAAAACCGCAACGTGGCTCCGCCGCTTTCTATCATTGTGAACAATTCGACGGTATAATCGTCATTGACATCGGTCTTGACAAACGGGAAGATGGAAGTTGACAACGTGGCTCCCACCACGCGTCCGGTGCCGCGCTTCTCGTCAAAGGTCCACGTGTGGTCATTGATGGGGAAGTACTTGCGCGACAACTCGATGTAGCGGTTCTCGCCTTTCTTGACCTTGATGCGCAGGGTCACCATGACGCTGCCGTCGGCAAACTCCTCGATATCAATCACATGGCGTCCAGCAACGGTGCCGCGCAGGTAGTCGGTGTCAAAATAAGTGAACAGCAACGGTTTCAAGGGCAACAGGTAGCCACAGGTGGGCTGCGGTGTGCGCGGCTTGAGGTTGCCGTCAAAGAAATGGTCGGTGTCGATCACGCAACCGCTGTCGAGCCTGACAAGTGTGTCGGTCAGGAAATCGTCGGTAGTGACAAACGGATATTGTATAGAGGTGTCGGGCAGTTTGCGGTCATTCAGGGGAACATTACCGGCAAACACCTGGGTAGCGCTGTCCCACTCCTTATCGATGTAGCGGAAGTGCTCCACACTGCCGTTGAAGCCGTTGACCAGCACGAGTGGCATGGCGTTTTGAGGTTGCTGCGGCATCGTGGGCATGATGACAAAGTCGCTCTCGCTGGCAGCGGTGCGAATGTCGAGTACGCGCTTGTGATAGAACCTAGCGCCCAGCACGCTCACGTCAATACCACCGCCAAAGGGGTCATAACTGTGCTCTAGCTGCTCCAGTACAGTTCCGGCACGACCCTCGTCCAGGGCATCGAGGTTGGGAATTACCGTGGCAATGCGGCGATAGAGTTCGGGACGGTTCTGGCGCAGGGGCTCCAGATTCTTCTGCATATAGGAATAAACCTCGCCACACTGCAGGCGCAGCACTGGATAGGCGTTCATCAGCAGATACATGTAGTAAACGAAGTCCTCATCGCGCTGCCACAGGTGACGCGTCTCGCCAAACAGGCTCACGCCCTGCTCCACCTTGATGGCGTCAATGGTTCCCAATGCGGGGGCAGCCATAACGACACTGGCAGGCGACGTGCCGCCCAGCACTTGGCGGTCCCACATGAGGATATACCAGTCCTTGAGCATGTCAAAGTTATATACCTTGTCGCTGCGCAGGAACAAATCCAGGGTCTCGCCATAGAGGCGGTGTTGCGGGTTGGCCTTCAGCTGCTCGATGCACTCCTCACGGTTCCAGCGGATGATGCGCAAGTAGTCCTTGTGGTTCTCATAATCAAAGAACAACTGCGCCACGTCGAGCGCGTTGGACACCAGGCGCTCATTCATGCGGGCACCGCGCAGGCGGTCGTTGGCCAGCTGCTTGAAGGCGTTTTTCACCAGGTCGAGCTGCGCCAGCGGGCTGGGAATAGCAGTGCGGGGATTCTCGCTCAAGCCGCCATCAGGATCCTTGATGCGCGCGATGTCATCGTCGGTATAGGGTGAATGGGCAACCCAATCCTCCTCACCGTTCTTGCTCGTATTGTTGCTATATGATAATATTTCGCTCATATTCTGTCTCAGTTTGTATTGCCCCAGTTTGGTAGGTCCCTAGTTGATGTTCTCGTAGCGCTCGGTGAATATCTTGTGGGCGGCCTTGTTGAACAGGTCCAGCAACTTGAACTCAACCGTGTGCTCGCTATAGGCTGGATTATCCTTACTCAGGCGGTTCATCTCGGCCTTGAACACGTTGTTGTCCACATTCTTGTGACCAAACATCGCCTTGCGCACCTTCACGCCCTCAATGGCATGGGCCATATCGATCTCGCCGGGCTTGAAGAACGCCACGCTGCGCATGTTGTCATTCATCTCGGTAAGCCACTGGGCATATCCCTCGAGGAAGTGGTCCACCAGCGTGCGGTAAAACTGCGAGGCGAGGAAATCGCTCTTGATTTTGGGCGTGTCCTCGGTGAAGCCTTGTCCGATGATGTCCTTGAAACCAGTGGTCAGGAACAGGAACAGCAGGTGGAACTTGCTCAACGGCTCATAGATGAGCTGGCGCGTGCGGCGGCCCAGCGTCAGGAAATTGACGCTCAGCTCGTCCTTGGCCAGGGCATATTCATAGGCCGTCGTGGGCAACGGATAGCCGTCTGGGTCGGTGAGCTTGCTATCAGGCACACCAGTGAAATCCAGCGGTGCCAAAGCGCCGATAAGTTCGATGAAATGGGCATTATTGCGCTGGCCATGCTCACCTGGGTCATACAGGTAGGGCTTGCTGCGCACCTGGTCACCCAGGTAATAGATGCTGTTCACATTGCTATCGTTGGCGCCAGTGAGCGTGTTCTTGTAGTAGTAGAGCGCGCTCTGGGTCTTGACGATGAAGTCGCTGGTGGCGATGCGCTGGTCGTGCTTATTGCCCTCAAGGGTGAAATAGGGCAACACGGTCAAGCCGCCAATGGGAGCGCGGCTCAATGCGTCACGGTTCTCGATGCCCTCAAGGTTGGCCGCCTGGCGGATGTTCTTAACCATGATGGGGAAACCCGAGGCACCCGTGCCGCCAAAGATGGAACTGATGAAGAAAATGCGGTCACCCTGGCGGAAGATGTTGCTGAACGCCTTGAACTCATTGCTGTCCTTAATCTCGTTCAGCGCCACACTGCCGATGTTGGGGCTGCCCACAAAACCGATGTTCATCTTGTTCTCCAACTGGTAGTTGGCAAACAGCAGTGACGTCAACGCCTGGTTGGCCTCGTTCATCGTGTCATAACCGATGAATTCACGGAATTTGGCATTCTCCACGGCTCCCAGGTTAAAGATAAACGTGTCCCCCAAGGTAACGCTGGTGTTACTCATGATCTCGCGCAGGGTGACAATGCGGTTGGCAAAGAAACCGTCGGCATTGGGTTCGTTACCGTACAATTTGCGCCTGATTTCGCGATAGTCGTTGAGCAATGCCTCGGTGCGCTTCAGGTCCTCGTTGGCCTTGTGGGGGTCGATGATGACGGGCACGATTTCCAGGTCTTTCACTGGCTTGCCATTCTCATCAAGGGGCCTCACACCCGCTGCCGACAACATCAGCAGCGACTTGAGCACCCTCGACCCGGTACCTCCTATAGCAAAAAGGAATAGTCTCATATTGGTTTATAGTCCTTTGTTTTTAGTTTTCTAGTTATGTGTCAGTGAGTTACTGCGGCAGCGGCGTGTGGCGGCAGTTGCTGCTCCACCACCTCATCGAGTAGGATGCGATGACATACAGCAAGGCGGCAAACAGCACCGTTTGCATCTCAAACTGTATGGACTCGCCGATGTAGGTCAAGCCATTGTTGGCAAACACTGAGTCGTTATAGATGTAACAAATCACCGGTGCCAGCACCACTACCACACCCAGCACGGCCAGCCAGTGATACCAGCGGTCAAACTTCACCGAGTTGATGGCATAATAGTAGATGGCTGCCCCACCCCATGCAACAGCAATGGTGATGGCAGCAATCACGGGATACATGTCCAGGTTATACATCTTGTCGTTGTAACCTTGATTGAAAAACAACTGCTCATAGATGTTAAAACCGTCGGTACAGCTCAGGATGAAAAACAATACCGTCACTGCAATCCCGATAATCAAATAAACTAGATGTTTCATATTTCAGTCGTTAGTAGTCTTTTATCGTTAGCCAATGGTTTTATCGCTTCAAGTGAATGGTCACGTCAAAGAAGCTGCTGCCTCCCTTCATCGCGTCAAACATGCCGCCC
The DNA here is from genome assembly GCA_900318345.1 of uncultured Prevotellaceae bacterium. Lineage (GTDB taxonomy): Bacteria > Bacteroidota > Bacteroidia > Bacteroidales > Muribaculaceae > Sodaliphilus. The sequence goes on from ONKD01000009.1 coordinate 37,846, forward strand.
AACAGGTGCTCCAGGCCCAGCGTCGTTGTGGGGAACGAGCCACCGGCGCTGGTGTCACTCTCGCTTGACGACTGACGCACCCATGCGGGCAACTCGTTGCGCAACGCGATTCGCACCTCGTCACGCGGGCTCTTCAGGTCGCCGATGAGCGTCAGGATGTGGGTCATCCCCTCGAGATACTCCTTGTTGTTGGCCGTGAACATGCTTCGGTCGATGGGAGTCACCACAAGGGTGTAACCGTCAACGCTCTGCACGTCATAGTTGGCCGTGTTGGTCAACAGGGCATCGTCCTTGAGCAGGGTGCCCAAGTTGGCCGCCAGCGAGAAACACAACTTGCCGGTTTCACGATCCCCGGCACACTTGGTGAGCTCGATGCCGTCACCATGTTTCACGCGGAAACGGCCCGCATTGTCCTTCCACTCGGGCAGCACGCGGCATTCCACCTCGGTAGTCCCCTGGTTGAAACGATAGCTGTTGCGCACACCTGGGGCATCTAGCACGCCGCTATAGCGCTTGTCTTGGGCCAACTGGTCCATCACCTCGCTATCGGCGATGATAACCAGATAGTAGGGGCGCTTGCCGTGATATTCAAAGGGCACATTATTATAAGGATAATACTTGCCGCTATAGTCGCCCAAGAACTGCTGCACCACCACGCTCTTGCCCTTGTAGCGGGCAAACACGCGCGTAGCAAGGCTGTTCTCCTCGTTGAAGATCTTGTCCAGACTCACGCCGTGGGTATCCTTGGGTGAATAGATGAGGTCGCTCACCAGCACACTCACGTTGCCGGGGCGCTGGGCCTCAAGTATCTTATTGAAAATCAACTGGAAATCAGTATAGCTAGCATCGCCAGTTCCTGCCGTGCTGGCATAGATGTCACGGTCTTTCAAGAATTCATCAACCGTGTGCTGATAAGGATAGATTCCGTCGTTCACGATGTTGATATCCACCTTGCTACCGGCGGGGAAGTGGTTAATCAGGTCATTGACCGACTTCTTCAACTGGCCGCCATCGCCACGCGAGTCATAGGGCACCATCGAACCGCTGCGCTCAAAATAAACCGTCAGCGACAGGTTCTCCACGCCGCCAAAGGGGCGCGTGTCCCAATGCATGGGCGGACGCAGGTTTGCCCCGATTTGTTCGATGAATTCAGCCATTTTCTTGTGGTCAACCTTGCCCTCGGGTGTGAGGAAGTCGCCATACTTGCCCGGATTCTCAGTCACCAGTGAACACAACGAGTCATAGGCAGCCCGCGTCGTGTCACCGCTCACCAGCACCGACCGCACAGCCTTGTCCAACTTGCCATGACCGCCACAGGACAACAGCCCTGCAAGCATCACACATGCCAGCAGCAATGCGGGTAATCGTTTCATATTTATCATCTTCAATCTGTTTGTTTCAATTTATTAAGGGTACACTTCCCCATTAACTAGCAAAATTAGTGCCGTTTCGCCCAATGACCAAGAAATCTCGTGTTAAAAAATGTTTTCCTCATATTGAACCCATGTTCTTTAGGTTTTCTATGTTTTCTCCTGTGATTATTTGAAAAAAAGATGTACCTTTGTCGCATTATTCAACAAAACGAGATAGTATTTTGGACCCTGACCCGTTATCGTGCCTCTTATCGGTACTTTGCACAGTAGGCTCACAGCCTCTAGTCACATTCAACGCGCCCACATCGGGCAGCATCATCGCCATCATAGTCGCCCTTTTGGGATTGTTCCTGTCGGCATTCAACTCTGGCAGCGAGATTGCCTATTTCTCACTCAAGCCCGATGACATTGACTCCATCGAGGACGCTGACAGCCGCGACCGCGTGCGCACGCTGCTCGCCACCCCTGAGAAACTGCTAGCTACCATCCTGGTGGGCAACAACCTGGTCAACATCATGATTGCCATCGTGCTCAACTACGCGATGAACCAGATCTTTAACTTTAACAGCACGGTGCTTGACTTCATTGTCCAGACGGTCATCCTCACCTTCCTGATCCTGCTCTTTGGCGAGGTGATACCCAAGCTATATGCCACCAATTTCAACACCAAATTTGCAGCGATGACCGCCTCGCCGCTCAAGGCCGCCGTCAGCCTGTTCTCTCCCCTGACAGCATTGCTGGTGCGCAGCACGAGCCTGGTCAACAAAGTCGTGCCCACCCAAACCGAGGAACTGTCGGTCGATGACCTCACGCGTGCCCTCGAGGTGAGCGAGGTCAAGAACCCCGATGACAAGGAGCTGCTCGAGGGTATCCTGTCGTTTGGCGACAAGACGGTGAGCGACATTATGCGCCCGCGTGTCGATGTGGTTGATATCGACCAGGACGCCGACTTTGACGAGGTGGTCCGCAAGGTCATCGACACGGGCTACTCACGCATGCCGGTATATGACGAAACGCCCGACAACATCAAGGGCATCCTGTATGCCAAGGACTTGCTCCCCTACATCGGCAACCGCGACAACACTTTCAAGTGGCAGACGCTCATGCGCCCCGCCTATTTCGTGCCCGAGACGCGTATGCTCGACGACCTGCTGGAGGACTTCCGCATGAAAAAGATGCACATGGCCATCATTGTTGATGAGTATGGCTGCACCCAGGGCATCGCCACGCTCGAGGACGTGCTCGAGGAGATTGTGGGCGACATCGACGACGAGTATGACACCGAGGAGAAGTTCTATAACCGCATCAGCAAGGACACGTGGCTCTTTGACGGCAAGACGTTGCTGAGCGACTTTGCACGCGTGCTCGACATCGACGAGGACGAACTGGGCGAGCATGCCGAGGAGGCCGAAACCGTCGCCGGTTTCCTGCTAGACCTCAAGGGTGACTTCCTTAAGGAGAAAGAGGTCGTCAAGTACGGCCGTTTCACCTTCACCGTTGTCAAGGTCATTAAGCACCGCATCGCCAAGGTCAAAGTCACCATGCGCGGCGCTGAATAACTCGCCACACCTGATTCACAAGGGAAATCAGTATACCTAAAGCACTGACAATAAATTAGAGACGCAAAATTTTGCGTCTCTACTAAGCCATGTTTGGAATCATTAGGCTGTCCAGGAAAAGCCCCATTGGGGCGGCAGTAAATCCTTGATACAGAAAAACCCGGCTAAAAGTGTCTTTTTGACCCACTTTTAGCCGAGTTTTTTAAAATACTCGTACAGAGGAAACTGCCGTTACTTCATAACCTTCTTGTCGCCCACGATGTAGAATCCATGGGGCAGACTGTTGAGGTCGCCGTGCATGCGCTGGCCAGCCAGGTTGTAGATGATAGCATCGCCCTTGGCATCAGCCTTGAGATCACTGATGTCAGTCGTTCCGATGGGCAGCACAATCACGCCCATGTCGACGTCATCCTCGCCAACGGTCAGGTCATCGGTGCGCAAGGTCTCCCAGTTGACCATGTATTCAACGGTATAGTCCAGATTGGCATTGATCTCGGTGGCAAACGCTCCTTCCATGTCGGTGGTCAAGTATAAGGGCATCACCAGTGCTTCACGCTGGCCTGCAGGGCTCTGCGAGGGCTTGGCCGAGATCACTACCGTCACATTCTCAAGAGGAGTTCCGGCTCTATCAACGACAACGCCATTGACTGCGAGCACGCCCACATAGACGATTTCAGACGCATTGCTCACACCATCCACAGTATAGACGGTCTGCACGCCTATGCGGTGCTGGAACAGACGGTCCTCGCCCAGGTTGTTTTTGTTGAAGTATACGCGCGTGCCATCCCAGCTGATGAAGTGGATATAGTCGCTGTAATCCAGGGGAATCTCAGTGAGGTCACCATTGTCAAAGAGCTCGCTCGGGCCAAATTCCTCGTTAGTGAAGGTGAACAACTGGTCGTCATCCATGTAGATGCGGTAGCTGAAGTTCTCCTCATACAGACGATTGCCGTTCACGTCATAGGGGTTGACATGGAAGTGGAAACTTGCGTTCTCCCACTCGCTGCCGTTCTCCCAAGTCAGCTCATAGGGGGCGGCAGGCACAGCAGGTGTGGCCTCGGCCATCGGGGTGAGCGTGGTGCCCCAACTCATATATCCTGCCCACGTCCCATCAAACAAGAAGCAGGCCAAGCCCGTAGCAGCCCAGCCCTCATAGCCGGTACCCTGATACATGTCACCCTGGGTGCCGTCGATGGTAATCACTCCCGTGGTGGGGTCGACGGTAAAGGTAGCCTGCATCGAGTTCTCGTCCTCAGTGATCTCCGACCCATAGTCTAGAGGGGTGGAGACGGCTAAGGCCAGGTAGATGTCCATCCCGCTAAATGAATCATGGCACACGGCCTCACCCAGGTCAACGGTGATTTTTGTACCATCGGCATTCAACTTGCCCACGGTCCAGAACTCGTCGTAATACTGGTCCATGCGATAGAGGATGTTCTGGAAATAAACGGTCTCGCCATCGGCATCATAGACCACTTTAACCAAGTCGTTCTGCTCACCAATGTAGGTTTCTGACAGACTGAACAGTGCTTGACCTGTGCGGGAATAGGTCACAGCCTCGCCCTCAGGCTGCTCAGTAATGATTTCGGCTGACGCAGTAGCAGCCATCGTCACACAAAGTGACACAAAAAGTAAAAATTTCTTCATTATGCAATAAGTTTTTAAAGGTTAATAAAATGTATCCGCTATATATCATTGCTACAGATTTGACCCGTTGGCGAGGACCAAGTAAGCGCTCACTTAATCCTGCCAACGAGTTTTACATTTTTACCGCATGGGCTCGACGGTGTAGCCCTTGTCACGCAACAGTTGCAGCAGGCCCTGAGGTCCAGGCAGGTGGCCAGCACCCACACACACGAGGCATGTGCGCTCGGGCATGATCTTGACCAGTTTCTCGGCCCAGTTGCGGTTGCGGCTGTAAATCAGCGCTTCCATCGCTTCCTCGCTCTCGCCGCCCATGGTGGCATCGGTCATCACGGCCATGAGTTTGTCCAGGTCCTGATGCATGTAGGCCTCGGCCAGCGCCGATGACTGCTCCTGGAAAAACGCGTCTTGGCGGCACGCTTCGAGCAAGTTCTTGGCCTGCTCGGTCAAGGGGGCATTGAAGAGCAGGTCTATCTGCTCCTGCAACGACTCGAGGCTAGCCGACGGACGTCCAGCCTTGTTGGCACGGTCCTGAACGGCAATGTCAATGAGGTTGTTAGCGTCAAAGTTAGGGAAATACTTGACGGCTTGCATCGCCTGCAGCTGGGTGCTGATGGCATTAGGCTTCAATGTCTTCATCTGAGCCAGCTTGACGCCCATAGCACCGAAGTACTTGTCAAAGACCTTCTCAATCACAGCATACTCAGTGGGAGTGTACAACATGTCTAGCGTGCTGTCGGTGGGTGCTATCATGGCATTAGCCATCTTCATCTGGGCTTCCTTGCTCATGAGGCTGTCCTTCTCGATCTCGCCCACCACGATATCACAACCATCGATAGCGGCATTGATGCCGGGAATCTGGTCAATCATGGTTGATGGGGCCATGTGATGGGTGCCAAAGATGTAACTGGGGCGGCCCAAACCATTGCCGCTCACTTTCCACAACAACTGCGCCTGAGATGCCAGCGCAACGGCCAATACTGCAATAATGAGGGATAATCTTTTCATCGTCAATTCAGTTTCAATAGTTAATATGTAACAAAATTAATACTAATAACGTGATTTCATAGCTGTTGGGGTAAAAAAAATGGCAAAAATCCCCCATAATGATGATGAATCACAGAAAAAATGACCAATTCAGGCGATTGTACACCTGATGGTGCGTCACTAATTTTGCACCATGAAAAAGTGAATGAGTTATTAGTTGATGACATCAAGTCAGTATTAGTAAGTAAACAGATAAAAATACCGCACCGATGTGATATCGGTGCGGATTTTTGATTATTAGGACGAGTATCAGGACTTAGAAGCCAAATCCCTCCTCGGGCTCTACAACCTTGAGACGATCACCGCCCTTGGGGCCCTTGATGAGCATGTCATAGTACTCCTGGGTGTAACCGGCAAAGGTGGGTGAAGCCGGCGTGCCGTACTCGTTGCGCTCAAACTTACCGTCCTTCTCCTTCTTGATGTTACCGTCGAGGTACTTCACAAACAGGTACTCACCCAGCTTCTTGTAGCGGGCAGTTGCGTCCTGGCCAGCGTTAACCGAGTAGTTGGTCAACAGGCGCACGGCAGCATCACGGTCGGTAGCGAGCAACGAGGTAGCCTCGGCCTCGATGACCGACTGCTTCTTGGCAAAGTTGTCCTCGATCGCACCCTGAACCTTGCGGATGTCGCCAATCATCTGTGAATAACGGTGATAGGCCTGGTTGGCCACCCAGTTGTTTACCCAAAAAGCGCAGTCCCAATCCAGCGTGTAAAGGTCGGCCTTGCCCTGGCGGTAGCTCTCGGGCACCTGGGTAATGCAGCAGTACATGGGCACAAACACGGCCGTGTTGGCATCATCGACACCAAACCAGAAGCAGCCACCCACCTCATCGGGCAGCCATGAGCGCATCTGTGCGGCAAACACCCAACCGGTCTGCTGGGTAGCGATAGCACGCTCCTGGCTGTACTTCACGCCATCAACCTCAAAGTCCATGGGACGCCAGCGATAGGGCACGCCATAGGCTGTGGTAGCACCCGGGTCAACGGTCATGTCAAACGGGGTTCCCTCAAAGTGGTCACGCATCATATTCTGCATGTCACGCACACTAACCTTGCGATCGGGCTTCACATAGAGCGGCATCACCTCGGCACCTTTCTTGCCGTAGATAAAGGGCAGATAGGCATCCATGCCCTGGTGATAGCGGTTGAAGTAGCTCCACACGCGAGCATCGCAGCCGCGCAGGGCACCAGCATCAAACTTCTGGTAAACGGGCGCGAAAGCGAAGTCGGCATCCTTGCCGCTGTATAGACCTTTCTTCTTGGCAAACGAGATGACGTCCTTGCTGTACATGACGTTCTTCTTGTCCTTCATGTTGAATTTCCAGATGCGCGGATTGTTGGCATGGCCGGCGATGCAGTCGTCGGGGATGCGGATGGCTACCCACACGGCGCCAAGTTCATCCTTGCCCTTGCCAATCATATCCATGATCCAGATCTCGTTGGGGTCGCCAATCGAGAACGACTCGCCCTCGCTGGCATAGCCGTACTGTGCCACCAGGTCGGTCATCACCTTGATGGCCTCGCGGGCGGTCTTGGAACGCTGCAAGGCGATATAGATAAGGCTGCCGTAGTCGATAATCGACTTGCCATCAAGATCCCACAGTTCCTCACGTCCGCCCCAAGTGCTCTCGGCAATGGTCACCTGGTGCTCGTTCATGTTGCCCACTACGGCATAGGTATGCTCCACCTCGGGAATGGCGCCCATGCGCTTACCGCTGTCCCAGTCGATGATCTCACGCATCGCTCCCTTGGGATGGTCGGCTGCAGGAATGTACTGCAGGTCGCCAAACAAGGTGTGGCTGTCGGCGGCATAGGTGATGATGGTCGAGCCATCGGCGCTGGCATTCTTGCCTACCAGCAGATTAGTACACGCGTCGGCAGTGGCCCAGCCAGCGAGTGCCAGCAGAGCTACCGATAACAATTTCATTGAAAAGTGCTTCATCTTTTTTAGTTTTGAATTGGTTATTGAATTGTTAATGATTTCGTCAATTTCCCACCGGGATGTCATAGCCCGTGAGGCGATAGGCCACCTGGAACGGTGTCGCCTGCTTGCGGGGCTGAGGTCCGGCATAATAGTAGAACAGCCGCTGAACGTCAAATGACTTGACCTCAACTAGTTTGGTTTCGCCCGGCTTCAGGCTCACGGGGACGGTAACCGTGCGCTGGGTGAGCAGCTCGCCCTGCATGGTTGAGTAGCGCAACATCAAGCGCACAGCGCTCATGCGGTGCCCCGTGTTATTGGTGATGAAAAACGACTCCTTGCTGTCACTGGCCCGCTTGCTGTAGCCCTTGAGGGTCACCGCATTAGGGTCAATGTCAACCAGACTGTCGGGCAAGAGGCCGTCGCTGGACTCCAGCACGGCGATGGGCACCTCGAGGCTGCGCAAGTTCTTGCGCGTGGTGCGTGTGCGCGCATCCAATGTGCTGACACACAGCAGCGCCAAGAGGAGCGGAAGTATTAAAATATGTTTATTCCAAGTTCTCATCACAGGTAACGAATGCGGTTAAACGGGTTGCCGTCGCCACCCTCAGGATATATTTTGCGGAAACCCACAGGCAGTCTCTCGCCCACCCGCTCAGGGATAATGCTCACCCCATTGAACAGCGTGGGCAGGAAGCGGGCGACATTGACGCGCACCTTGACCTTCCAGTGAGGCGGGTCAAAGGTCAGCGTGGTTGCCGTGGCGTTAAGTGTCGCGACACACTCCAGCGGCTTGATGAGCGTCACGCGGTCGCGCTGGCTGTAGAGCCACAACTGGTACTTGCTGTCAACAGCGCTGCTCGCGATATAGCCAATCACGGTGCCAGGCACCAGGTTGATGTCAGGGGACTCGAGCAGGATGATGCGGTAGCCGATGTTGCGCTTACCCTTGTAGCGCTCAATGCCCACGGTCATCTCCTCGTTAGGATAGTACCAGATGCCCTCCAGGGGCTGCATGTCGGTCTCATCCAGGCGCACGCGCATCGAGTCCACGTCCAGCCCGTCGATAACGACCGACTTCTTGGGTATGCCATTGCCTGCCACGGCAAGCAGCGGCAACACGAGGAGCAGGAGCGATATGAATACTGAGCGGCTGGACATCAATGATTTAATTAACCGTGGCAAAACGGTAGATCACACCCAAACTGAGAATTTCCTTGAATTGCCAGAATTTCCAGTCATCATCACGAGCCACTGAGCGGTCAAAACGCAAGTGGGTGTAGAACTGCGTGGTCAGGTACTTGCTGATAGACAAATCGAGAGTGTTTTCCCAGTCGCCTTGCACATACTCATAATTGGTGAACATGTATAACCTGGAAGTCAGCATCACGTTAGGCGTGAAACGCCACAACAACTTGGCCTCGAAATTACTACCGAAGGTGCTCTTGCTGTGGTGACCCGCGTCAATACCAAAACGGGTGGGGTCGATGTCGGTGATGTTGCGGCAATACTTAAGGTTATAGGACAGGGGCGCGATGGCCAGCGTGAACATGCGGTCATCGGCCTTCTTGTAATTATAGGTCATACCAAGACCGATATTCAACTCGGCAGGCGACAGGAACGCTGCCGTCATCGTCCTTGTGTTGGTCTTGTAGTTGTTCAGGAACTGGGTCGTGAACTGCAGCATGGCGCTATAGTACCAGTTCTTCACTGCTTTGTAACCCAACTGTGAAGAGAACAGGAAATGGTCCTCGTTGATCAGGTAGTTGCGAATGCTGTCGCCATGGGTGGTGGCAATACCCAACTTATAGGACAACGCATTGTTGAACAGCCAGTTAGGATGCACATCCTGATTAAGGTTGCAATTCCAGTTGATGGATCCAAGCAGGGCCAAGTTATTCTCACCGCCCTGATACCAGTTCCGGCTGATGTAGGCTTGGGTAAACTGGAGCGAGGCGTTAAACACGTGCAACCAGTTGTGAATCTTCAAGTCAGGGGCATCGGCAGGGGTCACATCATCGGGCACCGACACCTGTGGCGGGGCGATGGTGAGTTTACCTTGACGCGGGTCGCTGGCAATGACCCCCTCGGGCGGTGCCTCGGGCAACCGGTTGGCGTTATAGGCCACCAGCTGAGGGTTATCAATCATGGCACGCTGGCGCAGTTGGCGGGTGCGGGCTGAGGTCTCCATGGCCTCCTGTAACCAGGCATCGCCAGCATCCAGCGAGTACAACTCACCAGTATTGGGAGATGGCATTGACTTGTGGCCAGCATCCAGCTGATAACTGTCATAAACCAGTGGCGCATAGAGCATACTCGACTCCATGCCGGGCTTTTCGCCATCTTGGGCGATAGCCGTCGCGCTCATCGCCATGAGCATGGCGAGCGTGAAGAGTGTTTTAGGTTTAAATCGCATCATTGGGTCATATTTTTGAGGTTAAACATCATTATTGGGTCTTGACGCCCCGTCAGGCATCATAGAGTTTTTCTTTTCTTGCGGGTTGAGGCTTTTCCTGCTGCTTTTTGTCCTTTTGCTGCTGTTGCTTAGCCTTTTGCTTGGTCTGCACCTTTTGCCGCTTGCGCTCGTGGTTAGGAGTCTGGGTCTTGTTCTCGGCAAAACTCTTGATCATGTCCTCAACGGTCTCGCGGTTGCCGAACAGGTAGTTCACAGTCACCTCAACGATGAGGTTCTGGTGCTTGGAGACAAGATCGGCAATGATGGCGCGTGAGCCGTCGGGCATGGTGCCGTTGATACTGTAGGTTTTCTTGAAGCCCTTGACCTTGATCTTGCCGTTCTGCAGGTCATACATGCTGTAGCCCAATGCCTTGCGCTGCAAGTTCTCGGTGAGCATCTTCTTCTCGTCACCCTTGTCCTGGCTATAGAGTTGCACGGTCATGACCATGTCTTCCCACTGGACCTCAAAGCGGGTATTGCTGTTATAGGTGACAAAGCCGCCGTCGGGGGTCTCAAACGTCAGGTTATAACGGCTCCACGTGTAAACTGCCGCGCTAGCGTCAATCGCGCCAGCCAGCAGCATGATCAGCATCAGGGTGAAAATGTTGATGAGTCGATTTTTCATTGCTTGACGATTTATTGGGTTTGTTGTTCTTGCACTTCATCCAGGTAACGTTTCCACTCCTTTTTGGAGCCGCGAAACACATTCAGGTCAACGTCGCCTTCCACTCCGGCAACTCTTCCCTCATGACTGAACTGCTGAATGCAGTGAGGCATATCGGGTAACAGGTCTGGACTGGTGAATGAGCACAGCCACAGGTCGTGGTCGCCCAGCATGTCCTTGTAATACTTGCCATAGCCATCAAGGTTGGTGTAAATCATCACTTGATAGCCTTTATCGTTGAGTATGCTCACCATTTCCAGCACACGTTCTAAGGCGGTATCGCGGCTAACGGTGGCACCATTGCCCCAATCATCCTCCAGGTCAATGACTAACGGCAAATCCACATGTCTGCCCTTGATGACACTGAGGAAATTGGCGGCTTGCTCCTGTCCTGAACGGTTCTTGCGGAAGAAGTGGTAAGCACCCACCTTGAGGCCCGCATCGCAAGCCCCCTTGTAGTTGCGTTCAAAGGCTTCATCCTGATAGGTCTTGCCCTCACTGGCCTTGATGATGACAAACTGATAGTCGTCATCTCTCACCTGGTCAAAGTCAATCTCACCGTTATGCTTCGACACGTCGATACCGGCAACCGGGTAGCGGTAACGGTCAACGTTGACCGAGTGTGGCAGTATATAGCGCCATCCCACATAGCCCAGCATCAACACAACAAGTGCTGCCACCCCCAGGAGGAGCAGCCACTTGATGTAGTCGGGTTTTGTCGGGACTTGGCGTTTACCCATAGGCAGTCAAGGGGTTAGAAGAATGGGACACTACTAGGTGAGTTTACCCACCTCATTTCAAATTCCTCTTGGGTGCTGACTAGGAACAGGATACCCTGGACAAATGAGATAATCTGGGTGACAACGGCGAGGGCACCACAGGATAGGATGCTAGCCACCAGGAACAGAATTCCGGCGTTAGTCTTACCCATATAGAAATAGTGCAAACCGATGGCGCCAAAGAACAGAGCAAGAATGGCGGCGACACCGCGGCTCTTGCCCGACGGGCCATTGGAGAACACGCTGTCAATGCTCGAGAAGGGCTGGCCGCTGAACTGCTGCCCTTGGTCAGCATAGGAAACATTGGTTTCGGCACCGCAATAAGGGCACTTCACACGATTAACTCTATCTTGAGTGCTATACTGTTTACCGCACTCGGGACAATTATGAATATACATAGTCTTTAGTTATTTATTGTTTGTTGTTTGTCCGTTAGACGTATCGTACCCTCAAAAAGTTGCAATAATCGTACCAATTTTTTCCTCAACCCACTCTAAGGCGCAAAGACGCTAAGTATCATTATTATTTATCGCTTTGCGGCTTAGCGCCTTAGCGTGAATTACTGGAATGCTCAACGACGCTTATTGGAGGCGGCGTTGCGTTGCTTTTGCTGCTGTTGCTGCATCTTCTGGGCCTCCTCAAGGCGAGCCATCCACTTGCTTTTCTTCTTGGGCTTGGCAGCGTTGGCGGCAATAGTTGCACGCACCTTATCCTCGGTCACAAACAGGCGGCAGCTATAGGTCTGGATGATCGTGATCAACAACGACACAAAGTAGTAGTAACTCAGACCCGATGCATAGTTGTTGAACCAGAACAGGAACATCAACGGCATCAGATACATCATCCACTTCATGCCCGGCATCGACTGCGACGAAGGCTGGGACTTGGTGGTGAGATAAGTGTAGATGATGTTGGTCACTGTCATCAACAGGCAGAACAAACTCAGGTGATTACCAAACAGACTTGAAATGATAGGAATCTGTGCGCCCCACTCCAGCACCTTGTCAGGTGCGCTCAAGTCGTTGGCCCACAGGAACGATTGCCCGCGCAGCTCGATACACGAGGGGAAGAAGGTGAACATCGCGATCAGGATGGGCATCTGCAGCATCATGGGCAAGCAGCCACCCATGGGGTTAGCTCCCGCCTGACGGTAGAGTTCCATCGTCTTTTGCTGTTTCTTCAGGGCATCCTCCTGATTGGGATATTTCTCGTTGATTTTAGCGATGTCGGGAGCCAGGATGCGCATCTTGGCCTGTGAGACATAGCTCTTGTAGGTCAACGGCCACAGAACCAGCTTGATGATGATGGTCAGCACAAGGATGATGATACCGTAATTGCTGATGAACTTGCCCAGCCAGTCAAACACGGGAATGATCACGCCCGTGTTGATCACGCGGAACAACCACCATCCCAGCGGGATGAGCCGTGTGAGTTTCAAGTCCTCCTTGGGCGAAAACTTGTCATAACTCGACAACAAGTGGTAGCGGTTGGGACCCAGGTAGAAGTAGAACGAGGCAGCGTTGGGCTTGTCACTCGAGTAAGGGATCATCGTGTGGATTTTCACATCCTTGGTGTATTTCTCATACTCGGGCGAATCTTTGTCTAGCGAGACGCTGGTCATCTTTGCCGAGCTCAGGACGCTGTCGGCAACGAGCACGGTCGAGAAGAACTGGTTCTTGGCGCTCACCCATTTGAGCTGGTCCTTCACTTCGTCCTCGTCGTTACCAGTCTCGCTGGTGTTGTCCACGTCGCCGTCCTTGCCGGCATACTTATAATAGATGGCACTGTTGCGCTCCTCAAACTGCTTGCCAAACTCATGGCGACAGATCTTTTGGTGCCAATCAAAGTCCACAAGGTTGATGTTCAGCGGAATGACACGCGACATGCTTTGCTGCACCATCTCCATGCGCACCATGTAGCTGCCGGGAACCAGAGTGTACTTCAAGCCCCACTGTGCACCACCCTCGAGCGCCAGGTTCATCAGCACGGTGCTGTCGTTGAGCTGCTTGGGGGTGAAGTAGAAGTTCTTGGTCTCAAAGCGCTGCGTGTTGTTGCTCAGCGTGAAGCTGTAGTCGTTATCACCCTTGTCAAACAGTACCAGTTGCGGCGACTTGTAGGTCTTGTAACCCTTGAGCGTGGCGCGTGAGATGATACCGCCCTTGGTGCTGATTTCCACCTTCAGCGAGTCGTTCTCGAGCGTCACAAACTGCTCTGTGCCAGTGAGCGAGGTCGCAAACGAGCCATTCTTAGCATACACGTCGAGCGCTTTATTCACCGCTTGTATTGCCAGGTTGTGAACCGCAGGATTCTGGCTGGTCTTGGCCGTCACCTCGTCCCAGGTGACGGTGGTGTCGGCCACAGTAACGGTGCCCGTCACGACGCCATCCTTGAGCGTGAGCATCACACCCTCGTTGTTGATGGCGGCGTTTCCTGCCGGCATACTCTGGAGCACACTTGTCAAGTGCGCCAGTTCATCACTGCTCAGGGTATCGACAACTCCAGCACTCACGTCCTTGTGCTTGTCGGCTTCCTGCAGGGCAGCGATTGAGTCCATTTGTCGCTGACGCTCGGCCAGTTCGGCTTCGCTGGGTTGGGTCAGCCATGAGTAGCCAAAGATGACCAATCCCATCAGCAACAGTCCAATCAATGTATTCTTATCCATATATATTATTAGTTATTTGTCTCTAGTCAATTAGTCACTAGTCCTGGGATTTGTGCCAGACTTGCAACTTTTTTAAGGCTTACAACTTTGTGAATCAATTGCGGCCTCGATAAACGACATGAACAGCGGGTGGGGATTCAGCACCGTGCTGCTGTACTCGGGATGGTACTGCGTGCCGATGTACCAGCGCTTGTCGGCCAGTTCCACCACCTCGGCCAGACCGCTCTCGGGGTTCACACCCGCCACGGTCATGCCAGCCGCCTCAAACTGCTCGCGATACTCGTCGTTGAACTCAAAGCGGTGACGGTGACGCTCCTCGATGTCGGTCACGCCATAGGCTTGTGCAACTTTCGTGCCAGCTTTCACGCGACAGGCATAGGCGCCCAAACGCATCGTGCCGCCCAGGTTGGTCACCGTCTTCTGGTCCTCCATCAGGTCGATAACGTTGTGCGGCGTCTTCGGGTCCATCTCGGTGCTGTTAGCGTCGGTCAAGCCCAGCACGTTGCGGGCAAACTCAATCACCATGCACTGCATGCCCAGGCAGATGCCAAACGTGGGCACATCGTGCTCGCGGCACCAGCGCAGGGCCACATACTTGCCCTCGATGCCACGTTGTCCAAAGCCCGGCGCCACCACGATACCGTCATGGTCCTTGAGCAATTCATCGACGTTGCCGTCGTGGATGTGTTCGCTGTTGATGTAGTCCAGCTTCAAGCGGCGGTCATGATAGGCGCAAGCATGCAGTAGGCTCTCATCGATGCTCTTGTAGGCATCCTGCAGCGAGACATACTTGCCCACCAGGCCGATGCGCACCACCTCATGTGCGCCCTTGAGCTTCGCCAGGAAGTCGTTCCACTTGTCCAAGTCAGGCTCTCCCTCGCTGCTGAGGCCGGTTTTCTCCAGGATGATGTTGTCAAGGCGCTGCTCGTGCATCTTCAGGGGCACCTCATAGATGGTGGGCACGTCAAGCGACTGCACCACAGCATCAGGACTCACGTTGCAGAACTGGGCCACCTTCTTCAGCATCGTGGCGGGCAACTGGTGTTCGGTGCGCAAGACCAGGATGTCGGGCTGGATACCCTCCTGCTGCAACAGCTTCACACTGTGCTGCGTGGGCTTGGTCTTGAGCTCCTTAGCCGCGCTGATGTAGGGGACATAGGTCAAGTGGACGCAGATGCACCGCCGGCCCAGTTCCCAGCGCAACTGCCTTATCGCCTCGATAAACGGCAGTGCCTCGATATCGCCCACAGTGCCGCCAATCTCGGTGATGACAAAGTCATACTTGCCCGTGGTGCCCAGCAACTTCACGTCACGCTTGATCTCATCGGTTATGTGAGGGATGATCTGCACCGTCTTGCCCAGGTAGTCGCCACGGCGCTCCTTGTCAATCACACTCTGATAGACGCGTCCCGTCGTCACGTTGTTGGCACGGGTGGTCTTGATGTTGGTAAAACGCTCATAGTGGCCCAGGTCCAAGTCGGCCTCGTGGCCGTCAACCGTCACATAGCACTCCCCGTGCTCATAGGGGTTGAGCGTGCCTGGGTCGATATTGATATAGGGGTCAAACTTCTGGCACGTCACGCTATAGCCACGCGAGAGCAGCAGCCGCGCGATGCTCGACGCGATAATGCCCTTGCCCAGCGACGACACCACGCCACCAGTGACAAAAATGTATCTTGTTTCCACTTCCTTTTTCATCTTTACAAATTAACTGACAAAGTTACATCTTTTTTTCCAATAATCACTGGAGAAACCACACAAAACCAGAGCAACCCCCTATCAAGAGGCCGCCACAAGTCTAAAAATGCTAAAATACAAGCACAACAAACAAATGATAAACAGAAAAATACAACGCATTCACTTTTAAAACCCTAATTGACCCAATTAGAACAATAAGGCAAATTTGTCCAATCCTCGGATAAAAGCCTCCCTCCTCCCCGATATATCTCACCCCCCGTCCTCTCCGTTATTTCCGTCCTCTCCGTAACATCCATCCTATTCGTCTCCTCCGTTATTTCCGTCCTCTCCGTTATTTCCGTTTTATCCGTTACTTCCGTTTTATCCGCTATTTCCGCGATAGCGCCAGCCAAATTAGTTGAATTCGTGTAATTGGCTTCGCCGAGCTAAAGGTTCGTGGACAGTTAAAAGAGCGGGCACGCCTCTCTAAACTCTAAACTACTCGCACAGCGAGCATTATAACAAAAAAAGGCGGCCCGGAAGGGTCGCCCTTTTTTAAATTAGCTGTGAAGCAGTTTCTTACTTCATAACCTTAACAGCGCTGGTGGTGCCGTCGGTGTAGGTGGTAACAACGATGGTTACACCATTAGCCTGCTGCATCTCCTGGCCAGCCATGTTGAAGTAGCGTACGCCAGCAACAGCCTTGCCGTTAACGAGCTCGTCAACACCGTCCCAAGCCTCGAAGCTGATGGTCTCGCTAGCCTCGTCGCTGATCAGCTTGCCATCCTCCTTAGCGGTAGCGGTAACCTCGTAGGATACAGGCTCACCAAGTACAGAGTAAACTACATAGCAGGGAACGCCATTGTAAACTGCGGGAACAGCCTCTTCGCCATCAACCAAGACAACAACATCACCTGCACCCTCTACGGTGAAGTAAGCGTGTGAACCGTCCTTGTGGATAACGGTGATAACGGGGGTAGCGGTCTTCTCTACAGTGTAAGCATAGGTGTCGCTGTCCTCAGCGGGCTCACCAACGAAGTTCTCACCGTCAGGGGTAACCTTGATAGCTACAGTGTAGCTGTAGTCACCAGCCTCGGTCTGCTCAGCAGCAACGGGAGCCTGCCAAGTAGCAACGCCGTTCTCGAAGGTAACATTCAGGGTATTACCATTCATGGTAACCTCTACGGTAGCGTTGGGGTCATTGCTGGTGTAGCTGATGGTAGCAAGGCCATTGGCGTCGAAGGTAACGTCAGCGGTACCAACGAAGTCCTCGGGGGTAACCTGAGCCTGCTCAACGGTGATGTTGAAGGTCTTGGTTACAGTTTCGCCATTGGTGATGGGACCACGGGGATCCTGACCGCTAGCGGGCTGAGTGCGAACTTGGATAACACCACCCTCGAAACCGGGCTCAAACTGGAAGGTAATGGTGAACATATTCTCATAGTCACCAATCCACTTGTTAGCACCATAGGTCACGGGATCGTCATTGTCCGGATCCATAGCGTCGGTCCAATAGTAACCAGCAACAGTGCTAGCAGCAATGAAGCGGGTATTGTTCTGACCCTTGTTCAAGCCAACAGTGATAGTCTTCTCGTTGCACAGCTCATCGATGTAAGCCATGGTCATGTCTGCACCCTCAGATGCACCAGCTGCGCTCATGTTGGGGAGAAGAACGTTCTCCTGGCCATTGGTCATGAGGTCAACGGTCCAAGCGCTCACGTAGTTGTCGAAGTGAGCCTTAACGGGAACAGTAATACGACGCTGACGAGCAGAGGTCTGAGCCAAAAGCTCCTGTGATACCTCGAAGTCCTCGATGTACATGTACTCCTCTGCGCAGAGGCTACCTGCCATCATCAAAGCAGCTAAAGTAAATAAAACTTTCTTCATAATTGAATAAAATTTAATTAAAAAAATTAGTTATAAAGTGAATAAAAACATTAATAAATCATTTTTGCTTAAGAGGTTCAATATTAGTTCTGACCATTAGAGAGTTCCGGATCAACCCATGCTTGCAGGAATAATTTTTTAAGGTAATGTATCCTTTTGTTGCTTATCACGATGTTTAGCGGGCTTGACTCCTTGCGCTAGCCGACACGGCTCAACGCCCGGTCAACCCTGGTTAAACAATGCTTATAATACTCAGTTATCATATAGTTAGATATATCCAATTCTCAGTATAATGATGCTAGTTGGTTTATCTCGTGATGCAAAGATAATACATTTTTCAATACCCACAAAAAAAAATCGATTTTTTTTAAAAAAAATAGCCCACACAAAGCCTTTAAACTCCCTTATAATCCCTTAGGCCCCGCCCACCCCAAGGGTAGCCGCCCATTAGGCCCATTGGCCCAATTTTGGCCAATTTGACCAATTCGTCTAATTCGTCTAATTCGCGGACAGCTAAGAGCGCGCGGATGCCCAGTTAGTTTAATTCATGTAATTCGTAGTTTATTTTAGTCTGGGGACACAACAAAAAAAGGCGGCCCGGAAGGGTCGCCCTTTTTTAGATTAGCTTAGAAGCAATTGCTTACTTCATCACCTTAACTGAGCTGGTGGTGCCGTCGGTGTAGGTGGTAACGACGATGGTCATGCCGTTAGCCTCCTGCATCTCCTGACCAGCCATGTTGTAGTAGCGTACGCCAGCAACGGTCTTGCCGTTAACGAGCTCGTCAACGCTCACGGGACCACCCTTAGCAACGTAAGCGGTGTAACCAGCAAACTCACCAGTAACCTGATCCAATACCAGGTGAACACCGATGCTGTAGCTGTAACCGTTGAATACGTAGTAGGTGTTGGTGTTGTCAGCGGTCAGCGGGTTATACATTGAGTCACCCAGGTTAGCCTCGGTTGCATCCTCGGGAGCACCATAAGCTACACCGTCGATCAAGAAGTAGAAGTTACCAACTTCGTAGTACAGAGGATAGATCACGTCATAAGCAGTGATGTAGTCGCCATTAGCGCCAAGGTTCAGCTGAACGAACTCCTCAGTGCCATCGGCCTGTACCATTACCAACCAGTAACCTACCATGTGGGGATCCTCGGGACCAGGACCAACCTCCTTAGCAGGAACCTCAACATACTCGGTATCGCTCATACCAACCAGAGCATCCTCGTCGGCCTGTGCGGTAGCCCAAACGCCAACATAAGCAACCTCCTCGCCGAAGGGGATCTCGAAGGTAGCCTCACCGTCGCCGGTAGCTACAGCAACGGGACCATTGCCGTCGAAGTAGTTCACGTAGATGATTACGGTACCCTCACCAGTAGCGGTGATGGTAACAACCTCAGCCTCGGTGTCGGTAACAACGTTTACAACGGGAGCGGGAGTCTCATAGGGCTGGGGAGCGGGAGCGCCCGGAACCTCGATGGTTGCCAGAGCATACTCGCTGACTTCCTTGCCTTCCTCCTGAGCGGTAGCGCTTACACCCCACTCTTCACCCTCGGGATCCTCGCAGTAGGGGATCAGGTAGGTTACCTCGTTCTCACCACGAGCGATCTCAACATCGTCGTGATAGAGGATGATGGTACCATTACCGGTAACGGTAACGAGGATACCCTCGCCATTGTCATACCAGTTGATGACGGGCTTGTCAGTTACCTGGGGCTGGGGCTCCGGAGTCTTAGCGGGAACGGTGTAGGTCAGAGTAGCGGTCTCGCTGATCAGCTTGCCTTCCTCCTGAGCGGTAGCAGTGATTACGATCTCATGCTCCTCATCCTGGTAGTTGTAACGGAAGGGGTTGGAAACCTCCATACCATCGATGTACAGCTTAACGGTGCCAGCACCAACAGCCTCGATCATCAGGTACTCCTCCTCAGCGTTGTCAGTAACAACGATCTCGGGAGTAGCGGTAACCTCGGGAACAACGGGAGCCCACTCACCCTCGTAGGTAGCGGTCAGGTCGTTGTAACCCTCAGCGCTGATGGTAACGGTAACGATGTTGTTACCCTCAACGAGCTGTACGTTGCCGTCAACGAGCTCAACGGGCTCACCATTCAGGGTGATGGTCATGGTGTACTCTTCCTCACCAGTGTAGCTAACGGGCAGCAGACCATCCTCGGTTACGTCACCAAATACGATCTGGCCAGCGAAGTCCTGGGTCTGGGGCTGTGAACCCTCAACAGTGATGTGGAACTCCTTGTCGTTAACCTGGCCTCTCTCGCAGACGGGACCACGGGGATCAGCACCACTAGCGGGAGCGGTACGAACCACCATCGTAGCGCCCTGGAAGTCCTGAGCGAACTGGAAGGTGATGGTGAACATCTGCTCATAGTCACCGAGCCACTTGTTAGCACCATAGGTCACGGGATCGTCGTTGTCCGGATCCATGTCCTCGGTCCAATAGTAACCAGCAACAGTACTAGCAGCGATGAAACGGGTGTTGTTCTGACCCTTGTTCAAGCCGATACCAATAGTCTTGATGTCGCACAGCTCATCCATGTACTCCATCGTCATGTCTGCACCCTCAGATGCACCAGCAACGGTAACGCCGTAGGGAAGAGCGTTCTCAACGCCATCGGTTACGAGGTCAACCTGCCATGCGCTAACATAAGCCTCAAAGTGAGCCTTAACGTTAACGGTCATGCGACGATTGCGAGCAGCGGTCTGAGCCAGAAGCTCCTGTGATACCTCGAAATCATCGATGTACATGTACTCCTCTGCACTGAGGCTACCAACCATCAGCAGAGCAGCTAAAGTAAATAAAAATTTCTTCATACAAATACGAAATTTAATGGTTAATAAAAAAGTAAATAATTAATTCTATTTCAGTATTTTAGTTACACAAAGTTGGCTTCTTATCTTGATTCATCAAATTGTCCCGGACTAACTATACTCATTTTTATTTCTCATCTTTTGTCCTCTTTCTATACAAGCTAGCGCCCTTACTTGTCAAGCAAGAGGCGGTGGGAGGGGGCTAACACTTAAGTTTTTCATTTGTCGCAACTTATATTAAAGGCTATAGTGATATCAACTTATAGTCACGTGCAAAATTACGATAAATCCATAAAAGAGACAAAACACGCTCTGATTTTTTCTGTTAAAAAATATTAAATTCATGACGCCTGCCCACGCGTTACTAGCTGCCCGCCCACACATTATATAATATCTATAAGAGTCACCATCGGCCACGGAGCCCCAAGGGCCATTCATGGCCCCCAAGGCCCAATCGTGAGCCGCCACAAAAAAGTTGGGGCACCAAACCAAAAAAAGGGTGTATAAGTTGCACAGGTATAATATAATGTGTAATTTTGCACGCAATTTAAAGAGAGTCCGGCCATCAACTGTTGACGGCTGGAGTGATGCAAAGAAATGAACACTAGGGTTACTGCTTGGGTAGAGCGATGGGCTTGTATGCTGTCTGACCTGCGGGTCACGGGGCATCATGGCCGTGAGTCGCTTTTTTTATTTAGCTACCGCTCGGGTGTCATCCCTATCCCTGTCCACAACGGGCACGCTTCATGGGCTCCCTACCGTGGATCTGACAAACAAACCATTTGGTAAAATCAACAACAAAGACAAAAACATCAATTTTTTTAACCATTTAATTTTTCTTTAGTTTATTATGAAAAATTTACTAACCTTTTTCTTGACTGCCCTGCTGGCCTTCTCCGTCGGCTGGGCAGAAACAGTTGAAATTACGATGTCCCTACAGGGATGGTCTAATCAACAAGATGTAACCAGTGTCACAAAAGATGGTGTGTCTATCACTTTTGATGCTGGCACAAACACTCAGAACACACCTAAGTATTACAATACTGGTCTAGGAGTTCGTTTGTATCCAAACAACACAATGACTGTCACTGCTGGCAACAACACGATTACATCTATTGTTTTGAGATTTTCTACCCCTAGCTACACGGGGACTTTTTCAGCAAATGTTGGATCTTATAGCTTGTCTAACTCAACAGGAACTTGGGAAGGAAATGCTTCTTCTGTAATATTCACGAATACGGCCACGTCAGGTCATGCTCGTTTGCAGACGGTTGAAGTCACCTATACCTCTGGTGGCAGCACAGTTGAGACTTGTGCCACCCCGACGTTCTCGCCTGGAACTGGTACTTACACCGAGGCCCAGAACGTGACCATCTCGACCACGACCAGTGGTGCAAGCATCTATTACACCACCGATCGCTCTACCCCCAGCTCTACCAACGGCACCCTCTACACTGGCGCCATCAACGTGAGCGAGACCACGACCATCAAGGCCATTGCCGTCAAGACAGGCAATAACGATAGCCAAGTAGCCGAAGCTACCTACACCATCGAGGCCGGTGGTTCAACGATCTACCGCAAGGTG
The DNA here is from genome assembly GCA_900318345.1 of uncultured Prevotellaceae bacterium. GTDB lineage: Bacteria > Bacteroidota > Bacteroidia > Bacteroidales > Muribaculaceae > Sodaliphilus. Next base: position 59,920 of record ONKD01000009.1, read on the forward strand.
ACCAGCACCGACGCACTCACCACGGGTGATTATCTAATTGTCTATGAGAATGGAAGTGTAGCATTTGACGGTAACCGGACAACGCTGGATGCAGTAAGCAATACACAAGCTGTTACAATCATCGATCATACGATTAAGACTAACCAGCCCATTTACTTTACCTATGATGCCGCTACTGGCTCCCTCAAGAGTGCCAGCGGCTATTACATCGGCAAGACTGCTACTGGTAACGGTATGAACACCAGCCAAACCGAGGCTTATACCCATACCATTACTTTCGACAATGGTAATGCCGTGATCACCTCATCTGGTGGTCCTACCCTCCGCTACAATAGCGCTTCTAATCAGACACGCTTCCGTTATTATGGAAGTGGTCAGCAAGCTATTCAGCTCTATAAGAAGGACAGCAATGACCCGACGTTATTGGCTACCCCGACAACGCTGACATTGACCGACATCCCCTACGACGGCAGCTCGACGAGCGGCACATTCACGTTAACGGGTGCAAACTTGACCCAGAATGTGACGATGGTGCTCAGTGGTGCCGAAGGCTTCTCAATTGATCCCTCGACCAGCCCCATCGTTCCTGTTGATGGCAGTGTGAGCCAGGAATATACTGTAACCTATAATGGTAATAGCACGAGCGAAGTGACCGCCACGGTTACCTTCACCTGTGGTGACCTTACCGAGACCGTTACCGTGACCGCCAAGAAGGCAACTCCGCCTCCTGCCTCGATAACGATCTCTCCTAACACTCAGACCTTTAGCGACGCTGCACCTGCTGAGCTGACGATTACTGGAGAATACGTCAGCGGCAACATCAATGCCAGCTTGGCCACGAATACTGATTGGTATTTGAATCCCAACACGTTCGGCAACACTGGCGGCACAGCAACAGTGACCTATAATGGCCGCGCCCTGAGCTCAACCAACACGGTAACCGCAAGCGCCAGTGGCGCCACCGACGCTACGGCAACGGTAAACTATGTTGCCGACCTGTACATTGTGACCGATAACGGTGTGACCGGTGATTGGCACTTCGATGGACAATATAGCGTGCAGATGACTAATAACAATGGTGTTTATACTGGCATCTTTACCGCTACAAACGACAACACCTTTATCCTGTTTGCCAGAAAGACGGGCGATGGTGTGAATTGGAACACCCGCTATGTCTTTGGTCCCAACAGTGATGGCGACTGGTGGCTGAATGGCGACAACGGCAATGGCACTATCGACCTAAACGACGATGATCCCATCAAGATTGTCAATAGCGGCACCTATATCATCACCATCAATGCCTCCACTGGCGCCTTCACCATCACCAAGAGGAATTTAGGTGGTGACGAGTTTGTGCTGGTGACCGATACTGAAGATGTGACCACCGATAGCGAGTACGTGCTCGTGTATAGCAACACGGCCGCAATGGGCAAGACCCTGGTCGATGCAAGTACTGATTATCTGAACTGCGAGACTTCTGGTTTTGACGTTGACGTTGATGTTGTAACCTTAACAAGCGATTCTGAAGTCAATGTCTTCACTTTGATTGAAGTTGATAATTATTTCTATATTCTGGACAGTAACGGTAAGTACATCGGTACCAACGGCAATAATTTAGCTTTAGCAGATGAGGCCAATGGTAATGCCTATAAATGGTCCATTACAATCGCCAACGATTTGGCTGTCATACAGAACCTGGGAAATTCAAGATTTTTGGCTTACAATACTTCGTCACCTCGTTTCACCACCTATGCAACAATCACATCTGGTTCGGCTCAGCAATACGCTGCCCTCTACAAGCGTGGCGGCACTGTCGGTCCAGTTGCTCCTGCTACTCCTGTGATTACTCCTGATAGTGGCAACTATCCTGGTGACCAGGAGGTAAGCATCGCTTGCAGCACCACTGGTGCCACCATCTATTACACCATCGATGGTGGTGACACTCAGACCTATAGTGAACCGTTCAATGTAGAACTAGACGCAGAGCACACCACGGCTACCGTCGAGGCATGGGCTGTGAAGGACGGGCTCACGAGTGAGCACGTGACCGCAACATATACCTACAAGAGCGACAAAGTGTACAGCATCGCCGAGTTCCTGGCTCTGGATGAAGGTGAGGAAGTGACTTTCGAGAGCCCCGTGGTAGTGCTGTTTGACTACTCTCAGAATAGTAGCAATGGCCAGGAGTACATTTGGGTGAAGGACCGCACGGGTTATACCCAGTTCTTTATCTCGCCTGTATTCAAGAGCGACACAACAGCGGTAGATGATGGCGATGGATTCTGGCCCAAGTATGAGAATGGTGATGTTATCAAACCTGGCTTTAAGGTAAAGAAGAATTATTTCGAAACTGGCGAGTATTTCCAGGGACAGTGCTATGAGTGGCAAAGCACCTTCCAGGATGCTACCGATAAGGCGCTTGCCGATCCCGAGCAGGTGACGCTGAGCGAACTCATTGCTAATGGCGAAGATTATAACAACCGATACCTGTTTATCAACAAGCTGAAAGTTACCGGCTTTATTGAAAACTATGGCGATTATGGCAAGTGGGAGTTCTATGTTGCTGCCGACGAGGACGATGACAATGTCGCTGAGGTATCTGATGCCTCTCTTGTCGGTTACAACAAGTACAACAGCCCGGCATGGAAAGATAAGCAGGGTCATGTTATTGGTGTGACAGTGCCCACAGATGGTGAATACTATAATGTGAAATTCATCTTCCAGAAGTATGGCAGCAAGTATGAGATCATGCCCATTGAGTTCACTCCGTGGGAGGAGACCAGCCTGCGTCTTGAAGACTTGGTAGAGGTTGGTGTAGAGAACAACACTTACAAAATCTCTAATCAGTTGCATGCCGCCGCAGTAACTTGGGATGCTGACCGCAATATGTTCGCCATCTTTGCTAAGGATGACGGCATGTATGCCAACAAGCGTTATCCCGCCACTGGTCAAGATACTTACCTGATCAGGTATGAGAATCAGAATGGAACCTTCATCAATGAGGTTGAGCAAGAGGATTATGACCAGAGCAACTGGATCGAAATCTTGATCCCCAGCACAATTACTCAAGTTACATCTAAGACTACTGATGTCAATGCATATATTCAAGAGCTTGGTAATTTGCAAAGCACATTTGAGAATAAGATCTTAGATGCTGGTTCAGTCCTTGGTACCTATGTTGACGCATTGAACCCGACCATCGAGGTTACTGCCCTGCCCACTGTGGCATCGTTATCAACCTATGAGCCCAACATCTACTGCACGGCTAACTTCTTGATGGAGAACCTTGACACTGATGGCGCTCAAGGCAACGATGGCAATTACTTCATGATGGATGCCAAGCCCCATGAGTTCTGCAAGGTCGTTTGGGCTTACTATGACAACAGCAATGGTAACTACTTTGTGATTCCCGCACGCGAGGGTAACGTGGTGAATGGTCACGGCTTCACTGGCAGCTTCATGGCCAATATGTCATTGTGTGAGGACTATCAAGTATACTATGACTTTAATCAGATTAGGACATGGTTCCTTGATTCAAATGATGAGTCATATAATGGCCAGCAGACGCTCTATGGTTTCGATGCGATTATCCGTAAGAACCCCAATGCTAATAATTCCAATGGTGCTCCGCGCCGCATCCAGCCGGGTACCGGAGACTTTGAGCAGACTCCAGCCTATATCGTTTACCCGCTTAACGCTGGTGGCAACTCTAACGACAACGTCGTTGGCGTGAAAGAGGTTCTGGGTAACAAGGCCATCGAGAGCGTTCACTACTACAACATGATGGGTATGGAGGGCAAGACGCCGTTTGAGGGCATCAACATCGTTGTGACCCGCTACACCGACGGCAGCACCTCGACCATCAAGGTCATGAAGTAAAAAACGCTTCCTCATAACTAAAAAGGCGACCCCAATCGGGCCGCCTTTTTTTTGCTTCGTCCCCCCATCCATTCCATCTCCCTAGCCCCATTCGGCCAGTCCCGTGGGCCGTGGCTCCGCCACGGTCAGTTCCATCCGTCACTTCCGTCATCTCCGTTCCCTCCGTCACAGGGTGAACATGCCACCCCCCCCCACCTGTAGAGGGTGTGTCATAATTTTCGATTGAAACATTGATCGAGCTTCGCTCGAGAAATTTAAACAAATTATTTAAATAATTAATATAAAAATTTTAATTGTTTACATTGCAATTATGACACAGCCTCCATGAGCCTTCCCCGCGGCAGTGTTGTCCCTGTATTGCGGGTTGTCAACCCGCACCCCCGCCGCAGGGCGGTTAAAATTCCAACTGATGACTATTGAACTCCTCTATCAGTTTTTGAGGCCTCATTGATGGCATGTTAGCCGTTTTATTGTAATTTTGTCCTTTGGTGATAAAATAATGGAACCTAAAGATGATGAAACGTTTGCTATTGATTGTTGTGAGTGTGTTGCTGGGGATTGCGGCCGTAATTGCTCAGCCTCACAAGACATTGCGTGAATGGGGGTTCCCGACAGGAATATTTGAGACGGGACCGTACAATGCCATTACCGATGTGCCCGGGGTGACGGTGGGCCATGTGACCTGCATCGAGGGCGATAGCATCCGCACGGGAGTCACCGCTATCGTGCCCCATCAGGGCAACATCTTCCGCAACAAAGTACCAGCCGCCATCTATGTCGGCAACGGATTTGGAAAGTTGGCGGGTGTGACCCAGGTGCAAGAACTCGGCAATATTGAGACGCCCGTCATTCTCACCAACACGTTAAGTGTGGCTGCGGGCATCGAGGGCGCGGTGCGCTACACGCTCATGCAGCCTGGCAACGAGCACGAGCGCTCGGTCAATGCCGTGGTGGGCGAGACCAATGACGGCCGCCTGAATGACATCCGCGGCATGCACGTGAAGCCCCAAATGGTCATCGAGGCCATCAACGGTGCGCATGGCGGCCCCGTTGAGCAGGGATGCGTGGGCGCTGGCACGGGCACCATTTGTTTCGGCTTTAAGGGTGGTATCGGCACCTCGTCGCGGGTGTTACCAGAGTCGCTGGGCGGCTACACCATCGGCGTGCTCGTCCAGACCAACTATGGCGGCATCCTAGAGATTGACGGCGTGCAGGTGGGCCAGCGGCTCCACAAGCACGATTTCATCAACCATGTGCGCAAGACCGAGAACATGGATGGCTCTTGCATGATGGTCGTTATCACCGATGCGCCGCTCGATTCACGCAATCTGGAACGTGTAGCCAAGCGCGCCATGATGGGAATGGCCAAGACGGGCGGTATCGCTTCCAATGGCAGCGGTGACTATGTCATCGCTCTCTCGGTCGCCCCGGGGAATCTGATTGACAGTCGAGCCAAGACGATAACCTCGACTGTGCTGGCCAATGGCGAGATGTCATCCATCTTTGCCGCGACCATCGAAGCAACTGCCGAGGCGTTGTGGAACTCTCTGTTCATGGCCAAGCCGATGACGGGACGGGGCGGCTATCACGTTGATGCCTTGCCCGTCGAGCAGGTGCTTGAAATGCTGCGCAACAGATAATAAATAACGGCCTATCCAGTAAATCTAGATGGTCTAGATCTTCTAGAATTAACTAAAAAAACAGTCAACAATGAAGAAATATTTGACAATAGCCTTGTTGTTCCTCGTCACGCTGGCTGCCACGGCGAGCGACAAGGTGCGAGTGGGCATCGCCTGGGTACCTAATGCCGCGGCCTATGACCGCGTGATCCTTTCCATCGAGCGGGCTGGCGGCGAGGCAGTGATTCTGCCCCAGTTGCGACCTGCTGGATTTGAATACGACAATGGGGTGATAGGGGCGAAATATGTCGATGAATTTGGCGTCTTGCGACAGCAGTATGCCGACGTCGTCAAGCGCGACACCTATCACGGCATCAACGCCGACGAGTTATTGTCGGGCGTTCAAGCCGTTGTCTTCCTGGGTGGTGGAGACATCAGTTCCACGCTGTTTGCCGTGCCCCAACCCTGGCACGGCATCGCCGATGACAGCCCTGCCGACGCCACGCGCGACGTGTCAGAGTATCTCACGATGGCCTACTGCTTGGACCACGACATCCCGGTCCTGGGCCTGTGCCGCGGCATGCAGATGCTGGCCGTGGTCTCAGGGGCGCCGCTCATCCAGGATTTGGACACCTATTTTCACGACATGGGTAGGCCATACCATTACCTGCACCGCATGCAGCGCGATGCCAATGGCAAGCGTTACTACACGCCCCACGACGTGTTGGTAACCGACACCACATCATGGCTCTATGCCATCAGCGGTGGCGATATCATCCGTGATGTGCCCTCGTGGCATCACCAGGTGGTGGGCGACGTTACTAATACGCCATTGCGGGTCACTGGCGTTACACCCACCGATGGCGTGGACATCATCGAGGCCATCGAGCGAACCGACAAGCGCTTTGCCCTCGGTGTCCAGTTCCACCCCGAGGAGGCCATCCTCAAGCATGTCACAGGCCAGCCCGACGCTGCCCGCTTCATGCCCATTGACGAGGCTGTCAAGTACTTCACCGCGCTCATCGGTCATGCCCAGTACGGCCGCCAATTCATCCCTGGCCACGCCTATACCCGGTCCGATACCACGGTTTACCCCAAGACAGCCGATGAGTGTTACGCGTTCTTCGCTGTCCTGGGAAAGGCCGAGCAGGGCACACTCGAGGGCGCAACCGCCGAGTTGTCGTTGCTGCTGAACTTGTTTGAGCGCCGTCACCCCGATGCCGTGGATGTGTCCATCCAGGAAGTCGCCAAGTGGGCAACCGAATGCGGCTGGTTTGCCCACGCCAGCCGTCGATGGGAGGGCACTGCCCTTCCCGAGTATGTGGCCGTGGCCAAGAACGTGCTGGCAGGCAACCGTGTCTTGCCGCCCAACATCGTTGAGCATGACTGCCGCGAGGATTTGGCCTATATTGAGACTAACGGGGTCAGGTACAGCCCCTACGAGAACGACAAGTATGTGAGCGGTGTGACGGTGTGCTACCAAGCGCCTGTGCATGAGCACAATGGCAGGAAATTTGGCTTCAGGAAGCCATCGCATTGGGTATTCTACTCCTTTCCCGCCCACCGGAGCGACCCCTTCGGATTCTTGTGCGGCGAGGACTGCCCTCACGAGAATGTGACTAGCGAGGCCGATATCGTCAGGTGATGTCGCCTGTTGAGGGCTATAGGTGCAAAACCACCGCTGCCACGCCTCATTGCTCGCCGCGATTGATGGTGTGAAAGAGAAAAAGCCTTATCTTTGCACCCGATTATTCATCATGTCAATAGCTTTATGTTAAATATCAAAACATTATTGATTTTGGCCATCGTGGCGATCATCGCTATCGCGTGCGCCACTCGCCGCAGCAAGGGCACGCCCACTAGTGCCATGCCCACTTTTTCTAACGTTGATGTTGACGGGTTCCAAACCTTTATTGCTGCTCCTGACGTGCAGTTGCTCGATGTGAGGACTCCCGACGAGTATGCCGATGGGCACATCGCTGGTGCCGTGTTGGTCGATGTCAACGAGAGCGACTTTGAGGAAAAGGCCGTGGCTGTGCTTGATGCCAGCCGTCCGGTCGCCGTCTATTGCCGCAGTGGCCGCCGCAGCGCGCGGGCAGCCAGCCTGCTCACGGCGCGAGGCTACAAAGTGACCAATCTAGAGGGCGGTGTCATGGCATGGCAAGATGCAGGGAAAGCGCTTGTGAAATGACCACACTGAAGCATTATAACGTCGTGGCTGCCGTCGTTGAGGTCGATGGCAAGGTGTTGTGCATGCAGCGCGGCAAGACCCGCTTTGCCTACACCAGCCACTTGTGGGAGTTTCCTGGCGGCAAAATCGAGCCAGGCGAGACACCCGAAGAGGCTCTGCACCGCGAGTTGCTCGAGGAAATGGACCTGGATGTGCAGGTACACGAGCTAATGGGTACCGTCACCCACGATTATCCCGATTTCACCATCACGCTCGCTGCCTATCGCTGCACTGCAGCGACCATGAGGTTCACAATGCGCGAACATGTCGCTAGCCGCTGGCTCTTGTGGAAAGACTTGCCCACACTGGCGTGGTGTGCTGCCGACGCTCGACTCATCGACCTTTTCCCAGTGAGATAACAGTCAACCGACAATTGATAGAATGAGGGCACGCCATCAGCGGCGGGCCCTCACTCATAGTAATGCAAAGTTATATGTAACTAGTATTTATCGATTTAGAACCTTGCTGGTCGAGGTGCTGCCATCGCTGTAACGCTTAACGACGATGTTCACACCCTCAAACGGACGGCTCGAGGTCATACCCTGAGGATTGACAAAGGTGATGTCAACCAGCTCCTTGTTGCTGTAATACTCATTGATCGAGGTAGGCTCTTCGGGCATGTCACCCTCGCCATCCATGGCAAAGTAACCACCATCACTGCCACTCAGGCGCAACATGCCTGATGCAGGATTGACCACATCGTTGCGCTTGTAATAGAGACGGGCAAGGATGATCACGTCAGTCTGTTCGCCCTCTTTTACACAGAACGTGTACTCGTTGAACAGGTAGCCATCGTTGCTGTTAGTCTCGGTCCAACTGTCTGAACCGATAGAACAGCTCACTGTGCCAGTTGCGCCACTGATCTCGGTATTCTCGCCAATCAGCTCAAGTACATAATCACTGCTGGGCCCTTGGCCAATGATGTAAGGCTTGTAATAGCGCCATGCGCGGGCCATGACAGCCTCATAGCTGTGGCCGTTGATCTCGATGGTCGGGATCAATGCTGAAATATTGGCTTGGGCAGTGACATAGACATATTCCATGCCTGTTGCAGGATCAATATACTCGCGGTGCTCGCTGGAGTCATCATAACCGACACTCACCATAACATCCCCGGTAAGTTTCGGGTTCTGCTCCATGCGGGAGCCATAGGTGTTCTCGTTGCCCAACTTGCTGCTGGCGACGGTAACGGGAACATACCAGGTATCGACGTTATCACCCACCTTGACATTGTCATGCAGGTCAATCCACATGGCCTCTTCACCATTCTGGAACGTGAACACCTCACCCTGAGCCCAGGCGTTGCCATTCATGGCATAGGTCGTGAAGTTGTCATTGGCGACGCTGTGAACCGCGTATGCCACCGAACTTTGGTTGTTACCGCTAGCCCAGTTGTCCATGTTGGTGGTGTTATTCTGGGCACCAGCATTGTGGAACAGGCGGTAACCCGTAATGGCGTCGATGTTCTTGGCCTGGACTTTAACCAAACCGTTGGTCACATTTCCGTTAAGCCCATGGTTTATATCACCAATCACTTGGCCATAGGTATAAGGACCATAAACGTCAAGATCGGTCTTGTAAACAGGCACCATTACCTCATTACTGTACAACGTGTTGTTGGGAACATAGCCGTTACCAGTGACGGTCACAGTATAAGTCACGTCACCGATGGTCACCGTGAACGAACCACTGTGGGGACCCTCGTCAGTCGGAGTGTAGGTCACGGTCAGGTCAAGCGTGCCACCAACAGCCACTAAATCATTGCCAGTCACGGTAAACTCAGCTGGCAGATTAGTTATGTCAATCGTGGGCGTGAAAGGCAAAGTACCCGTGTTGGTCACGGTCACAACACCCTCATCGCTCCTGCCGATGCGCACATCAGTAAAGGTCAATGCATTGGGGCTGACAGTACCAGCAGTGATAGGCTCCAGATCGACATCCCACTCAAATTTTACCTTAGGCAAGAATGCACGGCGTGAGCCGCCAGTGCTGTATCTGCCGTAAGTGTTTGTGCTTGTTCCGTAGGAGTTGAATGACGGGTAAGTGCCATTTTGATTTACACCATAAAAATTGGTTGAAGAACGGGTGCCAGTAGCAGTAACTTCAAAGTCAATCACGAGATTACCTCCATTATACTCAAAAGTCTCATCAAAGGTGATGACGAGTTCTGTCTCACCTCTGACAGCCACTTGGCCAGTCTTTACAGTGGTCATGTCCGTGGTGATGCGGGAATATGTGGATGAGGGAAAAACCGTTTGGCTCGTGGTCCCCATCTTGACTGTAAATGCGCCGCCATAGAAGTTCATTGCTGCTGTCGGATAGAATGTCATGGATTTGATTTTCTTACCATTTATCTCAGACAACAAGCTTTCAGGATAAATCATCTGGTTAATCTGCTTGCTATTGTATTGATTGCCATAAATGGGCAGGTAAGAATTGGTGTTAGTCCCATCACAAACTATAGCTTCTGTTACAAGCGTTGCTGTTCCATTGATGGTGATGGTCACAGGCTCGGCACCAGGGCTTGTCAATGTGATGGTGGCATTATGGCTACCTTGGCTATCGGGCAAGTAGGTGATGACAAGGTTGCCGCCACTGCCCAGGTTGGTGGTATTAATGCTATAAACACCGTTGGGGTCGTTTAGCGTGGCAGTGATGTCACCAGTAAGGTTCCGTCCATTCACAGCAACACTTTCAGTGTAAGATTGATATGGCTCACCACTGAAATTCACTGTGGTTGGTGATGCGTTAATAACGGGATCGCTGCTTCCGTAGGTATCAAGGATGTACTCAATACCACCCAGAGCATTGATCTTACCATTACCAAAGTGACTCGCATTAGGGCCACTGGTCACCCACGAGTCCTTGATGGCGGTTTCTGCCATAATATTCTTGATTTCGGTGGTGGTCAGTGTCTTTCCGACCTCTTGGGCTGCTTGCATCCACAGGGCAACAATACCTGCAGCAGCAGGGGACGCCATAGAGGTGCCTTGCATTATCGCATATGGAGCGGTAGTACTGTTGACAACGAGCAGATTTGTGCCATAATAGCTATTATTGTCAACCGATGATGTATGGTTATGGTTAACGGCAGATGTTATCAGTGCACCTGGAGCAGTAATCCACGGATATTGAAGACCGGTGGGACTTTCCTGTGGAGTGGCATAACTCGAGAAGTTGGTGATATCATTAACTGTATATGAGTTTGCGCTCATAGTAGAGCCGCTATAATTAACAAAAGTATTCTTACTGGTATAGGCTCCGACCGAAATGACATCGGGAATAGTGGACTCATCTGATGCAGTCATGTCATCCGAACCATTTGTCCAAGTATGACCATTAGTGGTCAGATTATTGAGATTAGTATAGTATATAGCATTATTTCTTGGAGCCCACACGTCGATTACCGCACTGCCATTTGCGGGATAGAATTCCACTGCAAGTGTGTAATCACTTAAGTACTTATCTCCAGATTGTGTGAGACTCTGAGACATCATATAGCCAGTGCTATTATTATAGGCATACAGTACAGCCTCAGTCTTATTTTCAGCTGCGTAATAATCCTTGAAAACATAGAGTGTACCGCTATAGTAATTGCTCAAACCAGCTACGGTAGCACCAGAAGCAGTGGGGGTGACATTTACAGACGTTTCAACTGCCCCCGTGTTGACGTTTATTACAAGAATTCGGCATCTCATATCTGCCACGCTTGTGCTACGACACCATGCGTTGGCAAGGACACCTTGATAGCCAGATCCATTGTCAGCATCTGAGAAAAGAGCTTGCCTAATGATTGTACCCAATGGATTTGCACTGCTTGCATTGCCTGAGACATGGAAACCGCCACCCTCGTCAGGGTCTGCATCACCCGCCTCATTTCCCGAAGCGAAAAGGCAAATGTTATTTGGATGGCTATCGCCAAAATAGTTGTGTACAATCTCTGCAAAATTTCCAGTTCCGTCATGGGGGCCATAATGGGTTCCCCAACTGTTATTCACAACCAAAGGCTTGCCTTGAGCAGTTGCATAGTTGTACATGGCTTGCATGGCAGCAGCAATACGTGTATCTTCCAAGTCACGGGTTCCAGCAAGATACAAGTCTGCACCAGGGGCCATACCTCCATAGGTGGCATTAGCATGGTCATCGGTCACGGTTACATTAGTGCCGCTGACGATGACACTCGATCCTCCTGCTATGGAGCTAGTATGCGTGCCATGGTCTTCGGTATTATTATCCGTGGTGGGGATAGTGCCACTGCCTGACCAGTTAATAGTAGTAGAACCGTCATAGCAATAAACACCCTTGATACGGCTATTACCATTCTTGTCCTTAAAGGCTGGATGCTGGAAGTCAATGCCAAGGTCGATAATGCCTAGGATAATTCCTGAACCATCATATCTATGAGTCAAGCCTGCATTAATAGCATCGTTAGAATAAGCCAAAACATCATCGGCATTTGTAGTTTGACGGGCTTTATCGGTAGACGGCTGCATGAGAGTGGCAACAGAGATTTTCTTTACACCATCGAGGGCCGCCACCTCATGAATCTTGTCCACAGGTATAAGAGCGGTAAGCAGTCCATTGTCAAATTTGCAATCTATCTGTACACCTAAAGCTTCGAGGTCATTGATGTCGTTATCGTTGACAACACGGATAAAAGCAGAGATGAATACCTCGCCTTTGATTGTGTCAGGTTTAGCAATGGGTCGTTGATGTTTCCTGTTTTTTTCTTTTGGAGTCAGCACTAATCCATTACCCCTAAGCATTGGGGTCTTATCAAGAGAAACTCCATTTTCTATTTCATTGAGGAACATCTGGGTCGAGATAGACATCTTCTCGATGTTCTCAATATTCTGTGCCAGCACTGTCATGCCAATGGCAACAAAACCCAGCAGCAGCGCGAAGCGTAATTTGTTAACTATCGTTTTCATATCGCGATATGTATTTAGTCGTTGATTTCTACGTTATTGATGCGCTCTTTCTGGCTCTCGCCAATGGGAGCAAACTTCTTCAGACCTTGCTTGACGGATAACTTGTCCGTCTGGCTCGTGGTGGTGTTGGGAGCGTTCAATGCACTGCCGTTGCCACTGCTGATCACGATGCGAGAGATATCTACCGAATAGGTCTGCCCGTCGCTCTTGAACTCAATCGTTCCATTGGCGCTGACAGGTACAGTCCAAGTATAGGTCTCACCTGCTGTGAACGAATGAAGCACATCGTTCACATACAGGATTCCTGCACCATCCGCGCCCGTACTCGATGTCACGGTAACGCTGACGCTGTTGCCCATAAAGTTACTGGGCATGGTAAAGATAATGTCACCATAGTACTGGATATAGACGCTAATGATGCCACTGCTGGAATAGGCGCTACTTTCATTGAATGTCCAGCCGTTATAGCCCGTCATCGTTGCCGAGGCGGGATTACTTGTAGTGCAGGCGCTAAAGTCGGCGCTAGCATAGAAATCCAGGCCTGTTGAGCTTCCTGTGGGTAGGTCAATATTGCCATCAAAGGTCACTTTGTAGTTGTAGTATGCTGAATGGTTATTCTGGTCAGTCTCAGCATAAAATTCGTCACGTACTAAACCTAAGCCGTAAAGGTCAACAGCATCATTGGGAGCGTAGGTCTGGTTCTGGCCCACTGCGGTTGGCGCACTCCAATTAGTACCATCCCAGTAGCTCACGGTGGGAGTCACGTCGATGGTCGGGAGGTAGGATTCTGGCAAGGTAATGACGTACATGCCGTCAATGTCAGGACTCTGATATGTGGAATAACCACTTGTACTACGGGTTGCACCATAGAAACTAATCACGTCACCGCTATTCATGCCGCCAACGACGATAGTGGAGCCATAACCAGCTGACGCCGTAGCCGCAACAGTCCATCCTTCATCGTTGAGGTTATAGATCCAGTAGCCACCGCGGGCATTACTCCCCACAGTGATGTAGAACATGATGGTGACATCGCTGTAGCCAGCCGGAACGGTGTAGGTCAAACCTCCCACCCCGCTGATATAAGCATAACCATTGGTCTGCCAAATCAGGTTCAAGTCATTGGTGCCCCAGTTATCGGGAAGCATGGCTTGAGTGATAGTCGTCTGGCTTGACGGAGGATTGGAACTGAAACTGATTCCGTCGATAACCTCTTGCTCACTTGCTGTGACCTCGGCTGAAAGGTTAATCCGCACAAACTCGGTGTCGTTGCCCAGGTCATCAATGCGGTGGAAGACAATGTAGTTGTCCCCAGCATTGAGCATGCCAGCTGTGAGTTTGTTGTCCCCACTAGGCTGATTGAGCCGCAACGTGTTCACATAATTGTTTCGCTCACCAGCGGTAGTGTAATTACTCCGGTTGTCTTCCAGTGTTAGGCTTAAGCGCTCGGCTGGAGACGTTTGAGCGAATGTCCACCCGCTCGTGCAGAGCATGGCGAACATCAACAGATGTTTGGTAAGTAATCTCATAATGTTAGTTAATATTTAAATAAATGATATTTGCGCCTGTCCAGTAAAACAAATCAATTTTGGTTATTCATCACTTAACAAAGCTGACGCACTCCACAGATAACGGTTTGCCCTGATAAACTGAATGAAATAAATTCAAGTGGCAAAGATAAAATAAATTTTCAATAATCAATTGATTTGCAGTAAAAAAATCAGTGGACCAGCCGCCAAAAGGCAACTGACCCACTGAAATGAGTTATTAGTGATGTCTACGCTTCCAGATCGATGTTAAACTGCTCGTGCCAGGGCAGGCCCTGCTTGTTGAGTACGTCCAGGAACGGGTCTGGATCAAACTCCTCGACATTGTGGACGCCAGGTTTGCGCCACAGCCCCTTGAGGAACATCATCGCGCCGGTCATGGCAGGCACACCAGTGGTGTAGCTCACGGCCTGCATGCCAGTCTCCTCATAGGCCTTGTGATGGTCGCAGTTGTTGTAGATGTAGTAGGTCAATTGTTTGCCCTCCTTGTCGATACCGCTGATGCGGCAGCCGATGCTCGTCTCACCGGTGTAGTTCTCGCCCAGGTCTTGTGGATTGGGCAGCACGGCTTTGAGGAACTGCAGCGGCACGATTTCCATACCCTGGTAGTTGATGGGTTCAATGCTGGCCATACCAATGTCCTGGATGACGCGCAGGTGGGTCAGGTACTCCTCGCCGAAGGTCATCCAGAATCTTGCCCTCCTGATGGTGGGGAAGTTGATGACCAACGACTCCAGCTCCTCGTGGTACATCAAGTAGCTCTCGCGTGGACCAATCATGGGATAAGTGAGTGGCTTGTGAATCTCCAGCGGACCGGTCTCGACCCACTTGCCGTTCTCCCAGTAGCGACCCTTTTGGGTGATTTCGCGGATGTTGATCTCGGGGTTGAAGTTGGTGGCAAAGGCTTTGCCGTGGTTGCCGGCATTGCAGTCCACGATGTCGAGCGTGTGTATCTCACTGAAGTGGTGCTTGGCGGCATAGGCGGTATAAACGCCGCTCACGCCCGGGTCAAAACCGCAGCCCAGGATGGCAGTCAATCCAGCCTGCTCAAAGCGCTCGCGGTAAGCCCACTGCCAGCTGTACTCAAAGTGAGCCTCGTCACGGGGCTCATAGTTTGCCGTGTCGAGGTAGTGGACACCACACTTGAGGCAGGCCTCCATGAT
The DNA here is from genome assembly GCA_900318345.1 of uncultured Prevotellaceae bacterium. Classification (GTDB taxonomy): domain Bacteria; phylum Bacteroidota; class Bacteroidia; order Bacteroidales; family Muribaculaceae; genus Sodaliphilus. The sequence continues at coordinate 75,289 of ONKD01000009.1, forward strand.
GGTCAGGTCCTGATAGGGCAACGCCAGGTTGATGACCATGTCGGGCTTGTGGCGCTCAAGCAGAGCCACGAGCTGGTCCACGTCGTCGGCATCCACCTGGTCGGTGGTGATGTTGCTGGCGCCGATGGCCTTAGCCACGGCATCACACTTGGCACGGTTGCGCGAGGCAATCACGATCTCGTTAAACACGTCAGGGTTCTGTGCGCACTTGTGGGCGCACACGGTGCCGACACCACCGCATCCAATGATAATGACTTTGCTCATAACGGGTATTATAATTGTTAATCTTTGTGGCAAATATACGCCAATTCCCCCAATACACCAAATTATATGCTCCATTTATCCAGTTTTGCTTGTCAAGGCACTATCTTAGGGGGGCGTGTTCGTCTATAAAAAACGTGAAAACATCTATCTTTTTTGTTTCATTTGTGGCGAATAACTTACCTTTGCAGCAAATTTTTACATTATACAATAAAACGACATGAGGAAATTGATATCATTCGCTATAGCTTTGTGCTGCCTGTTACCCATCAGCGCCCATGATGCTGTCATCAACGGCGTGCTGGTTGACTCACAGGACACCACCGAGCTCATGGAAGCAACCGTGAGGCTGCTCATGGCTACAAAAGACAGCACAATGGTTAAGGGAACTACCACCGACATGAATGGTGTATTCAACATCAAGGGCGTTAAGCCCGGCAAGTACTTGCTGCGTTTCTCCTATCTGGGCTACAATGACTTGATCAAGCACGTCACGGTTGGTGAGGACGGCCGCGACGTCAACATGGGCGTAGTCACCATGGACCCCAATACCATCCTGCTCAAGGAGACTGTGGTCATGGGTGTCAAAAGCCCCATCGTGGTCAAGGAAGACACTATCGAGTTTAATGCCGATACTTATAAGACCCAAGCCAATGCTGTGGTCGAGGACCTGTTGAAGCGCCTGCCAGGCGTTGAGATTGGCAGTGACGGCAAGATTACCGCCAATGGCAAGGAGGTGAAGAAAATCCTTATCGACGGTAAGGAATTTTTCAGCGACGATCCCACGGTGGCCAGTAAAAACATCCCCGCCGACATGATCAACAAGCTCCAGGTCATTGACCGCAAGAGCGACTTGGCACGACTCACTGGCGTCGACGACGGCGATGACGAGACCGTCATCAACCTCACGGTGAAAAAAGGTATGAATAACGGCTGGTTTGGCACGGTTAACGCTGGTTATGGTACCGACGACCGCTATGCGGGCAATGTGATGATCAACCACTTCCGCGACGGTAACCAGTTTACCATCCTGGGTGGTGGCAATAACACCAACAACCTGGGCTTTGGCGACGGTGCTTCGGGCCGCTTCCAGCGCTGGGGCGGTGACCGTGGCGTGACCACATCACAGTATGCCGGACTCAACTTCAATATCGGCAGCAAGGAGGATGACCACTTCCGCGTGGGTGGCGACATCATGTACAGCCACAGCGACCGCGATACCCGCACCAGCACCGCGCGCCAGAACCTCTTGACCGACTCGGTCAGCTACTACGACGCCAACACGGCCGCGCGCGACAAGAGCCACAACCTGCGAGGCGACTTCCGCATCAAGTGGGAGATTGACACATGCAACACCCTGGACATCCGTCCCAATTTCTCGTTCAATTTCAACAAGAGCGAGCGCAACGACAGCTCATTGACCCGCGCTGGCGATGCTGCCTTGACCCGTGTAAACCGCAGTTTGAGCAATTTCTTTAACGACGGCAAGAGCTTTGAGTGGGGCACACGCCTGATCTACAACCACAAGGTGGCCAGCCACCCCGGCCGCAGCCAGAGCTTGATGCTCAATTACAGTTACAGCAACGTGCGCGAGGATGCCGATACCTATACCGACAACACCTACTACCTGCTTACTGATCAGGACCAGTTCATCGACCAGACGGCCAACAACCGTCGCAAGACCCACAGCATCACGGGCCGCCTCTCGTGGACCGAGCCCATTGGCGACATCAAGAACGCCCGTTTCCTCGAGTTCTCCTACCGTGGTAACTTCCGCTCAACCACGAGCGACAAGATGGTCTATGACAACACGCGTGAGGGCGTCTGGCCCAGTGGCACCGTTACTGAGCAGGAGTGGAATGAGTCGTTGAGCAATAGTTTCCGCAACAAGTTCTTCAACCAGGAGTTTAGTTTAGGTTTCCGCCAGGTGCGCAAGGCCTATAACCTCAACGTGGGCATCTCGGTCAACAGCGCCATGTCCAAGAGCAAGGACCTCATCAACAGTGCCCGTGACATCAAGGAGCGCTGGGCATGGTCGGTAGCACCCTATGCGCGCTTCCGTTACAAGTTCACCGAAACTCGCAACCTCAACTTCTTCTACCGCATGCGCGCCCAGCAGCCCAGCATCAGCCAGTTGCAGCCCGTGGCCGACGTGAGCAACCCGCTTAACGTGATCACTGGTAATCCCGAGTTGAAACCCACCTTCAACCACAACATCAACTTGAGGTTTGGTGACTTTGCCCAGGGTGCCCAGCGCAGCATCATGGCGATGATGAACGTCGATTTTGCCCAAAACAGCATCGTCTCGACCGTGAGCACCGATGAACTCACTGGTGCACGCTTCACGAGTTATACCAACGTGGGCGGCGTGTGGAGCGCCATGGCGATGAACATGTTGAGCTTCCCCTTCGGCAGTCAAAAGACCTGGTACTTCACCAGTCACCTGTTTGCGCGCTACGGCGTGACCAAGAGTGTGACTAACGGCGTCGAGAACCGCAGCAACACCCTGCGACTCAACTACTCACCAGGTCTCGCCTTCCGCAACAGCGTGTTTGACATCGAGTTGCGTCCCACCTATGGTTTCCAGAACACCACCACCTCGGCGCTCAAGTCCAACACCCGCAACATCAACACCTGGGGCGGTATGTTCAACGGTACCTATTCGGCGCCCTTCGGCCTGGTCATCAGCACCGACCTGCGATACAGCACCACCAGCGGTTACAGTGCAGGCTATAACAGCAACCAGTGGATTTGGAACGGCTCTGTGGCCTACCAGTTCCTGCGCGACAAGCAGGCTGCCGTCACCCTCTCGGTCTATGACATCTTGGGTCAGCGCAAGAACATCTACCGCAACGTTACTGGCGATTACATCGAGGACGTCTTCTACAACTCCCTGGGCCGTTATGGTATGGTCACTTTCACCTACCGCTTCAACACCTTCAAGAAGGGTGAGCAGCCCAAGGACCGCAATGCCGATCGCTGGGGAGGCCCCGGCCGCTTCGGCCCTGGTGGCCCTCCGGGAGGCGGACGACCTGGTGGACGCCCCTTCTAATAGAGGTTAGTGGCTGCTAGAGATTAGTGAAGAATATTATTCTTGTTTTGAGGGTTTTGCCTCATTGAGAGACGGCACCCCATTCTCTACACCCTACACAATACACTCTACTCATCAAGTTTTTAAAGTGGCACAGCTACTTTAAAAACTTGAATTATTTATATAAAGCCACTAAACAGATATTTGATTTTTCCCATTATCTTTGCAGCCGATAATGAGACGTTGCTTACTGATATTGTCGCTTCTACTCGCTACCGCGATGCTGTCCTGGGGACAAGTACCGGGAGATTCTGTCATGTCGAGCCAGGATACCATCCAAGAGCTCAGCAAGCTGCAACAGATGAAATCGCGCTTCAAGCAACGTGTCGACAAGAAAATCAACGAGCCCTACGATACTACACGCAATAGCGGATACTGGTGGCGTGCCCTCAAGCATGGCAAGGTGAACTTCAAGGACAGCACGATGGGCTATCCTAAATTCGTGATGTTCTGTTATAAGACTTACGTGTGGGGCGACCGCGCGTTCAATAGTTACGATACCACCTATGTGAAGAGCACAGGCAAGAACTGGAAACTCATCCTCAAGAGTGACAACTGGGTAGATTCCTATATCGGCCACCCGGTTAAAAACGTGAATCAGATCATGAACAGCCGACTGGCGTCAAGTATCGGTCTGTCGTTGTCGTTCATGGCGGTGAGTGTGGGCTATTCGGTGAGTGTGAGCAACCTGATCCATGGCGGAAAATTGTCTAACAAGGTCGATTTCTCGTTCACATGTGCCCGGTTTACCGCCGATGCCTACTATTGGGAAAACAACAACGATATTAATATAACCTATACCATCAAGAATTCGGGTGAAGGCCTCCACAAACTCCGGCAGTCAGGCATCAGCCGCAAAGCGATGGGATTGACGGCCTATTATTTCTTCAACAACAGGCGCTATGCCCAGGCGGCCGCCTATTGCTTCTCAAAGTATCAGAAACGCAGTGCCGGCTCGTGGCTGGCGGGCTTCAGTCTGCAGCACTTTGACGTTCAATTTGACGTAGAAAAGATGTCTGAGGATATGCGTGAATACTTCCCATCGCAAGCCGACGCCCCGCGCATCCTCTACAACGACTATTGCCTGCTCTTCGGTTACGGTTACAACTGGGTGGTGAACAAGAAGTGGCTACTGAACTTCACGGGAACCCCCTACATCGGCTACCGCTACAACCATTTCCACCAGGGTGACAACATGGTGAGTGCCGTGTCGATCAACATGCGCGCCCGCATCGGTGCCGTGTATAATCACAAGCAATTCTTTGTGGGCCTTCAATCTTTTGCCGACCATCACCGCTACAAGTCCAAGATCAGCCGTCTTGTCAATTCCACACTGGATTTCAACGCATTGGTGGGAATCAGGTTCTAAAATAAAATGAGCCAGCTTAATGATATCATTCTCTGATATTCAGAGAATAACTCCCACACATGGCTTTGTAGAGCCGCAAAACCTTGCCTCTCCCTGATCCATCCTGGTATCGTCTTCCTGCGCCTTCCTGGTATCGTCTTCCTGCGCCCGCCCTCCGCGTCCTGTGGTTCCGTATGGCGGGTTGCCAACCCGCCCCCGTTCCATCCGTTCCTTCTGTTCCATCCGTCCCCTCCGTCTCCTCCGTTCCATCCGTTCCTCCTGCCCTCCTGCCCATGAGAAATATCTATGATGCAAGTTATTATTAAACAACACCTTAGCGCCTTTGTGTGGGGTGGTTCCCTCAATCAATTTTAAAATAAATAATTTGTTTCAATTTCCCGCCCGAAGGGCGGTTATAATTTTAGCAGATTTCACCATTTTCCCGCCGCCAGTGCCTAGATTTGGCACACCTTCCCCCTATCTTTGCCCCCAAAAATTAATCATGTCCCGTGTATCGAGGCGTCGCCTCGATCCCAACTAAAAAAGAAAAACACCATGCACTACAACCGAACACCACTCCTCCCCGACAAGCTCGACCCCTGGGAGAGCCTTTGCCTCAACATCGACATGCGCAACCTCGCCGAGCGCCGCCCCCACGCCCTCGTCAACATCAACGGGGCCACCATCCTCCACCAGCACGAGATTACCTTCCTCACCGGTGCCAGCCACTGCCGCGCCCACGCCTTCGCCAAGATGCTCGCTGGCGCCGTCATCGACGGCAACTATCCCTTCGCCCAGTCCGTCCAGGTGGCGCGGCACGACGGCGACGACCCCCAGAACCCGCCCCGCGTGCTCTGGATCGACACCGTCCACTCCTTCTACACCTGCTGCGGCATCATCGACGACATCAAGCGGAACTTCAGTGCCACCCAGGACAATTTCAGGTTCGTCTGCCTCGACGCCCTCGGCACCTTCGCCGAATGCTACGAGCGCGTCCTGTACAGCATCATCAACATCATCCGTGACTTCAACCCCACGCTAGTCATCATCGACGACCTCGACCACCTCGCCACCGACTGCGGCTACAACCTCACCACTAACTTCTACCTCATGGTCAGGGAGTACCTCGACCACCACGGTGCCTCCTTCCTGTGCATCGGCTACAACCTCATCGGTCGAGCCAAGAGCACCGCCGGCCCCATCGGCAAGCGGCTCTTCGCCGTCGCCAGCAACGTCTTCCGCCTCACCAACAAGGGCACCACCGCCATCGTCCAGCGCGTCAAGGGCATCACCAGCGACGACCAGTTTACCTTCGCCTTCAACATCAATGACCGCAACTTCCCCCAGGAGCTCATCCCCACCACGGCAGGGGCCGACCCCACAGGCGATGCCGTCATCGAGGCCGCCGCCGTGCAGGAGCTCTTCACCGCCGTGCTGCCGGCCGACCAGGCCATGACACCCCGGCAGCTCATCAGCGAGCTTGACAAGAGCCGCACCGACATCAGGCGCCTCAAGCGGCACCAGCGCCTCATCGCCGACGCCCTCTCCCGCGGCATCCTCAACAGGAACGACGCCGGGCACTACACCCTCAGTCCCCAGTTCACCAGCCAGGCGTCACCAGCCCCCAATGGCTACCTCGACTACTACATCGACAAGTTCAACACAATCAGCAACATACCACCCATCCCACACCAGCAACCCCTCAACGATTTAACATTCATTAAGCATCCCGCACCACCCACCACACACCAGTAGAGACGCAAAATTTTGCCTCTCCCTGAGCCCTCCTGGTATCGTCTCCCTGAGCCCTCCTCCGCGTCTCCGTGGTTCCGTATGGCGGGTTGCCAACCCGCCCCCTCCGTTCCTTCCGTTCCTTCCGTTTCATCCGTTCCATCCGTTCCATCCGTTCCCTCCGTTCCCTCCGCCCCCTCCGTCTAGTCCCGTGGGCCGTGGCTCCGCCACGGTTCGCCCCCCGCCCGTTATCATGGTTCTTTTTCGCTCTAACAATGATTACACACTCCCTACAGATTGGATACACTGATTATCATTACTCTATTTCGTCGAGTTCACGTTAATCTACTTGTTCTATAGAATATAATGAGTCTCCAGTGAGCATGCCACAAGCCCTGGGGGAACCGCTGTTGTTTAACTCATGATCACTCGTTAAAGTCACAAAGCACACGATTAATGAGAGGTCAAGGTTGTCGCTATGAGGCAGTTAGCAAGAGAACCATTTGCTGTAAAAATGGTATTTATTTCAGTAAAACAATTATTAGTTTATAACGACTGTTGAAATACCTTTGCAGAGTAAAATAATAATTAGTAATCCTTTATAAACAATTGCAACAATGAAAAAAATATTCCTTCTTTTTATGTTATTGGTGTCAGCATGCGCCACATGTCAGGCTGTTACTGCTACTGAAGCCCGCACGCTGGTTGTTTATTATACCTATAGCGGCGTGACCGAGACGCTGGCACAAAGCATTGCCAATGAATGCGGTGGCACACTGCTCCAAGTGGTGGATCACGGTAACTATCCCCGGCCTGAAGGCCAGCAAACATACAATTACGCCAACAATGAGCGCAGCCAGATCGATGCAGGAAACTGGCCCGAAATCCTAACCAGTGTAGAGGATTTTGACGACTGGGATGCCTTTATCTTCTGCACCCCGCTGTGGAATGGGAAGATGGCCAACCCGATGCTCACCTTCTTGCACAACCATGCCGACAAACTTAATCGCAAGCAGGTCGCCCTGGCCGTGACCAGTTGGAGCAGCGGCATCAGCCAGGTGATTGTCGATGCCCATAACTATCTGCCAAACGCTACCTTTATCGGTAATCCGCTGCACATCGACTATAATCACCGTAGCCAAATGCAGGAGATGGCTACCCAATGGCTCACCACACTCGATTTTGAGTTGCCCAAGACCAACAAGATGCGCGTCATCGTGGGTGATAAGGTCTTCCCTGCCACACTTGCCGACAACAACACAACCGAGGAGTTCAGGGAGTTGTTGCCGCTCACAATCGATATGAAAGAACTTAACGGTAACGAGAAATACTACTATTTCAACCACAATTTTACCGTCGATAGTTCCGTCCCTGATATGATCCATGCTGGCGACATCATGCTCTACGGACAAAATTGCCTGGTGTTGTTCTACGATACGTTTGAAACCACCTACTCCTATACCCGCATTGGCGCCATTAATGACCCCACGGGGCTTGCTGAGGCACTTGGTGCTGGACAAGCTACCGTGACGTTTGAACTGGCCGAGGACGTCATCGGTGACGTGAACAGTGACGGCAGCCTAACCATCAGCGATGTCACTACGCTCATCGACCTTCTGCTGGGAGGCGACGCCACCAGCAATGAAGCCGCCGACGTCAATACAGATGGCAATGTGAACATCGCCGACGTGACAATCCTGATTGATATGCTATTGAGCGGAAACTAACCTGCCGCGACCATTCAAGCACCTTAATAGCTCCATATCCCTTGGGCCTGCTTTGAGGCCTTTAGGGATATGCTTCTTTATCGTGCAAGATGCCCATGAGGCGTTTAAGGGCGTCTAAAGGCGCCCAACGGCGCAAAAAGGGGAGCGCACGCTCCCCCAGGAAATCACACCTTTTCAGTGCTTGTTCAAGTGAAATTCCCATAAATGACATTTTTGTTGTTTAAATACCTGTAAATCAACCAATTTGATTTCAATAAATAACCTATGAATGTTAGCATTTTTTTGCGTTAATTCAATTATCCTTTGTAACTTTGCATGCGAGAGTTAACCCGTTTTTATCAACCTGAAAAAATGACTGATATGAAACGATCATGGATACTAGGTACATTGGCTGCCGTGGTGGTACTGACCTGCCTCCTGGCTTTAGGACACCATAACAACGTTCTCAATACTGAAGAACCTCCCGTGAAAGAGGACATCACCACCACTGCATCACAACAAGATGAGCGGCCCGACAACGACACATCGGCCCTATCCCAAGACGAGTTGCTTGATAACAACAACGATTTCGCCTGCAATCTGTTCCGCACCATCTACGAGCAGCAGGGCGATGGCACCTTCGTTGTGTCGCCCATCAGCGTGAGCTATGTGCTGGGAATGCTCAACGAGGGCGCTAGCGGCAAGACGCGCCAGCAGATCACCAACGTACTTGGGCTGAGCGGCTCGACACAGAAAATTAACGAGTACTTTAAGACGATGATTCACAAGGTATCGCGGGCCGACTCCAACGTTACGTTACAGATTGCCAACTGCATTGACGTGAATTCGGCAATGGGCATCCGTCTCATCCCGCAGTACAAGGCCGATATGCAGCAGTACTATGATGCCCAAATCGATGCATTGGATTTCACTAAAAGAAGCAGCCTCGACAAAATCAACAACTGGTGCAACAAACACACCGGTGGCGTGATACCCTTTGCAGTTGACCGGCTTGAGCCCAACGCAGTAATGTACTTGTTAAACACCATCTACTTTAAGGCCAATTGGACTGAGGAGTTCAACCCCGAAGATACCCGATACATGAAATTCAGGACGCCGTATGCCACTGTCGTCAAGCACAAGATGATGTATCGCCAGGCACGTGCCCTCTATGGCAAAAACGAGATATGCCAGATGCTGTACCTGCCCTACGGCAATAAAGATTTCGGCATGTATATCCTGCTACCCGTCAAGGGAAAAACTACTGCTGACATCATTCAAAGGCTCTCGGCCCGGGAACTCGAGCAGCAGCTGAACAGGATGAAAGATGAAAATGTGGACATCCTGATACCACGGTTCTCCACAAGCAGCGAGACCACGCTTAATCATGTACTCTCAGCCATGGGTATGCCGTTGGCATTCACTTCGCGGGCCGAGTTGACCAATATGGCCCAGGGAGAAAAAGACCTCTATGTGTCTTTGATAGAACAGAGAACTAAAATTGAAGTAAACGAGAAGGGCACCGAGGGCACCGCCCGCACCCTCCTGAGAGCGCTAAAAGGCGATGAGCCCCCTAAAATCGTGAACTTCCACGCCGCACATCCTTTTGTGTATCTTATCATCGAGAAACGCTCAGGTGCCATCTTCTTCATGGGCACCTATTGCGGTGAAGACGGTGTCCAAATGATTGATAACTCAGTAAAATCGGATAGGGTCCAAAAGGAACTGAGAGAAGTGCCGCATACGCTAAAGGAAGAGATCTACCCTAGCGCTGAGCAGATGCCACAATTTCCCGGCGGTGAGGCTGCGTTGATGAAGTACATTCAGACTCACATTAAATACCCGCCTACTGCAGCCAAGAACCATGTCCAGGGACGGGTCATTGTGCAGTTCGTTGTGAGGAAGGACGGCGGAGTCAGTGTGGTGCATGTTGTCCGCTCGGTGGATAATCATTCCAGGTCGCCAGAATGGTCAAGCAGTTGCCGTGTGGTACACATTGCCCGTTTCCTTCAAGTTGCCCCCAAAAGGTAATAAAGAATTGAACAATTAAACCGATAGTAAACACATCAAAGAAATCGTTTTGATGTAACGCATTTCAATAGGTTCAGTTTCATTTTAGGGCCTAAATTAACGCATAAAACCCGCTGGAGTTCAGCGGGTTTTGATTTTTCTGTGCGCCTGATAGGACTTAGGCTCGCGTCTCTCAAAACCTTTAAAAACCTCTCGACGCCTGATTGACAGCATTTTCCCGCTAGCCGATGAGGCGTTAAATGGCGCGGAAAGGCGCCCAACGGCGCAAAAAGGGGGAGCGCACGCACCCCCCCAAATGTATGTCACGCCTAGCAGTTATAGTATCTTGGTTTTCCCTTTTCAAGCAATAACACATTTATTCTATTCTTCTATATCTTGTGACTAAGCACGTCATTCCTGATAGGAAACAAGAGTCGCTATAGACATACGGATAGCAAGGGAACAACAATCTTTATAATTCGCAAAAAAGTATCACTTCTTCTTGCAATTCACATGATAAACGTGTAATTTTGCAGCGATTTTGTTAGACCGTAGTGGGATAATGGAATCAAGACATTTTGGAAAAGGACGTTACTTAGACGTTTATCTTCGGTCATCAAATCTCGCAAATTTGAACCACTCAAGAGGATACGACAACAGCAGCGTCCATGTTGGGCGTATTATACCCACCTGAGACATCAAGATAGATGTCGTAAGATGTGATGTAATATCGCACGACGTGGGCTACTTGCGTTGCTTACCTTTGAGTGGAGGCAATGCGAGAGCCTGATGACGGGGTAGGCAGAAGAGCACAGCGACCCACGTCTTTTATTTTTTATAATTATGCCGAATCAGGGGACGCAATAGGCCAATAAGAACTTATTACTATGAAAAAAATTTTAGTATTATTTGCCGCAATTATTTGTATTCTTCTTTCAAGTTGTGGCATGAGCCGTGAAGCAACCTCAAATTCTAATCTCCTACAAACACAAGTAGTACTGGAGAAAAAGAATTACAAGGTAATCGGAACTGTAAGAGGAGAAAGTCATCAGAACTACTGGTTTGGTTTGGGCGGTATGTCTAAAAAATCAATGACTGAATCAGCCATGAGCGACATGATGCAAAAAGCAGATTTGATGGGCGGATCTCGTGCCATTATCAATGTGAACGTACAGTACAAATCAAAAATGATTCTCATTTATAATCAGATGTCAGCAATCGCTACAGGCACGATAATCGAGTTTACCGAATAATGAGTTAATCTTTTTCAAAAGGGGGCATCACAATTATTCACAGTTGCCCCCTTATAATAAAAATAATTCAGCGTCTATGAGATACTATAGGTCACTTCTAATTATTCTACTGTCAGTTGTTGGATATCATTTAAATGCTCAAATTTTAGCGACCCAAGAAATTGCGCAGAAGTCTATAAAAGCAATAATGAATTGCTCTTCTTACGAGATAAATGATCAAGAGTATCAAGATGATATTACAATAACATGGTTTCAAACGAAAGACAAACAAATTACTATTTCTGTATCAGGCATAAATATTAAATTCAATGCTAATGCGAATGACTACAGAAAAAGTGAAAACAATGAAATGATGGAGAAACAAATCCTGCTTCATAATATAGTAGATACAATTGCCTCGCCTAAATTCATCTATAACAATAGTGTAGGCTCTGGCGGAAATGTGAATGCGGTCTTCGCCATCTATGACCCAACAAATAACAAGATTTATAGTTTCACAATTGATAAATGTGTATTTATCGATAAGGATGGCCAATCATATAATTATTATTGTGATAGGACAAACTCATTAGAATCTGATTTGATGTATTACTTTTTCAAATCAAGAAAAATCAAAAATGAATCGACAGTCATCTCATCCTTCCTAAAGAAAGTGAAGAAATTGAAGAAATAATAAGAAGTTGATTTCATAACAGCATAAATGGTAAGCGGTTCTTGTCGCAATACCGAAGAAATCAAAAAGAAGTAATTTAGAATGCATTGCGTTGATTTACAACGCAATGCATTCTAAATTGTGCGCCTGATAGGACTCAAGTTCGCGCCTCTCAAAACCTTTAAAAACCTCCCGACGCCTGATTGACAGCGTTTTCCTTGAAGCCGATGAGGCGTTAAAGGGCGCGGAAAGGCGCCCGACGGCGCAAAAAGGGGGAGCGCACGCACCCCCAAAATCACACCTTTTCAGTGCTTGTTCAAGTGAATTACCCATAAATGACCTTTTTATTCTGTAATAACCTGTAAATCAATCGATTTGTCATCATGAAATGACCTTTGAATGTTGGCCTTTTTTAGTAGTTATTTCATTTATCAGTTATAACTTTGCAAGCGAGAGTTAACCCGTTTTATCAACCTAAAAAGAATGACTGATATGAAACGAAACTGGATTTTTAGCACATTGGCTGCAGTAGTGCTGCTCACCACACTCGTTGTCTTTATTACAGATGACAACTTCCTCTCGGCCAAAGAGCAGTCCGTGAACGAAGACATCACCTCAACTCAACCCGAGGTGAGTGACATTAACAATGATTACCCCAAGGACATCAGATTGACCGAATCCCAACGCAAGATGTGTGACAATAACAATGATTTCGCCTGCAATCTGTTACGCACTATTTACAAGCAGAAAAAGGATAATCGCAGCATCATCATGTCGCCCATCAGCGTGAGCTATGTGCTGGGCATGCTCAACGAGGGAGCCGACGGCGAGACGCGCCAGCAGATTACTGACGTGCTTGGGCTTGACGCTTCGGTTGAGGAGATCAACGAGTACTTCAAGAAGATGGTTGATGAAGTCTCCAAAGTCGACAAAACGGTGACGATAAAAACCGCCAACTACATCGGTGTCAAATCAGGCATTAGTCTCATCCCGCAGTACAAGGCCGACATGCAGCAATACTATGATGCCCAAATCGATGCATTGAGCATCGACAAAATCAACAACTGGTGCGACACACACACCGACGGCATGATACCACGAATCATAGAGGAACTTGACCCTAATACCGTTATGTGCCTGTTGAACGCCATCTGTTTCAAGGCCTCGTGGACCCATAATTTTGACCCTGAGAAAACCCGTAATATAAACTTCACAAAAAGGAATGGAAAAACCGTCAAGCGCAAGATGATGCACCGCCAGTTAAATGCCGCATACGGCAAGAACAATCTGTGCAAGATGTTGCGCCTGCCTTACGGCTGTAATAGCTATTCCATGTATGTGCTGCTTCCCAACAAGGGTAAGACTGTCGATGACATCATCCGGAACCTCTCGGCAGAAAAACTGGAGCAACAGCGTAAGCGCGATATGTCTTTTCATGAAGTCGATATCCTTTTGCCGCGTTTCACTACTGAAAGCGAGATTGGACTTGGAGGTGTACTCTCGGCAATGGGCATGACACGGGCATTCGGACGTACTGCTGAGTTCCCCAATATGGCTCAGGTGCACAAAGGCGACCTTTATGTGTCGATGATGATGCAGAAAGCTAAAATCGAAGTTGAAGAAGAGGGAACCAAGGCCGCTGCTGTAACAATTGCTTCGATGGCTACACAATCAGCTGTATTAATCGAGGAAGAACCAAAAATTGTGGAGTTCCACGCCAAGCGCCCCTTCGTATATTACATCATTGAGAACAACACAGGCACGATTATCTTCATGGGAACCTATTGCGGCGACTAACTCACCCCATCACATATCAAAAGGACGGCTCCACTTTGATACATGTGACTGACTACAATATTTGCAGTTTCATTTTAGCACCTAAATTAACGCATAAAACCCACTGGATTTCAGCGGGTTTTGTTTTCCTGTGCGCCTGATAGGACTTTGGTTCGCGCCTTCCAAAACCTTTAAACGCCTCTCAACGCCTGATTGAGAGTCGTTTGTGAAAAACCTATCAGGCGCGAAAAGGCGTCTAAAGGCGCAGAAGGGCGCGAAAAGAGGGTGTGTCATAATTCTGGCACATCCTCTTTTTGTAACATGCTGTAAAACATATAACAAAGCCTCTACTTTCCCAAGCGGAGGCTTTGCCATG
>ONKD01000037.1:0-34001 GCA_900318345.1 uncultured Prevotellaceae bacterium
TCCGTAGGATTTTACTCCCACGATAGACAGTTGCAGCCTATTGCCGTTAACGTCCTGATAGATGGTGGGAACGTTGATGCAAAAGGCCATTCTCTCGTAGTATTGGGTCATTTCGTGAGGCAGCAGTTCCGAGCTCTTCTTGTTGATGGCTTCGGGAATTCTTCCTCGAATGATATGACTTGCTCTAATTTGGGGCTCGTCGATCTGCTCATTCCTGTAAAAGTCCCTGAGCGCTTGATAGGTTGCCCCGATAAATTGTGAGTGTGATATAACAGCCTCGTTGTCCTTGGCGAAATTAGGTATCACACAGTCGTTCTGAAGGCTCTCCAAAGTGATGGGTGTGGAGTTAGCCTCAATGAATGGGGTGGCCGTTGCTTCTTCGGTAATGATTTCAGCGTCGATAATGGTCTCCCCGATGTTTGTTGTTTGTTCCGTCTCGACTACCATTGGGAGGTAGGATGGCGGAATGATTGTTGTTTGTTCCATTTCTAGTTGTTTGTTAAATGGTTAATTACTTTGGTGGGCTTCTTAATTTCTGTAAAGCCCGTACCAGTTTACGTGAATGCTTGATCACCGCAGTGCCAAGCTCGCATAAAGCAAGTAAGCCGTCAATAATATCTGTAGCCTTCGATCTCTTTGCAGCTACACCCGTGACGGTTCATCTTGTTTCTTCTCTTCTTCTTTGTCTTTGTCATGGCCCATCATAAAGCGGCTGACTTTTTCTGCAATGTCAAGCAAAGCACTCAAGCCGAACAGGACCAGGACGATACGTGGTAAATTAATCATTGTCTTCTCTCTGTTTTGTTTGTAAATGTTAGTTTAAATTGTTAATAAAAAATGTTGTCTAATTCTCTTATATATAAGGGTTTAATGTAAGAATGAGAAGAGGCGAGGAAAAGGTTGATTTGCAAGGTCAGAATAGTTCATATAAAAACAGACAATATTCATTCAATCATTGATAGACAATTTTGATTATATTTGCACTCAATAAACGAAATCCATTAAAATATAAAGTATGTCATACGTCGGAATATCAATTAAAGAGGCAATGAGCAAAATTAATAGGGAGTGGTTTCTTCCTGCAGTTCAGCGCCCTTATGTGTGGGGAAGCAGGTACGATTCAGAAAGATATATCTGCAAGTTATTTGATTCATTATATCAAAACTATCCCATTGGAGGAATCATCATGTGGCATACTGAAGAAAAAGTAGCGTATAGGAATTTCCTTACAGACTACCACCCTGGCGATGTCTATAGGAATGCAGAAGAAGGAACTTGGGGAAGAGATAAACATCTTATTTATGATGGACAGCAACGATTACAAACTCTTTTCAGCTGTCTCAACCATACATTCAACAATCGTGTTTTAGTTTTCAACCTGGCATACAACCCAGATACAGATACCGATGTTGACACCGGCTTCCGTTTTATTGACAGAACAGATAGCCCAGATCCAATGGAAATAAAGATGACTGAACTATTCACAATGACTTCTGAAACGAAGGGGAAAGTAGGTTTGCGAAAAAGATTTAAAACCTTTACAGAAGATTCAGACATACAGGATCTAATTGAAACCAATCTGGATCAGCTATGGAGTGTATTCGTTGAAGGAAATGTCAAGTCAATTGCATATTTTTCTATCCAATCTGACACTGAAGATAAAGTTAATGAGATATTTGAACGTCTTAATACTGGTGGGATACCTCTTTCGAAGGCAGATTTGCTGTTCTCCAGAATTAAAGCCAAGTATCCGGAGTTTGAGGCAGATATCATGTCTTTCTGCAAGAACCTATCATTAAGGACGCATCTTGCCCTCGAGTCTTACGATGTTCTGCAGATACTTCATATGATAGTTAGAAAAAGATCGAGAGTCGATGAGAATGTTGATTCTGACTTAATCGATGCTTTTAACAAAGAATGGAACTTGCTGCAGGAACCTCTAAATGCTTATTTCGATAATTATCTTCGAAATCGTCTACACATTTCTCATATGGCGATTGTCCGTAACAAGATACCATTGCTTGTTATCGCTATATTCTTTCATGAGTATTACCGTACTGGAAAGAAGTATCGAGATATGGAATCAGACCTGTTAAGATTAATTGACAAGTTTTTCATAATAGCAGAGTTCAATGACTGGGCACTACAAAGTTATGCTGATAACTTCACAAGAATCATACAGGATAATTCCAATAAAGAACAATTCCCATATAATGAAATAGAGGAATTTGTAAGGTACAAAGGTAACCGTCCGATAGATCTTACTGAACAAATGTTTATTAGTTATCGTTGGATGGCTTTGAAATTTTTGATGCCAGACCGTGAGTTTGAGTTTGACAGCACTATGTTGAACAGATTCAATCCTGAACTAGACCATATTTTCCCGGTTAATTTAAAGAATATGGATGACAAGTATCGGAATTATGTGGATATAGTATGGAATATGCAGCCAATAAAAGGAGAGGCAAATAACTTGAAGTCTAATCACCATCCCAAAGATTTCTTTACAGATAAATGTAGGAAATCAGACGGGACTCCAATTAATGGATCAAAATATTTTAATGACTATGACTTCGTGCCTGATATAACTGACTCTTCTTGGGATGATTATAAAGCTTTTATCGATAATAGACGGGAGAAAATGATTCAGTATTTGAAGAACCGATATGATATAACTATTGAACATTATATATACGAAGTTGCTTTAGCTTAACGAGCCACAATCCACTCAAGAACCTGAACGATTCCTCATCATATTCGGAATCTCTTCAGAACCTTTCACTCTACTTTTACCCTCATTCACTTGTCGCCCCTCTCTCGCTTTT
Organism: uncultured Prevotellaceae bacterium; assembly: GCA_900318345.1. GTDB lineage: Bacteria > Bacteroidota > Bacteroidia > Bacteroidales > Muribaculaceae > Sodaliphilus. The sequence continues at coordinate 2,826 of ONKD01000037.1, forward strand.
AGGCTTCGAGGGTCTGTGAATATCGGATAAAAGGCTTACGCACTTGTTAGAATAGAAGAAAGGAACGGCTCGCTATCGCTCACCCAATCCGTAAGCCCGCCTCGCCTCTCGCCCCGTCCTCTCTCTTGTTTCGGATGGAGTGCACCCTTCAGGTGCACTGTTCTTTTCCTTCTCTATCTCCTTATCTACCCTCTACCTGTCCATTTTTTATTAGAAAATTTGCATAGGTATATAAAAACAGCAAAAAAAAGGACACTTAAATAAAAAGGAACAAGCAATACCATTCCTCCCGTTTGTTGAAAGTCAAGTTTTTTTATTGGGGAAACCAAGGAATAATCGTATATTTGCAGTTCTACTAAAAATGGTATGCATTAGTTTTAATTATCAATGATTCAATAAGAAACTATATTATGGCTGAATTAGAGTGCACATTAGGTGTTGTGATTAATAACGGAATAGATGTCTATGAAATTCATGAGGATGAGGATAATGATACTCAGCAGTTTTCAGGCATCTTTAAAATAATATTTGATCATAGCTATCACGGAAATGGTAGTTATGAAATTGCCGTGAAGCAGCCTTTTAATGGTTATTATAGAATTGGGATGTTGATTGGCTCAGGCTGGACAATCATGAGTGCATATATTGTATACAACTGGCGGTCAATAAGCTCATCTATGAAAATCTCTGATAGTAATGGTCATGAAATGAATATTAAGGTTTGGGAGATTTCAAGACCCTACGCAGAAAAAGCTGTATTATACTTTAATTCTGCTGACATAGTGAAAGCCATTGTTTCAAAGGCAACAGAAATCTCTGAAACATATTCGTCGGTAGAAATATATCATGAAATTGAAAAGTATAAAGAGGCAAAAAAATGGCTCGATTCTGCACCATATGGGTCTATGAAAGGCGATGAGCCTCCAACGCCTAAAGAGTATATGAACGCTGCCGAGGAATACATCCGTCACTTAAGAGAATTTGTTGAAGTCCACAACAACGTGATTAAGCTGCTTGAATCTTCAGATGATCAAAGATTAAAGGATTTAATTGAAAAATTAAAATCACAATTGAATTCATTGATGCTAAAGAAATCGCTACCACTATACAAGTAGATAACATACTTAACCATTAAAGTGGTAAACCTATAAACTCGAGAGAACCGAAAAAGAAAATAGACCAACCCCATCATTATTTTGATAGAGTTGGCCTTTTTCGTTTAGTTGGAATTGGATTTTGACTTTTTATATTCGCCGTAAGGTTTGTATTCCCCTCTCTTCATCCCGAACATTTCAGCGTTTTTCCCATAAGATCGATTCACCTCATACCTCAGTTTTTCTTTGTCATAACCCGTCGGAAGGAAACGTGACTCGAGATAGTTTATAGCTTTCTATGAGTTCTTTTTTCACTCATCCTCATCTTGATACTTTGAGAGTTGAAAATAGTTTATTACCTTTGTGGATCAAACCTTTAAACAACGATTCTAACTGCAGATATTAACATTTTAAAAACATAAGGCAATGAAAAGACTCTACAATTTCTTACTCATGTTGCTGGCGCTTCTGCTCCCAGTTACCGCCGCCGCCTACAGTTTTGAGGTGGATAGCATCTACTACAACATCGACACCTACTACAGCAACAACGTCATTGTCACCTACAAAGACACTAATTACAATTCTTACTCAGGTGACATAGTTATTCCCAATTCTGTCACTTACAACGGCACGACCTACTCCGTTACTTCAATCGGAAACGATGCATTCTATGACTGCAGGGGGCTAACAAGTATAGAAATCCCCAACTCTGTCACTCAGATCGAACGATATGTATTTTATAATTGCATCGGGCTGACAAGTATCAACATCCCCAACTCTGTTACATACATTGCTGGATCGGCGTTCCTTGGATGCAATGGTTTGACCAGCATCACTGTAGATGTGAACAACCCAAATTACGATTCCCGCAACAACTGCAACGCCCTTATTGCGACGGCTTCAAACGAACTTCTATTAGGTTGCCATAATACCATCATACCCAACTCCGTCACAAGGATCGGTGGGCAGGCGTTTTATAAATGCAGCGGATTGACTAGCATCAACATCCCCAACTCCGTAACTTATATCGGCGCTAATGCATTCGATGGTTGCAGTGGTTTGACTAGCATTAACATCCCCAACTCTGTCACCCAAATCGCCCCCCGGGCGTTCTACGACTGCAGAAGCTTGACCAGTGTAGACATCCCCAACTCTGTAACAATGCTTGGCGAATATGCGTTCTATCACTGCTACGGCCTGACCAGCGCTACCATCGGCAACTCTGTTACCTCCATTGGCCAGTGTACATTCTATGAATGTAGTAGACTGACTAATGTCACCATCGACAACTCGTCGGTGACCATCATCAGCAGATTGGCGTTCGGAAACTGCAGCAGCCTGACGAGAATCAACATTCCCAACTCTGTAACTTATATCGACGATGAGGCGTTTTATAAATGCAGTAGCCTGGCCAGCATCACTATCCCCTCCTCCGTCACATTTATCGGCAAATGGGCGTTCGAAGATTGCTCCTCGCTAAATGATGTGTATAGTTATATCCCTGACCCGTCAGCCGTCAACGTGGGTTATAATGGTTCATCTGTCTTTTACTTAAGTTCTCAAGATTACACCAATCGTACGCTTCACGTGCCGGCGGGTTCTGTTGCGGCTTATCAAGCTGACACGAGATGGAGTGATTTTTTCGGCTCAATCGTTGAGATAGGCCCAGTGCAAGCCGAGTCAATTAAACTCAATGTGACTACCGCCGGGTTAAATGAGGGCTCGACCTTACAGCTGACAGCTACTGTTCTGCCTGAAGATTGTGCCGACAAGACCGTGCTTTGGTCGTCTGATAATCCGAGTGTCGCCACCGTTGACAGTAACGGCTTGGTAACGACACATAGCGTGGGTACTGCCACCATTACTGCTATGACTACTGATGGAAGTAATCTGAGCACTACTTGTACTGTGACCCTTCTTCCTGTCGGCGTTAAGGGTGATGTGAACGGCGATAACAGCATTAGTATCAGCGACGTGACCAAGCTGATTGACTACCTGTTGTCTGGTACTTGGAATTAAAACTTCATCAAAACCTAAGTTATATCCCTCATGCACTCGGGCGTGAGGGATTTTTCTATTCATGGAGCGAAAAAAAACAGCCCAGCACCTTTGTTTATGATGCTGACGGTAGTTGCGGCAATCAGTCGATATCCAGATCGCAGCATAACGGGGTATCATGGTGGTGAAGATTGAACTTGAACAACCTTAACAATTGAACACCGTGAACAATATTGGGGGATAGTCAAAAATTGTGCGTTTTTCTCATTCTACTATAATAGTAGTAGTTATATCAAATAACTACTCATGCTTTTGAAATGAAAAATGAAACCCGACAGGACACCTTTTGATGGGTGTCCTGCCGGTAATAAGTCGTAAGGTCTATTTTTCGGCGATAAGGAAAGCCTGCAGAATTCTGGTTTTTAGCTATGGCTTTTTAGCCGTTAGCTAGTGATTAGTCATGCTGCCCAGAGTCCCGACTAATTATCACAAGAGGCGGTAGAATTGCCATGCGTAGATGAGTTCTGTGACGACAATGATGGAATCCAGGAAAATGTCGTTCAGTCCGATGCCCAGCATATACCATGCAATGGGGAGGAAAAAGTCAACGAGGATGCGTACAATCATCCAGATGCCCACTTGCTGCATTCGCCCGCGGTACCAGATAGTGATCAGTGTCCCCAGCGGCAGGTAGGCCAACGGCAGCGCGCAAGCAGTGATGAAACTGACTTCGGGCAATGCCGGCTCAAAGAGGATGGAGATAAAACTGATGATGTTGAGCACAAGGACAATTATCCACAAAGCCGTCAGCGGGTGATACAGGCGTTTCATGCCACGCATCGTGGCATAATACATGATCACCATCCCCACTGTATTGATGAGCGCAATAACTGCAGAGGCGTGCTCTTTCAGCCAGTAGTCAATCTGGGTGATGGTGCATATTGCCGCCGCCACCATGATGATGAAGGCTACTGTAATGACCCATTGGGGTAGTCCAGAGGTCAGGTGGTTGATGTTGCGGAGAGTCGATTGGGTGTAATCGAGATTGTTGTTTGTGGTCGTGCTCATGTGCGAATCGCGAATTTTGTTTTAATGGCACAAAGGTAATCATTCTCATTTTAAAACAAGGCTAAACGGATGAATGTTTAAGCCTTTTTTTACTAAGAATTGGCGATTTGGTTGCTTTGTAATCGATTTGGTTGATATACAATTAGAAATTTTGCCGAATTGCTAGAATCCAGTCAGAAATGATAGTATTTTTGTGTCGAATCTAGAGATATGGTAGATTGATATGCAAGACACCCTTATACTGAAACTCATCATCGTGGCTATAACGGCTACATTTTTTGCGGTTATCCTCGCACTAGTGCTATCGTTTAATGTGATCCAGAAGCTGATGAAGCACAATACCAATCTGATGAGTCAGGTGCGCGAGAGAGATGAACAACAGGCTTCAGCCAGGGAAGCCTTCTATCAGACCGAACATGAACTGCAGAAAGCCGAAGAGGAGCTCAAGAAGGCCCAAGATAAAATCAATGACATGATGTGTCAAGCCAATCAGGCCGACCATGCGGGCGTGTTGTTACAGCAAGAGATCGATGATGTGACCAACGTTGCCGACATGACCGACGAGCAGCTCATGGGCTGGATAGATGCACAGATTGAGAGCCTGGGACTGCACAAGAACCCCAATGTGACGCTCAAGGAGATATCCAAAGCGCTCGGCTTGACCCAGCGGCGCATCACTCAGGCCATTAGGACCCGACGAGAAGACAACACGTTGGCCGAGTACTTGAACGCCAAGCGTCTGCTGGAAGGCTGTCGCCTGCTGGTGGAGCAGCCCAATTGGACTATCGACGCTGTGGCCCACGAGGCGGGCTTCGGTGGCACGACCACCTTCCGCACCATATTCAGGAACCGCTTTGGTATGTCGCCCAAGCAATACCGCGAGAAAAGGCACCTGATTAAGGGCTCCCAAGAAGAGGAAAGACAACAATAATAAACATTAATATATTATTATGAAGAAAGCAAAGTTTTACATCACTATGGTTGCATTTGTCGCCATCAGCATGACGATGAATGCGCAGTACACACAGACCGACCGCATCGCCCAAGGTGTGCTCAACGGCATCAACTCAGTGTTGGACTCACAGGAACGCAAGCAGCGTGCCGAAATCCAAACTCGCGAGAAGGCTCAGTATCAAGTCGATTTCAACGCTGCTATGGACGAGGCTCGCGAGCTGGAGGAGGATGGCAAATATGCTGAAGCCCTTGCCAAGTATGAAGAGGCCGCCGTGCTGAACTGGAAGTATGGCTACACCGACCAGCGCAATATCACGCGCAAGATCACCAGTCTGTATGGTCCTGCCGGACGCACCGAAGAGGGTCCCAGTGTCATCAACAACGACAAGGTGACCTTGTCCGATTACTCGGGTTACCGCTTCATGAGAGAGAATCCGATCTTCAAGGCCGATAAGAATGCCGGTAACATCAAGATCCTTCGCGTGTGCTGCTCCGACACCGAGACCCGCGTGGAATTCGAATATGAGAACGATGAGGCCAAGGCCGTCTATGCCAGCGTCCCCGCCGATACCTACATCAAGGGCAAGAAGAGTGGCAAGCTGCGCATTGTTCAGGCCCAGAACATTGGCGTCAAACCCTCTAAAGCCCTGATTGAGCAGCCTTATCAACGACTGCGTTTTGCCCTGATTTTCCCGCCCATGTCACTCGAGGACAACGAGTTTGAACTCAAGATGCCGGGCAAGTACTGGAATTTCAAGAACATCCCTTGCAAGTAATCGCTGCAACGCAATTGAAACAGAATCATTTAATACACCATTGTTATAATCAATTAAAATTATGTTCAAGAATATTACCTATCATTTTGGCAAGTTGGTTATTGTTGTAGCCATTTTAATTGCCTCAAGTGTTCCTGCCCATGCATGGGAATATACTGACTTCTTGGTGGTGAGCGGACCAAGTTTGGTGCAGGGTCCTTACGCTCCATCTGATGGCACTTATACTCCAGATTATTCCACCTTCCCCTATTGGGTTGGATCGTTTAACTTTAATTTTACCATCACAGTTTTGCCCGATAACATTCCCTCCGATTTCGTTATGCCTGCCAGTGTGGTATCTTATATGAAGGTCAAGGATGCCTATGGCAAATATTATCTGAATAAAGACATCTCAGAGAATGTTAGAACTGCATTACAAAATAACATAGGTGAACCAGGTTATAGTGATATGGAGACGATTGGAATGATTGAAAGTTTCAATTTGGATCTGGGCGGTCAATACGAGTTCAGTCAATACCTGGATTTTTTGAACTGGGACAAGACTGTGATCCAAGAGATTTATGACCCTGCTTCGGTGCGTATTGGCGGCAATCCCGAACCCGACTTGGGCCAGAATATCGACTTCACTGCTTATTTTAACACGGGCTACCCCTATGATATCGCTTCCTATACCGGCAATGAAAATGTGAATTACCGTTTAGAGTACACCGCCCCCAAGAGCACCGAAAGCGTGCTCATCACAAGCGGCAATGTGCCCTTGACCTTTGCCCAGAGCACCACGCCATTGATTGCCGTGCGCGACTCGTTGCATCTCGTTGTCGATAAACCCAATGTTGGTACTTACAGGATGCTTTTCGACTCCGACACATGGCCCGTTGCCAACAAGGATTACTACTTCATCGTCAAGGACACCGTGCGTGCCGAAGCCAGCATCGATCGTGATGTGATTGATCTGAATACCGACGATGAAATCACTGCGAGTGCATGGGTGAACTATGGTTTCCCCTATATCCCCGCTGTCAAGCCCGATAATGATACCACTGAGTATGACACTGTTCCCACCGTGCGCTTCATCGCCACCCTGTATTTTGACTATGGCACCGCTTATCGTGTTGCCGATACGGTTGCTGTTGTGGATGAGGCATTTGCCGAGAATGATCTTGACTTACGCCGCGAGATGAAAATCAGTCTCGATAGCGTCAAGCAAAAATACACAAATACTGATTTTCAGCCTTGTGTGAATGTGACCATCTCATTGAATCGCAGTAATGTGTTTACTAAGGATTTCCCTGTGACTATCAAAGCTATCAATACCGCTGTCGAAGAGATTTCCGCAGCCCTTCCCGAGAACCGTCGTGGCATCTACGACATCATGGGCCGGAAGATCGACATGCCGTTCGAGCAACTGCCTAGCGGCATCTATATCGTTGACGGCAAGAAGGTAGCCAAGCGGTAAACTATGTCATTGACCATTCAATTTTTTATAACACCTAATTATTATTTATTTAATTAATTATTAATTTTTTAAAAATCAAAAAACCAAAAAATGAAGAAGTTTTTATTTACTGTAGGCGCCATCATGTGTGTTGCCTTACTGAGTGTTTGCATGTCATCGTGTGACGAAGAGAACGAGCCATTAAATGCTATCTATACGGTTAGCACCGCTATGACCAATGAGCAGAAAAAAATAACGTCTGTTGATGGCAATACCGAAGCTAAAGCAAATTATGAAGCCCTTTATGCCGAGTTTCAGCAGTTGGTCAAAACCGATACATGGAATGTGGATATCAACAAGAAGAATCAAGATGAGGTCCTGAAGCGTGAAGATCAAAATGCCAAGAAGAAATTTGACGATATGGTCGCCAAGGTTAATGCTTTCAAGGCCAAACTCGATAAACTTGACAAGACCCTCGTGAAGAACCAGTTTGACTGGGATTTCGACGCAGTAGTTACTTGCATTCGAGGCGAACTCAGTGGCAACACGATTCTTGACACCAAGACGATCGCCATCCATTACGATGGTATGACCGACTGATAGTGAGTAAAAACGATTATACACCTAAATTTTAATATTAATCTAACTAGAATCAAAAATTATGAAGAAGTTTTTTTATATGAGTGTGTTGGTCCTCATGGCCGCCCTCACCCTGACAAGCTGTGGCAGTGACGATGATGGCAAGGACGAACCCAAGCCTTCGACCAAGACTGTGAACTATGAGGCATCTGTCACCCTCTCCCAAGACTTGATTGACCTCTGTAACGTGACTCTGACCTACAAGGATGGTGATGGCAAAACCGTTACCGAGAATGTCACATCCACTACGTGGAGTAAAAAGTTTGCTGTCAAGACTCTGCCCGCCGTTGTCGGTGTAAAGTGTGACTATAAGATGAAGGAAGGTGTACAGCTGACAAAGGAAAAGTATGACATCATTGCCACCCTTAACCACTATCCCACCATTGATGGTGCGAAAAAAGGATTTGATCAGCCCTTCATCTACACTCAAAACCAAGGTTTGAGAGCCGACAAGGTTGCCGAAATATTGGGCAAGACATCTGGTAGGATGTACGGCTACAATATTAGTGCTAATGGCGAAGTCACCACTACTGAAAATATCACCTTTTAAATAGTGTTTATCACTAATTGACTAAGACAACGAACCCATTTATTACTCAAAAAGTAATTTATAGGTTCGTTGTCCAAATATAATCATCACATTAATAATTAATACCCGAGTTCGGGATAAGGAAAAGTGTTTATTAATCAATTTTCAAGATGAACAAGAAGAATATGTTTAAGAGCCTGTTGCTCATGTGTTTGTTGGCCTTGCCGTTAAATACCTTGGCCGACAACTACAAGCGTGGAGACTGTGATCGGAATGGAGAAGTGAACATTGCAGATGTTTCGGCATTGATTGACTATCTGCTTACTGACCAGTGGACCGATGATCCTGCAACCTATGACCTAGATGCCCAGGTCGTGCAGACCCGCAGCTGCCACGCCCTCGCCGGTCTGGCTGATGACATCCTCAATCTCCATTTCAATCAGATCATCTTTGAATACACCTCGGTGGGCCCCGACATGAAGACCCCCGTGCGTCTGACAGGTGTCATCTCGATGAATCCCGCCGTGTTCACCAAGCAGGCCGCTCCTCGTGCACTCATGTTCTACAACGAGTTCACGACCGCCAAGCATGGTGAACGCACCTCCCAGAACGAGATTGACGACGTGGGTTTCTATATGAACAAATATCAGAACCTGATTGCCGTCTCGGCTGACCTGTATGGATGGACGCTGACCGAGGACAAGCCCCAGGCCTACTGCTGCCCGGAGATTACCGCTCAGGAATCCATTGACTGCTGGGATGCCGCTATGGGCATCTTGAGAGACATGGGTTATGCCATAGATGGCTTGCACACCTTCAACGTGGGTTACTCTAGTGGCGGCTTCTCGGCCATTGCCCTGCAGCGCTATGTGGACGAGAAGCGTCCCGACCTGCACTGGGACCTCACTGCAGCAGGCGCAGCCCCCTTTGACATCTGCACCATCTATGAGAACTATGTCGAGACCGATTTCTCGGGTTACATCTGCGCCCTGCCCCTTATGATGGTGGCCTACAAGGAGACCTACAACATGGACTTCAGCTACAGCGACGTCTTCCGGGAGCCCCTTGCCAGCCACATTCAGGATTGGATCCTCTCCAAGGACTATGGCACATGGGACATCAACAACCTGATCGGCACCGAGAGGATCAGTGAGGTGCTCACACCGGCTGCGCTCGACTACACTACCGGCGTCGGCAAGGTAGTCTATGACAAGTTCCGCAGCAACTCGCTGTGCGGTCCCGGTCAGGACTGGCAGCCTAGCACCCAGACCAAGTTCTTCATCATGCACAGCTCAGGCGACCTGTACATGAATTATCAAGTGGGCGTAGAGATGGCCGACTATCTCAAGAGCAAGGGTTGCCAAGTAGAGACCGACTTTGCCAATACGGGCAATCACGTATACTATGGTCTGTTGACGTTTACTGGCGGTACCATCCTGCGCATGGAGGAAATGTTGGGCGACAGCGAGAATATAACCAAAATCAAGGAAATGTTTGACCAGGTCAAGGATACGATCAGCGAAATCATGGATGTTGATCTGTAGTCTTTAGTCCTTACTTAGTCTTTAGGTTTTATGCTTGAATAATCTATAATTTTAAATTTGAGTAAGAATTATGAAGAAATTGTTATTAACATTCATGTTTGCGCTTGCTACGATGTGTGTGAGCGCCCAATCATTTGGAGATGTGCCAGCAACGGTCGATCCCAATGATGTGACCATTCTCAAGAAGAGTGTGATGGTAGTTGCTCAGCACGACACTATCGTACCTAATGCCAAGACCGGCAAGATGGACACACTGAAAGTGAGAGACGGGGGTAGGGTTTTCACTCCCGAGGAGTTTGAGCAACTGTCACGCGAGCCCAAAAGACTTCGCGCTGCTGTAGTCCCCGGCGAACAGTGGGGCCCTGATGACGGTGATAGAAAACCTCTCGGTTTTTGGAATTATATCTCTGTATTCCTATACACCTATAAATACCCGTCGGTCGATGCTGATGGCAATGTCATCTACCTCTCGGCTCTCATGGGTGTACCACGCGCCTCATGGACCTCCTGGGCCCATGCCATGCCCAACAACCTGATTATTGGTTGCCACGAGACGATAACGAGTAACTTTGAGTGTCCTTCGGAGTGGAGCAACTACGGGTTCATGTCAACAGCTACAGGTAATGGCATGATGCTGTGCTATGCTCAAAATAATTATATGCGTCAGCCATGCAATCTGGTCATCATACCCGACTATGAGGGTTATGGCATCACTAAAGACCGCGCTCACCCTTATTTGTACCAAGAGTTGACAGCCCGTCAGGTGGTGGACGGTGTGCGCAGTGGTCTTGCCATGTATCAACACCTTGTCGATATCGAGGAGGTCGATCCCTTTGAGCCCAACTGGCAGAGTGTGGCTATCGGTTACTCGCAAGGGGGCTCGGTGGCACTGGCCACGCACAAGTTCATTGAGCTTAATGGCCTTGCCGACGAACTGCACTTCGCCGGCTCGGTGTGCGGCGACGGTCCCTATGACCCCGTGGCACACTTGCGCTATTACATGCAAGACGACGGTAAAACCTACGATGGTAATAACAGGTCTATTCACCGCAAGGGAAAGGTGTCGATGCCTATCGTGATGCCGCTTATCCTCAAGGGCATGTGCGACAGCAATCCCTTGATGAAGCAGCACTATGTTGACGATTACCTGAGCACGAAATTCCTGCTCACCGAATCGATAAAATTTCTCGAGGCTAAGGCCAACGACAATGTAGACGACCAGTACAACACCGATCGCATCAATAAAGAATATGTGAAAATGATGAGGGAGGGTAAAACCGGGTCATATACCAAAAACTATCACGATAGCGAAGGGGCGTTCACCTTAACCAAGCATCTTTCGGCCGAGGAGTTCCAGGATGTGATGGAATTCTACGATCCTGGGATTTTTTCTAAGATGCAGGCACATGGTAAACTTGATAGCATTATGACACCAATCTGTTTGGCTTACTTCAAAAACCTTACTGCCGACACACCAGTGCCCACCGAGCCTGGTGTGATGGAAGACCTGCACCGTGCCCTCGAGAGCAACAACCTCACCAAGGGGTGGACTCCGCAGCACCGCATCGCATTCTTCCACTCAACCTACGACACCGTAGTACCCTACGAGAACCTGCTCTCGTTCATCCGCAACCAGCAAGGCCTCACTTACTACTTCTACGATAGCAAGCGCAGCCGTACCACGGCAGCCGGTGTGACCTGCACGACTGCCAGCGAAGGTGATGCCGACGTGTATATACGCGATGCCTCCTGCACCGACGACCACGTGGACGCCGGCAAAGACTTCTTTATGACAGGTGCCTCGGGCTATCTCGTGGGACTCTCGCCCGACATTCAGATGATTAAATGGGTTTTAACTGGTAATGATGATTAACCCTTTAAAATACAATAATAAAATGAAAAAGTTTATTTCCCTGTTCTTAAGCATGCTGTTGCCCATGGCAGTAATGGCTGCTTACATCGAAGAAGGAACGATTGATATTACAGTGGGCGGCTCCACCCGAACTGTTCCGGTTCAAATCGACTATTTAAATCATTCCGTCATCCTGGGCAACGGGCGCAACGCCTGTATACCGCACTATTTAGAAGGGACTGTTTTCATTCCTGGAACTCACAGGGTTCAGGGCTATGACTTTGCTGTAAATGTCGGGACCTATGCCTTCCGCATGTGCAGTGGCATCACACAAGTGACGATTGGCGAGGGCTCCACCAGCATTGGTGACTGTGCCTTTGTGGGATGCTCTAAGCTTGAAAAGGTGACTCTGCCAGCATCGCTCTCCCGTGTGGGCCGTGCCGCATTTGCCGGACTTAAGTCCCTAAAGTACATGGAGTGCAAGGGTAGCACAGCACCCACTTGGAGCTATAACGATGTGTTTTACTTCTATGGCAGCAAGCGCGGCACGTCAAGATCGGGGCAAAACCGCACGCTCTATGTGCCAGCACAAGCCATTGATAGCTACAATAACACCAATTATGGAGACACCATTGGCTGGAAAGACGCCTTTGCACGCATCTATGAGCGCACCTCCGATGCCGTTGCCATCAGCAGCAAAGCCGAGCTCAAGACGTTCTGCGAAAAAGTGAACAATGGAACGACATTTGAGTACTATGATGGCGCCACCTCATTTGAACTCACTGCTGATATCGAGTGGGACTTTGACACCGACGGTCAATGGATACCCATTGGCACCACTGCTCACCCGTTTGACGGATGCTTTGATGGTAATGGCCACAAGATTACGGGACTGAAGATGAATGCTACCACTTATTGTGCCGGACTCTTTGGCTATGCCGACAATGCCTATATCCACAATCTATATCTGGAGAATCCATGCGTTTTTGGCACGGATTATACGGGTGCTGTATTGGGATATTGTAACAACTATACCCGCGTGAGCGATGTGCTTGTTACCAGCAATGCTGGGAACGGAGATTTCACTGTGCGTGCAACTGGTAGCGCCGGCGGCATTGTGGGATTTGTTAAGAATGGTGTGATAGAGCACTGCTACTTCGAGGGGCGAGTGTGGTCCCACCAAGGTTGGGCTGGCGGCATCGTGGGCCACATGCAAAACGGTAAAGTTGAAGACTGCGCAGCTGGTTCCTATGTTGCCAACCTACAAAACTCAGACAACTGGCGCCTGGGTGGCATCGTGGGTGGCACTTATGGCAGCTACACCCCCGGACAGGTGAATGTCACCATCAATCGATGCCTGGCTTGGTCTAACTTCATTATTGAGGGGAATTACTCACCCGGTGAAAAAATGAGTTATTCCGGTTGGATTCTTGGATATGCCAATGTGCCCACCGAGATTACCAATTGCGCCTACTATGTAGATCCCGATAAGCGCAGTTATGAAATCTACGGAGGTAGTACCGAGAATATTAACGTCTATTGCGATAACAACGCAATCAATGGTGATAATGCGACCTACACGACCTTCAACAGCCTCATGGAGCGCAATACTGAGCCATACTTGGGCAATGAAAACTGGTACTACTTCACCGAGGGCTTTGATAACTATCCTGTACCCTCAAATTTGAAGGACCTGTATCTTGCCAACATGGTTTACGACATCGATGACAAGGGCATTATTTATCTGCCTGTGCACGACGAGAACAACCAAATCGTTGCCTACAAGGTGAAAGGCTATGACAGCAATGTTCCGCTGGATACGTGGGACGGCGAATTAACGATACTGGAAATTCCCCTAACACACAAGGATAAGCCGGTAACTGAGATTTTGCCCAAGGCATTCGCCGGCCAAACCGGTTTGGATATACTGCAAATTGGCCATTCTGAAATCAATTACGACTCTAATGTCACAGCTATTGGCGACTCGGCATGTATGGCCTCGACCCTCAAATATATTCTCATGTATTGCCCAAACCTGACAACCATTGGCAACAGTGCATTTGAGGACTGCGACTCACTGCGTGAGGTTAGACTTCCCAATAGTGTCACCACAGTGCACAAGCGCGCCTTCCGCGGTTGTGACGAACTCTTCCGTTTCTATATTGGCAGTGGTTTTAAAGACCATGACGACAATTTCATTGCCTATTGCCCCAACCTCGATGGACTTTATTTGGAAAGGGTCGGAAATACCTCTCCCAACAGCAATGGTTACCTTGTGGTCAACAACATGCTGCTGCACAACGTGGGCAATTATCGCAGTTATGTAGTCGCCTGCGCTCCAGGTGCGAGTGGCGACGTCGTGCTGCCTGTGGAATACCTCACCAATAGCGAAGTCAACATCTTTGGCAGCTCATTTGCCAGCTGCGACAAGGTCACCAGTGTCACCATCCCTGCTAACAAGAAATACTCCATGGGCAAGGGTGTCTTTGACGGGTGCCACAACATGCGCTATATCGACATGCGAGGCGCACAACGCTTCGAGAAGGAAAATGGCCAGCCATTGCCTTGGAACGTGGAGCGCAACGACCCCCAAGATTCATTTTATGGCCTGAGCGAGCGCACCATCATCTGGACCGATGCAACGACCACTTGCGAGGAGAGTGAAGTAAACGTGGTTGCAGGCAATCATGCCAACTCACTCCTGCTCACCGATGGCTGGGACTTTGTGGCCAAGGCGGAATTCACTACTGGTAGCGCAAGTCTGAACCGAGTGCTGGGCGCAAAACTCGTACGCGATGAATATGAGGAAAATGGAGAGATTATCACCAATACCTACTATGAGCACACTGGCTACAGCGTGTATCTGCCTTATCCGCTCACGCTCACTGGCGATAACGTGAAGGTGTATGAGCCTCTTGAAATTCTCACCGAGGACAATAACACCATCGTCTCGTTCAGTGAAGTGGAAGGTGGGGAGATGGAAGCTTACAAGCCTTACTACGTGGTAGTGAGCAACGATGAAGTGTCGCTCGACAGCAACGGCGAAGTCACCGTCACACTCCAGCCCACCGACATTGACGAGTGGGCAGACCTCGGTTACATCTTCTCGGGTACAACAGTCACTATTCCTAACAGCACATTGCGCACCATGGGCGCTTATATCCTGCAAAGTGACAATATGTGGCACAGAGTGCCTGCCGACAAGGAACTTGAGAATGTGTATGTTGGACCATTCCGCTCTTACTTCCACTCGACAACAAGCAATGCTGCAGCGGTACAACGACTGTTGTCACAGTTTATCAACAATGGCTCAGAAACCACCGATGTTGTGGTCATCAAGACTGTCGATAATAATGGAGACGAGCATTATTATGATTTGAATGGCCGCGTGCTGCCTGGCAAGCCCAACAGCGGCATCTACATCCATCAGGGTAAGAAGTATGTTGGACATTAAAAACATCAATGTTATGAAGAGATTATTTTTATCAATGATTATAGCGTTTGCCACATGGGTCGTAGGACTGGCACAGGAAACATACGCAGTGGAAATTCTGCCGACCATGAATGGTTATGTTATGAGCGACAAAGCAACTGCAGCACAGGGTGAAACTGTCACGCTGACACTTGGCCATGCTCCTTCCTATACCCTGGAACAGCTCTTGGTCGAGAGTGAACTCATCGGCGGTGGAATGTCTGGTGACGATCCATGGGAACCGGCATGGGCTCCTGCCATCATCATGGTTCCTACTACCAAGGTCAGTGAGAACATTTACACCTTTGTCATGCCAGCCAGCAAAGTGAAGGTAACGGCAACCTTTGTTCTCATGCCAGAGTTACGGGGCGACGTGAACAAAGATGGCCAGGTGAATATCAGCGACGTGACCGCATTGATCGACTACCTGCTCAGCGGTAATCCATCAGGCGTTAGTCTGACAGCCGCCGACTGCAACCAGGACAGCAGCGTCAACATCAGCGACGTCACCTCCCTGATCGACTACCTGCTCACCGGCACTTGGAATTAAGTTATCAAACAAAATCAAGTTATATCCCTCATGCTCTCCCGGGTGTGAGGGATTTAGCACCAATAGGGCTGACGGTAGTTGCGGCAATCATACCTGAAGGGCGACTTGCGCCGTCGCTTTACAGGACGAAGACTGAACATGAACAGCTTGAACATTTGAACACGTGAACAAGATCGGGGGATAGTCAAAATTTGTGCGTTTTTCTCATTCTACTATATTATAATACCCCTCAAAACCAGATAATAATGCACAAAAAATGTGCGTTTTTCTCATTCTACTATAATAGTAGTAGTTATATCAAATAACTACTCATGCTTTTGAGATGAAAAATGAAACCCGACAGGACACCTTTTGATGGGTGTCCTGCCGGTAAAATATAATGAGTAAAAATTCAGAAAATCAACGTCTGCATGCTTCTCTCCACTTGGCCTCATACTCAGCATATAGAGGATCGCTTTCCCATGAGTTCCACCATGAGCTATTAAACGACGGCACAGTAAGATTGATCGGGCCTAAGTTGAGGATGCTGCTCTCGGGTGATGGGGACGTTGACGAGGTGGGTATGGATGGCATGGCGTATTCCTTACCCCAGTTACGTATCGTCCCAACTGATACATCCAAGCCATACTGTAACATTTTCTCACGATTCTTGGCCGCTGACAGGTTCGGATCATAATACAGCATGAACGTGGCCTTCTTGTCTGCTTTGTCCTGTTTCTTGGCTTGACGCTTCTGAACATACGTCTGCCCCTTCCCCGGATTTGTCTCGATGTACCTTTCACTGCAATATCGATACAGTGTGGCCGGGGATATACCAAGCACAGCGGCATTTTCCTGAACCGATTTTGTCCTGTCATAGCTATTGTCAAGTTCAGCATAATGGATTCTCTTAGTGACGTAGTTAATGAATGCCTGTGACTTCGGTGCGTTGGGGTGCATGATGAACTTTGGCCTGTGATTCTTCCAGTAATTGATCTCATACTGGCAATAATCCCTCAGCTCGTCATAGGTCATCGTCATCGCCCGCCTGGTTCTTCGCGTGAGAGTGTCCAATGTAATAATATGGTCGCTGTTGTCGATGAACCGATGAAAGTCCAAATACATATTGAACAGGAGTGTGTTAGCATCGACGTATGGGTTGATCAGTCTCCTCAGGCAGGCATGCTTAAAGAGTGTACGCCGCCTATGGTTGCCGTCGGGGATCGTCTCTCGGTGCCACCATAGCTGAAGGTAACTCTCGTCGGTCAGCTGGTAAAGCCCATCTATCCAGTCGGCGCGCTCAGTCCTATAGAAATGCGTAAACTGCCTCGAATAGCGGTGCATGAACTGACCATATTTCAGCCTTTCCATATCACGCAGCAGATTTTTGTCAAATACCACTGTCGGTTGCGCTGGGTTTGGACTAGAGGGTGCTTGCTGTGGCTCGACGTCGGGCAGGCTCTCGGGAAAGTCCAGCCGTGAGTAGATGTTATAGGTGACGTAAAACTCGCCGTTGCAGCTACCGTTAAAATACTGGCTAACCCTGGTGCCACAATCATCAGCCATGGGTTCCTCGGTATCCCTTACGATGTTGTTAGTGATGTATCTGGATATGATGTTCAGTTCATCTTTGTTCAGCACCCGATTGAACACGTACACCAACCTGAATCGCCTGGAAGTGACGCGATCCTTCTCTAGACCGTCGCTGTAGGACATATACGTGCAGGTGGGCTTCAGCGTCAGGCAGGCGAGGTACTCGGGGATCGTCTTGAAGCGTGTGAGGTCGATATCAATGAAGACCGTTTGGGCCCCTCTAAAAAACTCGTCACGCTTAAAATCCAACTTCATGCAGCCCTTGTTGTTGCCTACTCGGTAAACGGGATATGACTCGAAACGCTTGCCGCTGCTTGTCGTGATCCAATACTTTTTGCCAGGATCGAAGGCGAACAGGTTGCAGAAGGCGTGTCCGGTGGTGGCATGCTGTATGAACTGGTCAACGGTAAGGCTCTTCTCCCTAAACGCCATTTTCACCTTGCCGACGGCCTTAGCCCCGGCCAGACTCAAGCAGGCCGAGGCTTCACCTTTGTTAGCATAATTGTCGCGGCTAACATTAACACTGAATACAAAATTCTTATCTGTGTACATAATCAAGTCGTTAATGTTATGCTGCCGCTCTCAAGGCCTGCTGTTTCTGAAGTTGTTCCTGAGCCTTTTTCTTTCTTTTTCTCCAGGATCTCTTCATGCCTTTAGAGATGTTCTTCCTATGGGCCTCTTTTTTCTTGACGCCGCTCAATGCCTGGGATATTTTCCGCCGGGACTCCTCCGTGTGGTGCAGACCCTTCATGCCACGGCCGTATGACGTATTAAACCCATTCTCCACGGCATCGAACTTCTTGATCATCTCAGTCTCCAGCTCATCAAGTTTCTTATTCCGTGTGGACTTCTTCATGTATGTCCGGCTCACGAGTACCTCACGGTCCCAGTCCTCGGGAGGATATTCCTTCTTCGCTCTGTTTATTTTAGGGCCACCATAGCATGAATTTTGGTTGTCCCAATCGCCTCGACGTTTCTTTGTGTTGCCTGTCTGCCCGATATAGCATTTTCCGGCATCACCGTTGGCTATTGATTTTTCTGTCGCTTTTAAGGTGTACTTATAGACCTCACCATAGTAAATTCCCTTCTTTTTCATAAGATTGCTTCTGATTTAAGTGGTTAATCGTCAGGCTGCTGTCATTGACGAACAGCAACTCTCCTCTTCTCATCGACGAGTTGTAAGCACCAAGCCCGCCGAGTCTGTTTTTGGCGTCCTTGCGGTTACTGTACAAGTCGCCATTCTTTAGATTTTTAATCATCTCATTTAGTCTTTTGAGAGTTAATCGTGAGTGTTACGCCCATCTTGTTGAGCCTACTCACTAACCCGCGGTAAGCGTCGATGCGCCTTCTCTTTCGCGGGATAATCTGTAACAGGTCCTGCAGGGTAATCTCGATGCAGCGACCATTATCAAGAGGATGGCCATCGTTAAGTGCATCCTCGAGCCTGTGTATATCGTCAGCATAGGGATCACCACCCTTCACCGACGGCGCGCTAGTAATACTCTTTTCCTTTTGAGCCTCAGGAATGGCTGCGCGCACATCCATCGTCGGCCCATGCCATGTCTCCGCCATTGACGAGAACATAGCCTGTAACAACTGTATCATTACTGTTATTTAACTTAGAATTAATTATCAAGCATTTACGCTTTATTCAGGGATAAGGCTTGGAATGGAAATGGCGCGCGTTTTTCACGTTTCAAGCTGTCTTTCTAATAATTTTGAATAATTCAAGCTATTGATATTGATATTTTTAGTATATTTGCGGTTGCTATTCTGTCCTTGCACACTGATGGCTCCCAGCGCATGACCAATAAGATGACAATATAACAAACTCCTTTGTGGTTTAGTATAGGCTTTGGTCGGCCTGCAGGGAACCGCACTGGAGTTTGTTTTTATATGATTTACATGACCGAGAAAATGAACGTTGAGAAGAGAAAACAGCTGATAGAGCGCATCAAGACACTGGAAGGGCCCACTACCGGAGAGGAGCGAAGCAATCTGCTCGGCCTGCGGCGCACCAGTTACGGCCTTGAGTGGGAAGACAGGCCCGAGGAGGCAGAAGAGCATCGGCGCGAGGCGATGCCCGTGCTGAACGAGGACAAGAACTGGACGATAAACAGGAACTTCCTGCCCTATGGCGTCCAGAGCGGCGACATGCAAATCATCGAGCAGGCGTGGGCAACCACATTAGCTACGTCAAGAGCGGTGACACCCCCAACGAGAACAAACAATACTAAAACCTCTCACCCATGCGAGCCGAGGCAATACTGCGCTTAGCCACAGCAATGTGGCTGTGCCTGTGTTGTTTCATGGCTCATGCCGGTGAACGCTATCGTGTGGACTCGCTGCTCAGGGTACTTGATGCCGTCATCGACAGCAGCGCCTACTATGACGCACGTCTTCACCAGGATTTGGTAAGTTACCGGACCGCCAATGACAACACCGAGGATGACGAGACACGTTTCGCCCTGGCACATACCCTGTTCAAGACCTACCGTAAGATCAGACTCGATTCTGCCCTTTATTTCGCTCGCCAGCGGGTGCAGCATGCCCAGCGGCTTGGCATTCCCGACTCACTGCTGGCGGCGCGTCTCGACGAAGCCGACGCGCTGAAGTGTCTGGGCAGGCTCAATGACGCATTGGCCGTGCTCGACGCCATGCCCCACAACGAGTATATCAGCGACAACGCACATTACTACTCCCTGTACCTCAGCATCCTGTTATCCCTCTCACAGATGACAACCGATGATGCTGAAGTTGCCCATTACAAAACCTTGCTATCACACTACCGGGATACCATCAATCTCGTGAATAGACTGGACACCTTGACGGTGTGTGTCAATACCTGCGCCCTCAACAAGAGCCATGGCCGCTTCAAGGAGGCTCTGGATGGACTGCTGCAATTCGGTAGCATGCACGACGCATTGATCAGCAATTCTGCCATCTATTGGTATGAGTTGGCCGACACCTACCGCTATATGGGAGACACCGAGAGCGCCAAGTATTGCTACACCATGTCGGCTATCATCGACAAGCGCAACAGCAGCAAGACCTACACCTCATTGCAGTCCCTGGCATGGTTACTGTACCAAGAGGGAGACACCGAGCGGGCTTACCGTTACATCACCTGCTCGCTCAATGATGTCATGTCCAGCAATGCACGCAACAGGCTGGCATTAGTAGGGGAATACCTGCCCATCATCACCGATGCCTATGCCCGGCATCAGCACAACCTTGCCATGCGCCGCAACATCCTCATCGGCATCGGCGCGCTGGCTCTCGCCATCCTTGCAGGATTGCTCTCGGTCATCTACAGGAGCAACAAGAGGATGAAGGCGATGCAAGCCCAATTGACCGAAAGCAACAACAGCCTGCAGCAGCTCAACCGCCAATTGAGGGAGCAGGGTGATGCGCTGGTGGAGAGCAACCGCATCAAGGAGGAATACATCGGTCAACTGTTCAACCTGTGTTCACAATACATCAGCGAAACCGAGAACAACCGCACAAAGATACTGGGACGCATCAAGATGGGCAAAATCAAAGAACTGCAGGATCAACTGGATTCCTCAACCATGGCTCAAGACCTGAGCAGGCTGTTTGACAATTTTGACGCTATCTTCCTGGAACTGTTTCCCGATTTCATCGAGCGGTTCAATGCCCTGTTGCGACCGGATGAGCAAATTGAAATCAAGGGAAAACACTTGCTGACACCCGAATTGCGCATCTATGCCCTCATTCGGCTAGGCATCAACGACAGCACCAAGATTGCAAGCTTTCTACACTATTCGCCCCAGACTGTTTATAATTACCGCATGAGGGTGCGCAACCGCTCCGATATCCCCAAGGACCAGTTCATCGCCCAAATCCAGAGCCTATAACACAGACAATACAGATGACGATGTGTCATAATTCTCAACTGGTAGCATTCATCGAGCTTCGCTCGAGAAATCAACTTTGCGGCCGTTAGGCCGATCAAAGTTTTAGGCAAGAATTATGACACACCGCCATCTTTATAATCTCGACTTAGTGTCTTATCGAGAGGCTATTGGGCGACGATGTGTCCCCAAACGTCATAGGTGACACCGTCACGCATAATCAGCACGCGGCCATCTCTCATCACCTTGCGCACAGCGGGAAGCTTGGCATCACCCTGGATGTCAACGACACCGGTGGGATCCTGCTGCTCGCCACGCAACTTGGCGACACAAAACTCGATCTCAATCGGGTCCAGGTAGCCTCCCTCAACAAAGTGGGCGGCAACGGCTTCCTGCAACGTGGGCAGCGGGGTGCCGATAGCAGGATAGCTGTAGAGTGCCTTGCCGCCGCTGTAGGCGTTGTGTGAAGCGATGGCTTCTTCGAGCGTCGTGGCAGTGTAGACCGAGGGCACGGCATCGGGGCCTGAGGGCAGAATCAACGGGTCAAATCCGGTCAACAGGTATAAGGCATATCGCAGCTGGTTGGAATGACGATACTCCGAAATCTGCATATCGCTCGTGCGGTTGTAATCGACGGCGATGTCATCCCACGAGGCACCGCACATGGCGGCGAAAACGCCCGAGAAGACACCGGTGCGGTCGGCTCCCAGGTGGCAATGAATCTGGAACGGAACAGGATGGTCCTCATCGTTGATGAAACGCACAATCTCCTGAATCCACTCGGCAAAGCGGCTCTGGTCAGTATAGTAGAGCGCATGGTCATAGGACGGCGTGTGACCGTTCTGGCGACCCACGTAGAGCACACGGCTGTTGCTGATGATGGTGCGGTAGTAATCGGGAATCGTGGTCGTGTAAGTCGTGCCGCCAACGGTGTAGGTTGCATTGCCGTCCTCCGATTCCAGATTGCCCGACAACGCGATGTCGCAGTTGATACCAGCCTCGGTGGCCAAGTTGGCAACCCACTCGAGACGTGCCCGCTCGGTGTCATATTGAGAGCGCGATGAGTGATAGGGGTGGTAGGAGCGGAACAGGTGTTCGGTGCCGGGCACACGACGGAAGTTGGAGATGCGCTCCTGCTCCATCGGGTCACTCAGGTCAAAGTCTGACAGCGGACGGATGTAAAGGGCGGTCGCTTTGCGCTGTGCCAGATCCTCGACATCATCGTCGTTAAAGGCCACAATCTGCTTCCAGCCGTTGGAGCAGAAGGTCAGGTAGTCCTCGCAGCCCTCGGCCAGCGTGGGCCACGACTGGGTGACATAGGAGCTGCCGTTCATGTGATAGACTTTGAACAGGAACTCGGGCTGACCGCCGTTGCCGGTGCGCTCGATGGCACTGTAGGGCAAGGTCAGATAGAAGCAGCCGTCGGCACTGAAGCCAGTCATCCGGTAGTCGGCATCGCTCTGCGACCAATTGGAGATGGAACCATAGACGTAGAGTTTCTTCAGATTCAACGGTGAGATGACGAAGCGGGTGCGCGAGGTCGAGAAGATGAACGTGATTTGCCGCAAGTCATCATTCAGGCGGAAGCAGTTGTTCTTCTCGGTGGTGGTGAATCTCTCGCCATATTCGCCCTCGAGGTGCATCAGCGTGAGCGGGCAACCATTGTCGGCAGCGCCAAGGGCAATCTCCCAACCGTCGTTCACGCCCGACTGCCAGCCCTCGCTGTAGATGGCCGAGTAGTGATTGGCCGCGGTAATCGTATTCGGTCCCCATGCACCGCTGGTGAAGTGACTATTGCCTATCACGGCAGCATAGGTGATATCCTCCTTGACATAAGGCACCGGGCAGGTGAGGCGGCCCACGGTATCGGGCAGGAAACGCACGCACAGCGACTCGCTGTCGTTGCCCACTACCAGATAGATGCACTCGTCGTCCCAGCCGGCAAGGCTGTTGTCAAGATATACGCGGCCGCCCACGAGCGAGAATGCCTTGGTGGGGTCGGGCTCAACAATGACTTCATCCTGAGGCGCCGCCTTGGTCAAGCGGATGGAAATCGCCTTAGTCACGGGGTTAAAGACGAACTCTGCCGAGTCGCCCACGGCGGGATTGTCAATCAGGGTGAGGTCGCTCAACGGCACCCACACCGAATTGATGCCCAATGCGTTATCGGCATAGTTGCAGCCCGTGCCACCATAGACATCCTGACGGATATATAAGGTGGAATCGGCATTGGGATAGAGCTCGCGCCATTCCCATGAGGCATCCAAGCCGTCGCCCCAGCCGTGCTTGAAGAACCAACGCTTGGAGGGCGTCGGCGGGGTGTCACCGCCGCCGAAGTCGGGATTGGGCTTCAGGCGAATGGCATAGGTGTACCAGGAACCAGATGAAACCATCGCCATGACGGTCTCCTCGCTGCCGCCATACACCACATAGCCGTAGGAGGGATTGGAGCCTGTCGCCAGATCGACATCGCCCCACGACACACCATTGTAGCCGCCGCTCTTGAACGTGAGCGTGCGCGCCGAGGACGAGGACGTGGAGTTACCCCACACCTCGATGGTGTCGCCAGGGTTGGCAGTGAAATACAGCCAGCGATAGGCCGTGCTGGACTTGCCGTTAATCTTCAATCGCTGGGTAAACATCAGTTCCTCGGCGCCGTCAGCCGAAGTCCACGTGCGGCTGGAGCAGCTCTGGAAAATGGGAACACGGTCGGCCGACGAGCCGTCGGTGACAAAGGTCACGCCATGCAGGGTGGTCGTTTCCCACAAGGTGTCGCTGGGAAACATCTCGGTGTCGGAGAAATTCCAGAAAGTGACCTCCTGGGCCGACATCAACAAGGGCAAGGCCAGCATCAAGGCCAGCAGCTTGCGGAGTAATGATTGATTATTCATAGTCAGTAAATAATGGTTAATAATATAAGTTAATAAGTTTCTGCCAGAAAAAGTATTTCAGGATACAAATATAGGGTTTCCCCGGTTAATCTCCGCCTTTAGGAGAGATAAAGTAACCTGCAACACCATCGCAAAGCGCTGATATACAGCAATAACAGTACAACAAACATGTCCCAAAAAAGTAAACGCAATATGAAACGATTTTCAAGCCTTGCGCGAGAGAATCGACCTAAAAAATAATACAGCGAGGTAAAAGGGACGTATCAAACGGAAACATCCATACCCCAATCAAACTCGTGTTGATTATTAATAATTAACAACCATCGTCTATAGTGATTCCTCACATCTCAGTGTCGATGTCATGAACAGGTATTCACTACTCCACACACACCAGGTAATCCCTACTCCACCACATCGTCCCGCTAGCATCCATAGGAAAGTCTTACCGCCTAAATCCCGAGAAAGACCTTGTGCCGGTATGCCCCAACTGCCACGCTATGCTACACCGCGCGGTCAACGGCAAGTTAATGCCCATCGATCAGTTACGGTCAATCCTCAAGAAACAATGACAGAAGCTGATATACACGCCCGGTTCGTCAGGTACTATGAGACCGTCGCCGAGCTTCACAGGATGGGTTATGAGCTGTTCCGTGTGTGCCCGTACATCAGCCCCAACGGCATGTGTTACCGCTGCTGGCTCACGATAAAGAAAAACACGTGGAAGGGGTGCGGCGCATTTTTTAACGAGCAGCGTGGGGATGACCAGGCACTGTACACTCCCGACTGTACCCTGCCATGGGACGACAGCGGCATGACCCCACGTGAGAATGCTGAGAGGATCATCCAGGAATACCCACGCCTCGCTCGCAACGCCCACGGTAGCGACCGTGAGTATGTAGAGTGGTTCAAGCTTGCCCTCGATGAATGCCGCCATGGACACCACTTCTATGGTCTTGATGAATACTTCAACCCGCTGCGTGAAGGCTATATCGCTCTGACTGGCGTAGAAGGCCGTGGACTCCCGCTACCACCCCCAGGCGATAGCGACACCCAATCAGTCTATTAAACGCCCACAGAAGCCACGCACGGGCACGAAAAAGGGAACGGCTCACCGCCGCTCCCATGATGTCGCCGCTGCATCCTGAATGACGCTTAGACGAGGGGGCTATCAGAATTCCACCAGCTTCTTGTGCAGGTACGTGAGCAACATGCGCTTGTAGGCATTCATCGCACCTGCCGGTACATTGATGCGTTTGAGTTTCTTGCATTTCTTGAAGATGTAGTCCCCTATGGAGCCGATAATGGCGCTCCCGAACGTTACCTCTCCAAGCATCGTGCAGTTCTCAAAGGCCTTTTTTCCAATGCGCACGACAGAATCACCCACCTCGACGCGCTCCAAGTTATGGCAGTGCCCAAAGGCTGAGTCACCAATCGTCGAAACACTATTGGGAATGGATACGCTAGTGAGCTTGGAATTAAAAAACGCGAACATACCAATCACCTCAATAGAGTCGGGCAGCTCGATCTCCTTGGCGCCGATTCCACAAAATGCCATGATACCAATACCTGTTACGGTGCTAGGGATAAAAACGTCCTCGAGCTTAGTGCACCCGCAGAAAGTCTCCTCATATATCGTTTTCAGTCCGTTGGGTAAGATCGCGCAAG
Organism: uncultured Prevotellaceae bacterium; assembly: GCA_900318345.1. Lineage (GTDB taxonomy): Bacteria > Bacteroidota > Bacteroidia > Bacteroidales > Muribaculaceae > Sodaliphilus. The sequence goes on from ONKD01000037.1 coordinate 28,740, forward strand.
TGAGCCCAGTGCAATTAGTGAAGACGTTATTCTCGATTTCTATGCCGTCATTGTCTTCAAACTCAACGTAAGTCAACCCTGAGCATAAAGCAAATGCACAAACTTCGACGAGCTTTACTGAGCGCGGCGGATGCAACAATTCCAAGGAAACACGGTATCAGCAATAATGAGCTCTTCAATATCGTCCCTGCCTTCATACTGGTGAGAATCGATCTGTTTAGTTCCCTCTTTAATAAATAGTTTCATTTTAATGTTTTTTTTATAAGCTGGGGTGGGCAGCCCTCACCCCAGCCGTCAGTTAATAGTTCATTTCAGTTGTTTGAGTGACAAATTAATAGGCACCTCACCGTCGTATTCACGCGTCCAAGAATCGTACCATTTCAAAATATAGTCTGCGATATCACTCCCCTCTCCGTATAACCATGTAAGATGTTCAGCGAAGGCAGAGATCCATAGACGTTTGAACATGTGAGCCATAGACTTGCCTTTCTCGGTCCACTCTTTATATTTCCCGTTGTCAGGGAACAGGATGACATCGCGCCCTTTCAGCGGCTCACACATGGTCGAGGTGAGATTGCCGCATCCGCCGCAGGCAACAGCAACGCAGCTAGGCATGACTACTCCGAGGATAGCAGCCGTTTTCTCACTTTCGACAACAGCTACAGGCTTGTCTGGATATTTGTCCAGAAGGTGCTCACCGAACAAGCACTGCTTCAGGTTGAAGTTAGTCAGGCCCATCACCGTGTGAGCCCAAGTAACGTGATTAAACGGCTCTTTGACCCTCTTGCCCTGGATGATATCATACAGCATAATTTTGCCTGCATGGACCTTTCCGAACCTGTCAACCTGCCAGAATACGGTCGCACCACGCCAGTGCTTTGCAGTGCCGATATAGTACTCACTCTTCATGCGCTGTATCTTCTCAGCCTCGAACCCGGCAAAATCCTCAAGGTACCTTAGAAAGCAATTAAGGTGGTTCCCCTTGTTCTCTACAGAGCGCTTGAGTATTTCAGGCTCAATGTAACTCGGCGGGACGTATGCAGGTACGAAAGGTCTCACCACTGATGAAGGGCGAGGTACAGGCAGGTTGTTGTCCTGGAAATACTCGCGCGGTGGGTAGTGATGATTGCACTTGTCGGCACGGTCACACTTGCCCACGCTCTCGTCAAGCACGTTACCGTTCTCGTCGACGTAGCACACGAAGGTCTTATGTCCACACTGAGGGCAGATCCACTTGCCCTTCTTAGCTAAAGAATATTTATATTGTTTGTTCATATTCAATTAGTTAAAAATGTTCACGGTGTTCATTTGTTCAGTTTGTTCACGCTTACCGGACCACGAACACCGTGAACGATTAGACTACGGCTTCAGTAGGTTATTGACCTTGCCGAGGGACACCCCCATCTGTGCAGCAATCTCGCGCTGGGTCTTACCTTGGGATTGTAATTCTTTGGCACGCCTGACCTCTTCGTCCCTCTGGGTTGCGGTCAGGTGGTCACTCTCGCACCCATACCCGCGAAAACCAAACTGTAAAAAGTCGCCAGGCTTCTCTATCTCGCACACGATCACGTTATCCGCATCGTACTTGTAAGCCTCATTGCGCTGCTTAAGCTCTTTAATGTAGCGCATCTTAGAGTCCTTAGCACTTACACCGATGGCGAAAATGCTATCAGCGAAATTGCTGAGCATCTTACTCCCTGCCAAATCATTCACAGTGATGGGATTTGACATGTTACGCTTAGGGGTGTGAGCCAAGATGAGTATAGAGAGGCCATGTTTGCGCCCTAAAGCCTTCAGCCACTTCATGAGCGGTAGAGCACCCTTTGCCTGCTCCAGTTCGTTGCTAAAGAAGGTGATGTTGTCGACGACAAGAATCTTCACTCCGTGATCAACCACGAGTCTCTCTAAAGACGCTCTGAGATAGTCCTCGAAGCTGTAGCCGTCCGGGCACTCAGCATCAGGGTTAATCTCAACGCGCAGCAAATTTGAAGAGAACTGGTAATCACTGCCGTTAACATCACTGTAGCGCTTCCTAAACTGCATTTCCGATAATTCAAGATCGATGTAGGCCACTTTCTGCACCTGAGCATCCATCGTCAAGCCCAGCACGATGCGCCGTCCGCTGCTAATAGTGTCGGCGATCTGCATAGCCAGAATTGTCTTACCGGCGTTGGTGTCTGAGAACAAGATACAGTTCTCGCCCTCACACCACAGTTGACCGAACAGGTATCTGAGCGGAGGCCTGTTCTTAGCGTCCTTGATGGCCTGATTTGCAGTCTTGACCGTGAACAACCCTGAGTTAGGATTCTCCTTCGGGGAGTCGACCAACGAGTAATCCAGGCCACCAGCGTGGGCAGCAGTCGCAGTCGCAACCACAGTTGTGCCCACACTCATTTCTTCAGTTGAATCATGGGTGCCGACAGGATAATCCTCATTATCCTCAAAGGGGCCCTCATCCGGCGTGAGTCTGCACGGCTTACGCTCATCTATATGGATGTATGACTGCCCTCTGCTACCACTCCCAGGGGGAGACCACTTTTTAGCCTTACTCATGCGGCATCTCCTTCCTGGGCGGCGGGGTCGCCACCCTCCATGATTCTGCGGACGTCGCTCATCCTATATCTATAGGTGCCGCCCACGGATGAAACGGGAACCAGGTAGTTGATCTTCTGCCAGCGCCAGATCGTCGTCGAGCTTTTGCCGGTGATTTCCATCACCTTCTCGCGGCTGATGTAGGTCTCGGCCTTAGAATCAGCTATCTCTTGTTCCAGTTCGTGTTTAGCCAAGGCGATCAGTTGCTTGTTCGCCTCCAGCAAGTCCCCCAGTCTGATTTGAACAATCAGATCAGGACACTCTTTAGATAAGTCAATTAAATTTTTCTTCACTTTATTGAAAATTTAATTGTTGCGGCCCTCCCCACTCTCCTACCGACGGAGCGCTTCGTTCGCCGTATGGCTAATGGTGAAGTCGGTATACATCACCGAAAAGCGATGCAAAATTAGGGTATTTTTTGGGGGTCATAATTGGGGAAATTGGGGAACACAAAAAGCCCATTAAAACACTGGGTTCTAATGGGTTATACTTTGAAATAAATTGGGGAAATTGGGGAAGGATTGGGGAAATTGCACTAATCCCCCTTTTTCTGCTTTAAGACGCACCGCAGTTTAGTGTCAAAATTATCGACCGCTTTACTAGACGTCGGATTGGTTATATGTTTTACATCCTTATTCAGGTTGGCTGCACACGTCGAAATCCATTCCTTGGAATACCATCCTTGTGCAAGCAACTTGAAAAAGTGCTGCATTAAGTTACGCTTACGAAGCTTGCCAGCAATTTCCCATAACTCGTTAACGTGGGCATGGCTAATACAATCAATGAACAGTTTCTCATCTATATTGACAATAACACCCTCGTCCACCAAGAACGTGTATAGCGACGCCATATCAAACGCAACACGAGGTGTGAAACTTCTCATGTGTGAAAAATCTGTTACCTGCCCAACTGGTAAAGCGCCGTCAGTCTCATCCACGGTTTCACCTGCAACAAATTCAATAGATGCACCGTCATCGGAGGCAGCATTAGTCGAGACGGAGGCAGAAGGCGTAGAATCATAAACTTGTGCGGGCGGTGCCTGTTGAGGCACGGGGGGAACTATCAGATCACGAATGGCCGCGCAATACTCGTCATACATCCTTATGATATCAACCATTGCGCACCTGAGGTCATATACTTCTCGTGCCGGGTAAGGACCATGGTCATTCGTTTCGAGTAACAGCGAACGATATGGCTCAACAGTATCGTATAACTTGATAATCAGTTGACGCCCGGTATCCGACGGTACACGGCGCGCCCCTTTTACAGTAATGTGATTATCTTGAATGAGTTGGTATGCCTGGATAAAGTGCTTCAAATCAACCTTATCCCGGTATAAGCTCTCAACCAATTCTTTGACTAATTGCGGTGTTCTGCGCTGAGACGCTAGCTCCTCAGCAGTCACTTCAACACGCTCTCCTGGGGCTAAAAAATATTGTTCGCCGTTGGAAAACTCGTTCTTATCCATGTTAATTTTGAATGTTGTTTAGAACCTATTGATATCATTTTTAATCGGTCATCTATGCCGCTAACGACCAATTCCAGGTATGACGAAATGTTGCTTTACGCTAAATAAGTCGCCAAAAAGTCGCCAAAAATTAAGAATCAGTTCCTTAATACTTTTTATATATTATTGATTTTCAGTGCGTTAATTGAAAATATTAAACAATAATAGTGAACCCGTGGGGAGTCGAACCCCAATCGAAGGAACCGGAATCCTTTATTCTATCCATTGAACTACGGGTCCATTGATTGCTTTTATCGCAATTGTGGGGCAAAATTACTGCATTTTTCATAACTTTGCAACTGTAAACCGAAAAATGAGAACAGTATGACCGTACGCATCGAGCCATCGTGGAACCGCGCTCTCGCCAGCGAGTGGGATGCGCCCTATTTCAAACAGCTAACCGACTTTGTCCGTCAGGAATATGCCTCACGGCAGGTGTTCCCGCCGGGGCGACAGATTTTTGCGGCCTTTGACGCAGCACCGTTTGAGCAGGTCAAGGTGGTGATTTTGGGGCAGGACCCATATCATGGCGTGGGTCAGGCCAATGGGTTGTGCTTCAGCGTGAATGATGGGGTGCCCATGCCGCCGTCGTTGATCAATATCTTCAAGGAGGTGCATGACGACACGGGGGCTCCGATCCCTGCCAGTGGTGACTTGTCGAGATGGGCGCGCCAGGGGGTGTTGCTGCTCAACGCGACGCTCACGGTACAGGCCCATCAGCCGCTCTCCCACCAGGGGCGTGGCTGGGAGACGTTCACCGATCATGTCATCGAACGGTTGGCCACTGAGCGCGAGCACCTGGTTTTCATGCTGTGGGGGTCATACGCTAAGCGCAAGGGTGCGTTCATTGACCGCACGCGCCACCTGGTGCTCACGGCGGCCCATCCGTCGCCATTGTCGGCTAACCGGGGCGGATTTTTTGGCACGCACCATTTCTCTCGCGCCAACGACTACTTGGTCCAGCATGGACTCACTCCGATTAAGTGGTAATGAGGCAAAAAAACATGGGTAAATTCATTGCCATTTCAAAAAATGGATGTAACTTTGCACCGCTTTTCGAAATAATTTTTAAAAACTAATTGTAATGTACTTAGATTCAGAGAAAAAGAAAGAGATCTTTGGCACTTACGGCAAAAGCAATACTGACACTGGTTCTCCCGAGG
>ONKD01000037.1:34007-37220 GCA_900318345.1 uncultured Prevotellaceae bacterium
CAACAAGAAGGATCATACGACTCAGCGTTCGTTGAAGATGCTCGTTGGTAAGCGTCGCAAATTGCTCGATTACCTGATGCGCAAAGACATCAACCGCTATCGTGCCCTGATCGCTAAGAAGGAACTTGGTATCCGCAAGTAATCCCGCGCGAGCACGAAACCGTGATTCAAAAAAAACACCGTCATTCTTGTGGCGGTGTTTTTTTCTATTAATGTGGCATTTTCAACTCCTAAGGCTCGCCGAACAATGTGGCCATCTCATCGAAGCGGACAACTGAATCGTCGCCGAACTTGGCCAACGATTTGCGGACACGCTCGAGGGTCTTGGGCGGCTCGTCAAGGCGGCTTTTACTAAAGAACTTATCGGCATAGCAGACGAGTTTCTCCTCAACCGACTCGGGGAGCAGGTCACGCGGCGGGTCGATAGGCAAGTGCTGCTCGATGATCTCGGCAGCAGTGATTCCGGCACCCGTGTGACGCTCACAGACGCGCCCATGACGGAATAGTCCAATGGCATCAAGCATCTGACGCCCGAGGATGCCGTGACGGATGTAGGGCTCGGTGCCGTGGCAATGGATGCCTGGCGCATCGGTGCGGCACATGCCGATGTCGTGCAGCATGGCTGCCTCCTCGACAAACTCAAGGTCCACCGGCTCGCCTTTGTCAATAAGGCGCTGGCCCAGCCTGACGGCCAGGTCGGCCACCTGACGGCTATGAAGAACCAACACCCGGTAATCGTCATTACCGGGTGTGTAGTATCGCTGAATGATTGACAGGCAATCAATCATAATCATGGGTCAGGATTAGTCCACAAAGACTACCCAGCCGTGCTCATCGGGATAGTCGCCCATCTGGATGGCACGCAGGCGGTTGTAAAGAGCGGTCACCTTGGGACCTACACTGCCGTCCTTGCGGATAACATAGTGTACATCATTGTCCATATCAACCACCTCGCTGATGGGAGCCGTAACGGCTGCGGTGCCACACTCGGCAGCCTCGTCGGCCTCGGCAAGTTCCTCGAGGGGCACGGGACGAGCCTCAACCTCCATGCCCAGATCGCGGGCAATCTGCTGCAGACTCATATTGGTGATTGAGGGCAGGATAGAACCCGACTTCGGCGTGATGTAGGTGTTACCCTTCACGATAAAGAAGTTTGCGGGACCGCACTCGTCCAGATACTTCTTCTCCTTGGGATCCAGGAACAGCGCAGCGCTGAAACCAGCCTCCTTGGCACGGGCGGTTGCACCCATACCGGCGGCGTAGTTGCCACCCACTTTCCAGCGACCGGTACCACAGGGAGCAGCGCGGTCATACTCGCGGAAGACAGCGACCTTGGTGCAACGGAAGCCCTCCTTGAAGTACGGGCCAACGGGGGTAACGAAGATGATTACCATATATTCATCGGCGGGGTTCACACCTACGCGGGGCGAGATACCGATTTCCACGGGACGCAGATAAAGCGAGCTACCGCTGCCATAAGGCGGAATGAAGCGCTCGTTGAGCTTAACCACCTTCTTGCACATCTCCAGGAAGATATCCTCGGGAAGCGGCTGCATCTTGATACCAAGAGCACTGTTCTGCAAGCGCTTTGCATTCTCGTCGGGGCGGAACAAACGGATCTTACCGTCCTGACCGCGGAAAGCCTTCAAGCCCTCAAAAATCTCCTGGCCATAGTGCAAACAGCTGGCAGCCATATGCAGAGTAACGGTCTCGTCCTGGGTGACTTCGATTTCACCCCACTTGCCGTCCTTATACGTGCAGCGCACGTTATAATCGGTCTTCATGTAACCAAAAGGCAGATGTGCCCAATCAATGTTTTCTAAATTAGTCATACTTTTGTTTAGTGTTAAGGTTATTAAATGGTTTTAGTCTATATTTTCATTGTTAACGACAAAACAGTCTCACTATTGTCTATATAGCCACCTTCTGGGTGATGTTGGCTATCCTGACCAGATAGATGCCCCGCGACCCAAGCCGCAATTCGCTCGTCCCTGGCTGCAGGGTTGCCTGCGAGATCATCTGCCCCAGAATCGTATACACGCGAACCGTGATGCGCTTGGGAGTGACAATGGTGATCACGCCATTACTGCCATAGATCTCCACGCCGTCGCTCGTGCGCGGGTCATTCAGGCTCTTGCCTTGCACCTCGCGGTTGGTTTCATGCCATTGCACCTCAGCCAGGGCCATATTTCCCAACCCCAGCATAATCGACAATGCCAATATAGCCAACAGACGTTTCATCGTTTCAAATCAATCAACAAAGTTATAACTATTTTTCGGAGCGCACAAACCTTTAAAGAAATTTTTCTTTTTTAATGGCATTTTAGTCGATCTAGAGCAACTAGAGGATCTAGACAATCTAGAATATCCATTGTTGTCCGGGAAAAAAGCACCAAGGCTCCATAAGCGTTTCTATTTCAATGCCGTTATGGCGTTTTCGCGTGATGGGGCTTACTTCGAAGCCCGTTAGGGCTGGTCAGGGTATAGGCAGGGGTGTAGCGTAGCGGAACCCCTGTAATTGAATGCCACACACGAACATTAGCCACGTTAGTGGCGACAGATTGTGTATCAATGATTAACTGCCGCCCCGATGGGGCTAATACTAGTGCTGTCTACTATTGCAGGGGTTTCACTCGGCTTCGCCTCGTTACACCCCTGCCTAAGCCCTGGTCGCTCCTAACGGAGCTTTCTCCAGACAATCAATAAGAATATCTAGGATATCTAGAACTTCTAGAGCATCTAGTGGGCAGCAAAAAAAACGAGAGGCAACATCATTGCTGACATTGCCTCTCTTAGGGGGCGGTTACCTACTCTCCCACTTTCGCAGTACCATCGGCGTGGTGAGGCTTAACTTCTCTGTTCGGAATGGGAAGAGGTGGGACCCTTTATCTTTGCCTTTTTCAGCCCTGACGGCGCATTGGCTTGCGCCGCGGCTGTGATGACTTAAAAAGACCATCGGGGGAACGCTGGGCGAGAACCAATCCCGCGATCACTGACCGGATATCTTACCGGAACAGCATCGAGCATGACTCAACAGCATGCGTGATATTCCTTTTCCGCGCCACTCTCACGCGCACATCCGGCCTAAACGGACGGAACAGGCGCGCGAAACAAGCGCCAAAGAAAGCTTTCGGGTGATTAGTACGGCTCGGCTGAGGACGTTGCCGCCCGTGCACCTGCCGCCTATCGACGTCGTCGTCTGCAACGACCCTA
>ONKD01000043.1 GCA_900318345.1 uncultured Prevotellaceae bacterium
TATAAAAATTTTAATTGTTTTAATTTTAATACAAAATTTGTTTTAATTTCTCGGCCGTAGGCCGATATATGTAGCGGCATTGCAATTATGACACAGCCCCTACAGATTGGGTGATTTGATCAGTACTCTGTCACGTTAACTCAGTAGATGATGCCGGTGAGATAAAGGAAGATGAAGAATATCGATACTGGGGCCACGTAGCGCAAGCAGAAAATCAGGTAGGGCTCGGCTGCCCCCTTGAGACGTCCGCCATTGGTCAACTGGTCATGGACTACCTTGCGATCAAGAATCCAACCCACATAGACCGCTGTGAATAATCCGCCCAACAGCATGAAGATGTTGCTGGCCGCATAGTCCATCATGTCAAAGATGTTCTTGCCAAACAGCTTGATGTCGTCCAACACGTTGAAGGACAGCGCAGCCAGCGTGGCCAGCATAAAGGTGAACAAGGCCGTCCACATGATGGCCTTGGGGCGCGTCTGCTTATGCTCCTCGATGAGGAAGGTAATGGGAATCTCGCTTAACGAGATGGTCGAGGTCAACGAGGCAAAGAACACCAGCAAGAAGAACAGCAATGCCCATACATAGCCGCCTGACATCTGCTGGAAAATACTTGGCAAGACCTCAAAAATCAGGCGCGGGCCAGCCGTGGGTTCAACACCAAACGAGAATACCGCCGGGAAAATCATCACACCCGACAGGATTGCCACCAGCGTGTCAAGGATGGCAACAGTAGCCGCGTCCTTGGTGAGCGACGTGTTGTCCTTGAAGTAAGAGCTATAGGTCACCAGGCACGAGATACCGATTGACAGCGACAGGAAGGCCTGGCCAAAGGCATCCAACACGCCGCGCAGCGACAGTTGAGAAAAATCAGGATAGAACAGGAACCTCAGTCCCTTGCCTGCACCTGGCAGCAACAATGACTTCACACAAAAGATAATGAGAATCACAAACAGCAACGGCATCATGATGCTCGCCACGCGCTCAATGCCTTTCTCGATGCCCCGGCTCATCACCATGAAATTAAGGATCAAGAACAGCATGGTCCAGCCCACACACCGCCACGGATTGGCAATGAGCGAGGTGAACATGTCGCTATACTCTTGGGGGGTGTGACCGCTCAAGCCGCCAAGCGCCGCTTGATACAGGTACTCGATGATCCAGCCGCACACCACACTATAAAAACCGATGACAATGAAACTGCCTAAAATACATATATAAGTAAAGAGGTAGTATTTCTTGCCTGGTGAGAGCTTCATCAATGCGGCCTTCATGTTGCTATGGGTTGACCGACCGATGATGAACTCGCTCAGTATCACCGGAATACCCATCACCAAAATGCACAAGATATACACTAGGATAAAGGCACCGCCGCCGTTAACTCCAGCCTCATAGGGGAAACGCCAAATGTTTCCCAAACCTACTGCCGAACCCACTGCCGCAGCGATAGCGCCCAAGCGCGTCGCAAAGCCTACTCGTTTTGCCATAGTATTGTCAGTTTTTAAGAATTTGCACAAAAGTATGCATAATTCGGGAAAGCATCAATAAATCATCCAAAAAAATGTGCCAACACTGTCCATCTACAGCCCATTTCTAAAACTGTGGGACAGGATCCAAACGACGGGCCGGCTTCTCGGGCCGTGGGCCTTTGGGGGACTTCCTGCGTTGACCGGAGCGCTTGGGATGGTGTTTCTTGGCATCCTTTTTTGCCCGCCCGACGGTCAATGCTGCGCTATCGGCTTCAGCCTCAAATTGATTGATTTCGGTGGTTTGGAGAGGAGGCACCGTATCCTTCACACATGAGCGATAGGCCTGAGTGCCAGCCAATAAGATAGCAATAGCAGCAAGCACAACGATGGTTCCCCGCCGCTCGCGCCTCGACATCTGGAAAAGCTGTTTTAAACCGCTCATAACAAATCTTTTACAAATATAGGATATAATTCAGAAAAACAACCTGTTAACAAGTTCTTTTTTTGTGGAAAAACATTTTTTTGAACTTATTTGATGATTAAAACAAGAAAAAGTATTAATTTTGCACGCTCAAATAATATTGGCTCCTAAATAAAAACATGAAATCATTCATACTATCAATACCTAAAGGCGTTCCAACAATTGTCATGCTAGCATTGGTGTTCTATTTCACCCTTGCACGCAATCCGTTTGGAATCAATGACTTAAAGATATTCCCTTATGCCGAGCAAGTAGGGCATTTCATCCTCTACTTTGTGGTGGCACTTGTCTTTATTTGTGACTATGCCAAAGCAAAACTGCCACATCACAGCAAGGTCAACCATGAGATCGCATTAGCAACCGTTGCAGCTGTGCTCTCATTCGTGATGGAGCTCTTGCTCATGATTTATAGTCACGGTTACAACTACGACATCACTAATGTCTATTCGGCTTGGGCTGGTGCTATGCTGGCATTCTTTTTCTACCACTATTGGCTGTATCACCCCTTCCGCTATTATCTTTACCACTCGGTACAGCACCACTGGCGCTATCAGCACCGTCGCAAGAAGAAAAAAGACATACGTTTCAAGCTCTAATCCCGTCTTGGGAGTTTAAAAAGATTCATTTCGTATAGTTTTTTAGGTGATATTCTTGTTAATGTCAAGAATATCACCTAAATTTGTCATATCCTAACAAATTGACAATCGCTATGCTATTTTCCGACAAAATCAAGCAACTGCGCATCGAGAGCGGCAAGAGACAAAAGGACCTCGCTAAGGCTATTGGGGTGGACGTGCCGGCCTACAGCCGCTATGAGCACGGGGAACGACGGCCCAAGCGGGAGCAAGTGCTCAGGCTCGCGAGAATCTTTAAAACCGACCCCGACGAGCTGGTTGCCGCATGGCTCGCCGATGAAGCCTACTCCCACATCGCCCACGACAAGATGGCCGCACGCGCAGCGACCCTGCTCACCGGCATGCTTAATCACGAGGACTCGGAGAGCCCGGAGAGTACAGAGAACTCTGAAATCGCTACGCCTCGCGACATGGTAGCCCACTTGGGCCGCTCGGCCATGCCTCACTATGTGCAGGGCGATGCTGCCACTGTCATGCGCACTATCGAGGATGAGAGCATCGACTGCATTGTCACCACCCCACCCTACTGGCGCCGTCGCACCCAGGGTACTGAGAGCATCACAGCAGCCACCCTAGATGACTTCATCCAAGAGCTGCTGCAAACCATGCAACAGGCGTGGCGCGTGCTCAAGCCGCAAGGCTCCTTGTGGCTCAACGTGGGCGACGATACCACCAGCGGTTTCTTCCTGGGCATTCCCTGGCGCGTGGTCCTGCCCATGATCGACAAGCAGCGATGGTTACTGGCCAATGAGGTCGTGTGGAACCGAGTCACCACTTCGCCTCAAGGTAGCCAGGACCACCTGCGCAAGGTGCACGAGTACATGTTTCATCTGGTCAAGACCGAGGACTTCTACTATGATGACGAGGCCCTGAGACGCACGTTCACGCTCATCATGCGCAACGATGATAAAAACCGTGGCAAGCAGGCCAAGCCATCCAAGCACCAGAGCCAGGTTCCCAGCGATGTGTGGACCATTGGCGTGCAACGGTCGGGCATCGCCCATTACCGCGTGGCTCCCGACACGCTCTACCGCCTGCCCATCGTGGCTACATGCCCGCGCGGCGGCGTCCTGCTCGATCCCTATTGTGGCACGGGAACAGCCTGCAAGATCGCCTACGAGATGGGCCTGCGCAGCATCGGCATCGACATCAATCCCGATTACATCAAGCACGCCCGCTCCACTACCGAGCAAAAGCCCCTGAGCCTCTTCTAGCCAATCTAGGCTATCTAGTGTATTCACGATATCCAGTTTTTTTGTAATTTTGTGCCCAAAATTACAAGTTAGACCATGATTTCGGTTCAAGCACTCAAAGTGGAGTTTGGCAGCCAAGTGCTGTTTGAGAACATCAGCTATGTCATCAACAAGCGCGACAAGATTGCGCTTGTCGGCAAGAACGGCGCTGGCAAGACCACCATGTTAAAAATCATCGCTGGCGAGCAACTGCCCACTAGCGGCATTGTCGCGCGGCAAGCCGACATCACCATCGGCTACCTGCCGCAGCAAATGAAACTCATCGACACGCTCACTGTCAAGCAGGAAGCGGCACGGGCCTTTGAGCATCTCAACCAGATGGATGCCGCCATCGACCGCATGAACCAGGAATTGGCCGAGCGCACCGACTATGACAGCGAGGAATACCATGACCTGATCGACCGCGTGGCACAGAAAACCGAGCTGCGCGCTTTGATGCAGAGCGAAAACATGGAGGCCGAAATCGAGAAAACGCTCACTGGACTGGGATTTGAACGCAGCGACTTTGACCGCCCTACCCAAGAGTTCAGCGGCGGATGGCGCATGCGCATTGAGTTGGCCAAACTGCTCCTGCGACGCCCTGACGTGCTACTGCTCGATGAGCCCACCAACCACCTCGACATCGAGTCCATCCAGTGGCTAGAGTCGTTCCTCAAGAACCGCAATGGTGCCTTGCTGCTCGTCTCTCACGACCGCGCTTTTATAGATAATGTGACTAACCGCACCATCGAGATTTCACTCGGCAAGATCTATGACTACAAGGTGAGCTATAGCCAGTTTGTCGAGCTGCGCAAGGAGCGCGTGGAGCAACAGATGCGTGCCTACGAGAACCAGCAGAAACTCATCCACGACACCGAGGACTTTATCGAGCGATTCCGCTACAAGGCCACCAAGGCCGTGCAGGTGCAAAGCCGCATCAAGATGCTCGACAAGCTGGAGCGCATCGAGGTCGATGAGGTGGACCGCTCGCGCATGAGGCTCAAGTTCCCGCCCGCCCCTCGCAGTGGCGACTACCCAGTCATCGCCGAGGACCTACGCAAGGACTATGGCGCGCTCAACGTGTTCCATGACGTGACATTTACCATCAAACGCGGCGAGAAAGTAGCCTTTGTGGGCAAGAACGGTGCGGGAAAATCCACCCTGGTCAAGTGCATCATGGGCGAAATTCCATTTGACGGCAAGCTGCAAATCGGCCACAATGTCAAGATTGGCTATTTTGCTCAAAACCAAGCACAACTGCTCGACGAGACGCTCACGGTTCACGACACCATCGACTATGTGGCCGTGGGTGACATTCGCTCACGCATCAACGACATCCTGGGCGCCTTCATGTTTGGCGGCAAGGCTGCTGACAAGAAAGTGAAAGTCCTGAGTGGTGGCGAGAAAAGCCGCCTGGCCATGATTCGCTTGTTGCTGCAGCCCGTCAACCTGCTCATCCTCGATGAGCCCACCAACCACCTGGACATGCCCAGCAAGGACGTGCTCAAGGAGGCCATCCAGGCCTTTGACGGCACGGTCATTGTGGTCTCCCACGACCGCGACTTCCTCAATGGCATTGTTGACAAGGTCTATGAGTTTGGCGACCATCGCGTGCGCGAGCATTTGGGAGGCATCTACGACTTCCTGCAAAAGAAGCGGTTAGACTCCCTGCAACAACTTGAGGTTAAGAATTCTCCTGACTCAGCCGCAGATGTAGAGACGCAAAATCTTGCGTCTCCAGTGAGCCAGGGCAAGGCAGATTACCAGAAGCAAAAGGAGCGCGAGCGACGCATCCGCCAGGCCGAGAAAAAGGTCAAAACGCTCGAAGCGAAGATCGCTGAACTGGAGCAACAACTCGCCGACATCGAGGACAAGCTATCCTCGGCCTCCAGTGAGGACTTGGACATCTACTACACCCACTCCAAGATCAACCGTGAGCTTGAAGAAGTCATGGCCAACTGGGAGCAGGCATCTGAGGAACTCGAGAAGGCAAAGAGTTGAACGACATGTTAAGGTCAGTTGAAATCAATAGTGGGAATGCTGATGATAGGGCTTTACGCGAGCTTTACCAGACGGCTTTCCCCGCCAAGGAGCAGATCCCATACGATGAATTGATTCACTTGCTCGATGTCATGGATATCGACTACACCGCCTACTATGAGGGTGACGGATTGGTGGGGTTTATGATTGTATTAAGACTGCCCAAATATAACTGGTGCTGGTACTTTGCCGTGCGAGAAGAGTTGAGAGATAAAGGCTACGGACAGGCCATCTTCACGTTAACGCTCGACAAGTACAGCAGCCAGCGACCCTTCGTCGTCGACATCGAGTCGCCCTGGCAGCCCGATGCGCCCAACCCCGAGCAGCGCAAGAGGCGCCACGCCTTTTACCTGCGCAACGGTCTGAAGGACACGGGCGCAAACCGCACCTACAACGGCATCACTTTCACCATCATGTCGAGCAGCGATGAGCCGTTCACCCAACAGGATTATGAGGACATCGTCACCGCACTGCGAAACGCATGGGAGAACATGCCTGGGCAAGATAATCGATAACCGATAAGACTATTTAACCTTTCACGCTTGCCCGATTCATGGCTAACGGCTATTTTTGCAGCCATGAAGCGGCTTGTGGTCATATTGGTGACAATGGTCGCCCTCGTCGGGGCGGCCCAGGAGAACCAGAGCCTCAAGTTACAGTTTGACCAGTCTAAAATCAGCCCGCAGTTCACTCAACCCGAGTTGCCATCGGTCGTCTTTCCAGCAACAAACATCAAGCCTTCGTTCAGGGCCAACCTGCCCAAGACCGCCGACCTGCAACTCAATCACAACAACCTCCTGGATGACTCACTCGCCATCTATCACGAGGACTGGCGCATGAGCCAACCCGCCCTGCCCCGCTTCAGATTCGACGTCAGCCCTTACAGCCGCGACTGGGCCTCCAGCGGAATTATCACCCGCGTGGGGCACGGTTACCTCACGGGCGCGGGCTCCCACACCACCTATCCGGGCATGGGTAACATGGCGAGTGCCAGCGTGGCTTTCACCATGCCCATGGGCGACCGCCTCCAGGTCACGGCGGGCGTGACGGGCAGCAAGTACCACTTTGACCGCAGCGCCTGGAATGACTATGGCGTGTTCGGCAACGCCTCATTCCGTCTTAACGACCGCCTGTCGCTCAACGCCTTCGGCCAGTACTACGTCAGCCAGCAGTTCCACTCGGTGGCAGCGATGCCGTTCTTGGGCAGTTCGTCCTATGGCGGCACCCTGGGCTGGCGCGCCAGCGACAATTTTTCGCTCGACGTGGGAGCACGCCGCATCTATGACCCCTACACTGGCCAGTGGCGCACCCTGCCTGTCGTGCAACCCACGTTCAACCTCTTCGGCGCCCCCATTTCCTTTGACGCGGGCCCACTGATCTACCAGTTGCTGGACTACATGATTGGCAGCGGCAAGTCTAAGCGCGACTGGGGCGACCCGCGCTACCGCCCTGTCTCCATTCCCAACCCCGTCTCCAGCCAGCCCGGCTTCAACCCTAACAGCCCAGTCTCCATCCCCGACCCCTTCAGGCACTAACATTTGTCGAATGGGATGAATTGGACTCATTTGTCCAATTAGTCGAATTAGACCAATTCGCAAATAGTTGCCCACAAAAAATGATTTTGTCGGCCTTTTTGCCTATTGCCCAACGCGAATATTTGACTAAAAGTCAAAATAAATTTGGGTGATTGGGGATTTTGCTGTAACTTTGGCAGTTTGAAGAGAAAAAACCAAAGAATAATAACCAATAAAAACCTTATCAAGTTATGTTTGACGAGAAACTATTACAGGAAGTGACCGCTAAGGCCAAAACTTGGCTCAGCGAGAGTTATGATGAGCAAACGCGCGCCGAGGTGCAGGCCATGCTTGACAATGAGGACAAAACCGAACTTGTGGAATCATTCTACAAGATTCTTGAGTTTGGTACCGGTGGTTTGCGCGGCATCATGGGTGCAGGCTGCAACCGCATGAATATCTACACCGTGGGCAGCGCCACACAGGGTCTTGCCAACTACTTGAAAGAGGCGTTCAAGGACCTGCCTCAGATTTCGGTTGTCGTGGGCCACGACGTGCGCAACAACAGCCGCCTATTTGCCGAGACCGTCGCTAACATCTTCAGCGCCAACGGCATCAAGGTTTACTTGTTTGAGGGTCCCCGCCCCACTCCCGAAGTCAGCTACGCCATCCGTCGCCTGGGTTGCCAGAGCGGTGTAAACATCACGGCTTCGCACAATCCCAAGATCTATAACGGCTACAAGGCCTATTGGGATGACGGTGCCCAGGTTGTTGCTCCTCACGACGTGAACATCATCAAGCACGTGAATGCTATCGAGGACGTGCGCGACATCAAGTTCAACGGCAATCCCGACCTGATCCAGATCATCGGCGAGGACGTTGATGGCCCCTACATCGAGGACATCTACACCTTGTCGCTCAGCCCCGAGGTCAACAAGAAATATCACGACATGAAGATTGTCTATACCCCCATCCACGGCGTGGGCCGCTACATGGTGCCCCGCTCGATTGAGCGTTGGGGATTTGACAACATCATCCACGTGCCCGAGCAGGACGTGATGAGCGGCGACTTCCCCACCGTTGAGTCACCCAATCCCGAGACGCCCAGCGCCATGGCCCTGGCCATCAAGAAGGCCGAGGAAGTGGATGCCGACGTCGTGCTCGCCAGCGACCCCGATGCTGACCGCATCGGCCTGGTCATCAAGAACACTAAGGGCAAATATGAGCTCGTGAACGGTAACCAGATCCAAATCATCTTCCTCTACTACCTGATGGTGCGCAACCGCGAGTTAGGCCGCTTGACTGGCAACGAATACATCGTTAAGACCATCGTGACCAGCGAGACCATCGCCAAGATTGCCCGCAAGGAGAACATCAAGATGTTTGACTGCTTCACCGGCTTCAAGTGGATCGCCACCGTGATGCGTGAGATGGAAGGCAAGGGACGCTACCTGGGTGGTGGCGAGGAGAGCTACGGCTTCCTTCCCGAGACCTTCGCCCGCGATAAGGACTCTGTTTCGTCTATCCCCTTGATGTGCGAGATCGCCGCATGGGCTAAGGACAAGGGCATGACCCTGAACGACCTGTTTATCGACCTCTACATCAACTACGGCTACAGCAAGGAACGCGGCATCAGTGTCGTGCGTCCTGGCAAGAGCGGTGCCGATGAGATCGCTCAGATGATGGTTAACTTCCGCGAGAACCCGCAGAAGGAAATCGACGGCTCACCCGTAGTGATCATCAAGGACTTCCAGAAGCTCGAGCAGCGCGACACGCGCACCGGCGAGGTCACCAAGCTCGACATGCCCGTGACCAGCAACGTGCTGCAGTACTTCACCGAGGACGGCACCAAGGTATCTATCCGCCCCTCGGGCACCGAGCCCAAGATCAAGTTCTACATCGAGGTGCATGACACCCTCGACAAGAAGGAGAACTACGATGCCAAGAATGAGTGGGCCGACCAGAAGATCGACCGCATCTGCCAGTCGCTGGGAATCGCGTGATTAGTTAGGAGTTAGGAGTTAATAGCCTAAAGCCTAAAAGCTAAAAAGAACCATTAATTAAAAACCAAATAACAAACAATTTTAAAAACAACAATTTATGTCTGAAAAGATTCAAACTTTAAGAGATTCTGCAGGAATGCGCTGGACGGCGCTGCTGTTACTCGCTTTGGGTATGTTCTGCAGCTACATTTTCATGGACATCCTGTCGCCCATCAAGGACTTGATGGAACTCGGGCGTCGTGATGCTCATTGGTGCTTGCATCAAGTGGTATGCCGTGACCGACGCCTTTATCGGCACCGGACTGGAGCAGTGGTTTACCAATAACCTGAACTACATCCCCGGATTTGAAGAACTCGGTGTTGCACCCTTCACTGCCGAGATGCCAGCCAGCGCCAAGGTGGCTGCTCTGGGCTTCATGATTTTTGGTTGCGGTGTCGAGATGGCCGGTATCACTGTGAGCCGCGGTATCGTGAAGTGGTTCAAGGGCCGCGAGATGGCTTTGGCTATGGGTAGCGAGATGGCTCTCGCCCGCCTGGGTGTTGCCACCTGTATGATTTTCTCGCCCTTCTTTGCCAAGTTGGGTGGTGAGATCAGCGTATCTCGCTCTGTAGCCTTCGGTGTTGTGCTGATGTGCATTGCACTGATCATGTTCATTGTTTACTTCTTCATGGACAGCAAGCTCGACAAGCAGACCGGTGAGGCCGAGGAGAAGGACGACCCGTTCAAGGTGAGCGACATTGGCAAGATCCTCACCAACAAGGGTTTCTGGATTGTATCGATGCTGTGTGTACTTTACTACAGCGCTATCTTCCCCTTCCAGAAGTATGCCGTTAACATGCTGCAGTGCAACCTCACGTTCACCGAGGTTGACCCCAACTCATTCTGGGCCAGTGAGAGTCTGACGATCTATCAGTATATCATCATGCTCGTCGTAGCTGCCACCGCCTTCATGAGCAACTTCATGAAGAACAAGGGTGCCAAGTATGGTCTGCTCATTCTCTCAATCGCAGCGCTCATCTGCTACTGCTACATGGGTTACATGCGCCAGAGCGCCGAGAGCGTCTTCGCCGTATTCCCCCTGTTGGCTGTAGGCATCACCCCCATCCTGGGTAACTATGTTGACCACAAGGGTAAAGCCGCCTCGATGCTCGTGCTGGGCTCGCTGCTGTTGATTGCCTGCCACTTGACCTTCGCCTTCATCCTGCCCATGTTCAAGGGTAGCACTGCCGCTGGTTTCATCGTGGCTTATCTGACCATCCTGGTGCTTGGTTCATCGTTCTCGTTGGTTCCCGCCGCCCTGTGGCCTAGCGTGCCCAAACTGGTGGATGCCAAAATTATCGGTAGCGCTTATGCACTGATTTTCTGGATTCAGAACATCGGTCTGTGGCTCTTCCCGATGGCCATCGGCAAACTGCTTGACAAGACCAACCCCGGTATCACCGATCCCACCCAGTACAACTACACCTGGCCGCTCGTGATGCTGGCTTGCCTGGGTATCGCTGCCCTGCTGTTCGGTCTGTACCTCAAGGTGGTTGACAAGAAGAAGCACCTCGGCCTCGAGGAGCCCAACATCAAGCCTGAGGCTTAATCAGCTGTCAGAGATTAATAAGGACTTTAGGGACCTTAAGGACATTAAAGACTTTAAGGTCCCTATTACTTACAATTCAGAGAAAACTTGAGACTGTGTCATAATTGTTCGACCGAAAAAAGAACCGCTCTAACGAGCGGGAAATTAAAACAAATTTTGTATTAATTTCCCGTGCGTAGCACGGTTAAACATTGCGACGATGAATTACGACACACCCTCTACAGATTCAATACAATTCACATGAGAGAAAAAGTGCGAGAAACAATCGCGACTAAAGGCTGGGCACGATGGACCGTGCTGGCCATTGTATCCTTCACCATGATGGCAGGTTATATTGTCGCCAAGGAGATGTCCCCGCTGCAGTTCATGCTCGAGAAAGCAGTTAGTGACGGTGGCATGGGGTGGACGAGCGGCGAGTTCGGCATCTTTGCCGGATCGCGCGGCTTCTTCAACGTGTTCCTGCTGATGCTCTTTGTGGGCGGTATCATCCTCGACAAGATGGGTGTACGCTTCACGGGCGTCCTCTCGTGTGTACTCATGCTCGCCGGTTCGGCGGCTGTCTATGGCGCCATCACGCTCACCTCGCCCGACCCGGTCATGACCGTCATCGGACTAGGGACTATCAAGCGCCAGGTCGCCCTTGCCGCACTGGGATTCGCCTTCTTTGGCATCGGCTATGAGATGTGCGGCATTACGGTGTCCAAAGTCGTTGTGCGCTGGTTCTCGGGCAAGGAGATGGCACTGGCCATGGGTTTGCAGGTGGCCATGGCACGATTAGGCACCGCACTGGCGCTGGGATTCAGCCCCATCATTGCCTTGAAGTGGGGCCTGCCTCGCCCCATCCTCATTGGCGTCTTCTGCGTGGGTGTGGGCCTTATCGCCTACCTCTACTACTGCACAAT
Source organism: uncultured Prevotellaceae bacterium (assembly GCA_900318345.1). Taxonomy (GTDB): domain Bacteria; phylum Bacteroidota; class Bacteroidia; order Bacteroidales; family Muribaculaceae; genus Sodaliphilus. Next base: position 11,866 of record ONKD01000043.1, read on the forward strand.
GGACCGTCGCCTGGATGTTGAGACGCAAAATCTTGCGTCTCCCCAAAAAGAGCAGGATCTTGCTGCCCAAGACGACGAGAAATTCCACTTCGCCGACATGCTGCTCACCATCAAAAATCCAGGCTTTTGGCTCATCACGCTGCTGTGCCTGTTCTACTATTCGGCACTCTACCCCTTCCTGGACTTCGCCACCAAGTTGATGATCTCCAAGTATGGTGTCAATGCCGAGCTTGCCGGACTCATTCCTGCCATCCTCCCGTTCACGTCAATCGTGCTTACGCCCCTCTTTGGTGCATGGTGTGACAAGAAAGGTCGTGGTGCCACGATGATGGTCGTCGGCAGCGTCATGTTGACCCTGGTGCTCATCGTGTTCGCAATGCCGGGCAACTCGAGCGGTCTAGCTGTAACCCTCATGTGCGTGCTTGGTATCGCCTTCTCGCTGCTGCCCGCCGCCCTGTGGCCCGCCGTGCCCAAGATTGTGCCCATGAAGCAGCTGGGCACCTCCTACTCCATCATCTATTACATCCAGAACATCGGCCTCATGCTCATCCCCGTGCTCATCGGCAAGGTGCTCGAGCGTGACACCGTGGGCGAACAGGTCGATTATACCCACTCGCTCATCATCTTCGCTATCATCGGCCTCGGCGCCATCATCACGGCAGCTCTGCTGTTGTGGATGGACCGCAAGCGCCACTATGGCCTGGAGGACCCGAACATCACGACGCAAGAATAATCACGCAAAGGCGCAGAGACGCTAAGTCTTATTCATTTAAATCACAGAGCAGTTATGAGATTCCAACATTTATCAGCCGTTGTCCTGTTGCTGGCGTTCATCCTTGCGAGTGGACTGCAGCAGGCTTCGGCTCAAAACCAAAGACAAAACGCAATCGGTATGGAAGAAATCGTTCTTGACAACATCCTGGCTCGCACCAGCATCCGCTCCTATCAGGACCGCCCTGTGGAGCAAGACAAAATCGAGAAACTGCTTCGAGCTGGCATGGCGGCGCCGTCGGCAGTCGACAAGCGGCCGTGGCACTTCATCGTCGTTACCGACAAGCAAGTGCTTCAAGGCCTGGCCCAAGCCAACCCCAACGCCGGCATGGCGGCACGCGCCCCGCTGGCCATCGTCGTGTGTGGTGACAAGACCAAAGCGCTGACGCGTGTCCCCGACTATTGGGTACAGGATGTCGCCGCAGCCACCGAAAATATCCTCATTGCCGCTCAGGGTATGGGTCTGGGTGCAGTCTGGACTGGCACCTACCCCGTTACCGAGCGCGTCGAGAAAGTTGCGGCAGTGCTCAACCTGCCCGACCACATCGTCCCCTTCTGCACCATTGTCATCGGCTATCCCGAGAAGCCTCAGGCGCCCAAGGACAAGTGGGACGAGAACAACATCAGCTACAACACCTATGGCGGTGCCAAACCCGCAATGGATGAACCCGCGCCTCAATTCCGCGAGTTTAACGTCAACGAGGACTTCCTGCTCAATCCGTTCAACTACTTTACCCAACCCGGCGGACTGCTCGTTTGTGCCGGTGACCGCACTGGCAGCAACGCGATGACCATCGGTTGGGGTGCACTGGGTACGCTGTGGGGCCACAAGACCAACACTGTGACGGTCTATGTCGCCCAGGCGCGCTACACCCGTGAATTCATGGAGCGCTGTGACTATTTCACCATCATGACCTTTAAGGACCAGAACGTGTTGCGTTACATGGGCACCAAGAGCGGACGTGACGGCGACAAAGCCGCCGCTCTGGGTCTGCACGTAGCCTACACCGAGAATGGCACCCCCTACTATGAAGAGGCCGAATGCGTCATCGAGTGCAAGAAGATGTACTCGGGCACCTTCGACCCCGCCAAGTTCAAGGACGAGGTGCCCCGTGATTTCTATGACGGATTTGCGGCTGGCTACCACTCCTTCTACATCGGCAAGGTCGTCAAAGCCTATAAAAAAGACTAGTTAACAGTAGACACAAGATAATAAAGAATAGTTGCCGGGGAATATCCTCGACAACTATTTTAATTTACTCTGATATCTGTTAACTAATAACTCTTCACTATTCCCTATGGATCACGCTGCCACTTGCTTGATGGGTGGCTAGGATGAGGATTTCGGCCACCTGCACGTGGGCTGGAGCGCTCACGGCATAATATACGCTCTCGGCAATGTCTGCTCCCGTGAGCGGCTTGATGCCCTTATAGACACCAGCGGCACGCTCCTTGTCACCATGGAAACGGGTCACCGAGAAATTGGTCTCGACCAAACCGGGTTTGATGTTGGTCACGCGCACGCCCGTGTGGGCCACGTCGATGCGCAGGCCGTCGCTCAAGGCCTTCACGGCCGACTTGGTAGCGCAATAAACGTTACCGCCAGCATAAGCGGCATCGCCAGCCACACTGCCGATATTCACCACATGGCCACGATCGCGCTCCACCATGCCGGGCACGATGAGGCGTGTCATCGTCAGCAGGCCCTTGATGTTGGTGTCGATCATCGTGTCCCAGTCATCGTAGTTGCCCGTGTACTCGGGTTCCAGGCCCCATGCGCCGCCTGCATTGTTGACCAGCACGTCGATCTCCTGCCACTCGGCGGGCAGGCCATTGATAGCCGCTGCCGCTGCCTCACGGTCGCGCACGTCAAACGCCAGTGGTAGCACCTCGGCGCCTGTTCCACGCAGCTCAGCAGCTAGTTGATCCAGCGCATCGACCCTGCGACCAGTGATAATCACATTGTATCCATTCTCGGCAAATTTGCGTGCACAAGCCTCTCCAATACCGCTTGTCGCACCTGTCACTAAAGCAATTTTCTTCATTATAATATATTGTTAATTAAAAAAGTTTTTCTCTAGTAGTTGGGGTGATGGGAAATCATGAGGAGTGATGAGAACCCCATTGCACCCCATCAGATGCACTCCGACTTCTTGTACACGATCAAGTCATCGCAGCGGCCATCCTGGGGCAGAAACGCCTTATTCTCATTACCCATAATTCCGTCATGTTATTCATGACAAAGATACACCATTTTTCCTATACCGGCAGTACGTCCCAGGTTATTTTTCCCAATTCGACTTTACGCCCCATTATAGGCCACCACCCGCTTGTCAAGCCTGGGCTTTAAGGGTGATCGGTCATCGCCCTCGGTGGTCGCCTTTTTCACAAAGAATATCCGGGGTTCCAGTGCGCGGTATTGAGGCATACACTTGCCTATTCTCGCGCCCACATAGGAGGGGTCGCAGATGACATAAAACTTGCCCCCAGAGTAATAACCGTAGCCATAGGCGAGGCAATCGGTAAAATGCACCGCAGTGCATTCATGATTGGGATACACAACGAGTTGGACGTCAAGGCCCAATAGCGAACGTACGAGAAAAGCATACAGGATTGAGCGATCCTCACAGTCGTTGAAGTCATAGTAGAAGTTCTCCTCAATGAAATAGAACTTCTCTCTCCCGTGGTATTCCAGGTCATTCTCATAGGCGAACACATGTTGAACAAAATGCAACAACGCGTTGGCCGCCTCATATTGCGTCATGCCCTCGATTTGGGGCCTCATCTGCCTCAGCAGGCTGTCTTGAAACTGGGGCAGCACGACCGACGTGACATAGCACTCGAGGTCCATAAGCGGATAGTTTTGCAACATCTTCATGACGCCCTCATCGACCGAGCAGGCGACACGTATCTTGCCATCATCCAGTTCACAGGCTTTTTCTTTGCCCGAGCGGATTTTCAAGGGAGAGCCTTCAAACAACAGGCTGATGGACTGCCCCTTGCCTATATCGTTTTTGGAAGGGTCACAAGGATAAAGGACCGACACCTCGTCCTCGTTGGAGTCCAGGTCATCATAGAACAGATAATAGTCCTTATTGCCAATCTTCACATAGCAGCGCTCATACACCTCCTGCTCGATGGGCAACAACAGCACCAGTTGGCGCTCGGTGCGGGCTAAGCGCACGTCATAGCCCATGTTAGTGAGCAGATAATGCTCTAGCAGCACCCTGTCCATCGGGCCGGATTGGCCCAGCAATTCATCAGCATAACTCCTGACCAGCTCAAACACAAACCAGTCGTTTAATCCCAACTCCTCGGACAATCCACGCAACGACATCAGCACAGGGGCAATGTCACTTTTCTTGTATTTGTGCCATGCCTCGGCGACATCATCATTTTGCACCGATTTCACTTGAACCGTTTTGAGGCTGGCGGCATTGAGCGTCTCGCCATAGAAGGAGAATTCAAACGTTTCCCCCTCGGCAAGCGGCAAATCGGCCTCCATGGCCTTGCCTGGCATCCACATCACCCAAAATGCCATGATCGGCAACCAATACCGATATTTCTGTTTAGATTTCATAATAATTAGTTATTAATACATTATCCGCCGCAAATATAACCATTATTCAGAATAAAAACAAGAAAATCGTCCATATTTTTCACTTCGCCATAACTCTCTTGCCCCTAATGGCAATATTCGCCTTAAAGTCTTCATCGCCCATAACGCCACTAGAGGCCTTCACACCCCTATTCCCGCCATAATTAAATATAAACTTTGTTGAAAGCTACCCAAGATTGATGAAAAAGTAGTAACTTTGCAGCCAAAATTAAAGAAAGCATTATGCAGAACATCCGCAATGTGGCCATCATCGCACACGTCGATCATGGCAAAACAACTCTGGTAGACAAGATGTTAGCGGCAGGAAACCTGTTCCGCGACAACCAAAACATGGGCTCACAAATCCTGGACAGCAATGACCTGGAACGCGAGCGCGGCATTACCATCCTGTCCAAGAACGTGTCTATCTCCTACAAAGAGCACAAAATCAACATCATCGACACCCCGGGTCACAGCGACTTCGGTGGAGAGGTAGAGCGTGTGCTCAACATGGCGGACGGTTGCCTGCTGCTGGTGGACGCCTTTGAGGGTCCCATGCCACAGACCCGTTTTGTGCTGCAAAAGGCCCTGCAGCTCGGCCTCAAGCCCATCGTGGTCATCAACAAGGTGGACAAGCCCAACTGCCGCCCCGACGAGGTACAGGAGATGGTCTTTGACCTGATGTGCAACCTCGACGCCAACGAGGACCAGCTCGACTTCCCCACCATCTTCGGCTCGGCCAAGGAGGGATGGATGAGTGAGGACTGGACCCAACCCACCGACAACATCACCGCCGTGCTTGACGCCATCATCGAGCACATCCCCGCCCCCGAGATGATCGAGGGTGACCCGCAGATGCTCATCACCTCGCTGGACTACAGCAGCTATGTGGGACGTATCGCTGTGGGACGCGTGCACCGCGGCACACTCACCGACGGCATGGAGGTCGCCCTGTGCAAGCGCGACGGCAGCGTGGTGAAACAAAAAATCAAGGAGCTACGCACATTTGAGGGCATGGGACAGCAACACGCACAGAGCGTGAGCAGCGGCGACATCTGCGCCATCATCGGCCTCGAGGGCTTTGAGATCGGCGACACCGTCACCCTGCCCGCCAACCCCGAGCCCCTGCCCCGCATCGCCATCGACGAGCCCACCATGTCGATGCGTTTCTGCATCAACGACTCGCCCTTCTTCGGCAGGGACGGCAAGTTCGTCACCTCGCGCCACATCTGGGAACGACTCCAGCGCGAGCTGGACAAGAACCTTGCCCTGCGCGTCGAGCGCACCGAGGGCGAGGACGCTTGGAACGTCTATGGCCGTGGCGTGCTGCACCTGTCGGTGCTCATCGAGGAGATGCGCCGCGAGGGTTACGAGTTGCAGGTGGGACAGCCTCAGGTCATCATCAAGGAGATTGATGGCGTGAAGTGCGAGCCCATCGAGGAACTCAGCATCAACGTGCCCGAGGAGTACTCCAGCAAGATGATCGATATGGTCACCCGTCGCAAGGGCGAGATGACCATGATGGATACACAGAACGACCGCATCCACCTCGAATTCAAGATTCCGTCACGCGGCATCATCGGCCTGCGCACCAACGTGCTCACCGCCAGTGCCGGCGAGGCTATCATGTCACACCGCTTCCTCGACTATGAACCCTGGAAGGGTGAGATCGCACGCCGCACCAACGGCTCACTCGTCGCCATGGAAGGCGGTACGGCCTATGCCTACGCCATCGACAAGTTACAAGACCGCGGACGCTTCTTCATCTTCCCTCAGGAGGATGTCTATGGCGGACAGGTCGTCGGCGAGCACACCAAGGAGAAAGACCTCGTCATCAACGTGACCAAGTCCAAGAAGCTCACCAACATGCGCGCCAGCGGTGCCGATGACAAGGTGAAGATCGTGCCCCCCATCGTCTTCAGCCTCGAGGAGGCTCTGGAGTACATCAAGGCCGACGAGTATGTCGAGATCACGCCCAACCACATTCGCATGCGCAAAATTGTCCTCGACGAACTCGAGCGCAAGCGCATCGCCAAGGCCGCAGGGCAAGACGACGACTAACCCTCCCTTAGACATTATAACCCTGTCGGGGACACCGTGCTGACCAGCACCGAGGCAGGGAAAGAAACTAACGAGGCTGACACCACTTCGGTGCCAGTCTCGCCTTCTTTTTTTCGCCACGATTACTTTATGATTATTTCTGATAATACGCTATCTTTGCGGAATGAAAACCAGACAAACCAACTAAATGGATAACTATATGAAACGAATCCTGAAATCACTGGCCCTGATGCTAGGAATGCTGATGGTGCCTATTATTGCCAATGCTGAAGAAATCTATGGCGACGTTAATGGTGATCAAGAGGTCAACATAGCTGACGTGAATTCTATTATCGGCGTCATCTTGGACGGTAACGACTTTACCCCCGCTGCCGACGTGAACGGCGACGGCGAAATCAACATCGCAGATGTGAATTCGATTATCAACATCATCCTTGGCGAAGGTGTTCCGTCTCAGGAGCACGAGTGGGTTGACTTAGGACTTCCCAGTGGCACGTTGTGGGCTACTTGCAACGTGGGCGCAAATGCACCCGAGGAGTACGGCGATTACTTCGCATGGGGTGAGACAGCACCCAAGGACTATTATGACTGGAGCACTTACAAGTGGTGCAAAGGCAGCTACAACACGATGACAAAGTACTGCACCAATAGCAGTTACGGCTACAACGGCTTTACCGATGGCAAGACGGAGCTGGATCCCGAGGACGACGCGGCCTGGTTCAACTGGGGCTCGTCTTGGCGCATGCCGACCGAAGAGCAGCTGAATGAACTGATTAACATATGCACCTGGACTTGGACGCAGCAGAACGGCGTTAACGGTCGCTTGGTCACTGGTCCGAACGGTAATACCATCTTCTTGCCCGCTGCGGGCGGCCGTTGGGACGAGTCGCTCGACTCCGTGGGCTCGTCCGGCTACTATTGGACACGCACGTCCGACTTTTTCGACTCGTACTTCTCCGACTACGCTTGCAGCTTGGGCTTCTTCCATTCGGGGTACGTGGGCTGTGACTGCGACAGCCGCGACTACGGGTTTACCGTCCGTGCTGTGCGCGTTTCGCAGAATTAGCACCCACTCCTTATTAACTCGCTATCGGTTCATCGAGGTGCCTGTTAATGCTAACGACAAGCTACCTTAAGACGTGAAATAATCCTTAGCGCAAAGCGGGAAAGAAACTAACGAGGCTGACACCACTTCGGTGCCAGTCTCGCCTTTTTTCGGTCCTATCGATCTGTGGAAATTTTGTGTTTTTATTATAAATCGCTAACTTTGTAGCTGAAAAAATCATAATTAATCAACCAAATCAATACAAGAAACTTGAAGAAAACTTTTCAATCCTTTGTCTTACTGCTGGCGAGCCTAATGGTGCCTCTGCAGCCTATGCCGACGCTCGCCTGGTGACACTCGATAACGAGGTCGGCGACGTGAACGGCAACAACGAGGTCACTATTGCCGACATCAACCTCGTCATCATCATTAGGTCACACACTAAGGCGCGATGCCTCAAAGTGTTTTATAAAGTTTCTGGATTTCATTCCAAAACTTTTTGAGTTTGAAGGAATGAAATCCAAAAACATGTTTACCCTCAACAGGCACATATGCCTATTTTTCAGTGTGAAGGACTATAGGGCAAGACGTAAACCGCGGTGATTAACCTGATTCTCGGGTGCAGTGTGACTACGCGTTCCTATAGTACAATTATAAGCTGGACTATGCCAACTACCACCTTTAAATACACGGGCAGTACCTGTAGATGGCCCTTGAGGATTTGTGTAACTACCAGTTGGATAATCACCATACCAGTCTTGACACCATTCCCAGACATTGCCACTCATATCATATATGCCCAATTCATTAGGGGCTTTGGCTGCTACAGGTTGTGTCGCACCGGAATTTCCTTCATACCATGCCACATCCCCAACAGACGCACTGCCAGCATATGGGTTGCCATGGCTTAAATTACCGCCACGTGCCGCAAAAGCCCATTCGGCTTCGGTGGGTAGGCGGAAATGCTGTCCTGTTAATCTATTCAGTTTGGTTATGAACGTCTGGCAGTCTTCCCAAGATACCATTTCGACAGGACGGGTCAAATCACCCTTAAATTCACTAGGATCTGCCCCCATGACAGCATACCACAACATGCGGGTCACCTCGGTCTCACCTATGTTAAAAGTTGACAGCGTTACCATATAATTTATTTCATTATCCATTGAGAAAGTTCCACCCTCGACTTCAATCATATTGAACGATACTCCATTAGCAGTAAAAGTAGTCACAACTGGCTTTAATGGATTGTAAGGCCACTCATTGGACAACAAATAATCAATCAAACTAGTCACGTCGGCAATGCTGACAAAACCATCCTCATTATTGTCACCACGCAAGTAATCACCAGCAGAGATTTTTAACGGAGAAAACAAAAACATTGCCATCAATAGACAAACAAAAAAAGGATATTTTTTCATTGTTCAAATGTGCATATGTGCCCTATAACGCCCCAAAGTCAGGCAAATAATAACAAAAACGACGCGGGGTGTTCATGCACAAAAACTCTTTCGTGGAATCCGAGAGAGTAAAGCGAACGCCGTCAATCACTAAAAATTTAGCCATAGAATATCACATCACTCATAGTGATGGATTGCATAAAGCCATTGCAAAGATATACAAAATATTTAATAACTAGTATTAATCAAGCCCAAAAAATGGGAAGTTGTACTTTTTGACGTGATGCAAGCCTTCTTTATGGTTGTCAATTTTGCAACCACCCGTTAATTTATTCATTGATAATCAGACACTTATAATAAAAATATCGTGAACCCGTGGGGAGCACTTTCAGTGGAAACAGACCATTTTCATAAGTTCCTCGATATATTGATATTTTACACAAAATAGATTGATTATAAAACACTTACGAAGACAGAACTATTTCTTAGTGAACCCGTCTATTTCTCATTATTTCAGAATAACTCACCAAAAACTCACCAAAAATTTTGCTATTTTACTAAAAATCGACTATCTTTGCAATATCAAATATATCACAAAAAAGGAATTAGTAATGGCGACGATAACACTAACATTATCAAAGAAATCCGACAAGGTCAATCACCGACACGAGATTATGATGGAGTTCTGGCACGGCCAGAAGATACATCAGAGGGCGAAGACCAACATATTCATACTTCCCGAACACTGGGACGAAAAGACACAGAACATCGTTATTCCCAACTGGCGCGTGATGTCCAAAACGCGCGAGCAGCTCACGAACGAATTACAGGCCAAGAAAGAGAGCCTCGCTGCGCTCACCGCCTTAGTGCACGCATCTTTTCAGACCTTAGACAAGGGCAACGTGCCTAACGACTGGTTGAAAAAACTGATCCATGACTTCAACTTTCCTGCCGTCACCGCTACAGCCAAGCCAAAGCCCAAGCAGAAGAAATCGTTTTTCGACTGGTTTGAGCTGTTCCTCAAGACCAAAAACTATCCACACGGCAGTACCAAGTCATTCAGGGTACTAGAGCGGGCACTGGGACGCTACCAAGGTTACAAGCGCAAACGCAACAAAGACTTCGCCCTCGATATCGACACCATATCCAAGGAGACTATCATTGACTTCTTCGATTACTTCAGACGGGAGCACGAGCTTGCTCAGAAGAACCCAAAGTTATTTGAGAAGCTGCTGCGGGATTATCCAGCCGAGATCACACAAAAACACAAGTCGCCTAAGATCACGGAGCGCGGCGACAACCATATCGTAAACTTGCAGAAGAAGCTGAAGCGCTTTTTCCTGTGGCTCAACAAAGAGGGGTACAGCACCAACCGCCCATTCGACGGCGTTGAGATTAAGGCAGAGAAATATGGCACTCCCATCATCCTCACTCTAGAGGAACGCAACAAGATTGCCGACTTTGACTTATCGAGCAAGCCGCACCTGGAGCGCCAGCGAGACGTGTTCATATTCCAATGCTTAATAGGTTGCCGTGTAGGAGACCTGCTGAAGATGACACCCGACAATGTTGTGAACGGTCAGATCGAGTATATCCCAAGAAAGACCAAAGATAACAAGCCGGTAACGGCAGAGGTTCCCTTGAATGACCGAGCCACCGCTATCCTCGAGAAGTACCGTAACGTTGACTTATCGCCTTACAAGAGTAAAGTCAACAGCAACCCTTTACTGCCGTTCATCAGCTCGCAGAAATACAATGAAGCCATCAAGGAGGTGTTCAAGATATGTGGTATAGATCGTATGGTCACAGTTCTTGACCCCGTATCAGGTGAGCAAACCCAAAAGCCCTTCTACGAGATTGCCAGCAGCCACCTTGCGCGCCGTACATTCGTGGGTCTGTTATACAATCAGATCCAAGACCCCAATTTGATCAGTTCAATGTCAGGCCATGTCGAGGGTAGCAGGGAGTTCGCTAGATACCGCAAGATCGAACGTGAAGCGAAGAAGAAGGCGGTTGACCTGATTAATTAGCGTTCAGTCATTCCGCACGTGAACAACTTGAACATTTGAACAAGATGAACACGCCCCACCCTACCCATGAGCATGCTATCGTCGCGTGTGGAAACCTGGTAATTTTGGGCCGGAAGAACCCTTATATGTAAGAGAAATACATGCCCCCGAGAGGACCGCTGGCAACAATGAGCACAGCGGCAATAGGGGCAAAGACAACATATAACCCGATGGTATGGACTGGGCGGCGAAGAGTCGTCCAGCACCGCCATCATCCAGGCGTTATCACCTGACGGGGAGACTGTGCCCTCAAGACGGCATAATCAAACCGACAGCGAGTCTGGAAAAGAAGCTACGAGGCTGACACCGAAGAGGTGCTGGTCTCGCCTTCTTTTTTTCCCTACAATCACTGTATAAAAAATGATGATTCCTAATAAATCACTAACTTTGCGGATGAAAAAAAACAAGATGAACCAACTAAATCGATAACATTATGACGAAATTTAGCTCAATTTTATTTGTATTGTTGCTGGTGCTGACCTCATTCTCAGCCCATGCACAAGAGTATCCACGCGGTGATGTGAACCAGGATGGAGCGGTCAACATTTCAGATGTGACTTGTTTGATCGACAACCTGTTGTCAGGTGTTCCAGAAGGTGACGTAAACCAAGATGGAGTTGCCAACATCTCGGACGTGACAAGCCTGATAGATTACCTGTTGAGTGGTTCCCCAGTAACCCCGAAGAGTTAGGTTCATATTTCGCCTGGGGCGAGACCGCAACCAAGGATTTCTACGAGTGGAGCACCTACAAATGGTGCAACGGCAGCGAAACGACGATGACGAAGTACTGTACCAACAGCGACTACGGCAATGACGGCTTTGTCGATAACAAGACTGAGTTGGATCCCGAGGACGATGCGGCCTACGTCAACTGGGGTCCCTCGTGGCGCATGCCCACGACCGAGCAGCAGTGTGAACTTTACGAGAACTGTTCCTCAGACTGGACAACACAGAACGGCGTGAACGGTCGCTTGTTCACTGGTCCCAATGGGAACACTATGTTCTTGCCCGCTGCGGGCTATCGCTGGTGCGCGTCGCTCTACGACGCGGGTTCTTGGGGCCACTATTGGTCGCGCACGCTCTTCTCCATCCTCCCGATCTACGCTTACGGCCTCGACTTCTACTCCATCTCGGGGGGCGTGTACAAGTACTACTACTACCGCGGCTACGGCCAACCTGTGCGGGCTGTGCGTGTGACGCAGAATTAGTGCCTTTGTTCCGCATAACTCGCGACACGTTCATCGGTGGCGAGGGTGAATGAAAAAGAAAGACGGCAGTATTTGCCGTCTTTTCTCATGTTAATACTAAACTATGTGGTGTTAGTCTTCACTCAAC
>ONKD01000024.1 GCA_900318345.1 uncultured Prevotellaceae bacterium
TCCGGCCTGTACCAACAGCCATGCCACTAGCACTGCCATCACTTGACGCGAGGTAACTCGGCGACGAGAGAATTCCACTAATGCGGGAAAAAGAAACACACCAAACAGCAGGTGAACCAGACGATCATAGTGGTTACGAGACGTATGCATCCATTCCCAATCGCCTAAGCATTGCAGCCACTCTTGATAAGGCACATAGGAGTAGATGTACCTGGCGCCAACCAAATGCAACATCAAGAATAATGCAATGCCAAGAAATGCCAGGTTACTGAACCAACGTTTACGCAAATCGCATAGCATGAGTGCGACCAATAGAACAGTGCCAGCCTGTTGCAGGAATTGCTCTCGTGCAAACACGGGATTGATATAGGTGACAATCGCCACTAAGGCCGTTATCGCCAACACCACTATTTTAAATTTGTTGTTCATATATGAGTGTTTACATCCTGCCAGCGAGGATTGTTGAAAATTTCTGAGTTGTTATTGGTCAATGCGGCTGCAGCATCGACATCATCTGCAAGGAAGCATCGGAGCCATGCGGTCATATAAGCATCCCCCTCGTGAAGGACAAAACGATGTTCAATACCTTTCAGGCGGCCCAACAACATTGGTGTTGTATCTGGGAGTTCTTCAGCCAAGTGGAGTAAAGACTCGAGTGGTGAAATGTGGCGGTCAATCCAACCAGTTCCGGCCACCAGCATCGTTGGGATAGAGATCGTCTTCATGGAGTAGCTCCAGCCCAGTTTCTTTGCAAGGCTCTTTTGTGGGCTGCTTGCAGCATATAGCACCTTGAAACGGTCATCTTCAGTTGCTGCATTGATAGCGCCCATGGCTCCCTGAGAGTGACCGACCACCCCAATTCGGTCTAGATCAATGCGTTGATATAGAGGACTGTTCTCCATCGAGTTTTGGCAAAGTGCTTTTTCAAGCGAGACTATAGCTGATCGACCATTCCACGCATTGCTGTCATCATTGCCGATGACGATAAATCCCCATGAAGCCAGGTGCTCGAACACTGGGCGGTAATGCAGAGCTTTCAAGCCCGTACCGTTGACCATGACCACTGTCGGCAACGGCGCGTTGTGTATGGTATCAGGAACGAACACATGGATATCGTCGATTGAATGAACGGTGACTTGATATGGCCCGTTCTCATGATATTTCTGCTCGACGGGACACGGATATGTTTTGCTATTATAGGAGCGAGACACGGCGGGAAAAACCGAGCAATATGCCAGTGTTCCCCAGCGCAACAAGCGTTCCCCTATTTTCCACAGTGCATCCATCTATTGAGTCTTAAATAGCAACTTTGGGATAAACAACATCAACTCCGTTTCATTGGCAGTAAATCACATTTTGGTTTGGTTTTAACTTGATTTTCATTGGTTTCTTAATCGAGACTCTCTTCGTTTGCTTTAAGTAACCAATAAAACTCACCTCAAGTACATCCCCTTTTTGGGCGGATATTTTGAATTTGCCATTTCTATCCGTAGCGACACCTCTATTTGTTCCCTTTATTGTTATGGTTGCACCAATTAAGGGCTCACCATTTTCGTCAAGCACTACTCCTGAGATTGGATACATAATAATTTCTGGGCAGCCAACTATTGTTGAATCCATTTCCATTCTGACTAGGATTGAGTCGTCCGAAGGCAGCAGCTTCTGTGTTTTGTAACCAATCCGTTCCACCATCAGCGTGTCTTCGGGGAGGAAACTCAATTCAAATCGCCCGTCATAATCCGTTGCCGCGACAGCCGAATATCGCCCATTGGATTGCTTATGCCAAATCGTCGCAGCAATAATCGGCTGACCATCAGCAGCGTCCACGACTGTACCAGTTAGCATAACTAGTTGCTTGCTATTCAACGCTTCTTGGGCCGAAAGATATCCAGAACAGCAACCAACGATGATGAATGATAGAAGAAGTTGTTTCATAGCGCAGTGTTGTTCACTTCTTTGATAATTGTAATGCTATTTCATTTTGCAGATGATATTCATCTGTGTCAATTCATTGATCCAGTCATCTGTTTTATCGTCGAGGGATTCCAAGAAGGGGTTGATGTCGTCACCATACGCCCTGCGCGTATAAAGATTGATCTGTACGGCTTTCTTCCCATTGACGATCACAGGTTTGCAGTGATTGATTCCTACCTCTGCAAAATTCACCTTGCCGCCCGCACTATCGAGCACCAAGAAATCAATGACATACTCTCCGTCTTTCTCATGGACGTAATAATAGGCGCAGTCAGTCTTCTTGCGTTTTTCAAGAATCTGGGCCATGTTCTCGACATATTGAACAGTTCCTGCTTCTGAGAAGAACAGCGTGACCGTCAACATCTGCCCATAATTATCAAACGTCTCACCCTCAGGTAGCCATTCCTGAAGATAAACAGCCTCATTTTGGTGTTGACACCACTTGAGCTCAAACTTCTTGCCTTGAAACTTGAGCGTTTTTCCAACATTGAGATAATCAACTACTTCTTCCTGTGCGAAAGCCATCACACAAGTCAGTATCATCATCAAGGATAATCCAATTTTCTTCATATCAGTTCCAATTTCAGTTTTTTTATAATTTATGTTATCGATAGTTTTAGGTCTATGATTTACTGCAAAGTTAGAGACAATTACCGAAACCTGCAATAGGTTGCAGGCCATTGTGTGTGTTGAAGATCACTATAATGGAGCGCAACGGACTTGTTTACAAGCGGTTGCGCTCCATTGTTTGTGCGTTGTCTGCAGGAGTGAAGGTGCTATAGCTCGCGAATGGTGATGCCGAAGCCGCCGCCGCGTGCCATGCGCAGCTTCATGACGGTCTTGGCGGTGACCTTCTTGCGGGTGATGGTGTAGGCCTGCGGGTTTTTCTCGTAGTCGGCGTCCTTGGCGTCGGCATAGATGGTGGCCTCATACTTGACACCGGGTTTCAGGAAGTCAAGCTTGAAGGAAACTTCGCGGGCATCCTCGCCGTTGATGCCGCCCACGTACCACACGTCCCTGGGCTTGGCTGTATTGAGGTCGGCAGCAGTAGCACCATTGGGCAGGGCATAGATGAACTTGGTGGCACCGTTCACCACATTCTTCTTGCCGTCGGGCAGCTTGCCGAGGCCCTCAGCGGCCTTGTTGACGGTGGACAGTTTGGGATGGCGTGCGGTGACCATATACTCACCGGGCTCGGCCATGATATAGATGCTCTTGTCCCAATCCACAGCCACATCCTTGATGAACTGGAAGGCGTCCATGAAGCGGGCGTAGTTCTCGGGCAGGTCGGCAGCCATTTGCAGCGGGGAGTAGAAGGTGACATAGAGGCCCAGCTGGTTGCAGATGGTGTGACGCATCTTATCGGCCCAACCGCTGACCTTTTCCAGGTCCATCTCAAAGATGCCGGGGGTGAAGTCCATCGGTCCACCCTGCAGGCGTGTGAAGGGATAGACGGCGGTCTGACCCGGGTCGATGCCGGCGCGGAACTCGTTGCCCATAGCGCTCTCGTTGCCGATCATGTTGGGCCACGTGCGGCACAATCCCGTAGGACGCACTGCCTCGTGGGCGTTGACCATGATGTGGTGCTTGGCGGCCTCGGTGATGGCATAGTGGTAGTGGTTGATCAGGGGCTGGCTATAGTGATACTCGCCATAGGGGATAATCTTGCCCACATAGCCGCTCTTGACAGCGTCATAGCCGTACTTGTTCATCAGGTTGTAGGCTTTCTCCATCCAGCGCTCATAGTTGACCGTCGATGATGAACTCTCGTGGTGCATGATCAGGCGGATACCCTTCTGGTGGGCATAGGCGTTGAGAGCGGGCAGGTCAAAGTCGGGGTAGGGGGTAATGAAGTCAAAGACAAAGTCCTTCTGCTTGCCATACCAGTCTTCCCATCCTTCGTTCCATCCCTCGATGAGGAGGGCGTCAAAGCCGTTCTCGGCAGCGAAGTCGATGTAGCGGCGCACGTTCTCGTTGTTGGCGCCGTGCTTGCCATGAGGGGTGGAGTGGGCATAATCTGTCTTGCCCAGCTGCACCGAGGGGTAGTCATTGGTGTAGGACCACTGGCTCTTGCCGCTGATCATTTCCCACCACACACCCATATACTTGGTGGGGTGGATCCATGACACGTCCTCGATGGCGCAGGGATCATTCAGGTTGAGCACGAGGCGTGAGGCCAGCACCTCGGTGGCACTGCGGCAGACCATGATTGAGCGCCACGGTGTCTTGCAGGGAGCCTGCATGCGTCCTTTCACACCCTCGGCATCGGGAGTGAGCCAAGTGCGCAAGATGAAATTCTTGTCATCCAGGTCGAGGTTGGTCGTGGGATAGTCCAGCACTGCGGCCTCGTGGATGTTGATGTAGAGCCCTTGGTCGGTCTTCATCTGCAGGGCAGTCTGGACACCTGTTGGCGAGAATGCCGTATTAGGCCATCCGCAGCCCACACGGGCCTTGGGCGTCAGTTCCCGCACTTGCGACAGTCGCGAACGGGTGGGCCTGAATTCCTGGGTGGAATAGTCGCCGGGAATCCACCAGGCGATGTGGTCGCCTGTGAGTGCAAACTGCGTCTGTTCTTCCTTGATCATGAAATAGGTCAAGGCATTCTCCATCGGGAACTCGTAGCGGAAGCCCAAGCCGTCATCATACAAGCGGAAACGCACATGCATGGCGACTAGTTTCTCTCCCTCCTCGACGGCTGGTTGTTGGAGCTTCACCAGAAGCTCATTGTAATGGTTGCGGATAGAGGCCTCTTCGCCCCACACCGGTACCCATGTCTCGTCAAACGATGACCTCTGCTGGTCGATGAGGACAAAGCCATGGGTTAACTGTCGGCTTCCCCTGAGCTCGAATCCCAAGCGTGAAGGCAGGATGACCGCCTGTCCGTCGAAATCCAGCGAATAGGTTGGAACTCCGTCAGCCAATTCAAACTTCATGACCAAATTGCCGTTGGGACTGGTCATAGTGATAGCACCGCCCAGTTGGGCTGCACATGGAATGTATGTCGTTAGGGCAATAATCGCCGCTATTAGAATAGTTCTGAAAGTTTTCATCATTCTACTTATAAATATATTAGTTTTAGTTCAAAAAGTAACCGTTAATTACGGATGCATTTCCAGCAGACTCATAAGGCATGATTCATCACACTTCATTAATTGCTGCAAAGATAAATCATTTATACGATAAATGCAATAGTTTATCATACAGTGATTGGATATCAGCCTTCATTTGACGTTAAATAGATCAGTTCATCTAAGCTGTCAAGTCGGTTGCGCATTTTCTTGTTCATTGTGTGTCGTGTTTTTAGGGCATGGGCATCATGAATCTATGCCGGAGGCCAATGTGCCATGACTGACTCAGGCTTGACAACACCTTGTCGGGATCCTTGGCGCGGCCTTCTAGCCGATGACATGTGGCTGTGTCATAATTCAACGTCGCAATATTTAACCGTGCTACGCACGGGAAATTAATACAAATTATTTAAAAAATCGATATAAAAATTTAAAATATTTTAATTTAAATTCAAAATTTGTTTTAATTTCTCGGCCGCAGGCCGATCAATAATTGAGTCATTCGAGTTTTGCAACAACCTCCCTACCATAATTGATTGAATATGCTATATTAGCAGCCAAAAACTTGTTTAATTTCAATATTTTACATAATTTCGCAGAATCTTGATTAAAACCCATATCTAACTATAACCCATGTGTAAAATGAAAAGCTTAATCAAAACAACACTTTTGCTGCTGGCACTGATGTTGCCTGTCACTGCCGCGGCCTACGACTTTGAGGTGGACGGCATTTATTACAACATCACGGGCACCAGTACCGTTGAAGTGACCTATAAAGGATACGACAACGTAATCACTGGCCACTACTCAGGTGAAATCACAATTCCTGAGACGGTCACTCATGCTGGTATGACCTATGCCGTTACCGCCATTGGACGCAGTGCGTTTCATTATTGTGATGACCCTTTAAGCGTGACTATTCCAAAATCCGTGGTTTTTATAGACCACTCCTTTTCGGGTAGCAGTGGTATGACGAGCATCACGGTAGATAGTGAGAATCCAAAGTATGATTCCCGAGACAATTGTAATGCTGTCATCGAAACGGCAACCAATAGGCTGATTGTTGGTTGTCAGAATACAATTATCCCCAACTCCGTCACCATCATCGGCAACGGTGCTTTCTGGGGTTGTTACAATCTTACAAGCGTGACTATTCCTAACTCCATTACCACACTTGAGTTACAAGCGTTTGCATATTGTAGAGGCTTGACAAGCGTGATTATTCCTAATTCTGTTACCTACATCGATGGTCCCGCGTTCGATAACTGCAGTGGCCTGACGAGCATCACGGTGGAAAGTGGTAATCTAAGATACGATTCCCGAGACAACTGTAATGCGATCATTGAGACGGCAAGCAATACTCTGAAAACGGGCTGTCAGAATACAATAATCCCCAACTCTGTCACCTCCATAGGCAACGAAGCGTTTAGGGGCTGTAGCACTCTTACAACCTTGACTATTCCCAACTCTGTTATCTCCATAGCCGGAACTGCATTTACTGATTGCATTGGGCTAACTTCTATCACTATTCCTAGTTCGGTCACTTCCATCGGTGGTGCTGCGTTTGCTAATTGCACTGCTCTCTCGAGCGTGACTATTCCAGGCTCCGTCACTTACATCGGAAACAATGCGTTTATGAACTGTGTGAATCTGACTGATGTCTATTCACATATCTCAAACTTAACAATAGTATCAATCGGTGAAACTCTCTTCAAATTATGGTATTCCAATAATTATTCAGCTCGCACGCTTCATGTGCCGCAAGGGACGGCCGCTGCCTATCAAGCCGACGAGCACTGGTATCCTTATTTCGGGCAGATAGTGGAGATGGAACCTGAAACGGGTTTGATCGGTGACGTGAACCTTGACGGCGAGGTCAATATTGCTGATATCAATGCTGTCGTCGACATCATTACGGGAGGAGACGATTATGTCACTACTGCCGACGTGAATGGCGATGGAGAAATCAACATCTCGGACGTGAATGCGATCATCAACATTATTCATGAAGACGAAGCATTAATCGACGAGCACGAGTGGGTTGACTTGGGGCTGCCCAGCGGCACGCTGTGGGCGACGTGCAATGTCGGTGCCAGCGCTCCTGAGGAATACGGCGACTACTTCGCTTGGGGCGAGACCGAGCCCAAGGATTATTATGATTGGAGCAACTACAAGTGGTGCAACGGCAGTCTAAACTCGCTCACCAAGTACTGCACCAAAAGCATTTATGGCACGGTTGATGGCAAAACGGAGCTGGATTTAGATGACGATGCCGCCAACGTGAACTGGGGATCGTCATGGTGCATGCCGACGCTGGAACAGATGCAAGAACTTTGCGATAGCTGTACATGGCAATGGACTACGCTCAACGGCGTGATGGGCCGTCTAGTCATAGGTCCGAATGGTAATTCCATCTTTTTACCCGCATCCGGCGGTTTTTCGAGTCAGGTGTTTAACGATGGCAGATTCGGCTATTATTGGTCACGCACGTTGTGCTCCCCCGATAAGTGGGATATCCCAAATGAAGGGGAAGGTCCGGACGATGCCTACATCCAGTTTTTCGGTTCGTCGAGAAAGCATGTCTGGTTCGACAGACGTTGCGATGGACAAACAATCCGTGCCGTACGTGCGACGCCTACTGAGGTCCGGAGCCTTTACATTGAGCAGCAGAGCCTTGATTTGGGTGTCATGCCTGTTGAAACGACACGCACAGGTGAACTGACAATTGTCAATAATACATCAATGGTGCAGAACTTAACCGTTTCGATAGATGAGCCTTTTTCATTAAAACAGGAACAGGGCACTGCTTCTAGCATGACCATCGAGGTACCAGCCAACTCTCGCGCCACGGTGACGGTAATGTTCACGGCAACCGCTCCAGGCGAATTCAATGGCACAGCCACTTTCCTGAACCCGGCACTTGATGGAGGTCAATGTGTTATCCCAGTCCAAGCTCAATCCATCCCGCAGTGCGATTATGTTGACTTGGGGCTGCCCAGCGGTACGCTGTGGGCGACGTGCAATGTCGGCGCCAGCGCTCCCGAGGAATATGGCGACCACTTTGCCTGGGGCGAGACTGAGTCAAAGGAAGTCTATAAATGGGAAACCTACAAGTGGTGCAATGGCAGTGATCATTCTTTGACTAAGTATTGTACCAACAGCGATTTCGGTTCAGTTGACAACAGGATGGTGCTTGATCTTGAAGACGATGCCGCTTACGTGAATATGGGTCCGTCTTGGCGTATGCCCACGAACAGTCAGCAGACTGAGTTGATCCAGAAATGCACCTGGCAGTGGACAACGATGAATGGTGTGAACGGTCGTTTGGTTACCGGTCCTAACGGTAACTCTATTTTCTTGCCTGCTGCGGGTGAGCGATTCTATAATTCACTGTTAGACGCGGGCTCTATGAGCGAATATTGGTCATGCGAGCTTGGACTGGGCAGCTCAATCTGCGCCTACGGCATTGGTTTCGAATCAGATAGATTATTTTGGATTAGTGGTGCCCGCGCCTTCGGAAGGAGTGTGCGTGCCGTGCGCGTGTCGCAGGATTAGTGCACTTTCCTGATAACAAAGAAACGCAACCGACTGAAATGACAGCGGTTGCGTTTCTTTGTTTGTCCTTAATCGTTTAAGTCTTGCTTGTGCTTGGCCTTGCGGGTATAGGTCTTTTTGGACCGATGGACCCGGTTTGACGCATGGAAGCCTGGGCCGAGCAATTCTTGCTGGCCCTCGCGGTTGCCACGTCTCATGGCCTTGAGCGCGTCAAGGTTAATCGGCTGTTTTTTCTTCTTCTTTTTCATCGTTGATTGCGCACCTTAGCCTTGAATCGCGTCAACAAATTCTCTAGGCAAGATGATATTGTCCTGGTCGATGGCCGCGGCAAACAGCGGGGCAATCTGCTCATCCCTGAAGCCGGCGATGCCGCAGCCGATGCGGGTTACGAGAAACTTAAGCTCGGGATGCGCTTGAGCGAAGGCGATGAACTCGTCCACATAGGGCTTGATGGTTTCCACGCCACCTTGCATCGTGGGGATGGCGTAACTCTGCCCCTGCAGCCCTACACCCTGTCCCCATACGGCGCCAAAGCGGTTATAGGCGGCACGAGCGGCCCCGCCACCATGCATTCCGCCCAGGTTGCTGCCAAAGACAAAGATTTCATTATCCTTCAATGCCGAAATCATGCCCGGCGTATATTCTCTGTTATACATATCGATTGATTGGTTCTACTTATTTGTTAGTGGCGTTGCGGCCGGCCTCCAGGATGGGCAGGTTGCCCTCGGTGGGGATGTAAATGACCGTCTTGTCGTTGAGGTTGGTCTGCTGGCGCACCCACAAGTACTGGATGTAGGTGGGCGTGAGGCTGCCGTTCTCGATCTCGATGGCCTTGGCGGCACCCTTGGCGCGCTCGATTTCGGCCTGGGCGTTCAGCTTCTCGGCCTCAAGGTTGGCGCGCGCCTCCTCGATTTTGATCTTGCGGTTTTGCTCTGCCTTGGCAAACTCGGCTTTACCAGCCATTTCCTGTTGCCACACCTTGTATTTGGGATAACCGAACATGATGGCGCCGATGAGCGCCAAGATGAACACGCCTATGGCACACGATGCGATGATCGTGGATTTGGTTTCTTCTTTAGTCATTTGGTTTTTTTTAGCCATTTGATTTTCAGTTTATCGGTTATTTCTTGCGGTGGGCGATGAGGTACTGGCCAATCTGGACAGCGTTGAGCGCGGCGCCCTTCTTGATCTGGTCACCACAGAGCCAGAAGGTCAGGCCGTTGTCGCTACTGGTATCGACGCGGATGCGGCCCACGTAAACGGGATCCTTGCCCGAGCAGTCGATGGGCATGGGGTAGCGGTTGCTGCGCGGGTCATCAACCACGACAACGCCGGGAGCCAGCTGCAGGGCAGCGCGTGCCTCCTCGGGGGAGATGGGATTTTCACACTCGATCCACACGGCCTCGCTGTGGGCGCGCATGACGGGCACACGCACGCAGGTAGCGCTCACGCGGATGTCGCTGTGCATGATCTTGCAGGTCTCCTTGACCATCTTCATCTCCTCGCGGGTATAGTCGTTGTCCTGGAAGATGTCGATGTGGGGAATCAAGTTGTAGGCCAACTCGTGCTGGAAGTGGCGCACGGTGAGTTCCTCTTTGCCCACAGCGATCTCGCTGGTCTGCAATGCGAGCTCATACATCGCCTCCATGCCGGCGCCGCTAGCGGCTTGGTAGGTAGCCACCTGCACGTTCTTGATGTGTGACAGGTTATCGAGCGGCTTGAGCGCAACAACCATGATGATGGTCGAGCAGTTGGGGTTGGCGATGATGTTGCGCGGGGTGTTCAACGCATCTTCGCCATTGACCTCAGGTACCACCAGGGGCACGTCATCGTCCATGCGGAAGGCGCTGCTGTTATCAATCATGATGCAGCCGTGCTTGGTGATGGTCGGGGCAAACTCGCGCGCGGGCCCAGCACCCATGGCTACAAAGGCGATGTCGATGTCCTTGAAGTCATCGTTGTGCTGAAGCAGTTTAACCACATAGTCCTTGCCACGGAACGTGAAAATGCGTCCGGCACTGCGTTCCGAGCCAAAGAGCACAAGTTCAGTAACGGGAAAATTCTGTTCATCGAGGACACGCATGAATTCCTGTCCCACAGCGCCGCTGGCGCCAACAATCGCAACCTTCATTTTTTAAAAATAATAAACTAACTGTTGTTTTAAATTCTATCTCGCGGCCACAACGATGAGTGGCTTAACACGTCTGTGCAAATCTTGTGCCAACGCCATCACGCCTTGATGTGGGTGCCCCGATTGGGGTCTCCCAGCTGGCGAGGGCTGGTGATGACCACCTCTTTCACGCCGTGATCGATGGCCGAATAGGCATTGTCGAGCTTGTTAACAAACCAGTCCTTGATGATATTCATCTCGCGCAGCGCCTTGTAGCGGGTGCGCTTGAGTTCGGCCACGGCGCTGTCGCCGTCTTGAGGATTTAGCAGCACGCCGTTCTTCTCAAAGCAATAGATGAGGGTCACGTCATAGCGCAAGGCCAGCGACTTGCCCACCTCGGCCGCCATCTCGTCGGTCTCGTTAAACAGCAGATTGCCGCGCCCGTCATGGGTGATGGGGGCAATCACCGGCACGATGCCGCGATCGACCAGATTGGCTATCGCCTCGGTGTTGACATGGCGCACTTGGCCAGTGTCACCGAGTTTGCCGTCAGGGAGCTTGACGCTCGTGATCAGGTTCATGTCGGCTCCAGTGACACCCAGGGCATTGACCTTGTTGGCTTGAAGCATCGACACAAACTGACGGCTCACCAGGCCACCATAGACCATGGTGAGCAATTTAAGGGTACCCAAATCCACTACGGGACGGTCATTGATGAGTTTGGTCTTGATGCTCAGCTTGTTGCCAATGTCTTGAGCCATCCTGTTGCCGCTAAAGATGAGCAACTTCTTGTCGGGCAGAGCCGCAAATGATTTAACAAAGGTACGTAAATCCTCAGGGGTCTCTACGACTTTTCCACTCACCTTGACGATGGTCAATTTCTCGTTCATTGCTTAGTTGCTGGTTTGTTGTTATTAATCGATGATAGTGGAGATATGCTTAACTCTCGGCAAACTCCATGAGGTAGGCTTTGATGAAGTCGTCCAGGTCACCATCCATCACGCCGCCCACGTCGCTGGTCTGGTGGTTGGTGCGGTGATCTTTCACGCGGCGGTCGTCAAAGACGTAGCTGCGAATCTGGCTGCCCCATTCGATCTTCTTCTTGCTGTCCTCAACCTTGCGCTGCTCCTCCTGTCGGTGTTGTAACTCCTTGTTGTAGAGGATTGAGCGCAGGTTGCGCAGGGCGTTCTCGCGGTTCTTGGGCTGGTCGCGGGTCTCGGTGTTCTCGACCAGGATTTCCTCTTCCTCGCCCGTGTAGGGGTCTTTATACTGGTAACGCACGCGCACACCCGATTCCACCTTGTTCACGTTCTGACCGCCGGCACCGCCGCTGCGGAAGGTGTCCCATGAGATCCTCGCGGGATCGAGCGTAATCTCGATGGTGTCGTCGACGAGCGGGGTCACGAATACCGATGCAAATGAGGTCATGCGCTTGCCCTGGGCGTTATAGGGCGAGACGCGCACCAGGCGGTGCACACCGTTCTCGCTCTTGAGGTAGCCATAGGCAAAATCGCCCTCGATGCTGATGGTCACGCTCTTGATGCCCGCCTCGTCACCGTCGATAAGGTGCTCGATGGCGGTCTTGTAGCCGTGACGCTCACACCAGCGCAGGTACATGCGCATGAGCATTGATGCCCAGTCCTGGCTCTCGGTGCCACCGGCGCCCGAGTTGATCTTGAGGATGGCGTCCATCTTGTCCTCGTCGTGGCGCAGCATGTTGCGCAGCTCGAGTTTCTCGAGCAGGGCCATCGCCTTGCTGTACAGGGCATCGACCTCAGCTTCCTCGACGAGCCCCTCCTTAACAAAGTCAAATCCTGTGGCCACCTCATCGACCGCGAGTTCCACTTCCTCGCAGCCGTTGATCCAGTTGCGCAGCGACTTGATTTTCTTCATTTGTGCCTCGGCAGCTTTCTGGTCCTGCCAGAAGTCGGGCACGTGAGTGCGCAGTTCCTCTTCCTCGACCTCGATTTTCTTGCCGTCAATGTCCAGATAGCGCTTGAGGTCGTCCTTGCGTTGTTGTAGTTCCTTGAGTTGTTCTTGAGTGATCATCTATTGTTGTTACTAATCTCTTTATCATTAATCATCAGTCGACTTGTCGGCTGGTTTCTTCTTGCGGTAGTCGGCGGCATACATGGCATCAATCAGCGGTCTGTAGCGCTTGTTGATGACTGCTCGCTTGATTTTGAGGGTGTTGGTCAATTCGCCATTCTCCATGGTGAAGGCCTTGGGCAGCAGCACAAAACGCTTGATTTGCTCATAGCTGGCCAGTCCCTTCTGATAGTCGTTGATGCGGCCCTCAATCATCTTGCGGATGTCAGCATTATTGACCAGGTCCTCGATGGTGCGGTGCTCAATGTGCTTCTTGTCGGCATAGGCTTTCAACTCTTCAAAGGCGGGAACGATGAGCGCCGATACATACTTGCGTCCATCACCGATGATGGCCACCTGTTCGATGAATTTGTCCTGACCCAGCATGGTCTCGAGCACCTGGGGCGCAATGTACTTGCCGTTGCTGGTCTTGAACAGGTCCTTGAGGCGCTCGGTGAGGATGAGCTCACCGGTAGGCGCGATCTCACCACAGTCTCCGGTGTGGAACCAACCGTCGGCATCGATGGCCTCGGCCGTCTCAACGGGTTTGTTGTAGTAACCCTTCATCACAGTGGGACCCTTGACCAGAATCTCATTCTTGTCACCGATTTTCACCTGGATACTCGAGATGGGCATACCGATGGTACCTAACGTCCACTCGCCTGGCTTGAAGAAGCTCACCGAGGCGTTGGTCTCGCTCAGACCGTAGCCGATGCAGATGTTGATGCCCACGGCGTGCAGGAACTCGGTGATATTGTCGCTCAGCATCGCGCCGGCGGTGGGGAACATCTTGCCGTCAACCACACCGATGGCACCACGCAGTTTCTTGAAGACTTTCTTCTCAAAGTACTGGTATTGCTGCTCGATAAAGGCGGGCGCTTTCTTGCCCAGGCGGGTGTATTTCATGTTGCGGGTCTTGCCCACGCGAATGGCTTGCTTGACCAGCATGCGCACCACGGGCTTGGCATTGGCCAGGTTGTCGTTGATGGCGGTATAAACTTTCTCCCAGAATCGGGGCACGCTGCACATGTAGTTAGGCTGCACTTCCTTGACGGCGCGCTGGATTTCCTTGGGATTATAGTTGATGGCGACGCGGATGCCGCTTGTGAGGCATACCATCGTCCAGCCCAGTTCAAACACGTGGCTGAAAGGCAGGAAACTCAGCGACACGTCGGTCTTGTCGTCGATGATGCCGTCAAATCGCTCGATGTGGGCCACCATGGCGGCATTCATGTTGCTGTGCATGAGCATCACGCCCTTGGGCACGCCAGTGGTACCAGACGTGTAAATCAGGTACATGATGTCAGTGTCCACGCCAGCCTGCTTGCGCTCCTCAATCTGCCCGAGAACTTCCTTGCTCAGCTTGTCGCCGGTCGTGAGGAATTCTTCCCATGTGAGGGACGTCTTGTCGTCAGCGTCATGCTTCACGTCGGGGTGCAGCGTGACGATGAACTTGAGGGTAGGGCAGTCATCGATGATTTGCCTGGCGATGTCATACTGGCCCTGGTCTCCCGTGAACAGGATTGTCGCCCCCGAGTCGTTCACGATATAGGCGGCCTCATCCTTGCTGCTCGTGGCATAGATGGGCACCGGGATGGCGCGGTTATAAAAGGCGCCAAAGTGGGTGATCAGCACCTCGGGGCAGTTTTGGGTGAACAGGCACACGCGGCCATGAGGCTCCACGCCACCAGTGAATAGGGCTCCTGCTGCACGGTCAATCAACTCGGCAAAACCATTCCAGGTGATGGATGACCACACCTGGGTCTCATAATCGCGGAAACGCAATGCCTCGCGGTCGCCATACTTGGCACGTTGTTGGGGAATGAGTTCTACAAATCTGTTCATATTGCCATGTTGCTTTTGTTACTAATCGGCAAAGATAATCAAAAATAGTGAACGGGACACACAGTAAAGGCCCAAAAGAAACAATTTTTCTGAAACAATATCGCTTTTTGATGATGGATGGACATGATTTGTCAAATTGTTAATAATTATTGTGCCCGATATTTGTGTTATTAAATAATTAAGTATTAATTTTGTAGGTTATATTTTGATTTTTGGTTGCCGACGATAGCATTCGGTATAATGTGTGGACAGATAATAACAATAAATAATTACATTACTAAAACATGAGACTGACTACGCTTTTTTCGTTGATCATGTTATCAACAGTCGTGGCCCTGGCCGGACCGCGTCATTACTCGAGTAACATTGTGGGCGATGTGAACGCCGACGGTGATGTGAACATTGCCGACATCAATGCTGTGGTTAACGTGGTTCTGGGAGGACCATTTGACATCAAGTGTGATGTGAACGAGGATGGTGATATCAACATCGCCGATATCAATTACTTGATTGATATCATCCTGAGGGGACCCGTTGCTCCCATGGTCGATGCCGGCATGTACATGGGTGTGATTGGCTATAACCAGGCCTTGAACACCAAGGAGATTACTCGACTTGACTCGACAACAGTGGGCGAGTTTAACGAGTTTGTGGCATCAATGTCCACCCAGCCTGGACGTTTGCTTTATTACTCGGTCGACAAGGCGCTCGACGCACTCAATGCCGCTCAGAACCCCGAGAATCTGCAGAATGTGGCTATCGTGACCTTCACCGAGGGCTTGGACCAGGGTTCGCTGATGATGACCGACAAGTATGACACCGAGGCTGAGTATGCCGAGGCCCTCAAGGCCCGCATTGCCGACCAGCGTGTCTATGGCCGTCCCATCAAGGCCTACACCGTTGGTCTGCTCAACAACAACGTGGTTGACGCCAATAAGTTCCGTTCTAACCTGTATGCCCTCTCGAGTGACTCGACCAAGGCTAATGAGGTCAACAACATGACCGAGGTAAACACCAAGTTCCAGGAGATTGCCGAGGACCTGGTGAGCCGCAACATGTCTGAGACCCTTACCCTGGTATTCCCCGGTGTGGGAACGGGTACACGCATCCGCTTCACGCTCGACGAGGTCGATAACGAGACTGTGGAGAACTCCCAGGAATATATCGAGGGCACCTTCTCGCTCAAGACGCGCAGCCTGACTAATATTACCTATCACGGCTTGACCAGCACTGCTGGCGACAGTGTGGCTGCATCAAGCGTTGACGGCATGTTTGTCACATTAGTGTTCAGCGGCATCCAGCTCGACAGCGAGGAGCGCATCGTCAAGAAAAACATCAAGGAGTGGTACTGGGTAGAAGACGCTCAGGCTTGGGAAGCCAGCACCGAGTTCTCGGCTAGCCAGCTGCCCGATATCGAGAGCACCTATTCTAGCGCACTGGTGATGTTGTTGCTGGACTGCAGTTCAGTGATGGATGAGAACTTCGCCGATTTGCAGGTTGCTGCCAACTCGTTTACCGAGCGCTTGCAGAATTACAACACCATTCCTGGTGAGTTCACCGTTAACGGTGTGTCGTTCCAGATGGTGGCTGTCGAGGGTGGCACCTACACCATGGGTGTTGATAGTGCTGCTGTGGAAAGCGGCATGGCCAATGTTGACGAGCTTCCCGCTCACGAGGTGACCATCTCGCCCTTCTCAATCAGCCAGACCGAGGTGACCCAAGAATTGTGGCAGGCTGTGATGGGTACCAATCCCAGCAGCTTCACCGGTGACCTGCAGCGTCCTGTTGAGCAGGTAAGCTGGGATGACTGCCAGGAGTTTATCGCCCGTCTCAACGCTCTTACCGGTAAGAACTTCCGTCTGCCCACCGAGGCCGAGTGGGAATATGCTGCACGCGGTGGCAACAAGAGTGCTGGTACCGTTTATGCTGGCAGCGATGATCTGGAGGAAGTGGCATGGTACTACGGCAACAGTTATGCCGTTGGTCCTTATAGCGCTGACTACGGAACTCACACCGTGGGCACCAAGCACGCCAATGAGCTGGGTCTCTACGACATGTGCGGTAACGTGTTTGAGTGGTGCTCTGACTGGTATGGTACCTACAATGAGGAAGCCCAGGAAAATCCTGTGGGTCCCGAATCGGGCGTTCGCCGTGTGACCCGCGGTGGCAGCTGGTTCAGCGTTTCGCGCGACAGCCGCATCACCTTCCGCGGCAATGAGGCACCCACGAGCCGCAGCTACTCTCTCGGTTTGCGTCTTGCCATGTGATTTGGCGCTGACCCATGACTAAACAATGCATCCGATGCAAGGTGGCTTTCCCCCTTCGTCGGATGCATTTACAATAACGCTAAATGTAAATCAGTATGTTGCTCATCCTTATCACCGCACTCATTCCGGCCGTTATCTTGGGCTGGTGGATCTATAAGAAAGACTCGGCGCGCCCCGAGCCGCCCCGAATGCTCGCTCTGGCATTCCTCTATGGCGTGGGCTCGACTTTCGTGACCCTAGTCATCACCTCGTTCATGTCCATAATGGGGGTGATGGTCTATGAACTGGGCTCGTTTGCTGGCGCGGTGTCAACGGCATTGTTTGCCGCAGCCTTGCCCGAGGAAATGGCAAAACTGCTCATGTTGTGGCTGTTCTTGCGCAAGAATCCTTTCTATGATGAGTACTTTGACGGCATCGTCTATGCAGCCTGTGTGGGATTAGGCTTCGCGGGAACCGAGAATATTCTGTATTTGTTCCAGAGCGAAGATTGGTTGGGTACTGGCATCGTGCGTGGCATGACGGCCGTACCTGCCCATTTTGCCATTGCCTGTGCCATGGGTTACTTCTACAGCAAGCGCCACTTTGGAGACCGCAGCAGGCTCACGGCTTGCTGTGTGTTGGCGGTTCCCGTGCTGATTCATTGGGTGTATGACGCGCTGGCCTTCAGCGAGGGCATTTTCCCCGCCCTCTCGGTTGTTATCAATGTCCTGTTCGTTCTGCTTATCTGGATTGTGTACAAGCGCACCATGAGCCGCATCGATGACCTGCAGCGCATTGACACCGCCCGTCGCACCCCGCCGCCTCTTCCCGGCAGCGGCCCAACCTTGCCACCACCTCAACCGCCATTCCAGCAATAATCATGTGAGGCCCCAATATTTTTAGGGCTATAGGCCATTTCATAATGACCTATAGCCCTAAAATGTCTCGTTCAAGAAAAGCAGCTGTTGCTGCTATTAGTCATTGCGCTTGACCAGGCGCTCATACTCGGGGTTGCCCTCGCGCAGCAAGCGGTCATAGCGCTCACGGTCGTTGAGCACCTCGATGGCGGCCTTGAGGTCGCGGTTGCGGTGGTTGATGATGACGCTGTAAGCGCTGGCGTTGCCATACACGTCGCGGGCGATAAGCCCCTTGATGATATCCTTGAGCAAGGCCTCGCTGGTGCGGTATTTTTCCTCGTCATACTTCACGCTGTCCTTCTCGCCCAGGGCAATGAAATCACGCATCATCTCGTCGGTGATGATGAAGCCGTTGTCAAAGTCGTTGACGGTCTTATATCTCTTGGCGATGGACTTGCGGTTCTTGTCCACATAGCTGATGGCATACTGGTTGGTGATGCCCTTGGCCATGAGGTCGCGGTAATAGGTGGTGTATTCGGTCGTGTCGATGGGCACATACACATCGGGCATCACGCCACCGCCACCATAGATGGTGCGTCCGTTTAGCCTGGTGGTGTAGCGCAAGGAGTCATTAAACTGGATGCTGTCCAGGCTGTAGTACTCACCCACGTTGGCACGGTCGAGCAATTCTTTCTCATAGGCTTTCTTGTCGCCACGGTCATAGGGTTTCTGGATGCAGCGGCCGCTGGGCGTGTAGTAGCGCGCTACGGTCAGTCGCATCATCGACCCGTCATCAAAGCGGAAGGGACGCTGGACCAGTCCCTTGCCGAAAGTGCGGCGACCGACAACCACGGCACGGTCCCAATCCTGCATCGCACCGGCGAAAATCTCGGCTGCCGAGGCCGAGTACTGGTTGACCATGACTACCATGTGCAGGTCTTTATAATCGCCCCAGCCGTTAGCGTTGGCCTCGTTGCGGGGTGAGTTCTCGCCCTCGGTATAGACCATGAGTTGCCCGCGCTCGAGGAACTCGTTGCACATGTCGATGGCGGCATTGAGGTAGCCGCCACCGTTGTCGCTCAGGTCCATGATGAGTTGTGTCATGCCTTGCTTCTTCAAGTCCTTCAGGGCTTCAATCATCTCCTCATGGGTCTTGGCGCCGAAACGCGAGATGCGCATGTAACCCGTCTGCTCATCGAGCATGTAGCTGGCATCGATGCTGTGCAGCGGGATGTTGTCGCGCGTGATGCGGAAGGTGATGAGCTCCTTCACGCCCGCACGTTTCACCTGCACGGTGACTTGGGTGCCCTTCTTGCCGCGTAGCCGTTTCTGGATATCGCTGTTCTTCATTTTCACGCCGGCGATGGTCGTGTCGTTGACAGTAATAATGCGGTCTCCGGCGATGATGCCTACGCGCTCACTGGGACCGCCAGGGATGGTCTGGATGACATAAAGCGTGTCCTTGTTCATGTTGAACTGGATGCCCACACCGCTGAACTCGCCCTGCAGTGGCTCCTCCAGTTCTTTAGTCTCTTTGGCGTCGGTATAGGATGAGTGGGGATCTAGGCTCTCGAGCATGCCCTTGATGGCTTCCTCGATGAGTTTGTCCTCGTTGACGGTGTCCACATACAAGCTAGCGATGGCATACTCGGCGTTTAATAGTTTCTGCATTCCCTGGGGCATGCCTCGCTGGGCAGTGGATGTGAGTGTGATGGCTAAGCACAAGGGCAAAGCAAACAGTATCTTCTTCATTATATTCTGTGTCTGGTTTTATTTGGTGATGGTTGGGAGTTGACTTAAATCGGCTCCCTTGGGTAAATATGGGCTCACGTCCTGGCCAAAGAGGTGCAGCTCACGCACGATGCTGCTGCTGATGTGGCTGTACTCGGGCAGGGTGTAGAGCAGGATGGTCTCAATGCCGCTCAGGTCACGGTTAACCTCGGCCAGGTGCTTCTCGTTTTCAAAGTCCTGGATGAGGCGTACGCCGCGCACGATGAACTGGGCGCCCACGTCGTGGGCAGCCTCGATGGTCAGTCCGCTGTAAGCGATAACCTCGACACGCTGATCGTCCTTGAACACGTTTTCAATCCACGTCTTGCGTTGTTCCATGCTCATGAATGACCGCTTGTCGGAGTTCACGCCGATGGCAATGACAAAACGGTCAAACAACGGCAGGGCACGTCTCACGATGGACTCGTGGCCGCGGGTAAAGGGGTCAAATGACCCGGGGAACAGTGCCACACGGCACTCTTTTTTATCAATGCACTGTGATGTCTTCATCGTCTTCATTCACTAGGTTGTCAATAATAAAGCCCTGGCGCTCCATGGTGTTCTTGCCCATGAAGAAAGCAAGCATCTGGTTGACCGAGTCCTCCTTGCGCAACTGCACGCGGTCGAGGCGCATATCGGGGCCGATAAAGTCCTTGAACTCGTCGGGGGAAATCTCGCCCAACCCTTTGAATCGGGTAATCTCGGCATACTCGCCCAGCTTGTCGAGGGCGGCCATGCGCTCCTCGTCATTGTAACAGTAGTAGGTCTCCACCTTTTGAGGCTTGGCCTCGCGCTTGGTGGTACGGGACTTGCGCTTGGCCTCCTTCTTGTTGAGCACGCGGAACAGCGGTGTCTGCAGGATGTAGAGGTGGCCCGTCTTGATGAGCTCAGGGCAGAACTGCAGGAAATAGGTCAACAGCAGCAAGCGGATGTGCATGCCGTCGACATCGGCATCGGTGGCGATGATGACCTTGTTGTAGCGCAGGCCGTCAATGCCGTCCTCGATGTTGAGCGCGGCTTGCAACAAGGCAAATTCGGTGTTAGTGATCACCTTTTTGGGGTCAAGCCCATAGGTGTTCAGCGGCTTGCCTCGCAGCGAGAATACCGCTTGGGTCTCCACGTCGCGTATCTTGGTGATGCTGCCGCTCGCGCTCAGACCCTCGGTGATGAAAATCGAGCTCTCGTCGCGGCGGTCATTATCCTTGGGGGCGCGTGAGTCGTTGAAGTGGACACGACAGTCGCGCAACTTGTCGTTGTGCAACGCGGCCTTCTTGACGTTCTCGCGCACCTGCTTGCTCACGCCGGCGATGGCCTTGCGCTCGCGCTCGTTGTCCTGAATCTTCTTCAACAGCACCTCGGCGGTCTCGGGAGCCTTGTGCAGGTAGTCGTCGAGTTCCTTCTTGATGAAGTCGTTGATGTACTTGTAGATGGTAGGGCCGTCTTTCCACATGATGCTGCTGCCCAGCTTGATCTTGGTCTGGGATTCAAACACGGGCTCCTCGACCTTGACGCTGATGGCGGCAACGATGCCGTTGCGTATGTCGCTGTACTCAAAGTTCTTGCCATAGAATTCCTTGATGGTCCTCGACAACGCCTCGCGGAAAGCGCTCTGGTGGGTGCCGCCCTGGGTGGTGTGCTGGCCGTTGACAAACGAGTAGAACTCCTCGCCCAGTTGGGCAGCATGGGTGATGACCACCTCGATATCATTGCCCGTGAAGTGCATCAGCGGGTAGAGCGGGTCGTTGGTCATGTTCTCTTTCACCAGGTCGCTCAAGCCGTTGCGTGAATGGTATTTCTTGCCGTTGAAGGTGAGCGTGAGGCCCGTGTTCAGGTAAGAGTAGTTCTTGATCATCTGCTCGATGATGTCCTCGCGGAACTCATAGTTCTTGAAGATGCTCGAGTCGGGCTTGAACCGCACCAGCGTGCCGTTCTCCTCGCCCTCACTGGCGGCAACCACGCCGCTCTCTTCCTTGACCACACCCTCGCTGTAAGTCACCGATGCACATTGTCCGTCACGCACACTGCGGATGTAGAACTCGGTGGACAAGGCATTCACCGCCTTGATGCCCACGCCATTCAAACCCACCGACCGCTTGTAGGTCTGGGTGTCATATTTCGCGCCGGTGTTCATCTTAGACGAGGCTGCTTTCACCTGGTCCAGGGGGATGCCGCGGCCATAGTCGCGGATGGTCACCGCACCGTCGGCCACATCGATGTCAATCGTCGGTTTGGCATATCCCGTGTTAAACTCGTCGATGCTGTTGTCGATCACCTCCTTGATGAGGACATAGATGCCATCATCGTTCTGTGAACCGTCGCCCAGCTTGCCGATGTACATGCCGGGACGCAAGCGGATGTGCTCGCGCGGTGTGAGCGTGATCAGCTGGTCATAGCCGCCAAAGTCACTCCCGTTTTGTTGCCCGGTGTTTACCTCAGGGTCCTCTATGATTTGATTCTCTTTGTCTTTTGACATTCTTCTTGTAGTAATATCTGCATTTTAACCTACAAAATTACTAAAAAATCCGCAATAACCGTGCCACCATCTGCAACAATAAGTTTTGTTAACAAAAAACCAACCCAGATGTGACTATTTGGCGTGAGACATTTCAAGAGGCGTTTCGCTGAATGGTAACGCCTGTCTCAGCTGATGTCAGCACGTGTGATGCGTTCTATCGGATGTTCAACAAGGGCGTTACAATGTTTTTCTTTCTTTTTTCTTGGCCGTGATGCAAGATATGGGGTGAAGAATGCGTTAATAATGAAGAGAATATATAAATGAGACTGGACAAGTGATGAGAATCTTCAACATATCAGTGTGCATGGCCGTTGTGGCTATGGTGATTTCGCTCGTGTCGTGTGACCCCTTATCATCGGTGGATTACAAACTATATAACAAGACCAATGACACGGTAACGGTCACCATGTACAAGGAAATCCTCTCCTCGGCCTATGGTGGCTATGACATCGAGGAAAACGACAGTGTGGTTAACCATTACGGCGAGGACGACAGCGTCAGCGTCGCCATCTTGGCGCCCGATCAGGTCTTGTCGGTCCACAGGGAATGGTCTGGCCTCTATCGGGAAGAGTGGGTCGTGCCCGTGTGGAAATACATCTCGTCAATCAAGGCCGGCGATACAGAGGTTGCCCCTGAGCAATGGAATCAAGAGTCGCTGTGGCACCTCAAGACTGATGGTGGCAAGAGGTTCCAGGGCGAGTCACGCCATTACTCTCTCATCTTGCACTAGTCACTACCGGTGGGTTTCCCCTGATGTCGGCAAGTGGCTCGATGGGAGGGATTTCGTGTCCTTTTTTACTGTGATTTTGATGATTTGCCTATCGGCGCTTGATGATGGCGACGTAGGTGATGAGGATGACGTTCATCATCAATGCGTAGATGATGGCGGGAATGGCGATTACATCGTTGTTGAACACCAGCGGACTGCTGGCGATGGCGATGGCTTGGGCGGCGTTCTGCATGCCCACCTCGATAACGATGGTGCGGCGCTCCTTACCCGTGAGTCGCATTGCGCGGCACAACAACGCTCCGCATGCCATGGCACACAGGATGAGCACGCTCACCGACAGACCTAACTGACCAAAACTGTCGATGATGGCTTCGCGGTTCTGGAAGAAGAAAACACCAGCAAGGAAAATAAGGGCAGGGAAAGCGATGTGCGATAACACGCGGTGCATCGCCTCGGCGGCCTGATGCCACTTTTTGCGCACGGCGATACCTATAGCGATGGGCAGGAACATGAGCACGAGGTTCTGCATCACCAGTTTGCCAATGGGCAGGTGCACGGTCACAGCACTGCCAGCCGAGCTGGTCACCCATGCCATGATAATGGGCACTGTCACCAGTGTGATGATACTGCTGCATGCCGTGAGCGAGACTGAGAGCGCCACGTCGCCTTTAGCGAGCATCGAGAAAACATTTGACGAACTACCGCCAGGGCAACATGCAATCAGCACAAAGCCGATGAGGAAAATAGCCTCAAGCCCAAATGCCTTGCCAATGAGCCATGCCAACAGGGGCAGCAAGATAATTTGGCCAATCAGGCCTGCCAGCACAGGCTTGGGTCTGGTCTTAAACAGTTTGAAATCCTCGAGTTTCAAGTTCAGCCCCAACTCAAACATCAGCAATGTCAAGATGGGCAATACAATCCAAATCGTGTTCATCTTTCTGTGAATGGTAATCAAATTTGCCTCCAAAAGTACTCATTATTCATGAAATATTGGGCATGGAGGGTCAACAAACGTAATGTGAGCTTAATTGTAACCTACTAGTTTCGGTAGTTTCGATTACACATTAATAATATAAATTATTAAATGATGAGAACACAAAATTTTTCTCAAAAACCTAAGTCAGTTTTCCAATTTATTAGATTACCTTTGCAGCCGATTTTCAAAAAAATGTTGATAATATGGCAAAGAACTTAGTTATTGTCGAGTCTCCAGCCAAGGCAAAAACCATCGAGAAATTCCTTGGCAGCGATTATAAAGTGATGTCAAGTTTCGGGCACATCCGCGATTTACATAAGAAGGATTTCAGTATCGATGTGGAGCATGGCTTCAAACCCCTGTATGAGATTCCCGATGATAAAGAGGACCAGGTAAAGAAACTTAAGGCCGAGGCTGCTAAAGCCGACGTCGTGTGGCTCGCGAGTGATGAAGACCGCGAGGGAGAGGCCATTGCATGGCACCTGTTTGAGGTGCTTGGCTTGTCGGCCGACAAAACACGCCGCATTGTCTTCCACGAGATCACCGAGCCGGCGATTCTCGAGGCCATCAAGCATCCGCGCGACATTGACCTGAACTTGGTGGATGCCCAACAGGCCCGTCGTGTGCTAGACCGCATCGTGGGCTTTGAGCTGTCGCCCGTGTTGTGGCGCAAGATTAAGCCCGGTCTCTCGGCTGGCCGTGTTCAGAGTGTCGCCGTGAGGCTCGTCGCCGAGCGCGAGAAAGAGATCAAGGCCTTCAAGAGTGAGCCCTATTATCGCATCTCGGCTCAATTCGAGGGTGGTGAGGGCAGTGAGTTCTCGGCCGAACTGAATAAGCATCTGGCTGACCATGATGCGGCGCTGGCGTTCTTGGAGGACTGCAAGCAGGCCGATTTCACTGTGGCCGA
Organism: uncultured Prevotellaceae bacterium; assembly: GCA_900318345.1. Lineage (GTDB taxonomy): Bacteria > Bacteroidota > Bacteroidia > Bacteroidales > Muribaculaceae > Sodaliphilus. Next base: position 24,642 of record ONKD01000024.1, read on the forward strand.
TGTGACGGTAAAGCCCATGAAGCGCACTCCGGCGCCTCCCTTCACCACGAGCACGCTGCAGCAGGAGGCCGCGCGCAAGCTGGGTTTGTCAGTAAAGCAGACCATGCGTTTGGCACAGCGCCTTTACGAGGAAGGTTTGATCACCTACATGCGTACCGACTCGGTCAACCTGAGCAACCTGGCGCTGGGAACCATCAGCAAGGAAATCAAGGAGAACTTGGGCGAGCAGTACCTCAAGGTGCGCCATTACCGCACGACAAGCAAGGGCGCCCAGGAAGCCCATGAGGCCATCCGCCCCACTTACATCAGTAACCACACCATCACTGGCACACCCCAGGAGAAGAAACTCTATGACCTTATCTGGAAGCGCACGATTGCTTCACAGATGGCCGATGCCGAATTAGAGAAGACCACGGTCAACATCTCGGTCAGCGGCAAGAAGGAAATTTTTGTTGCTGAGGGTGAGGTGATCAAGTTTGATGGCTTCCTCAAGGTGTACTTTGAGAGCGTTGACGATAATGAGAAGGCAAACCATGAGCTCCGCACGCTGCCGGCATTGGCTCGCAACGACGAGTTAAAGGCATTGGCCATTACTGCAACGCAGCGCTTCACACAGCTGCCTAACCGTTATACCGAGGCTTCGCTCGTGCGCCGACTGGAGGAGTTGGGCATTGGCCGTCCCTCGACCTATGCACCCATCATCTCGACGATCCAAGACCGTGACTATGTCGAGAGGGGAGAGGACAAGGGACACAAGCGCGAGTATGAAATCATCACCCTCAAGGATGGCAAGATCTCTAAGGGGAAGAAGAGTGAACTCTATGGCGTGGAGAAAGGCAAACTCGTGCCCACCGATGTCGGTATGGTCGTTAACGACTTCCTGGTCAAGTATTTCCCGTCAATCATGGACTATAACTTCACAGCCAAGGTCGAGAACGAATTTGACGAGGTGGCCAAGGGCAATGTCGTTTGGAACAAGGAGATTGCCGACTTCTACGAGGACTTCCATCCCACCATCAACGACGTCTCGTCGATGCGACTTGAGCACAAGGTGGGAGAGCGACTGCTTGGAAATGACCCCAAGACAGGGCTGCCCATCATGGTCAAGATTGGTCGATACGGGCCACTGGTGCAGATGGGTACGGCCGACAATGAGGTCAAGCCACGTTTTGCCTCTCTACAGCGCGGGCAGAGCATCGAATCCCTCACCCTCGACGAGGCAATAAAACTCTTTGACTTGCCCCGAGACCTCGGCGAGTTTGAGGACACAACCGTCACGATCGGCGTTGGCCATTATGGTCCTTACGTGAAGCACAATGGCAAGTTCGTGTCCATCCCTAAGGAGATGTCGCCAACTTCAATCACCCTCGACGAGGCCGTTGGTCTCATTAAGGCTCATCGCGAAGCCGAGGCCAAAAAGGTCCTTAAGGCTTTTGATGAGAACCCCGACATCAAGGTGATGAATGGACGTTTCGGTCCCTACATTGTGTATAAGAAGCAAAACGTGAAGATACCTAAGGGAAAAGATGCCGAGTCGCTCACGCTCGAGGACTGCATGGCTATTGTTGCCGATGAGTCCAACATCTCCAAAGGTTCCGCCAGCAAACGGGCTGCACGCACCCGTTCTACAGCCAAGAAATCAACAACTAAGAAATAATTTGCTTAAAGTCTTACTTGAGACCGTGCGTTGCAATCTATTGACGTGCGGTCTCTTGTTTTTCTTGAGTGTTGTTACTGGTAAAAAATAATCAGTCCAAATAAAAAAAATATTTTCTTTTTAGGGCCTGTAATAAAAAAAATCGTCGTAATTTTACCGACTGGAGAGGATTTAGCTAGAGTCCAATGGGTTCCACAATCCCTCTTCACAAAATCCACTGCATTGATTAATAGTGATTTACAACCCTATTCTTCAAGTAAAATTGATGTTTTAAGGTCGCTTTTCGGGCGGTGGGAAGTAAGATTGATAACAACTAAAACAAACCAAACAAAAAAAGTTTAAAATTATGTCTTTTTTCAAATCCATTAAGAGTGCTTTCGGTGGCTCGGATGGCGAGGACTATGATGTTTTTGGCCAGCCCACCACGTTTGTCAACCCCTTCAGCAAGGACAAGAATCTGGTAGAGAGGGAACATGACCAGGAGGAGCTTCAGATAGAAGTGAGTCAACAAGAGGAATATGCCATCGACGCTGAGTATGCCGACAAGGCTGCGCGACTCATGAACGAGCACACCCAGGCGGTGATCGACATGATTAAGGGCACTTGGAAGAAAGAGCGTGAAGACCTTCTCAAGGTTGTCGAGGATGCCAAGAAGAGCATCGAAGAGAACAACGAGAAGATGAAGGTGAACGAGGCCAACAAGCGCCAGGCTCAAACCAGAGCTAATGACCTCTCGGCCAAAATCGCCGAGCTCGAGGCCGACCACGATAAAATCGAACTCGAAAAGAAGAGCCTCGAGAGCCGCATCAAGGCCATGGAGGCCCGTGGCGATGGCTTCGATGAGCTCAATAAGAAGATCGAGGAACAGGATGCCACCATTGAGGACCTGAAGAAACAACTGGCCGAGAAAGATGCCGAGATCGAACGTCTTGATAATATGCCCATGCCTGCCGATGACGGACCAACGATTGAGCAACTCAACGAGCAGATTGAGCAGCGTGACGAGCTCATCGAGCGATTGAGGGCCAACACGTCCGAGATGGAGGAGCGCCTCAATGCCGCAGCCGAGGAGTTGAAGGCAGCCGAAGAACTGCAAAAGACCGTTGAGCAGGTCGAGGAGTTCAAGGACAAGAAAAACTCTGAGATCGCCTCATTGCGTCAACAGATCATTGACCTGCAAAAACGAGCATCAGAGTTTGATGAGTTGCGCAAGAAAATGGTTGTCCTCGTGGACGAGAACGATGGACTCAACAAGACCATCGAGCAGCTTGAGCAAACGGCCAAGCAGAATGCCGAAGTACAGAACCGCCGCAGCATCGAGACCGGCAACATCATCGATGGCTTGAAGCAACAGCTGGCTGCAGCCACCGCCCTTGCCGAGGATTTCAAGCGTAAATATAACTCGCTGAGTGTTGACGGTAACGAGCGCGCCGCTAACTTCGCTAAGATTACCGCCGAGCGTGACGACATCAAGGCCGAGCTCAAGCGCACTCAAGTCACCCTGCAAAAGAAGCAGCACGAAGCTCAAGCAATGAACGACGCCATTGCCGAGAAGGACCGTCGCATTGCTGCCTTGACCCAGCAGGTCGAGGAGTTGAGCAGCGCTCGCACCGTTGCGCAGGCCCCGGCTGCCGATGCGCTCTTTGGCGCTGAGGAGTTGGCTGGCAAATCGATCCCCCAGGATGATCCCGCAATGCGTGCCTTGGACGATATCGATTGGGAGGACGACGGCTCGATGCCGCCCCATCCCGGTGAAGATCCCCGCCAGCTCTCGCTCTTCTAACTAATGTTGGCTTTTTTATACATTATAAATATAAAAAGAAATTTTTCGTTTTTTGGGTGATTGGGACAGCTCGTTCAGGGCTGTCCCTTTCTTGTCCCCGCTGGTCGCCAGCAACTGCTCCAAATGAAAATGCTTCCCCATGATTAAAAGTGGGGGTGGGGCGGTGTGAAAAGTTGAAGAACCCCTCCCTGAAAGCGGTAAACCGCCAAAAACCGCCCTTTATTTGTTAACGAAGGTTATTTTCTGAAAATAATCGCGATAAAGTTTTGCCGGTTTGCGGTGCGGCAGTAATTTTGCATCGCTTTTCGACTCACAAGATGCTAAATTGCGTGAGCGATTTTTTTGACGCCCAATGCGGC
>ONKD01000012.1 GCA_900318345.1 uncultured Prevotellaceae bacterium
AACGCCACCTTGAACTGGAATAAGAGCTTCAACGACGCCCACAACTTCAACATCATGGTGGGTGTCAACGGTGACAACTACACCAGCGACTACTTCTATGCCTACAGGCCCCAGCTCTATAGCGAGGACTATCCCGAGATGGCGCTGACCTATGGTGACCAGACCAAGTGGAACATCAACAGCAGCACCTTTGACAAGGCTACCGCCGGCTACTTTGGCCGTATCAATTATGACTACAAGGGCATCTACCTGCTCGAGTTGAACGGACGCTATGACGGTTCGTCGAGCTTCCCCGTGAATGACCATTGGGCATTCTTCCCCTCGGGATCGGTAGGTTACCGCTTCACTCAGGAGAAGTACTGGGACAGCCTGCGCCACATCGTGGACAACGGTAAGCTGCGCTTCTCTTATGGTACCATCGGTAACGAGGCCGTCGGTGAGAACCAGTTCCAGTCGCTCATCAGCCCCATTTCTCAGGGCAGCATCTATTGGCTCAACGAGAATGGTGCCAAGGTGACCGAGCTGGGTCTGCCCAAATGGGTGAACTCCTCGTTGACCTGGGAACGCATCACCACCATGGACGCAGGTATTGACCTGGGTATGTTCGGTGACGTGCTCACCCTGGGCTTTGACTGGTATCAGCGCACCACCAGCGACATGCTGGGCCCCGGCACCGCACTGCCTCCCGCAGTGGGCGCTGCCGCTCCTGTGACCAACAACGGTGAGCTCCGCACCCGTGGTTGGGAAGCTACCCTGGACCTGCGCAAGCAGTTCAACAAGGACTTCGGCGCTTACTTCAGCGCAAGCGTGGGTGACGCCAAGACCAAGGTGACCAAGTGGAACAACGACTCTCGCCTGATTGGCTATCCCTGCAACAGCGCCTATGCCTACGAGGGCATGACCTGGGGTGACATCTGGGGTTTCGAGACCGACCGTTACTTCACGGTTAGCGACTTCTCCGGCAAGAATGCCGACGGCTCGTGGATCTATGCTCCCGGCATTGCCGACCAGACCGGCATCCAGACCCAGACCTTCGTCTTTGGCCCTGGTGACATCAAGTACAAGGACCTGAACGGTGACGGTGTGATCGATGGCGGCAAGGGCACCGAGGAAGACCATGGTGACCTCAAGATCATCGGTAACATGATGCCTCGCTATGAGTACAGCTTCCACGTTGGCGGTAACTTCAAGGGTTTTGACCTTGATGTCTTCTTCCAGGGTGTGGGCAAGCGTGAAATGTGGACCCAGTCGGCTTTCGTCTTCCCGATGATGCGTTCGGCCGACTTGGCTATCTTTGCTAACCAGACCAAGTACAATATCTACGATCCCGAGAACGGCATTGTGAACATCAGCGAGGATAACGACTTCCCCTGCCTGTTCCCCGGCAACGAGTTCGCTGGTAACGTGGTAGGCCTCTCAGGTGAGGGCGGCTGCCACAACTACTATCCCCAGACCAAGTACCTCGTCGACATGAGCTACCTGCGCCTCAAGAACATCACGCTGGGTTACACCCTGCCCGAGAACTTGACCCGCAAGGCCTTTATCGAGAAACTGCGTGTTTACGGTAGTGTCAACAACCTGTGTCTGCTCCACAAGGGCAGCGGTGACCTCCCCATCGATCCCGAGATGAACGCCGGTCAAGGCTCTCTGGGTTACGGTACTTGGGGCCGCACCTATCCCATCAACCGCACCTGGTCGGTGGGTCTGCAGGTTACCTTCGGCACCAAGCGCAGCGCAGCTGTTGCTGCCGCTCCTGGCGACAACGGTGCCCTCAACAGCCAGATCAACGACCTGCGCGCCCAGCTCGCCGATGCCCAGAACGCTGCTAACGCTCGCATCGCCGACCTGCAGAACCAGCTCAATGCCGCCAACAACCGCAACAATCAGCTCCAGAAGGACCTGAACGATTGCCAGAAGAGCAAGAGCGGCATGATTGACAAGGCCCTGCAATACATGACCATCCTGGTTCACTTCCCCATCAACTCGATGGCTGTCTATGTCGATCAGCAGCCCAACGTGGAGCGCATCGCTTCCTACCTCAAGAGCCACCCCGAGGCTACCTGCACCATCAACGGTTATGCCTCCAAGGATGGTCCCATGGACCGCAACATCACTCTCGCCAACGGCCGTGCCGCCAGCGTGAAGGATATGCTCGTCAAGAAGTATGGCATCGACGCCAAGCGCATCAACGCTCAGGGTCAGGGCATCAGCAACATGTTTGATGAACTGAGCTGGAACCGTGTTTCTATCTGCGAGATCATCGTGAAGTAAGTATAAATCAAGTTTAGAGTTTAGGGTTTAGAGTTTAATGTGACTTAAGTCGCTAAAAACTAAAAACTAAGGACTAAAAACTAAAAACTAGAAAAATATATGAAACTTTTCAAATCAATTATACTGTGTGGACTGGGTGCCGCCATTTTATCGCTCTCATCATGTGACGATATGCTCACCAAGAGCGAGCGCACCAAGTTTGAGCTTGGACCAGAGTTCTGGAGCAACACCAACCAGGTGGCAAGCTACAGCAACGTCCTCTACGAGAACTATGTCGGCTATGGCCAGGGTGGTGGCTCAGGTTGGTTCTATTTCAAAAGCCTCAGCGACGACCAGGTGAACCCCAGCTTTGATGACTGGATGTTCACCACCGTTCCCGGCACCTCCTCTTATTGGAGCACCCCCTATACCGAGATTCGCCGCTGCAACTACATGTTGACCGGCTTGCAGAACTCGACACTCATCGAGAGCGAGAAGAACTACTATATCGCCGTTGGACGACTGAACCGCGCTTGGCAATACTACCAGCTCGTGCGCATGTATGGCGACGTGAACATGCTCGACGAGGTCATCCTCGACCCCGAGGCTCAGAGCGACCTCGTCTATGGACCTCAAACCGATCGTGATCAGGTCATGGACTTCGTGCTCAACGACCTCAACTTTGCTATTCAGCACCTGGGCAACGGAGGCAAGAACTCCTGGAGCAAGGACATGGCACTGGCCATGAAGAGCGACATCTGCCTGTTTGAGGGCACCTATTGCAAGTACCGCACGGCCGAGGAGAACGGCAAGGCCGCCGATCCCACCCGCGCCCAGAAGTACCTCAGCGAGTGTGTTGACGCTTCCCAGCAGATTATGAACTCGGGCAAGTACAGCCTCGCAGCCAACTATGGCGAGGTTTACAACTCGCTCGACCTGAGCAAGAGTAGCGAGGTTATCTTCTTCCGCAACTACGTGAAGGACCAGCTCATGCACTCCACAGCCGACTATACCGCTTCGTCTTCACAGCAGCGCGGTATCAGCAAGGACGCTGTCGATGCATTCCTGTTCCTCGATGGTAAGCCCCTGGCTACCACCTCACGCAACACCGATGACCATCCCGTGCTCGACCCCTCAAACAATGCTTACAGCATTGCCCACATGCTCGCCAACCGTGACAAGCGACTGAGCGTGCTCCTTGATCCCTATCTGTGCTTCAAGGGCCATGGTTGGGTTCGCGCCAACTCGATGCTCATGACGTCATCCACTGGCTACAATATTGCCAAGTATGACAATGTCCAGATGGAGGTTGACTACCGCATCAACACCGGCAAGAACTACACCGACGCGCCCATCTACTGGCTCGCTGTCATCTATCTGAACTATGCCGAGGCTAAGGCTGAGTTGGGTAACATCAACCAGACTGACCTGGACATCAGCATCAACCTGCTGCAGGCTCGCGCTGGATTGCCCAACATGACCACCGCACCCGAGGCCGACCCCGCTAACAACATGGGCGTGAGCAACCTGTTGTGGGAAATCCGCCGTGCACGTCGTTGCGAGCTCATGGCCGACAACTGGTTCCGCTATTGGGACCTCATCCGTTGGCACCAGCTTGAGCTGCTCGACACCCAGGCCCATCCCAACATCAACCGCGGCGCCTACTTGGCTGGCGTGAACGACCTTGACGAGACCTTCAGCCTGGATGCTAACGGATATGTTATCCCCGTTAGCAAACAGCGTGTCTTTGACAAGAAGTTCTACCTGTGCCCCATCCCCAGCAACCAGATCACGCTGAGCAAGGGTGGTACCAGGCAGAATCCTGGTTGGTAAGTTTTATTCAAGTCAGTCAAGCGGCAACTGCTTGACTGACTTGAAGTTTAGAGGTTAGAGGTTAAAGGTTAGAGACCTCCTATGCCTCAAGATAACCGCAACAAAACGGCTGCCGCCGCACCCTTCAACGGGCGTGGCGGCAGCGTCTTTCATTGTCTTTACCTAGCCCCATGTGGGCTCATTGCTAGTGAATAATATCAGATTAAGCCTGCACAAACACGAAAAAATGCCTAATTTTGCACAAAATAGTTCGGAAAAGTGTTATTTGAATACACTTTTCCGAACTATTTTGTGCTACATATATGTTAGTAAGCACTGAGAAACGCGCTTACTGGTAGTCGCGGATCCTCACGTCGATACCGCTGCCATCCAGCAACTTCACCACTTGCTGGATGTCGGTCTGGCCGTAGTGGTAGGGGAAGAGCACTGCGGGTTTGAACATCTGGGCGGCATGGGCACACTGCTCAGGCGTCATCGTGAAGGGCAGGTTGCAGGGCAGGAAGGCCACGTCAATGTCCTTGAGGTCAGCCATTTCAGGAATGTCCTCGGTGTCGCCGGCGATGTAGATGCGCATCTCCTCGATGGTCAGCACAAAGCCGTTGTCGCGTCCCTTGGGGTGGAACTGCAGTTTCTCGGGTGAGTTGTTGTAGGCAGGCACGGCCTCCACCGTCCATCCCTCGGCTAAGGTGCGGTTGTCGCCGTTGGCCATCACATCGCCCTTGCCGCCCAATATTTCATGGCAGCGGGCATTGGTGATGAGCACTGTGCCCGGCTTGCTCAACTGGTTGATGGCCACCAAATCCAAGTGGTCAAAGTGCTCATGGGTCACCAGGATGTAATCGGCTTGGGGTAGGGTAGAGTAGTCGGTCTCAGGCTTCACGGCGGTCGTCACCGGGTCCACATAGATCCACTTGTCACCCACCTGCATCCTGACGCTACCGTGCTTGATGCAATACATCTTCACCACCGTGCCTGCTGGCGTCTTGAACACGTCACATGGTTCACTTTCCTGCGCCGTGCAGCCGCACATCGCGCTAACAATCATCATTGCCATAACAAATAGTTTTTCTCTCATCTTTTTCGTTAGTTATTCGTTTTTTCGACGCTAAAGGTACATCTTTTTCACGATTTCATGCACTTTTCCTCATAATTTCAGTAGCATGTCGGGATTTTTTTGTAATTTTGCAACTTCTAAAACTCAACTTTTATGAAAAAGTACGATGAACTCAAGGTGTTCTGCAAGAATACCAACGAGTACATAAACATCGACGGTGGCGAGGCGCTCATCGATGTATATGACACCATCAAATCCAGGGTGGGTCTCAAGGGGGATGCCGTGTGCGTACTAGTGAACAATAAGGTCGAGGACCTGCACTATCCCGTCTTTTCACCCAAACACGTTGAGTTTATCGACATTACCAGCAACGCTGGTTACCGCGTCATGACACGATCGCTGTGCATGGTGCTCTACAAGGCCGTGAACGACCTCTTCCCCGGCAAGCGATTGTGCATCCAGCACAGCATCAGCAACGGACATTATTGCCAAATCAAGCACGAGGAGGAATTTCTCACTCCCGAGGTCATTTCACAGCTCAAGCAGCGCATGACCGAAATCATCGATGCCGACCTTCCCTTTAAACGCCGCGAGCGGCTCACGACCGACGTCATCGAGATGTTCCGCAAACAGGGACTCAATGACAAGGTGCGTCTGCTCGAGGGCATCAACCAGCTATATACGGTCTATTACAAGCTCGATGACATCATCGACAGCTTCTTCGGCCCGCTGGTTCCCTCAACAGGCATGCTCAAGGTCTTTGACCTCATCCCCTATGAGAATGGGATGCTCCTGCTCGGGCCCGACCGCAACCAGCTTGACCAGGTAGTGAAATGGGAGCCACAACCCAAGCTCTTCCGCGCTTTTACCGACTACATCAACTTCAACAAGATCATCCGCCTGGGCGACGTGGGCGAGCTGAACCGTGCCATAAAGGGCGGTTATGCCCCGCTGCTGATCAACGTCGTCGAGGCACTGCATAACAAGCACTTCATCCAGATTGCTGACGAGATTACCCGGCGCTACCACAAGGGCGGCGCACGTGTCGTGCTCATCGCGGGACCGTCGTCAAGCGGCAAGACAACATCGTCTAAGCGTCTGGCTATCCAGCTCATTACCAACTGCATCGTGCCCAAGGTCATCGAGCTGGACAACTACTTTGTGAACCGCGACCGCACGCCACGGGACGAGAGCGGCGACTATGACTACGAGTCGCTTTACGCCCTGGATCTGGAGCAGTTCAACAAGGACGTGACCGACCTGCTGGCAGGTAAAGAAGTCGCCATGCCCACCTATAATTTCAAGAAAGGTGAGCGCGAGTATCTGGGTAACACCCTCAAACTCGCCGACGGCGACATCTTGCTCATGGAGGGCATCCACGGACTGAATCCCGAACTCACGGCGCTCATCCCCGAACAGCAGAAGTTCAGGCTCTTTGTCTCGGCCCTCACCACACTCAGCATCGACGACCACAACTGGATTGGCACCTATGACAACCGCCTGCTGCGCCGCATCATCCGCGACCACAAATACAGGGGTTGCGGAGCACTCGAGACCATCAAGCGATGGGCTAGTGTGCGACGGGGCGAGAACAAATGGATCATGCCTTTCCACGAGAACGCCGATGCTATGTTCAATTCCTCGCTGCTATTCGAGTTATCGGTAATGAAAAATTATGCGCTGCCCATCCTGCAACAGGTGCCCAGCAATACGCCCGAATATGCCGAGGCATCACGACTGATAAAATTCTTGAGCTACTTTGAGCCCCTAGACGAAAAAGATATTCCCAGCACGAGCTTGCTGCGCGAATTTCTGGGCGGAAGCAGCTTTCACTACTAGACGAACCAAGTGGGCTCTATTGCGTTGCGCGATAGGGCCCACTTCTCATATATAAAAATATTACTTTCAAGAAACTAACAAAACATCATAGCATCAAACAAACGACAATGATCGACATCACAGCAAAAATGGAACAACCCCGCGGCAACCACATGTCGCTGGAGGAGTTTTGTGGGAAAATCAGGCACATGGAGGCCCAGGGCAAGGATGGCATCTCGATGTTTAACGAGGTCATCTCCCGCGGCATGGCGCCCGATTTCATCGCCGAGGACGAGGTCCAGCACAGCCGTCGCCTGGAACGCATCACCACCGAAATCACCCGTCGCTTCCGCCAGGAGGGGATGCGTGTGGTGCTCGTCGCTGGCCCTTCATGCTCAGGAAAGACCACTACTTCGCGGTTCCTAACCCACATGCTTCAGGATAACGGCATCGAGCCCTGCGTCGTTTCGCTTGATAATTACTTCCTCAACCTGGACCAGCGCCCCCTTGACCCCAACGGCGGCATCGACTATGAGTCATTCTATGGACTGGATGTGAGGCAACTAGGGCAGGACGTAGCAAGCCTCCTGGCAGGTGACCAGGTGTCAATGCCCACCTATGACTACGTCAAGGGCATGCGCACCTACCAGGGCAATACCCTCAAGCTCGAGAGCAACAGCCTGCTCTTCCTCGAGGGACTGCACGCCCTCAACCCGCTACTCGTGCCCGATATCCCCGAGGAAATGAAATTCCGGTTGTTTGTCACGGCCCAAGCCACTATCTATTATGGTGCAAAATCAGGTTTAGAGGAACATGATAACCGCCTGCTACGCCGCATCTACCGTGACTACAACAGCCGTGGTGCCAGTGCCTTGCAGACCCTGCAATGGTGGCCCGGCGTGCTGCGTGGCGAGAACCTGTGGATCCTGCCGTTTGCCAGCAATGCCGATGCCTGGTTCAACACATCGATGGTGTTTGAATTCTCGGCCATCAAGTTAAGAGTGGCCGAACTGCTACGACAAGTCCCCGAGAGTGAGCCGGCTGAGTACAAGATTGCTCAGCGCCTCACAGCCATCCTCAACCGCGTTGCCCCATTGACCAAGGAAGACTTTGAGGCCATCGCACCCAAGCGTCGCTTCCTCCTCAGCAACGAGGGAAAATAACAAAACCTCCTAAATAATATTAAGAGGTTTTGTCATATTTTTTCTGCTGAAATTATAACCGCCCTTCGGGCGGGAAATTCATACAAATTATTTTTATATTAATTTTTTGATAATTTGTATGAATTTCCCGTGCGTAGCACGGTTAAATAATGCGACGTTGAATTATAACACAGCCCGTTTTCTTTTATGATAAGTCGCAGTAACTGCTACGCATCGTCGGGGTCGCTAACGACCTGGAAGTCCTTGTTCTCGTCCTCATAGTCGCTCTCCCAGTATTCCTCGCTCCACTGCTTGCTGCCCGAGTCCACCATCTTGCCGCCAGCGTCGGGTGCTTCTTCCTCGAGGTCTTCGGCACCGAAGATGAAATTGTCCTCGGCCTGCTCGCGATGGCGCTCATCCAGGTCATGCTGAGTGGGTGCCTCGGGAATGCGGTTGCGCTCGTCGTTGATGGTGCGCCACAACAGGTCCTTCAGTTCGGTCAGACCCATTTGAGCCACACTCGAGATAAACACGCTGGGCACATCGTCAGGCACCTCGGGGCGCATCTGCTCAATCAGTTCCTCGTCCAGCATGTCACACTTGGTGATGGCAAGCACACGGGGTTTAGACACCAGATCGGGGTTAAACGTCTCCAACTCATGGCACAGGATGTCATATTCCTTGCGGATGTCGTCGCTGTCGGCGGGCACCATAAACAGCAGCACGGCGTTGCGCTCGATGTGGCGCAGGAACCTCAGGCCCAAGCCGCGACCCTCGCTCGCACCCTCGATGATGCCGGGGATATCGGCCATCACAAACGACTGTATGCCGCGATAAGAAACGATGCCCAAGTTGGGCTCCAGTGTCGTGAAGGGGTAGTTGGCAATTTTGGGCTTGGCAGCGCTGATGACGCTCAACAGCGTCGATTTACCAGCATTGGGGAAACCCACGAGGCCCACGTCGGCCAGCAGTTTCAGTTCTAGTATCACGGCCTTCTCAACCCCCTTCTCGCCTGGTTGGGCAAAGCGGGGAGTCTGTCTCGTCGCCGTCTTGAAGTGCTGGTTGCCCAAACCGCCGCGACCACCGCGCAGCAGGCGCACCACCTGGCCGTCCTGGGTCACGTCACACAGGAATTTTCCCGTCTCGGCGTCATACACCGCCGTGCCACACGGCACCTCTATCGTGCGGTCCTCGCCATCCTTACCCGTCATCTGGTTCTCGCCTCCCGACTGGCCGTCGGTGGCAAACACGTGACGCTGATACTTCAGGTGGATAAGCGTCCACAGGTTGCGGTTACCCTTCAGGAAGATGTGGCCGCCACGACCGCCGTCACCGCCATCGGGACCACCTTTGGGGACATACTTCGCGCGGTGCAGGTGCGCCGAGCCGGCGCCGCCCTTGCCACTGCGGCACAATATCTTCACATAGTCAATAAAATTGCTCTCTGCCATAATACTTTTGTTTTTACTCCACAAAGGTAATATTTTTTCCTGTGATTGGAAAATTCTTGCTACCTTTGCCATAAATACCGATAATAACCTAACAATTATGATATTGAATTCTTTCACTTGGACCGCAAGTCCTGAATTATTCAGCGTGGGACCCATCACCGTCAGGTGGTATGGGCTGATGTTTGCCATCGGCTTCCTCGTGGGCTACGAGATCGTGTACCGCATCTTCCGCCACGAGGGCGCCCGCGAGAGTTGGGTGGGCAGCCTGTTCATCTATGTGGTGGTCGCCACCATCGTGGGGGCTAGGCTAGGACACGTCTTTTTCTATGACTGGAGCTACTATTCCCAGAACCTAAGCGAGATTCCCAAGATTTGGGAGGGTGGACTGGCCAGCCACGGCGGCACCCTGGGCATCATGCTTGCCATTTGGCTCTACAGCCGATGGGTGACACGCAAGCCCATGCTATGGACATTTGACCGCCTGGTCGTGCCTGTGGGCTTTGTCGCCGCGCTCATCCGCATCGGCAACCTCATGAACCACGAGATTTATGGTGCCGAGACATCACTGCCCTGGGGATTCCGTTTCGTGGATAACTTGGGAGCATGGATGCAGGGCGCCGAACCAGTATTCACGGCACCGAGCCACCCCACACAGATCTATGAGGCCGCCTTCTACCTGTTGACCTTCGCCATCTGCATGGTGATGTACTGGCGCTATCGTGCCCAGGAGCGCGAGGGACTCATCTTCGGCGTGTTCATGCTGGGCATCTTTGTGCCGCGCTTCTTCATCGAATTCATCAAGAATGTGCAGGAACCGTGGGAAATCACCATGCGCAACAGCATCGGCTTGGACCAGGGCCAACTCCTCAGCATTCCCTTCATCGTGTTGGGCATCTGGCTCATCATCAGGGCCATGCGACGCCCGCGCGTGCCGCTCGAGTACCCCAACCGCTTCGCCGACGAGAAGAAATAGACTTTAACACTAGATAACTATGAAATATATCCTCTATTCACTCGCCCTGCTCGCCGCGATTGCTGCAGTTGTGTTATACAGCTGCTGCAAGGGCAATAAAACCGACCAATCGACAATGGATAACAGTAATATCCCTGCTCCCGTGATGATCGATGACACCACCGTCAACGGGCTCACCGTCTATTACCCCCAGTTCTCCTCTATCGACCTCGTGTGCGGCACCATGCCCAGCCAGCAGGACACCAATGTCATCTTCTGTGCCGAGGCAGCCTTTACCCATGAACTGCTCGATGAGTTTGACCACAGCAACATCGACGGCGACCACGTGAGCGGCGGCAAGCGCTACAAGGGCGCCAAGTGCAAGGACAACAGCGGCGCATTCGCCTGGTTTGGCGACACCACTTGGGAATTTGTCAACGGTGAGTACAGCGAGCTGCTCGACAGCGTGGCAGCAGCAGGTGGCATGGGCTTCGGCCAAGCCATCATCATCCACGACGGCGAGAGCATCCGCCCCCTGTGGCGTGACGGCGTCAACCGCTACCGCGCCCTGTGCGAGAAGGATGGCCGCCTGTGCATCGTCGATAGCCGTGACGAGGTCACCTATGAGCGCTTTGTCGCCCTGCTCGAGGCCTTCGCCCCGACCCACGCCCTCTACATGGACATGGGAGCCGGCTGGAACCACTCCTGGTGGCGCGATAGCGACGGCAAGGTGCATGAGATCCACCCCGTAGCCGAGAAATCCCGCTACTGCACCAACTGGATCACCTTCTACAAGTAACCATCGAACAGCACGCTAACCCAGATAGCTTAGCACGACAACCCAATAAGACCAATAAGTCCAATAGGTCCAATAAGCCCAATTGGGCTGTTGTTTACCTTACTGCGTGCGCCATCACACTCGACAACGTCGCCTCACGCCCCTGCACCGTGAACCATAGTTGCCAAAACAGGGGATGTGCCAGCCGGCACATCCCCTGTAAAGGATATTGCTTTATAATCTATCTCAAAGATTAATTGGCAGTAGGATCATTGATACTGTAGCCACCATTATAGTCGGTCTCCTTCAAAGGAACCTCCCATACCCAGTTGTTCACTGCATCGGGAGCAATGGTGATAGCAACAGCGGGATGGGCATTACCACCCTCGGCCCAACCGTGACGTACAACGGGCAGTTTCCAGCGCTTCAGGTCGCTCCACTGGAAGCCTTCGCCCCAGAGCTCAAGTGCACGGTAGTCGGCAATCTCGTTGAACAGGTCCTGACCGGTCTTGCTGCAGGTGTAACCGGGGTTACGGCCAGAGCCAGCGTTCAAGCGAACGAGGGCATCCTGAGCATTGGCAGGCTGGTTCATGAAGTAGTAGCACTCAGCCTCGATAAGGAGCATCTCACTGGTGCGGATGAAGGGCAGATAGCCAACACCCGGGGTGTCGAACACGTAGAACTTCAGGTGTGCGCCCAGGTGGTAAACGCCAGAAGCATAGGGCTCGGTAAATCCACCAGCTGCATGCTCCTGAACATAGTTGTAAGCCTTATCGTAAGCTTCCATGCTAGATATTCTCAGGTTAGCAGTCAGACCAATGTAACCGAAGGTCTGGTCAACCTGTGCGGGATCACTGGCATCGATGCCCAGGCCGCTCTCGGTGAGGAACAGCGACTTGCGGAAGTCCTCATCGGGGATGCGGTTGATGAGCTCACGGCCGATGGTACCGGCACCGTTCTGGGTGTTAGAAGCATAGTAGCCGTTGCAGCTGTACTGGGTACCGTAGCTCCAGTACCAGTTGTTCTCGTCGGCACTGCCATAGCTACCGAGAATCCACTCACTGGTGGGACGGCAGAAACCAGCTGCATAAGCATCGTTGTCCATCAGGGGATAACCCTCCTCGGCCAGCTTAGCGTGGTTGAGGGCAGTCTGATAATCCTCCTTGTAGAGGGCAGCACGGGCATAAACAGCGTGTGCACAATTCAGGTTAGGAGTCCAGCAATCATTGGCAGGACGGTCAACACCACTCTCGTTAAACAGCGCGATAGCCTCATCAAGGTCAGCATAAATCTGAGCATAAACCTCGGCCATGGTTGAGGGAGCGAGGTCACCGATCGACTCATCAAGACGCAGGGGCAGACCCTGGGTAGAACCATTGTTGGAGTCTTTCCAGCGCTGGCAGTAGTAGTGGAGCAACTTCTCATAGCCATAGGCACGGAAGGTCAGGGCCGAAGCCTTAATGAACTTCTTGTCAGCCTCGCTACCCTCGGCACCGTCAATGCGATTAACAATCACATTAGCCTGGGTAATGATCTGATAGTAGTAGTACCATGCATAGTGGTTGTAAATGCTGGTCCTGTTGGTGTGATAAGTCTGGTTGTGGATAGGAGCCCAACCCGAAGCATACTGGTTGTAGTAGTAGTCCTGGCAAGGATAGTTCTCATACAGACGCATGATAGCATTCTCACCACAGAAACCCTGGCTATAGTTACCATGCTGGATGGTCATCGTCTTGGCCACACCGTTCAATGTCTTGTAAGCATTATCGACGGTGGCAACGGCCAAAGCAGCACTGATTGACTCGGTTGGTGTTGTTTCAAGATAATCCTCGCCACAAGAGGTGGTAGCCAATGCTGCACCGACCAACAGACCGCTCAATAAAATTCTATTTATATACTTTTTCATAATGATTGTCATTTAGAAAATATTTGTTAATTGATCATCTGATTTATCAGAACTGGAACTGAAGACCAAAGTTGAACACACGAGCGGTAACATAGGTATCATCAGAGCCACCGCTGAAACTGTACTGGGGATTCAAACCCTTGCGGGAAGTGAACGTTGCCAGGTTCTCAACACCGGCGGTGAGGGTGAGACCCTGCAAACCAATCTTGTTCATCACCAGCTTGGGCAGGCTGTAGCTCAGGGTGATGTTCTTCACTACAAAGTAGGAAGCACTGGTCAACCAGCGGTCACTGGTAGCGTTGTTATAGCTGCTGTACTCAAAGTCGAGCTGAGGAATACCATTGGGATCAATGCGATTGGGCGAATCCTCGGTCATGCCGGCGGGAACACCACTCCAGCTATTAGCCAGGTCAACATGGTTAGCGCTTGCCGAAGATGCCGAGTTGGTCGACATCAGGCTCTGATAAGCCGAGTCATAAACCTTGCCACCCAGGCTATAGGTGAACAGGGCGTTCAGAGCAAAGCCCTTGAATTGCAGTATAGAGTTCAATGAACCGAAGAACCAGGGGTGAGCAGTACCTGCCCAGTCACGCAGACCGTAGGAGGCAGGCATGGTGGTGTAGGTCTTGTCACCGATGGTAACGGCTGCACCAGCAGCAACGGCCTTCTCCTGAAGTTCGGGATCGATAGTGTACAGTGAGCGACCTGTCATCTGGTCAACACCCACAAAGTGATAGGTGTAGAACTCATAGGGGTCATGACCCTCAGAGTAGTTCTGCTGACCATGCAGGATGTCCTTGCCGTCGGGGAGCTTCTTGATACGGCTCTTCATAAAGGTACCCTCGGTGCTCAGGGTCCAGTTGAGGTCACGGCCACGGAAGATATCATAGCTCAACGATACCTCGATACCGCGGTTAGAGACGGTACCAATGTTCATGTATTGAGTCATGTTGTAGTCATCACCCCAAACGAACGAACCAGCCGACAGGGGCAGGCGAACAGCGAACAACAGGTCCTTGTTGCGCTTGTCAAACAGCACAAAGTTGAAGTTCAAACGGTCAAATACGCGACCCTCGATACCGAAGTCGATATTCTGGCAGGTCTCCCACTTGATGTCCTCAGCCGAGAGGCTCTGCTTCATGAAGGCAGCGCTACCGGCGTTCTTCTCGATGTAGTACAGTGGCTGGTAAGCATAGAGGCTAACGCCCGCGTTGTTACCGGTCTCACCATAGGAAGCACGAACGCGCAGCTGGTCAAGCCAGTTCACATCCTGCAGGAAGTTCTCCTTCTTGATGTTCCAGTTCACACCGAACGAGAAGAAGTTACCCCAACGCTTCTTGTAGTAAAAACGTGAAGAACCATCGCGACGGAACGAGAAGTCAGCGAAGTACTTCTCATTGTAGTTGTAGCGTAAACGGCCCAGGTAGGACTCGGTCTTGTCCTCGTTATCCGAACCCTGGAAGTAAGAGTTGGTCTGGAAGTTACCGGGAGTGTAGATACCATCGGCAGCCGAGTTGGTGTTCATGCCATAAGCTGAGCGGTCGTTATAATCATAGTTCTCATGAGCAAGCATGACATCAAAGTAGTGACGGTTAAAGTCATGGTTCCAGTTCAGAATTTCCTGAACTGTGCGCGTGTTGTACTCATAAGCATAGCTGGTCAAGCGACCATTGTTGGTAGCACCATCGCCAATGAACGGGTTGTTGTAATGACGGCGATTGGTGTTGGAGTGCATGAAGTCGGCCTTCAAGGTGAACGAGAAACCGGCGGGCAAGGTAAAGGTACCATAAGCCAGACCCTCGACAACGGCGCGACGACGGCGGTCAAAGTCCTTGCGCAACTCAAAAGCGACGTTGCGGTTGGTCAGATAAGCTGACTCGGTATCATACTGCTTCTCACCATTCTCGTCAAGCAGGAAACTGCCATCGGGGTTGTGCAGGAACAGAGGATAAACAGGAGCCATGTAACGGGCGGTGTAGAACGGGTTAGCATAGTAGCTACCGTTAGCATTGTCGTTGAAGTTGCGGGTTGCATAGGTACCACTCAGGTTAACACCAGCCTTGAACCATTCACTGGGAGTGAAGTTGGTGTTGATACGGCCAGTGAAACGCTCATAGGCGCTAGCATAGATATAACCTTTCTCGTTGGTGTAACCGGCTGAAGCATACATGTTGTATTTCTCGCCACCAGCGCTGCCCGAGAGGCTGTAGTCCTGACGATAACCGGTGCGCTCAACGTCCTTTTCCCAATCCAGGTCGGTGTAACCGGGGAGAACCTGAGCAACGAGCTTACCGTTAGCATCAAACAGCTTGTTGTAATCAGCGTTGTAGATGTTGCGCTGTACATAGTCAGTCACGAGGTGCTCGGTGGCATACTGGTTAGCAGCAGCCTGATCCAGACCCATGCTACCGTTCATGGCAAAGTTCCTCATGGCAAGCCATGAAGCCTCCATCCACTGGTCGGCACCCATGCGGTCATACTCGGCAATACCGCGCTTGTACATACCCTGATTGATGCGCAGGGTTACATTGGGCTTGTTGGCATAGCTACCCTTCTTGGTAGTAATGAGCACAACACCGTTAGCTGCACGGTTACCATACAGGGCTGCCGATGCGGCGTCCTTCAACACGCTCATGCTCTCAATATCAACGGGGTTGATCTCAGCAATGTTACCGTCAAAGGCCACACCATCAACAACATACAGAGGTGAGTTGGAACCGGTAATACTACCAACACCACGGATGCGGATGCTGGGAGCGGCACCAGGCTCACCATAGGTGTTGTTCACCTGGATACCGGGGGTGCTACCCTCAAGCGCTGCGGTAACCGAGGAACCGATGCGGTCCTTGATCTTCTTCTCGTCAACTAACGAGATAGAACCCGTAATTGACTGACGCTTTGCGCTACCGTAAGCAACAACCACAACCTCATCAAGGCTTTGGCCAGAGTCGCTCAGCTTGACAACCATGTTGTTGGCAACCTCAACCTGACGGGTAGCAAAACCAATGTAAGATACATTGACATACTTCACGTGGTCAGGTAATACCAGCGTGAAATGACCATTAACATCGGTTGCAGTGCCCTGGTTGACACCCTCACCTTGGATCGTTGCTCCAATGAGAGGTTCACCAGTGACTGCATCCACTACTTGTCCGCTAATTGTGCGGTCGGCATAGGCCGAGAGTGCCATGAAGCACATCGCAAACAATAATAGAAATAGCTTCTTCATAAAATAGTGATGTTTATTAATTAATAATATTATAAATGTGTTTTTAATCATCAGTTACTGTAAGGCCTCGATGGTACCATTTTTTAAGCCGCTATCGATTAATTACAAGTACGCAAAAATAGTAAAAGTATGTGAAATGGGCATTATAAATGTTACGTTTTAACTATAGGTCCACATTTTCTATTGTTTCCAATTTTTAAAAAATATTTTGCAACAATATTATAAAATGATTACAAAAATAATTATAATCATCTGAAAATTAAATAAATAAATATATAACTACCGATAATAGGTAATTCTTTCAACTAAAATTATAAAATGTTAAAACTAATACCTTTTAACATTCTGTTTTTAACTAAATTTTATCCCAATTCGGGATATATTTTCTCTATTTTGCCAAAAAATAAGGCACTTGAAGTGGTTGTTAATAACTTTTTATTTCCTCAATTGACGATAAACGTGCCACATCACGATGGCCGCACAACAGGATATATTTAACGAGTGTTTGGTACCTTCCTGGGGAATTTCCACACAGGTGTCACTCGCGTCAACCACCTCCTGGGACACGCCTTTCACCTCATTACCCAGCACGATGGCCACACGCTGATTGCTGTTGACCACAAATTGCTCCAAGCTCACACTGTCATGCACCTGCTCGATGGAGCAGATGACATAACCCTCGTCCTTGAGTTGACCGATGGCTTCAAGCGTAGTGGGAAAATATTGCCAACAAACCGACTCCTCGGCACCGAGGGCCGTCTTGTGAATCTCAGCCTTGGGCGGTTGCGGCGTGATGCCACACAGGCAAACCCGCTCAATCAAGAAAGCATCGGCCGTGCGGAACACTGATCCCACATTCATCTCGCTACGCACATTATCCAGCACAAGCGTCACCTGCAGCTTCTCTTTAGCTTTATATTCCTCTACATCCACGCGATGCAGCTCCACCATCGACTTTTTCAGTGCCATATCGTCATTACTTTAAAATATTGCTTGTGCAAAGGTATAAAATATATTGTCGATAACCCTGTTGAAAGCTGTTGAAAAATAATTGAAAAAAATCGATAAAAAAGACTTGACAAATCCAAACGAGTTGTGCTTATAATTCTTTTTCTACCATCCAAAAAAGTTTACCTGAAATTTTTATTGCCATTTAAACACGCTTTTCATCAGCAATTGTTTCAATTTACTATAATAATTTATTAACTTTGCAGGTTGTTTACACCCTGTTAATAATGTACCGAATGTGCTATATTACAGTCATTAGGCTTGTATATAACCTATCAATAAATTTGAAAAATGGTTGATAAGCACATCCACCAGTTATTATCAGTAAAAGTTTTCAACACAATTAACAGGCATTATTGTTATTGTTAGATTTTAAAATTTTAAAAAATTTAAAAACTAAATAATATATAAAATGAATGTTGACAACGGTTATGTCGATGAGCCCATCGAGGACGGCATCGACCTGAAGAAAGAAATATTGCGGCTCAAGGAGGAACGCAATGCGGTAATCATGGCGCACTATTATCAGCGCGAGGAAATCCAGCAACTGGCCGATTACATCGGCGACAGCCTGGCTCTGGCTCAGCTGGCGGCTAAAACCGATGCGCCGGTGATTATCCTGTGTGGTGTGCACTTCATGGGTGAGACGGCCAAGATCCTGTGCCCAGATAAAACGGTGATTGTGCCTGACTTGAGTGCTGGTTGCTCACTGGCCGACAGTTGCCCTGCCGATGAGTTTGAGAAGTTTGTCAAGGCTCATCCCGATCACACGGTCATCAGCTATGTGAACACGAGTGCCGCTGTCAAGGCAGTGACCGATATCGTGGTGACCTCGTCTAATGCCAAGGAGATTGTGGGCAGCCTGCCCGAGGATGAGAAAATCATCTTCGGTCCTGACCGCAACCTGGGCAACTATATCAATAGCATCACTGGACGCGAGATGCTGCTCTGGGATGGCGCGTGCCATGTGCATGAGAAATTCAGTGCAGCAAAA
The DNA here is from genome assembly GCA_900318345.1 of uncultured Prevotellaceae bacterium. Lineage (GTDB taxonomy): Bacteria > Bacteroidota > Bacteroidia > Bacteroidales > Muribaculaceae > Sodaliphilus. The sequence goes on from ONKD01000012.1 coordinate 18,416, forward strand.
CTTGCCGAGTTGAAGAAAGAGCATCCCGAGGCTAAGGTGCTTGTGCATCCCGAGTGTCCCAAGCCGGTGCGCATCATGGCCGACAAGGTGGGATCAACCCAAGCCCTACTGAATTTTGCTGTTGATAACGAGAGCCAGGAGTTTATCGTGTGCACCGAGAGTGGCATTCTCTTTGAGATGCAGCGTCGTTGCCCCGAGAAGACCTTCATTCCCGCTCCGCCCGAGGATGGCACGTGTGCCTGCAACGAGTGTGAGTATATGAAACTCATCACGCTCGAGAAACTTTACAACTCGCTCAAGTTCATGGCTCCCACTATCGAGGTTGACGAGAAAATCGCTGAGCGTGCCGTCAAACCCATCCAGCGCATGCTGGATATCTCACGGGATTTGGGCATCATCAAGTGACTTTTTGGAGACTGATTAGAATTCAATGTATATATGAAAAAGGTTAGTTTATTATTACTGTTTATTATATTTAATGTATTTAGCATCATGGCACAGAATGTTTATGATTTCACTGTCAAGGATCGTCGTGGCAACGACGTGTCGTTAACCGAATATAAGGGCAAGGTACTGCTCATCGTCAATACAGCAACCCGCTGCGGTTTCACACCGCAATATGAGGAGCTGGAGGCGCTTTACAAGAACTATAAGGAGCAGGGCCTCGAGATTCTTGATTTCCCGTGCAACCAGTTTGGCGAGCAGGCTCCGGGCACCGAGGAAGAAATCCATCAGTTCTGTACCCTCAACTTTGGCACCGAGTTTCCTCAGTTTAAGAAGATAGAGGTCAATGGCGAGAATGAGTCGCCGTTGTACACCTACTTGAAGTCACAGCAGGGTTTCAAGGGCTTTGACCTTGAAAACAAAATCGGCAAGTTGCTTGACGAAATGATGACCAAGGCCGATCCCGACTATGCCAGCAAGCCTGACATCAAGTGGAATTTTACCAAGTTCCTTATCGATCGCCAGGGAAATGTGGTTGAGCGCTATGAGCCCACCACCGATTGCAAGGTCATTGAGGAAGACATCAAGAAATTACTTTAAACATCATCATAAAAACACTCATTTTTTAGATGGACTATAATTATAAAGAGATAGAGAAAAAGTGGCAGCAATACTGGCGTGAGCATAACACCTACAAATGTGAAATAGACTCTAATAGACCTAAGTTCTATGTGCTTGACATGTTTCCTTATCCCTCGGGAGCAGGTTTGCATGTGGGCCATCCGCTGGGTTATATTGCCAGTGATATCTATGCCCGCTACAAGCGGTTGAAGGGCTTTAACGTGTTGCATCCCATGGGTTATGATGCCTATGGTCTGCCAGCTGAGCAATATGCTATTCAAACGGGACAACATCCTGAAATCACCACCAACAAGAACATCGCGCGCTACCGCGAGCAGCTGGACAAAATAGGATTTTGCTATGATTGGGACCGTGAAGTGAAAACCTGTGACCCAACGTACTACAAGTGGACCCAATGGGCATTCTTGAAGATGTTCAAGAGTTACTATAATACTGCTCTTGACAAGGCACGTCCCATCGAGGACTTGATTGCCCACTTCAATCACCATGGCACCGAAGGCTGTAATGCCCACACCAATAGCACCGACACATTCACTGCCGAGGAGTGGAACACGATGACTCAGGTTCAGAAGAATGATGTGCTGATGAACTACCGCATCGCTTATTTGGGCAATACGATGGTCAACTGGTGTCCCAAGCTGGGCACTGTGCTGGCTAACGATGAGGTGAGTGAAGGTGTGTCGGTTCGTGGCGGCTATCCTGTGGAGCAGAAGATGATGAGCCAGTGGTGCCTGCGTGTTTCGGCCTATGCTGGCCGCCTATTGCGTGATTTGGACACGCTTGAGTGGACTGAATCCATTAAGGAAACGCAGCGCAACTGGATTGGCTACAGCGAGGGTGCCGAAATGACCTTCCCTGTTGCCGACAGCGACAAGAGCCTGTTAATTTTCACCACCCGTGCCGACACCATCTTTGGTGTGACTTTCATGGTACTGGCTCCCGAGAGTATCTATGTCGATGAAGTGGTGACCGCTGACCAGCGTGCCGCCGTCGACGCTTATCTCGATGAGGTGAAACACAAGACCGAGCGCGAGCGCATGATTGAGAAGAAGGTGAGTGGCGTGTTCACTGGCAGCTATGCCGTGAATCCCATCACAGGCAAGAACATACCTATATATATAAGTGACTATGTGCTTGCTGGCTATGGCACGGGTGCCATCATGGCGGTGCCTGCTCATGACAGCCGTGACTATGCTTTTGCTAAGCATTTTGACCTGCCCATCATTCCGCTCATCGAGGGTGCTGACGTGAGCGAGGAGAGCTTTGACGCCAAGGAAGGTATCATGGCCAACTCGTCCAACGAGCGCTTGCAACTCAACGGCCTCCAGGTCAAGGAAGCTATAGCAAAGACCAAAGAATATATTGAGGAGACGGGCATCGGCCATGTCAAGGTGAATTACCGCCTGCGTGACGCCATCTTCAGCCGTCAACGCTACTGGGGCGAGCCGTTCCCCATCTATTATGATGATAACAATCAGCCTCAAGCGCTCGACGAGAGCCTGTTGCCGTTGCAGCTGCCCGAAGTGGACAAGTTCCTGCCTACCGAGACTGGTGAGCCGCCCCTGGGCCGTGCCAAGAACTGGGTTACTGCCGACGGTCATCCGCTGGAGTTAAACACCATGCCGGGCTTTGCCGGTTCGTCGGCCTATTATCTGCGTTACATGGATCCCCTCAACGACAAGGAACTTGTATCGCGCGAGGCCAATGAGTACTGGCGTCAGGTAGACCTCTATGTGGGTGGTACCGAACATGCCACGGGACACTTGATTTACAGCCGTTTCTGGAACAAGTTCCTCTATGACTATGGTTATGTTTGTGAAGCTGAGCCGTTCCGCAAGCTGGTCAACCAGGGTATGATCCAAGGCCGCAGCAACTTCGTTTACCGCATCAAGGACACCAATAAGTTTGTCTCGCTCAATCTCAAGGATGACTATGATGTGACTCCCATTCATGTGGATGTAAACATCGTTCATACCGATGCCCTGGATATCGAGAAATTCCGTGAGTGGCGTCCCGAGTTCAAAGATGCCGAGTTTATCCTCGAAAATGGTAAATACATCTGTGGCTGGGCGATTGAGAAGATGTCCAAGTCGATGTTCAACGTGGTCAATCCCGATGACATCGTGGAGCGTTATGGTGCCGACACCCTGCGCTTGTATGAGATGTTCCTGGGTCCCGTTGAGGCCAGCAAGCCCTGGGATACCAATGGCATTGATGGTGTAAACCGCTTCCTCAAGCGCTTGTGGGCATTGTTCTTCAAGGGTGACACCATGCAACTCGTTGATGAGCAGCCCAGTGCCGAAGCACTCAAGTCATTGCACAAACTCATCAAGAAGGTGAGCGGTGACATCGAGACTTTCAGCTATAACACTTCGGTGGCAGCATTTATGATCTGTGTCAACGAGTTGACATCGATGAAGTGTCGTTCCCGCGCCATCTATGAGCCACTGGTTGTGCTGCTTGCGCCATTTGCGCCGCACATCGCCGAGGAATTGTGGCACGTGCTTGGTCATGATACCACCGTGTGTGACGCTCAGTGGCCCACGTGGAATGAGGATTATCTCAAGGAATCGACAGTGAAATATACCGTGCTGTTCAATGGCAAGCCCCGTTACAACATCGAGGTGCCCGCTGGAACTGCCCAGGACGAGGTGCAGCGCATCGCACTGGCTGATGCCGGTGCTGAACGCTGGCTTGACGGCAAGCAGCCCAAGAAGGTCATTGTCGTTCCCAACAAGATTGTCAACGTTGTCGTGTAAAATAAGTTTTAAATAATAGGACTAATAGGCCCTATAGGTCTTATAAGACTTATTTGACCTATTAGTCCTATTTGATTGATAAAAAGTGATGAAAAAAATTGTTTTTGCTACCAATAACGCACACAAGTTGCAGGAACTCAGGCAGATGCTGGGTGACCGTTATGAAATACTTGGACTTGCCGATATAGGTTGCCATGAGGACATCCCCGAAACTGCCGATGTAATCGAGGACAATGCCAAGATGAAGGCCCAATATGTCAAGGAGCATTACGGCTATGATTGTTTCAGCGATGACACGGGTCTGGAGATTGATGCCTTGGGCGGTGAGCCAGGTGTTCACTCGGCACGTTATGCTGGCCCGGGGCACGACAGTGAAGCCAATATTGACAAGGTGCTGGGCAAAATGCAGGGTGTGACCGAGCGCACGGCACGTTTTCGCACCGCAATCGCCCTGTTGCAAGGGGATGAACTGCACATGTTTGAAGGCCAGGTCGAGGGTGTGATTCTCACCGAGCGCCACGGTACGGGCGGCTTTGGCTACGACAGCATTTTTCAACCCATCGAGGGAGATGGCAGAACCTTTGCCCAGATGTCTCCACAGGACAAGAACCGCATCAGTCACCGTGGCCGCGCGGTGGCTCGCCTGGTTGAGTACCTGAACAGCAACAAGCATTGACACAGCAATTTTAGCTCCAGTGTAGCCAATTATGCTAGACTGACATTGGGTCCTATAGATCTTATAGGGTCCTATTATCCCTATTGGCCTTATAGGCCCTATAGCCCCTATCTCTTGACTGGGAAGAAAATGTTAAAAAACAGTAATGGAGCAAAAAAACGGGCTGATATTTTGCCAGTTCGCCAAGTTGCCGTAACTTTGCATAAAAATTGAATATAATTACCTTTTTAAGGGGCTCAATTTTTACCAAAAACTGTCGAAAAAGTTTAACCTAAATAATTGATAATCAATGGAATTACCATTTGCAGAATCTTGGAAAATCAAGATGATCGAGCCGCTGCGCAAGAGCACCCGTGCTGAGCGTGAGCAGTGGCTGAAGGAGGCTCACAACAACGTTTTCATGCTCAAGGCTGAGCAGGTTTACATCGATTGCTTGACCGATTCGGGTACGGGCGCGATGAGTGACCGCCAGTGGGCCGAGATGATGCTCGGCGACGAGAGCTATGCTGGCGCTACCTCGTTCTACAAGTTTGAGAGCGTTGTACAACGCATCTTTGGCTTCAAGTATGTCATCCCCACCCACCAGGGCCGTGCTGCCGAGAACGTGCTGTTCTCCTATCTGGTTAAGGAAGGCAACGTTATCCCCGGTAACGCTCACTTCGACACCACCAAGGGTCACATCGAGGCCCGCAAGGCTAAGGCTATCGACGTCACCATCGACGAGGCCAAGGACACTCAGCTCGAAATCCCCTTCAAGGGCAATGTATCGCTCGAGAAGCTGGAGAAGGTGCTGAGCGAGAACAAGGGTAACGTCCCCTTCATGGTACTGACCGTGACCAACAACACCGTTGGTGGACAGCCCGTATCAATGAAGAACATCAAGGAGACCTGCGAGCTGTGCCACAAGTATGGCGTGCCCGTGGTGATGGACAGCGCCCGCTTTGCCGAGAACTCCTACTTCATTAAGACCCGCGAGGAAGGCTATGCCGACAAGACCATTAAGGAGATTGCCCGCGAGATGTACTCCTATGTTGACGCCATGACCATGTCGGCCAAGAAGGACGGTGTTGTGAACATGGGCGGTTTTATCGCCACCAACAACCAGGATTGGTATGAGGGTGCCAAGTTGTTCTGCATCCCCTTTGAGGGCTTTATCACCTATGGTGGTATGAACGGTCGTGACCTGAACGCTCTGGCAGTAGGTCTTGACGAGAACACCGAGTTTGAGATGCTCGAGACCCGCATCCATCAGGTACAGTATCTGGCTAAGAAGCTTGACGAGTATGGCATCCCCTATCAGCGTCCCGTGGGTGGTCACGCCCTGTTTATCGACGCCGACAAGGTGCTGTGCAACGTGCCCAAGGAGGAGTTCCCCGCCCAGACGCTGACCTGTGAGCTGTATCTCGAGGCTGGCATCCGTGGTTGCGAGATTGGCTACATCCTGGCCGACCGTGACCCCGTGACCCGCGAGAACCGTTTTGGCGGTCTTGACCTGCTGCGTCTGTGCATCGCTCGCCGCGTTTACACCGACAACCACATGAACGTGATTGCAGCTGCCCTCAAGAACGTCTATGATCGTCGCAACGAGATCACCCGTGGTGTTGCCATCGAGTGGGAAGCTCCGCTGATGCGCCACTTCACCGTGAAGCTCAAACGATTGGGATAAGCTTAAGGATCAATACCTTTATATCATTAACTAAACTATCAAACTAAGAAAGTGGCGGCGGGCTGATGCCCACTGCCACTTGTTTTGTTGTGCCCAGGGATGATTGTTCATGCGGGCGAAACACCCGGAGGGTGTCATCTGAGTAACCGGGGATACCTGCTACTGAAACGAGCGAAGCGGAATCCCTACCTATGTCCTGACCAGCCCTAACGGGCTTCAAAGTAAGCCCATCACGCAAAAACGCCATAACGGCATTGATATTGAAACGCTTATGGAACCTTGGTGCTCTTTCCTAGGGACAACAATGATGTGAAGACTATTTTTTTTTGGGAGTAGGCGGTTGTGCTGGGAAATAATACAGGGGCTCGCCTATTGGCAGCCCCTGTAAAAAATAATGGTTTTAACGCTTAACGATTATATTATTTGTCAGTTTCGTTGCGCAAGTTGTTGTTATTGCTCTTGAGGGTCATGCCAGGCCAAGCTACTCTGTAACTCATGCCGTCATTATCCTTGAAGATACGCATGGTACCTACTTCAACCAATTGATTGTAGGGATCGTACTTATCTTGCATGTAGAAGCCATAGTACAGGTTAGCAATGCCGTCTTCGGTTATAGTTCCTGAGATAGCCTTAAGCTGCTTATAGGTAGTGCCATCATCATAGGAACCTAAGATATTGAAGAATACAGTGAAATTATTGCCTGATCCAGTTACATAAGAAGATATGGAGTATTCACTAGAAGTATTCTGAATACTTTCATAATCAACAGTATTGTTAATCATATCCTGGTTATAGAACCTCAGGTACCTGTCAGCATAGCTATCGCCAGGATAATCCCATGAAAGGTTAGAATAATAGAGGATATTCGGGCTATTCAGATAGCAACCCTCGATGTTGGGAGGCGTGTCACCATCATAGATGGGCATGTAGGGATCAAAGGGATTGTCGGGCATTACCTGCTCCTGGGCATCAACAAAGGTGATGCTGTCCACATCCACAACGGGATAGGTGTAACGTGCCTCACCCTGCTCGATGGTCACTGCATCGGCGGTGTGGCTGATGGCGGTCACCTCCTTGAGGAGGTACTTGTGCTCGGTGGTACCCTGGTTAACGATCACATAATCCTGTGCGAAGCCCATGGCGCAAGCCATTCCGAGGGCCAGAGTCAAAATATACTTTTTCATTTCTTCACGATTTTATAGGTTTTACCATTCACATTAACCATATACACGCCCTGGCTCAAGCTTGAGATGGGGAATGCGTACTCGCCAGCGCTGCTGACGGTCTTGTTGAGCACCATAACGCCGTTAGCGCCATAGACAGCGATATTACTGCCAGCCTCGAGGGCGGGGAAGACGATGGCGTCGCCGGTGAACTGCATGGCATTGTTATCAGCCAGGATGTTGTTCACGCTAGTGGGAACGGATTCATAGGTCAATTTCCACATGTTGGGCAGACCATAGTAGTACACGTCGGCGAGCGAGGTGGTGATGATCATCTCGGTCTCGGTGAAGGTTACCTTGGGAGTGTAGGTGAGCTCATAGTTGCCGACAACGGCACCGCCCTTCTCCCACACAACCAACTTGTAATTGCTTTGTGCATTTGCGCACAGCGCAAACGTCATGCCAAGCAGCAAAAGCAGGACTTTAGGTAAACGAAAGTTTTTCATAAAAAATGATGAATTAATTAAACTTTTTCTCTGGCTCCAGTCCCTTGGGCCAAAGGGGGTTAAAACAAAACAGAAACGGGGACTGCCCATGCCTCATTAGCAAGAATAAAGCACAACGTTCCTATGACAAAAGAGTGAATGAAATAGGGAAATATAAATCCATATATCCTCTATTTATAGTGCAAAAATAGTTAATATTGACAAGTATATAAAGGAAATCAGGTAAAAAAATAAAAAATTACCTTTTTTAATAGGGGCAAGAATATGGGATTATAAGGCGCCTTGCTCGACGCGGATGCAGATGCGCTCGATCATGGCGTCCTGCTTGTCCTTGTTAGGATGGTAGCCGGCCTTGAGACTGGCGCCGAAGAATTTGCTGAAGGTCTGCCAGAAACCTGCTCTGAAAGTGCCCAGGAAGGCCTTGAGGATGCTGTAGCTGCTCTGGTTGGTCTCGCGGTTGATGAGCTTGATGAGCATCTTGCCTTGGCTCTTGGTCATCTTCTTCATCTGGGGCTTGTACTGGTTGAACAACTCTTTCTCAAAGCGCTTGAGATAGGCCTGTTTTTGCTTTTGGTTCTGATAGGTGTCAATGTACTCATAGGTCTCGAGCAGCGTGCTACTGATGAGCTTGGCATAGGGTAGGGTCTTCTTGACATCGCGCACGGTCTTCCAGTACAGTTTCTCCTCGGCCTTATTGCGGAAGCGCTCGCGAGGATAGATGATGATGGGATTGAAGACGACCATGGCGAGGGTGTCGCCTGTCGAGGGCTCAATGAAGTGGTAGTAGCCCGCAAAGGTCTTCTGCAAGACCGATGGCAACTCGATGTTGTCGAGAGGATCCTCCACAGCGGGTGCGGCGTGCGCCTGGGCGCCCGATAAAGCCGTCATGGTCACGGCGATAGCTAATATGAGGAGTAAGCGTTTCATTTCTCGCGGCAAAAATAGAGTAAAGAAATGAATCCTAGCAAGAAATCTTTGTTAAAAATTGTGCAAGCCGAAGACCATAAAGTTTATTTTGATGGTTGAGGCGCCGCCAATTTTATGAAAAAATTGTGCAAGCCGAAGACCATAAAGTTTATTTTGATGGTTGAGGCGCCGCCAATTTTATGAAAAAATTGTGCAAAGCTAAATCCATTAAGTGTCCTCTCATCGGGAAATGAGGCGGAAGAGGCCGGAGTAACTGACGGCGAGGCCTATCCAGTTGCCCTTGACCGAGGGCGACAGGTTGCTGTAGCCCGCATGAGTGATGAACGGTGTGACGCGCACCGACGACGTGTAGTGGCTGCTGCCGCTACCGATGTCGACAAACTTGCCGCCGAGCCTGATGTCAAAGTCCACGCTGGCTGTTAAGCCCGTGGAGCTCTCGTGCACATCGGTCACATCGTCGATGAGGGGTTTATCGTCTCCTTGCTCGTCGGCTTCCCACTTGATGTGGTTGATGTCCCAGTTCAGGCGGTTGAAGTTCACGCCCACACAGGGGGTGACCCTCAACTTGCCGCTTTGCCACACGGTGTATCCCAACTGAAAACTCACACCGAGTGAGGTCGAGCTTGCCGTGCCGTTGAGCTGCAGGTTACGCCCCTCGTCGTCATAGACGGCGTAGGGGTTATCGTTCTTGAACGAGGGCTGGCTATAGGTGAGGTCTATCTTGAGGCGCGCACGGCTGTACTCCACTGTGAGTCCGCCGGTGAATAAGGCACAAGCCTTGAACTCATCGGCTAGTGATCCGGTGGGTAGCATTGCGCCTGCACCTAGCTGAATGCCGGCGCCCCAGCCGCTGTAGATAGATTCACTGTCCTGGGCTCGCATAGCGGCAGGAGACAGCATCAGCATGGCCATGAGCAATAATAACGTCCGTTTCATCGTCAATTACCTGTTTTTTTCTTTAATAACGGACCTTAGGCCTCGAAATTGCATTTTAGGCTTCAGCCAATCTTTAACCTTTAACCTCTAACCCAACAACTCACCACCACAGGCTGCGATAGTACTTGTGGTAGAGCGACAGGCCCTCGCTAATGGGCTTGAGTGAGGCCTTGGCGGCACGCTTGAGGTCGCCCAGGTCTTCCTCGTTGTTCCAGATGGCCTTGATGTAGGCCTTGTACTCGGGGGTATCTTCCTCGGTTTGGCAAGCGATGCGCTCAAAGGCGTAAATCATCTTGTCGAGGATTTCTTCCCACTCCTCGCGGGTCATTGTCATGCGCGGGGTGCGCTCGTAGTGCTGCTTGTACGCCATCAGGCGGGGTAGGATAAACTTGGCGATGGTGATGTCCAAGTCATACAGTTCGTTGAGGTCAATAGTTTGGGCAATAGCCTTTGGATCATAGTTGTTGTTCATATCAATAGGAGAGATTAATTATGTTTCAGCAAGCAATATTACCATTTTTTCTTGACATGGCAATGAAAAACTGCCTAAAAACAGTAAAAACAATGCCAAAAGCATCAAAAATGCTGCCACTGACGCATTAATAGAGAAAAAATGATGGTTTATTCGCCTACTTTATTGATAAGCGTCACAATGTGCAATCTTTTTAGTAACTTTGCAGGCTCAACAAGGATAATTAAAATTAAAATCACGATAAAATGGAGAAAGAGAAGAAATTTGCGCGCACGCTGGTAACGACGGCGTTGCCCTATGCTAACGGTCCTGTTCACATCGGCCACTTGGCTGGCGTTTATGTTCCCGCCGACATCTATGTGCGTTACCTGCGTCTGCAGGGCGAGAATGTGCTGTTTGTGGGCGGCAGCGACGAGCATGGCGTGCCCGTGACCCAACGCGCCCGCAAGGAGGGTATCACTCCTCAGCAGGTTGTTGACCGCTACCACGAGTTAATCAGGGATTCGTTTGATGAATTTGGTATCTCATACGATATCTATAGCCGCACTACCTCCAAGACGCATCACCAGTTCGCGGCCGAGTTTTTCCGCAAACTCTATGACGAGGGCAAACTCATCGAGAAGACGACCAAGCAGTTCTATGACGAGCAGGAGGGCAAGTTCCTTACTGATCGTGACGTGGAGGGCGAGTGTCCCTATTGCCACCATCCCGCCGCTAAAGGCAACCAGTGTGAGGACGGCTGTGGACGTGACCTGGATCCCACTGAGCTGATCAACCCGCATGCCAAGGATAGCGACCACCCCCTTGTTCTGAAAGACACGACTAACTGGTTCCTGCCCCTGAACGAATATGAGGGTTGGCTGAAGGAGTGGATTCTCGAGGGCCATCAGGAGTGGCGCTCCAATGTCTATGGCCAGTGCAAGTCGTGGCTCGACAACGGGCTGCAGCCCCGTGCCATGACCCGTGACCTGGATTGGGGCATTCCCGTGCCCGTTGAGGGTGCCGAGGGCAAGGTGCTGTATGTGTGGTTTGACGCACCCATCGGTTACATCAGCAACACCAAGGAGTTGTGCGATGCCCAGCCCGATCGCTGGGGCACGTGGCAGCAATGGTGGCAGCAGCAGGACACGCGCTTGATTCATTTCATCGGCAAGGACAACATCGTGTTCCACTGCATCATCTTCCCCACGATGATGAAGGCCCACGGCGACTATGTGATGCCCGACAACGTGCCTGCCAACGAGTTCCTGAACCTTGAGGGCGACAAGATTTCGACCAGCCGCAACTGGGCTGTGTGGTTGCATGAGTACCTCAAGGACTTCCCGGGCAAGCAGGACGTGCTGCGATATGTGCTCACCGCCAATGCCCCCGAGACCAAGGACAACGATTTCACCTGGAAGGATTTCCAGGCCCGCAACAACAACGAGCTGGTGGCCATCCTGGGCAACTTCGTGAACCGTGCCCTGGTGCTGACCCACAAATTCTGTGGCGGCATCGTGCCCCAGGTGGGCGAACTCACCGACATGGACCGCGAGGCCATCGAGGAGTTCAAGAACGTGAAAGCCACCTTGAGCGACAACATCGAGCACTTCCACTTCCGCGAGGCTCAGAAGGACGCGATGAACCTGGCGCGCATCGGCAACAAGTACCTTGCCGACACCGAGCCCTGGAAACTCGCTAAGACCGACATGGCGCGCGTGGAGACTATCATGCATGTGGCGCTGCAAATCACGGCCAATCTGGCCATCGCTTTTGAGCCGTTCCTGCCTTTCAGCTCAGCCAAGCTGCGCAGCATGATTGGCATGGAGAAGGTGGATTGGAGCCGCCTGGGCGACATAGACATCCTGCCCACAGGTCGCCAGTTGGAGCAGCCCGTGCTGTTGTTCGAGAAGATTGAGGACGACGTGATCGACGCCCAAATCCAACGTTTGGAGCGCATCAAGCAGGAGAACATCATCAACAACTTCAAGCCCAAGCCCGTCACCACGTCATGCACCATCGATGACTTTGCCAAGCTGGACATCCGCGTGGGCACCGTAGTGGCGTGCGAGAAGGTGAAGAAGGCCGACAAACTGTTGAAATTCACCATTGATGATGGCATGGCCGGACGCACCATCATCAGCGGCATCGCCAAGTGGTATGAGCCTGAAGACTTGGTGGGTAAGCAGGTTTGCTTCATCGCCAACTTCCCGCCGCGCAAACTCAAGGGCATTGAGAGCCAGGGCATGATCCTGAGCGCCGAGGACGCTGGTGGACGCCTCGTGGTCATCGGCCCCACTGGTCTCGTTAAGCCTGGTTGCCAAGTAGGGTAAACAACTCCACACGATTATGTTAGCGAGGTCAATAGCGGCTGCTGTTCAGGGCATCGATGCCATCAAGGTAGAGATTGAGGTGACGGTCGATTGGGGCTCGGGCTTCATGGTCATCGGTTTGCCCGATATCGCCGTCAAGGAGAGTGCCGAGCGTGTGCGGTGCGCTGTGCAGCAGGCGGGCTATGACTTCCCGGGCAAGAAGGTGATGGTCAACATGTCGCCGGCCGACATCAAGAAGGAAGGGTCGGCCTATGACCTGCCGCTTGCTGTTGGCATCCTCGCTGGCGATGAGAAGATCAATCCTGACCTGCTGGGGCGTTATATGCTCATGGGCGAACTGTCGCTTGACGGAAGCCTGCGCCCGATTAAAGGGGCGCTGCCGATGGCTATCCTGGCCCGTGAACTCAAACTTGATGGTTTCATCCTGCCGCGGGATAACGCGATGGAGGCGGCCGTGGTCAATCATCTGAAGATTTTGCCGGCCGATAACCTGGGGCAAGTGGTCGGGTTTTTGAACGGGACCGTCCAGCTTGAGCCGACGGAGGTGGACACGCGCGCCGAGTTTGCCAAGGCGCAGGGCGTATTTCCTTACGACTTTGCCGACGTCAAGGGCCAGGAGAACGTCAAGCGCGCCTTTGAGGTGGCATGTGCCGGTGGGCATAACATCCTGCTGGTGGGCAGCCCTGGCTCTGGCAAGTCGATGATGGCCAAGCGATTGCCGTCCATCTTGCCGCCACTGACGCTGAGCGAAGCCCTCGAAACGACCAAAATCCATAGCGTGGCGGGCAAGTTGCCGCGAGGTACGACGCTGATGACCATGCGTCCGTTCCGTTCACCCCATCACACGATATCGCCCGTGGCCCTGGTGGGCGGCGGCAGTTTCCCTATGCCTGGGGAAATCAGTCTGGCTCACAATGGGGTGCTCTTTCTTGATGAGTTGCCTGAATTCAATCGCTCCGTTTTAGAGGTGATGCGTCAGCCGTTGGAAGACAGGATTATATCGATTTCAAGAGCAAAATATTCGACCGAATACCCTGCCTCGTTTATGCTCGTGGCGAGCATGAATCCGTGCCCATGCGGGTACTATGGGCATCCCAAGAAGAAATGCGTTTGCAACGAGTACCAACGCACCCATTACATGAGCAAGATTTCGGGCCCGCTGCTCGACCGCATTGACCTGCAGATCGAAGTCCAGCCCGTCGATTTCGACCAGATGTCCAGTAAGGCCCCAGGCGAACCCAGTGCCGCCATCCGCCAGCGCGTCATCGCCGCCAGGATGCTCCAAGAGCGCCGCTTCAAGGACGAACCCGGCATCCACTGCAACGCCCAGATGACCCCGTCCCTCCTGCACAAATACGCCGAACCCAACGCCGCCGGCCTCGAGAAGTTGAAAGACGCCATGGAACGCATGAACATGAGCGCGAGGGCCTATGACCGCATCCTCAAGGTTGCCCGCACCATCGCCGACCTCGAAGGCACCGCCGACGTCCTCGACCACCACATCATGGAAGCCATCGCCTACCGCAACCTCGACCGCCCCACCTATATGGGCAGTTCAATGTGATACTTTTATAATTTACTTCATCTAACTATGGATTTCGTGATGCTCTTTGAGGAATGTTGCCACTCCTTTATAGCCAGGATATATGGTTGAAGCATTATAACCCATTTTCTCAATGTGAGTATAAATGCAAGATGCGGTATCTTGTGGGATTGTAATTTGGTAAAGGTAAATCCGTTCTTCAGCCTTATTATTTTTTAAATAAGAGTCGAGTTGTTCGTCTAGCGACCGCCTATCGGTTTCTGGCTTATGATTAAGTTTCATCTTCCCCTCATTGTCTAACAATCCTGGGTAGAATGATTCCCAAAATGTGAACATACCCTTTTGGGCACAAAGATTATTATTACTATGATACCTTGGCTGTATAATCCTTAATGGTATCTTCATCGGTTTAGCCATCACAACATCAATGTTCAAAGCCCATATCTCCATATTATATTTTGGAGGATAGATTTCTCCATTCTTACGGGCTTGTAATGCTTTAATTGGGTTGAACCTTTCCTTTGGATCATTGTAAACACCTGAAGAGGCAAAATATAAAGCGACATAAATGTCATGAGTCCAGTCGAGCAAACGCGTTTTGACTCCATAGTGCTGGGCAAGGGCAGCCAGTTCCCAATACTTTTCTGGTATCCATTCTGATTTTAAAAACAATTGTTCTACATCTACACCTGGATAAAATGAATTGCGCAGTGATTCAATTTCAGGAACATAAAGGCCAGAAAAATCACAGGCTCTAAAGAACTCTTCTAGCAATTTATATTCTTGTTGAATTTGGCCTAGTTCCGTTTCAGCATGAATTGCTAATTTCCTTTGTTCTTCATCAGACAATGACTCAAAATTCTTTATGTTTTCGAGAACCAAATTGCCTCTAAGTGCAGTCGGAACTAATACATATCTATCAGTTGAGTGCCCTCGAAAAATGAAATGGTTATCAAACAAATTATACAACTCTCCTCCGTATGAGATGGCTTTGATGAAATCATCAGAACTGTCATAGTGGATGTTCTTGATATATGGAGAATCTTGTACGTGTAGCATAGCGCATTATTTAATTTATCATACAATTACCTTTGAGATTTCTGTATCGTTTCTAACCATTTTGCAAAATGCGTTACATCATCTATTTGTTGACAATACTTTTCTGCTATAAAAGGATGAAAAGTGGCTCTTATCGATTGCTTGAGCGCTTGAATGAGGAATTCTTTTTTTATATCATTAACGATGTCATTCATGATAGGTCAGTGATAATGAGTAATAAGGTAAAACATCAATTCTTTGTTAATTCCTCATAGCATGATGATAGCATTCTATTTGCAGCATTTTTTAGAGCATCAAATCTCCATTTTTCAGTAAATTGATTATCATATTGTTTTAGTTTTTCTTTAACCGTATTAAAGGCGTCAATTGCGTCATCGTACTTAGACAACTTGAGTAAAGCGGCACCCTTTGCTTGGTAAGAATCTATGTAACGAAAGAGATCGTTTTCATCAAGACGATTATTTTTCATAGCGGAATTATATGAATTGATAGTTTTATCACAATACTCTATACCTTTTGAATAACGTTCGTTAATCAAATAGCATGTGGTTATCTTGTCGTATAAACGCGCTTTAGTCAAAAAGTCAATATCGTGTGATGAATCGTAAATCATTTCTGCCTTTTGGTAGTATTCAATAGCTTTGAAATACGACTCCAATGTATAATAATCGGCGATTGGAATATAACATTCAGCTTTCAATGCTGGAGTTTCAGTATATTCAGCCGCAGCAATATAGTAATTTATACTTTTATCTGCGTCATTCAGAAAATAATATGCCACGGCTAATTTATAGTATGCTTCAAATTTAACATCGTTTTCATCATCCTCACCATCAGCTAACTCGATTGCCTTCAAGTAACATTTTATAGAAGAATTTCTGTCATCCAGCCTAGCATAACAAATGCCCATATTAAACAAGACCCACGGGTTTGTCTCATCACCATAAGCCTCATAAATGATTCTATACGATTCAAGAGCTTGTAAATTCTTGTTATTGTCAAGCAGTTTTTCTGCTTTTTCAAAAATTGCATCTAATTCCTCCTCAGTGTAATTGTTGGCATTATGAATTACAAGGTATTGTCCCTCAATAGATACCTTTCCTAAACGTTGAATTACGGATTGACCGAGAAGCAGTGGTGCATTCTGAGTTGGAACTACGACTGCGCTCACATCGTTTAAAGTGAGGCCACCAATCTCAACATTTCGCAGGTTTATGACGACATTATCAACAGTACGCCCATCTGCAAGAGTAGATTGAGATGATCCCAATATATCTGAATCATGGAGATACCCATTCTCAAGCATCATTTCAGCATATGTTTGTGAGATGCAAACACTGGCGGCACCTGTATCAAAAATAAACTTGAGTTTCAGCCCATTAACCTCACAAGGAACCTTATAAACTCCACCCTCATGTTCCATATGTATCCTAACCTCAGCATTAATACTTAAGCAGCTGATGAAAACTAGAAATATCGCTATAATGTGTTTCATAATAAGTCTTTTATGAATGAAAATAAATCTATTGAATACGCAAATTTCGTCATTATTTTTGAGATTAGCAAGAAATGCTAGTACCTTTAGTTATATCTTTTATAAAGAACCCCGTAACTCAAATATATGGTCACGGGGCGCAGTCAAAGAATTATATAAATCATTTCTCTTAGCAGAAGACTGACAGGGATGACAATTCCTGGCCAAAGCGGTGTAGGCCGGCTTCAATTCTGTCAGCTTGGGGGCGGCGGGGTTTGCTGCGACCATGCATATAGGCCCACAACTGTTTTTGATGTACGCCTGTGATGCGTTCAAGTCCTGCCAGTGACATCAATGTGCCGTAGTGTAACAATAGGCTCTGAGTGTCATAGTGCCACTCTAATTCATATTCGCCCTTAATCTCTTCGGGCCAGCGATTTTCGGGCAGATTCTTTTTGATTAATGCGATGGCATTTTCCACATCGGCTTTCACCTCGTCGATGGTATCACCAGCTCCATAGATGCCTTCGCAATTGACGCTATAGGCGCCAAAGTGATCTTGGCTCGCGCAGATGTTAATAATGATTTTCTTTTTCGTTTCTTCCATGATTGGTTTTAGTTATTATTGGTAATGCTTCATTTTAATGGATAGCGAAGGAGTTAAATTCCCATCTGTTTCGCTATCTTCTTTCTTAGTGGCTCAGGAATTTCCTTCGAGCCATGGTAGGGAACAGGTGCTGATAGCTGACCGTTCTTGATATAAAAGTAGTGACTGCCCTCGGCATGATCAAACTTCCATCCAGCAGCGACAACCTTGCGGTGAAATTCTTTATATTTCATAAATGTAGTCTTGTTTATATCATTTTACACTGCAAAGATAGAAATATTTCTATTAACAGCCAAATAAATCATAGAAAAATTTCAATTATTTTTGAATAGGACGTCTGATTTCCATAATTTAATAAGATTGTGTATCTTTGTGGTTGTGGATGGAATTATGTGATGGTTGTTCTGGTGAAAGTGAGGGGCACTTTGATGTGACCCCGTCGGGGCTAGATTATAGTTAAAGTTATGGAGATATTACATCAATACTATTACCGCCGGGGGTTGGCGGCTACAAAGGCGGTATTCTTTACCATCCTGTCAGTGTTGTTTGTCGCTTTCGGGGTGTACAGTTTTGTGCATTGGGATCTGTCGTTCATGTTCCATGACTGGCATGGTTACGTGATACTTATTGTCTATGGCATAATGACGCTTGCTGTGATACTGTCGTCTATCGAATCGTTCAGGAAAGCCGCTAAAACACGTCACGATATACCCGCATTTGCTGTCGGTGCTGACTTCTTTGTCTTCTACGGCACTGACGGCTCGGCAACAAAGGTACCCTTTGCTGACTGTGAACAGGTGAGGTTCAAGACTGTCTTGCGATATCGTATCCCCACGCTGAAGCTCATCGTGAAATATCATGAAAAGAAGGACCCTGAGACCACCCTTCGTTACGAGGTGGGGTTAAGCGAACTCAACCGACCAGTCAATGAGATTGACAAACAGCTGAAAAGCGTGTACCGGAAATACAAGAAATCGCTTCCCGACCAATAACCCATTGGCCACATCAAATCGTAAAGACCAGCCCCTGCTGACCGAGAATGGACTTCAAACAACTGAAAAGTCTGATATTTCTGATGGCATCCGCGCACGGGGCATCGCTGACGTTCTCGATTACTCAAGCTTACTCAAGCTATCTAGTGAAGGTGGAATGATTTTTGCAGGGAATATAGTAGAGTAGTATAATAGAATAAAGGGTCGCGTGAAAGGATTTAAGAGGTTCTGACCTTCAGGCGACGGACTTAAGGACCTGGCAATCGTATTATGGAACGAGAAGAAACATATATTCCTTACAAGGAAAGAACACCTAAGGAGTTGTGCCGGGACATCAGCATCAAGACCGAGAAGTTGTTTCTCAAGAAGGATAAGATTAGCCTGCTCTATTACACTGTGATTTTCTTAGTGCTTGTTGCCCTAGATTGGTTCGGCAAGACGTATGTGAATTTGTGGCTAGGGAGCATCGTAGTTTGGACCATTGTGGTGTGCGGCTTTGTAGTCTTTAGAATCAGTCGTCCAGAAGATGATGCAAAGTACAGCCTGGCTGTTTGGACTGGGGCTCTGCTAGTGCTTATGGTAGTGGAGTGGGACGAAAAGATATATGTGAATTGGAGGCTAGGGGCCATCGTGGTTGGGGCCTTTGTGTTGATGTACTTTGTGTCCTTCATAATCAATAAAAAATTGATTAGCGACATGAATCTTGCTGCCAGCCCCAAGCAGTATCTTCCATTTGCCCAAAGGTTGAGAAAGTGGGTCCAGATAAGAAATTTTCTTGGCATAACTCTTTTAATCTGGCTCCCTTACCTCACCATATATTACCAAGTAGATGGTGTGTGGAAGCTTATTGAATGGCTTATTCTCTACGTGGTTGGAGTTTGTACCGAGCCGTCATGGATGGATAATGATATTGGAGACGATTTGGAGGAATTGGAGTTCAGGCTCGAGGAATGAATTAAACACTTCTCCCGCACTCAAGCGGGAGAGGTGTTATTTTGAAAATCTTTTGGTCAATTGAGCCACTAAATCTCGCTTCAATGGTTTAGTGGTAGAGGAAACGCTTGATGCTCATTTTGGGCGTTTTCTCAAATGGGGCGTTTACCATTTCCACCTTTGAGATCTTGCTGTAGGCCGGCAGGGACTTGTTGGCTGCATCGCGGATATTGCCCGGAATGGCAGCACGGGTCTCTTCGTCCATATCCTTAGGGAGGTCGGAATATACCAGGGCCACAATCTTGCCGTTGCGATCGACCACAAGGCACTCGTCAACATACTCGCAGTTGGACAGAACGGCCTCGACCTCTTCGGGGTAGATGTTTTGTCCCGAGGAGTTGAGGATCATCGACTTGATGCGGCCACGGATAAAGATGTTGCCGTCCTTGTCTATCACGCCGAGGTCACCCGTGCGGAACCATCCGTCCTCGGTGAAGGAGGCCTCGGTGGCTTCGGGGTTCTTGTAATAGCCGATGGTGAGGTTGCGGCCGCGCGCCTGGATCTCGCCCGGAATGTTTTCGGGGTCTTCAGAGTCAATGCGTAGCTCATGGATCGGTTTTCCGCAAGAGCCCGGGACGAAGTCGGTCCACCATTCATATCCCAGCAAGGGGCAGGCTTCGGTCATGCCATAGCCCACGGTATAGGGCAGGCGGATTTTCTTGAAGCATTGCTCGGCATCGGGGTTGAGTGCCGCGCCGCCCATGATGAAGCATTGCACTTGTCCGCCGAATACACGCAGGATTGTTTTGCGTATGATTCGATAGACGATTAAATTCATGCCGGGAATGTTGAGCAGCTTTTTGCGCTTCTCCATCGCGGGCTTGATGGAATTGGCATAGATCTTTTCCATCACCAGCGGTACCGTGACCACCATATAGGGCTTGATGTCCTGCATGGCCTTGAGTAGGGTAGTGGGCGATGGGGTCTTCCCAAGGAAATAGACCGTCACACCATCCACATTGGGGTGGATGAACTCGATGGCCAATCCGTACATGTGGGCAAGGGGCAACATCGAGACGATGGTTTGGCCAGGCGTATTCGGGAAATGGCTGTTGGCAAAGTCATCGGTATCGGACATGGCGTCATAGGTGAGCATCACGCCCTTGGGGTTACCGGTGGTGCCTGACGTGTAATTAATGATGGCCAAATCGTTGCCATTGTCGGTGTTAAAAGCGACATGCTCGGGCGACATGCCGTCGGGGTGTTGCTGGGCGAAAGCGTCCTCGCGTTGTTCCCAGGCCTGGGCAACGCCCTTGTCGCGGTGCCACAGCAGTTTGCCGTCCTTGACGTTGATGGCCGCCTTGAGGTTGGGCATATCGTCGGGATTGAGTTTCGCCCAGATATCATCGTCGACGAAGAGCAGAACGCTGTCTGAATGGTTCGTCAGGTTGGAGACGTTGTCGGGATGAAAGTCGGCCAGCAGGGGCACGGCCACGCGCCCATTGACATTGACTCCCCAAAAAGTCATGGCCCAACGGGCTGAATTGCGCGCGCAGATGGCAATTTTATCGCCCTTGCCAATGCCGGTAGTCGAGAAAAAGATGCGGAACAGCTCAATGTTCTTAGCCAGATCGGCATAGGTAAAGTTGTCACCGCCGTAGTCACACAGGGCTTTCAGGTTCCAATGATTGCGGATAGTGTCCTCCAGATTCTTCAGATAATGCCTCATAAAATCTTTATATTTTTAGTGATTAATCTACAGGGGAACTTATTATGGGTACCAAAACGATAGTACTACTCATCGCAAAATTACAACTATTTTTTTAATTATTGCAATAACAGGAAAATACTTTGATTATCAGAACGGGAATTATTGCGTATTTCAAAAACATTTTACAACTTTGCGGCTTTATTGCTGACATGAGGCACTAAGATGAAACGAGAGAATGAAATATACAAGGTGACGCTTGTGGGCAGCGTGGGCAATGTCGTGCTGCTGACCTTCAAGTTCATTGCTGGCACGCTGGGCCACAGTTCGGCGATGATTGCCGACGCGGTTCACTCGTTGTCAGATTTCCTCACCGACCTGATTGTGCTGGTGTTTGTGAAAATCAGCGCCAAGCCTCAGGATGAGTCCCACGACTATGGCCACGGCAAGTTTGAGACGTTTGCCTCGTTCTTTATCGGTTTGGCCCTCGTGGCTGCTGCGACAGGCATCATCGTGTCGGGCGTGTTGAAGTTTGTGGACTGGCTCGGAGGCTCCCAGCTTGAGGCACCTGGCCGGTTGGCACTGTGGGCGGCCCTGTTGTCCATCGTGGTCAAGGAGGCGCTGTTCCGTTACACCATCCACCACGGCAAGTCGCTCGATTCCCAGGCCGTCATCGCCAACGCATGGCATCACCGCAGCGATGCCTTGTCCTCGATCGGGGCTGCCATCGGCATTGGCGGCGCTATCCTGTTGGGTGACCGCTGGACCGTGCTGGACCCGTTGGCCTCGATTGTGGTGGGCCTGATGTTGGTCAAGGTGTCCATCGGGCTGCTTAAAAACAGTGTCGGCGAGTTGACCGAGAGCTCACTGCCCGCCGAGACCGAGCAAGAGATCGAGGGCATCATCAATTCTTTCCCGGGCGTGTTTGAGCCGCACAACCTGCGCACCCGCCGCATCGGTAACCACATCGCCATCGAGACCCACGTGCGCATGGACGGTCGCTTGTCGTTGACCGAGGCCCATGAGCGCGCCACCGCCATTGAGCGTGAACTCAAGCAGCGCTTTGGCAGCGCCACCCATGTCACCATCCACATGGAGCCAAGAAAAGACAATAAATCATCATAATTGAGTCATGAGGTTAAAATACTTTATCGTTGACGCCTTTACGCGAGAGCCCTTCGGTGGCAATCCCGCTGGCGTGGTGCTTGTTGGGGACACATTCCCCAGCGAGCGGGTGATGCAGCAGGTTGCTGCCGAGTTGCGTTATAGCGAGACCGCGTTTGTGCAGCGGCAGGCCGTTGACGAGTTCCACCTGCGCTACTTCACGCCGTGCAGCGAGGTGGACTTGTGCGGGCACGCGACGATTGCGACCTTTGGCATGCTGTGGCAACGTGGCCTGATCAGTGATGAACGGCCCATTGTCAATCACACGCTGGCAGGCGACCTCAAGGTGAGCATTGACCGCCAGGTGATGATGCAGATGGCAACCCCCACGGTGGTTGACAAGCGAGTTGACCCTGAGCGCCTGCACCGCATCATGGCTGGTGGATCGACGCTCCAGTGGCCTGACCTGCCCATCGAGGTGGTTTCTACCGGCTTGCCCGACATCATCATGCCCGTCAAGGACCTGGAGTCGCTCAACGCCTTGCAGCCTGACATGGCCGCCCTCTCAGCCTTGAGCGAGGAACTCGATGTGGTCGGGGTGCATGCCTTTGCCCTGGCCGATGACGGCTACACGGCCCATGTGCGCAACTTCGGGCCGCTCTATGGCGTGCCCGAGGAGTCGGCTACCGGTACGGCCAATGCCGCGTTGACCCACTATCTGCAACGCCGTGGGCGCGTCACTGCCGGCGACGAGTGCCGCTTCATGCAGGGCGAGGCCATGCAGCGCCCCTCGGTGGTCGCTACCACCCTCCATGCCGATGGCAGCATCTGGGTTGGCGGTGATAGCGTTATCGTGGCCGAGGGCGACCTGCTGCTGTGACCTCCATCTCGCCGCATAATAAAGAAATATCACCAAAAACATTGATGTTTCACCAAAAAGCTATATATTTGCCAATGATAAACATGATTATAAACCAATAAGATATTGAACTATGAAGAAAATTATTACTACAGTGCTGGCAGCATTGATGCTGCTCTGCTCAGGTTGTAACACAGACCTGCTGGGCGTGCTGGGCGGTGAATCAACAGGTAACGGCACAGGCCAGGGCGGCGGATTGGGTGATATCCTGGGCGGCGTGCTGGGCGGTGTGTTAGGCGGCTTGGGCGGTAACACGGTTGATGGCCTCTTGGGTCTGGTCATCGGTAGCGTGAAGATCAATGAGAGCGACCTGTATGGCGCGTGGTACTATACCGAGCCCGGTTGCGCCTTTACCAGCGAGAACCTGCTGGCCAAGGCTGGCGGTGCTGTTGCTGCCGAGACCTGCAAGGAGAAACTGTTGCCTGTTTACAACACGCTGGGCATCAACTCCAATAACACCCAGCTCCAGTTCACCCAGGACCATCAGTTTTCCGCCAACTTCAGGGGTATCCCCTTGAGCGGCACCTATACCTATGACCCGACCAACTCCACCATCAAGGTGAAAACGATGCTCTTCAGCTCCAACGTCTATGTGACCCGCACGACCCGCGGCCTGGCGTTCACCTTCGAGAGCAAGAACCTGCTCAAGGTCCTTCAGGCCATTGCTGCCGTGAGCGGTAACACCACCTTGCAGACGGTTGGCGACCTGAGCAAGCAGTTCGACGGTGTCCGTCTGGGCTTCGACATGGCCCCGATGAACTAGTCTTTTGGGCTCATCACGGTTTGGCCAAGCGTCTTTCGGGACTCATTTATCTAACAATCCCCTGCCGCAATCACCGCGGTAGGGGATTCTTCTTTATGATGCTGATTTCTAGAGGTGAACCGTGTTCGTTTATGGCCCGCTGGGTAAAATAATCAGCGGCTTTGCGCCTTAGCGTGGGGTTGGGAGCGGCCACGCCAAGGCGAGGCCCTACAGAGCGGATGCCCCTAAAGCCTAACACCTGCCCGCCCTGCGAGCAATCCCCTTTTTTTACATTAATTACCATGAATTATCCATTAATTAATGATCAATTCACGGCAATTCACGTGAAAAATAGTTTAAACACGACCTTTGCGGCTTTGCGCCTTAGCGTGGGGTTGGGAGCGGCCACGCCAAGGCGAGGCCCTACAGAGCGGATGCCTCCCTAACGCCTAAAACCTGACGCCTCTAACCTTTTTAGTTGATGGAAACCATTAATTTGTTGAATTTTGCATGATATAAAACCATAATAGGCTTGAGATTACATTTAATTGACTATATTTGCGCTGATTTTCATGGAGAGTATCATCACATCGTTTCAGCCTATATCCCTTGATGAGATGAGTGGCATTAAACTGATGAACCGCACTGACACCAAGTTTGTCACGACGGTTGATCGGCTAAAACTGCTGTTGATGCTAGCCAAGGACGATTACCGCATCCAGGAGAATGAGGGCATTCGCAATGCCAATTATTACACGGCCTATTTTGACACGCCCGACAACAACATGTACATCGTGCACCAGAACGGGCACGCCGGGCGCCAGAAGCTGCGCATCCGCTCCTATGTGGACTCGGGTCTCAACTTCTTGGAGGTCAAGACCAAGAACAACCATGGCCGCACCAAGAAAAAGCGTGTCGATATGGTGGGATTTGACCCTTTGCACCCCGACCATGACATCAGGTTCCAGCGCCAGGATGAGCAATACAGGGCCTATGACGCGTTCCTGCGCAAGCATCTGCGCTACGACCCGACCATCCTGACCGAGCACATGGAGAACCATTTTCACCGCATCACGCTGGTCAACAAGGCCAAGACCGAGCGCTTGACCATCGACACCGACCTGTGTTTCCACAACCTGGTCACGGGCAGGGATGCCGACCTGACGGGGCTGGCCATCATCGAGCTGAAGCGTGACGGCCTGCAGCCGTCGCCAGTGCTGGGGATGCTGCGCGAGCTGCGCATCAAGCCCAGCGGTTTCAGCAAGTACTGCATGGGGTCGGCCTTGACCAATCCCTCGTTGAAACGCAATAACTTCAAGGAGCGCCTCCACATGATTGAGCGCATGTTGAACCAATAAAACACAGGATACATTTCACGATTATTAACTACCAAAAAAGAGATTGATATTATGTTTCTTCTACAGGATTTAACAGGATTGGAAGACGGGGCTGCCGATGTCGTGCATGAGGCCGTCTCCAAGGGGATGAACTTCAGGTGGATTGATGAAGCTGGCGTCATGGAGATGTTGATTCGTTTCGGTTTCTTCATGCTGGTGCTGTGGTTCATCGTGCACTTCCTCTATTACCGCAAGACACATCGCCGCGACTATTTCTTCACGCTCGTGTTGCTGAGTGTGAGCATTTTCTTCCTGATATATCTGCTGGGCAGTGTGAAGGTGAAGATCGGCTTTGCCTTGGGTCTGTTCGCCATCTTCGGCGTGCTCAGGTACCGCACCGAGACGATTCCCGTGCGCGAGATGTCCTATATGTTTGGCGTAATCAGCCTCTCGGTGATCAATGCCCTGGCCGACTCGCTCAGCTTTGTCGAACTGCTGATTCCCAACCTGGCGATAGCGTTGCTCATCTGGATGTTTGAGACTTTTGTACTGCGCAAGAACCTGGCCAGCAAGCTCATCCTGTATGATCGCATCGAGCTGATTACACCCGAGCGCCGCGAAGATCTGCTTGAGGATTTGGCCAAGCGGACGGGCTTGAACATCACCAAGTTGAGCATTGGTTCGGTGGATTTCCTCAAGGACAGTGCAATCATCAAGATAGAGTATGAAAATAACGGTATCGCCGACAAACAAATCAGTGATACGTTAAAAATCCATAGAGACGAATGGCAAGATGTAAAAGAAAACGGCTGATTCTGCTGCTGCTCTTGTTCACGGCCTTGATGCCGACGGGGCTGCAGGCTGATGACTCAGGCTTGATTTTGTCGGCCGAGGCGTCGCGCAAGATGCGTAAGGGCCTGAACGTGAGCATAGAAGCCGAATTCCGCTCTCGCAATGATTTCCGCACTGCCGAGCGAGTGAGTCTAGGGGCATCGGTCAGCTATAAACTGTTGCCGTGGCTCAAGGCCAGCGGTGGCTATAACCTGCTCTTCGATAACAACCGAGAGGAAATCACTTATAATGACGACATGAGTTACAACAACTGGCGACCCAGCTATTGGGGCGTGCGTCACCGCTTTAACGTGTCGCTCACGGCCAGTTACAAGGTGCGCCGCGTGGAGTTCAGCCTGCGCGAGCGCTGGCAGTACACCTATCGACCCGAGAAGATGATCGACAACTTCGACTTTGACGAGGGTGAATGGGAAGACCATAAGGTGCGCGGCAAGGGCAAGAATGTGTTGCGCAGCCGCTTACAGGCCGAGTGGGACATACCGCGCTGCAAGTTTGACCCATTTGCCAGTGTTGAGTTCCATCAGTCCAAGTACCTCGACAAGACGCGTTTCATCGTGGGTGTGGGTCACACCATCAAGAAAACCCATGATTTCAAGCTTTATTACCGTTACCAGTTGACGGGCAGTCACAGTAGCGACCCCAATATCCACATGCTGGGTTTGGGCTACACTTACAAGTTCTAGCAATGGAGAGCATGATGAAAAAGATATATTTCGGGCTGGTGGTCTTAGCGTTAGGACTCACACTGGCATCGTGCGAGAAGGATGACACCGACTTCAGCGACATCATCGCCGAGTATCAGGTCGAGCCACTCGAGGTGGAACTGGACTTCAGCGCCTTGAGCGAGGCACCTGATGTACCCGTCACCGATGAGAATGATTCGGCCTATAACGACTATGTGGAGAACAGTCCCTGGAACAAGGTGATCTATATCGACTTTAACGGCGCGAGCGCTACCGTGACCAACAGCGTGCCCGGTGTGGCGGTACAGGCCACAGGAGCACATGTGGTTGTGACCAACATGTCGGGTCCGGTGCAGTTTGTGTTGAGCGGCCAGACGAGCAACGGGTCAATCAAGTTCTATGGTGACAAGCGTTTACAGCTCTTGCTCAATGGTGTTGACATCACCAATCCCACGGGAGCGGCCATCAATAACCAGGGCGGCAAGTCGCTTTATGTCGTGCTGGCCGAGGGCACTGTCAACACGTTGCAAGACGGCGCCACCTACACGATGGTTGACGACGAGGACCAGAAGGCAGCCCTCTTTAGCGAGGGGCAAATCATCTTTAGCGGCAAGGGCACGCTCAATGCCTATGCCGTGGGCCGCGCGGGCATCCGCAGCGATGATTATATCCGCATCCGCCCGGGTGTGAATATTTACGTCAACAGCTCGGCGCTCGACGGCATCCGAGCCAATGACGGCATCATCATCGACGGCGGCGTCATTAACGTGGAGACCACGGGCAATGGCGCTAAGGGATTGCGCAGCGAGGGTCCGATGACCGTAAACGGCGGACGTGTGACCGCCATCAGTCACGGCGACACCCGCATAACCACCGAGGACGGCATTGTTGATACCACGGCATGTGCCGCGCTGGCGTGCGACACCCTGCTCACTGTGACCAAGGGCACCCTGCGCCTCAGAGCCACTGGTGACGGCGGCAAGGGCCTCAACGCCAAGCAGAATGTGGACTTCAAGGGCGGCTCGCTAGTCGCTGTTGCCGAGGGTACAAAAAAGATCAAGAAGCCCAAGGGCATGAAGATTGATGGCAACTTGGACGTCAGTGGAGGCTATTTCTACTCTTACAGCCGCCGCAGCGACCCCCTGGAGGTGGAAGGCAGGCTGAACGTGGCTGCGGGGTATAAGACCTATCAAAAGAAGGCCAAAGTGCTGCTGATTGAGTATTAGAATTTTAAAGTGTATATTAGTAATTAGGGCTATGAAGAGAATATTTTTTGTCCTTTTAGTATCGATAACTGCCTTTGGTGCGGTCGCTACAACTAGCGGCGACGTGAACGGTGACGGTGAGGTGAACATCAGCGACATCAATGCCGTGATCGACATGATCCTGGGCGGTCGTGTTGACCCTAACGGCGACGTGAATGGCGATGGCGAGGTGAACATCAGCGACGTGAGCTCGATTATCGACATCCTGCTGGGTGGCGGTTCCTCGTTGACCCCCAAAGAGATCTCACTGGACTTCAGCGCGCTGGCAGAGCCAGGCGAGACCATCCCCGATGACGAGGATGCGCTCGATTATGGCGACTATGTGGAAAACACCGTTTGGTCCACAACAATTCGCGTCAATTTTGATGGAGAAACGGTGACAGTTACGGGTAATCCCAGTTCAGTCATCGTGAGCATCGATGGCGCCCATGTGACCTTCACGAGCGCAGCCAAGCGTGTGCGTTACATCGTGAGCGGCACCACGCCCAACGGTTCGCTCAAGTTCTATAGCGACAAGAAATTCCAGGTGCAGCTCAACGGAGCCGACATCACCAACCCCACGGGCGCTGCCATCAACAACCAGTGCGGCAAGTCGCTCTATGTGGTACTGAACGAGGGAACCGTCAACACCCTGCGCGACGGTGCCACCTACTCGATGGTCGAGAATGAGGACCAGAAAGGCGCCCTGTTCAGCGAGGGACAGATCCTTGTCAGCGGCAAGGGCAGGCTCAACATCTACAGCGTGGGCAGGCATTGCATGGCCAGCGATGACTATGTGTTTGTGCGCCCGGGTTGCCAGCTCTACCTGAACAGCACCAGTGGCCATGGCATCAAGGCCAAGGACTATGTCTATATCAAGGGCGGTGTCATCAACATGGAGATTGCTGCCGATGGCGCCAAGGGCATCAACTGTGACAGTCTGGTGAACATCACAGGCGGTCGCACGACGATTATCACCAGCGGCACGACCAAGTGGGAGACCGACTCGCTGGGCGAGCTCGTCTCGACGGGTTGTGCGGGCGTGAAGGCCGATTACAACATGACCATGACGGGCGGCACGCTCAACATCAAGAGCACTGGCGATGATGCTAAGGGCATCAATGTGGCCCAGCCGTTTGTGTTCAGTGGTGGTGAGCTGAACGTGGTTTGCACGGGAAAGCAGGTCAGCGTGGCTCCCAAAGGTGTGAAATGTGACACCGACTGCACCATCCGCGGCGGCTCATTTTACAGTTGCGCGCTCAATGGCAGGGCGCTCGACGTTGAGGGTACGGTAACCATCGCCGATGGCTACACCACGCTCAACAACGACGACCTGCGCCTGCTGGAAGTCGTCTATTGAGGCGACTCATCCGCGTCCTTCATAGACTTTTCAGCTTTTCTCTAATAGCTTGCGCGTCCGCCATCAGTCTAATTCGCCGATGGTTGAACGCGCTAGCTCATTAGTCTAATTCGTGTAATTCGTGGACAGAAAGCTCGTCAGCCCTACAATAATGTTGTTTTAATAGTTACAATGTTGTTCATGTTGTTTGAGCACGAGCGCGGATGCCCTTAGAATAATTCGAGTAATTCGTGGACCGAAAGTTCGCGTTGTGATCCGTGAAGTTGGCTGCGCCGATTTAAATCTTCGTTTAGAGACAAACAACAGGCGATGTACCAGAAGATACACCGCCTGTTTTAAGTTGTTGTTAGTGTGGCCTAGGGATTACTCTTCGCCCTCGGCCATGGTGGTGAAGACGTTCTGCACGTCATCGTCCTCCTCGAGCACCTCGATGAGGGCCTCTACCTCGGCGCGCTCGGCCTCGTTGAGGTCCTTGTAATCGGCGGGCTCATAGACAAACTCACTGCTCTTGATTTCGAAGCCGTTGTCCTCGAGATACTTCATGATGTCGCCATTGGAAGCGAAATCGCCCGATACGAGCATTTCCTCCTCATCGATGGCAAACTCTTCAGCTCCGCAGTCGATCAATTCGAGCTCGAGCTCATCAGGATCAACGTCGGCCTTGGGAGCGACATGGAAGTAGCACTTGTGGCTGAACATGAAGGCCACACTGCCCGAGTTGCCCAGGCTGCCGCCCTTCTTGTTGAAGTAGTTGCGCAGGTTGGCCACGGTGCGGGTAGTGTTGTCGGTAGCGGTCTCGACCAGGACGGCGATGCCGTGAGGACCAAATCCTTCATAGATGACCTCCTTGTAGTCGCCCGCGTCCTTCTCGCTGGCGCGCTTGATGGCGCGCTCGATGTTCTCCTTGGGCATGTTGGCGGCCTTGGCGTTGGCGATCAACGCGCGCAGGCGTGAGTTGCCCTCGGCATCAGGACCACCAGCCTTGACGGCGATGGTGATTTCCTTACCGATTCTGGTAAACGTGCGGGACATGCTGCCCCAGCGTTTCATCTTTCTTGCTTTGCGGTATTCAAAAGCTCTTCCCATTATTGAAATTTTCTTATCTCAATTTTGCGCCCAACTGGGTCTCCAGGTTCTTGATGATCTTGTTCATGATGGCGTCAATCTGCTTGTCGTTGAGCGTCTTCTCGTTGTCCTGCAGAATCATGCTGATGGCATAGGACTTCTTGCCAGCCTCGAGCTTGTTGCTCTCGTAAACGTCAAACAGCGTCATCGACTTCAACAGTTTCTTCTCGCTAGCCTCTACCACGCGGCGGATGTCATCGTAGGTCACCTGACGGTCAACCAGCAGGGCCAAGTCGCGGCGCAGGGGCAGAGTCTTGGGCAGGTCGGCATACTTGATGTCCTTCTTCATGGCCATCTTGCAGGCGAGGTTCCAGTTGACTTGAGCGTAATAGACGGGCTGGTCGATGTCAAACTTCTTGGCGATGGCCTCGTCAACGACACCCATCAGGGCGATGGTCTTGCCGCCGCGGTTGCTGTAGCGCAGGGCAGGGTTGATGGTCTCGTCCTCATATTGCTCAATGACCAGGTCGCGCATGTTAACGCCCATGTTGACCAGCACGTTCTCGAGGTCGGCCTTGAGGTCATAGACGTTGAGCGCCCTTACCTTGTCGGCCCACGACTCGTCGTGGTTGTTACCCGTGAGCCACATGCCCATCTGGGTGTGCTCGCTGTAGGGAGCCAAAGCCTTCTCCTCCTGGCTGATCGATGCGTCGTGGCTATAGACGTTGCCAAACTCATAGAGGCGCAGGTTGGGGTTCTTGTGGTTGATGTTGCGGGCAATGCTCTCGAGGCCGCCAAAGAGCAGCGTCTGGCGCATGACGTTGAGGTCACTGCTCAGGGGGTTCATGATGCGCACCGAGCGCTCGGCGGGATAGGTGGTCAAGCCCTCATAGTAGGCGCCCACGGTGAGCGAGTTGTTCATTATCTCGTGGTAGCCCACACTGGTGAGCTGGTTGCTGATGGTCTCCTGCATGTCGTCGCGGAAGTCAACGTCGGTCTTGTTTGACAGGCTGCCGTGAACGGCATGGGTCAGCTCGATATTGTTGTAGCCATAGACGCGCAGGATGTCTTCAACGACGTCACAGGGGCGCTGCACGTCAACGCGATAGGCGGGCACGACGAGTTGCAGTTTCTCCTCATCCTCGGCAGTGATTTCCATCTCGAGGCTCTTGACGATATCGCGGATCTCGTTGTGGGGGATGTCCTTGCCGATGAGGCCGGTCACGTAGTTGTAACGCAGCTCGACGGGGAAGCCGGGGAAGTCGTGGGCTTTCACGTCGATGATGTCGCCACAGATTTCACCGCCGGCCAGCTCCTTGACGAGCATGGCGGCCAGCTTGAGGTTATAGATGACCGAGTTGGGGTCGATGCCGCGCTCAAAGCGGAAGGAGGCGTCGGTGTTGAGGCCGAAGCGACGTGCCGTCTTGCGGATCCACGTGGGGTGGAAATAGGCCGACTCCAGGAACACGTCGGTGGTAGCCTCGGTAACGCCCGAGTCAAGACCGCCGAACACGCCACCGATGCACATGGGCTCCTCGCCGTTGCAAATCATCAGGTCGCGGTCGGTCAACGTGCGCTCTACGCCGTCGAGGGTGACAAATTTGGTGCCTGACTCGACGGTGCGCACCACGATGCGATCGCCCTTGACCTTACTCAGGTCAAAGCAGTGCATGGGTTGGCCCGTGCCCAGGAGGATATAGTTGGTGATATCGACGATGTTGTTGATGGGACGTTGACCCACGGCCAACAGGAGGTCCTTGAGCCACTTGGGGCTTTCCTGAACCTTGACGCCGCGCACGGTCAAGCCAGCATAGCGGGGGCATGCCTCGGCGTTCTCGACGGTGACGGGTATGCCGCCGTCCTGGCGGTCGCTGGCAAAGCCGTCCACGCTGGGGCGATGCAAGTTGCCGTCCATGCCATGACGCTTCATCCATGCTGCCAAGTCGCGAGCCACGCCATAGTGTGAGCCGCCGTCGATGCGGTTGGGGGTGAGGTCCACCTCGATGAGATAGTCGTTCTCGATGCCATAGTATTCAGCGGCAGGAGTGCCGACAACAGCGTCCTCAGGGAGGACGATGATACCGTCGTGGCTAGTGCCAACGCCAATCTCATCCTCGGCGCAAATCATGCCCAGCGACTCCTCGCCACGCATCTTGGAACGCTTGATCGTAAATTCCTGGTCGCCATCATAGAGCTTAGTGCCCAGTGTGGCGACGATTACCTTTTGCCCAGCGGCTACGTTGGGAGCGCCGCACACGATTTGCACGGGGTCATTACCGTCTCCCAGGTTGACTGTGGTGATGTGCAAGTGGTCGCTGTTAGGGTGCTCGATGCAGGTAACAACTTGTCCAACAACCAGTCCACGCAAGCCGCCCTTGACGGTTTCGACTTGCTCGACAGCACCCACTTCCAGACCTAACGAGGTGAGCGCCTCGGCCACCTTCTCGGGTGACAGGTCGGTGTCAATATAGCGTTTGAGCCATTTATAGGAAATATTCATAACGTTGAATAAAAATTAAAATCGCTTAAAAACGTGCAAAGTTACGATTAAACGAGCGAAAAGCCAAAGGAAAACAGTTTTTTCTTTGCTTTTCCGAGCGTCAGTAACTTCGGCAAAGCCAAAGTTACAAAAAATCTCACTAACAACCAATCCCTGAGCAATAAATTGAATGATTGGTGAAAAATGAGGTGGCCGACACATCGCGCGCGGGCCACCCAAGAAAAGCTATGAGAAATTATTCTATTGTTGTGTTACTTGGTAAGAATCTTCTTGTTGAGGTAGTTCATGAAAATATCCTTGTAGTTGTCGCCAATGGGCAGCGACACCTCACCCTCGAGGACCACATGGTTCTTCTTGACCTCGATGATCTTGTCGAGGTTGATGATGAACGAGCGGTGGATGCGCATGAACTTGCTGGTGGGCAGGTGCTCCTCGATTCTCTTCATGCTGAGCAGGACGATGACGGGCTTTGGACGGTTGTCGCACGTGATGCGCAGGTACTCGCTCATCGCCTCGATGTAGCTGATGCTGTCAATGTTGATGCGCACGATTTTGTAGTCGCTCTTGACAAAAATAATGTTCTCGTCATCATCGGGTTGGGTTGTCACCTCGGTGAAGGCCTGCTGGCGTATTTCGCAGATATCCTTAACCTTTTGAGCAGCTTCCTCAAACTCTTCAAAACTGTAGGGCTTCAACAGATAGCCTACGGCATTGGCCTTGTAACCCTCGATGGCATACTCGCTATAGGCCGTAGTGAAGACCATCACCGGACCCATGCTGTGGTCTTGCAGTGACTTGGCAAAGTCAAGGCCATTGAGGTCGGGCATGTTGATGTCGGTAAAGATGGCCTCTATCTCCTGGCTGTCAATCACCTGCTGTGCCTGGATGGCACTGCGGCACTCGGCCACGAGTTCCAGGAATGGGATCTTCTTGATGTATGTCACTAGTTTCTTGAGGGCCAGAGGCTCGTCGTCGATAGCAATACACTTGATCATAGTCGGATAGAGGGTTTAATCGTTAGTCTTGTCTGAAATGGTGCGTGGCTTGAAGTCCTCGGGACACTTGGCCGGCAGGTTGAGCCGCACGTCATAGCTGTCATCCTCGTCGTTGATGTCGAGGGAGTAGTCGCTGCCGTAGATGAGTTCCAGGCGCTTGGTGACGTTGCTGAGTCCCACGCCGCCATACTCGTGCTTGGCGTGGCTCTTGGTGTTATGGCAGTGGAACAGCAGTCGGCTGTCCTTGTGCTCGATGCTGATGTCGATGGTCGATGGCTTGCCGATGCCAACACCGTGCTTGAAGGCGTTCTCGACAAAGGGGATGAACACCAGGGGCACGAGGGCCACGTCCTCGCTGCATGATGAGGGTACATCGAGGTTGATGTTGACGGTGTCCATGTAGCGTAGCTTCATCAGGTTGAGGTATTTCTTGAGGAAAATGATGGCGCTGTTGAGTGACACGCAGTGGTTGTCGCTATCATAGAGCAGATAGCGCATCATCCTGGACATGTCCACAATGCTGTCCTTGGCCTGCTCGGGGTCGATATCGACCAGGGCATGGATGTTGTTGAGCGTGTTCATGATGAAGTGCGGGTTAATCTGGTAGCGCAGATATTCCAGCTCCTGCTTGAGGCTCTGCTCCTTGAGCTTGGCCAGGTGCTTCTTTTCCTCCTCGTTCTGGCAGTAGGTCTTCACGCCCAGGTTGGCGCCAATCATCATAATCACGAGAATGAACATGGTAATGTCATGCCTGTGGATGGGAGGAGGTCCGTCGGGAGGTGGTGGCTCCAATTCAACGGCATTCACTGGATGGGGGCCTAGTGGCTGGTGATTAGGTTTGTGAATGCATTGGACTGTTTGGAACAAGGCGATGACGACGACGCACCCCACGATGTATTTGGTCACCTGCTTGTGCTTTACCAGCATGGGAGCCAGGATGTGGTTGTGGATGAGGAAAGCGATGAAGAAGAATAGCATGTGGACCCATGTGTCAAGCAGTCCGTTCTTAATCCAAAACGGATGCTCGGGGTCATAGTTGACGAGAAACTCTGAGAGAGGAGCCAAGAAGATGACAAACCACACGATAGTGTAGATGATGGTCTCTTGTTTGGTCTGTTTGTAGTAATCGCTCATGGGTGTCGTTGCTCTTGGTCACGGTAACAAAGATAGTGGAATTGTGGAATACCACAAAATAAATTCAGCCATTTAACCTATTGTATCAATAAACCGCCCCTATCGCGGCAGCAATAGGGACGGCTCTTGATGCATAGCGGCACATTAGTGCCAGATGTAGGTGATGGTCCCGATGCCCTCGGTCATCGTGTTCTTGGGTACCGAGAAGCTGGACTTCAGGGCTGCTTGCTCGCATGCGCGACGCACCTCGGGGTGGGATGCCAGGTCTCCCGTGGCGCTGGTGGCAGTGGCCTTAGTGACCTGTCCGCGAGGATTCACGGTGACCTTGACGGTGACGCGTCCCGACCACTTGCTGTTAGGCACGGGCTTGGCCCAGTAATCGAGGGTATAGCCCACGAGTCCGCTGGAGATGCCTGGCTTGCCGGCCAGGATGCCCTGGTTGGAGTTGCCGCCAGCGGTGCCTTGTTGTCCGCCGCCATTGCCCTTACCGTTGCCAAAGGCGTTTTTCACCTTGCTGTTGTTGGTATTGGAGGCGGTTGTTTGCTCGCTGGTTTTCTTGGTCTTGGTCTCTTGGGCCTCGGCATTGTTGTTTTTTACCTTGGGTTTCTCGACCTGTTTGTCATTCTCCCTGGTGGGGCCAGATTTCTTGGGCTCGACAGTTTTGGGTTGCTCTTTCACCTTGTGGGGAGATTCGGCCTTCTGCGTGACCAGGGGCGGTGTCTTTTGGTTGACCTCACCGGCATCCTCCAGGTCATCGGCATCGATGTTGGGCTCTTCACCCTGTTCGGGCGATGCGCTCTGATCGCTGGCCTGTTCCTCGAGTAGCTCACTCTGCATGTTGTCCAAAGTGTTGCCCAGCATGACGAACTCCCCGCCAAACAAGATGGAATCCTGGGCGAGCTGCGTCAAGTCGGGGGTGTTGGGCGCCTGCTCATATCGCAACGTGGCCTGCAGCAACAATGCTAGCGTGCCCACGGTGATGAGCAAGGTGATCAACAGAGCCCAAAGGCTATTTTTGCGGCGATCTTCTTCCATCGTGATGAGGCATTACGGGTTGGTAGTGGTTGTGGCAGCCACAGTGGTGCCATTGTCAAGGGCCTGGGCGTCAACGGGCTCAAATGTGGCCTCGCTGGGCTTGGTGGCGAGGACGATTTTCACGCCCTGCTTGGAGCCCTTGTCCAGAATCTCGACAATCTTGCCATAGTTGACCTCCTCGTCGGCATAGACGGCGACAAACTCGTTGGGGTTAGCCGCCTTGAGTGCCTGCATGAAGCCCTCGAGCTGCTCGGGAGCCAGTGGCAGCAGGTCGCTCTCACCGGTCTCGGTGGTATTGGTGGCATACATGTTGAGGTCCTTGTCCACATAGATGCGGGTTGAAGGCTTGATGGCCGTCTGCTCACTGCTCTGTGGCAGGTTTACCTCGAGTGCCGAGGGGAATACAAATGTCGACGTGACCAGGAAGAAGATGAGCAGCAGGAAGATGACGTCGGTCATCGATGCCATGCTGAACATCGACAGGGTTTTATGTTGTCTCTTGAGTGCCATAGTTTAGTCGCTAGTCGTTAGTCATTAGTCGCTTGTCATGAGTTAAAGCCTAATACCTAAAGCCTAAATGCTAAAGCCTTATTACTTGGCGGGCTCGTTGAGCAGGTCCATAAACTCCATGGTCTTGCCTTCGAGCTTGTTCATCACCTTGTTAACGCGCGAGGTGAGGAAGTTGTAGGCAAACAGGGCGATGATACCCACAATCAAACCAGCCACAGTGGTGACAAGTGCCTGATAGATGCCGCTTGCAAGGATGGTCACGTTGCTGTTGTTGCCGGCGCTGGCGAGCTGGAAGAAGGCCTGCACCATACCGATGACGGTGCCCAAGAAACCGAGCATGGGTGCACCGGCGGCCGTGGTGGCGAGCCAGTTGAAACCCTTCTCGAGCTTGGCGACCTCCATGTTACCCACGTTCTCGATAGCGACGAGGACATCGTTCATGGGACGTCCGATGCGGGTGACACCCTTCTCAATCATGCGAGAGTAGGGCGTGTTGGTGTCCTGGCAGAGCTTGAGCGCCTGGTCCACCTCGCCGCGGTGGATGTATTCCTTGATGCGGTCCATGAAGGAATTGTCCTGGCGGTTAGCGTGGTTGATGGCAAACAGGCGTTCAAAGAAGATATAGATGCTCACGATGGCCAGCAGGGCGAGTGGAACCATAATCCACCAGCCACCGGCCTTGATGAGTTCCCAAACCGAGAGTTCCTTGACGATGGGCTCGGCGGCCTGAGCCACGGGAGCTGTTGCCGCAGCGATGGCTGCTATGCTGTCTGCGACTGCCTGTGCTGAGGTGTCGATAGCCTGCTGGATGGTGTCGGCGGCCTGCTGTACCATCGAGTCGGCAGGCGTTACTTGGGCGAGAATCATGTTGAGAATAGACATATTGTTCTTTAAATTTGGTTATTTTCAGTTATATAAATACACTTATTGCCACTAATATATTAACGCAGAAACTGTTGAATTATTTCAAGCAGTCCTTATAAGCCTTGATGGTCGCTTCGAGACCCAGATACAAGGCATCGCTGATGAGCGCGTGCCCGATAGAGACTTCGGTGAGGTGCGGCACATGCTGCTGGAAGAACTTGAGGTTGTGCAGGTTCAAGTCGTGTCCGGCATTGAGGCCCAGACCCACGTTGTGAGCCGTGATGGCGGCCTGGGTGAACGGTGCAACGGCACGGTCGGGGTCGGCATCAAATTCCTCGGCAAAGGGGCCAGTGTAGAGCTCGATGCGGTCGGTGCCGGTGCGAGCGGCGGCGCGGATGTTATCTAAATCGGTACCCACAAAGATGCTGGTGCGAATGCCGGCTTCCTTGAGCCTGTCAACGATGCCGCACAGGAAATCCATGTTGGGCTCGATCTCCCATCCTGCCGACGAGGTGAGCACGCCAGGTGCGTCGGGCACAAGCGTCGCCTGGGTGGGGCGAACGCTCAGCACCAGATCCATGAACTGTTCGCTAGGGTAGCCCTCGATATTGAACTCGGTGCGCACCAGGGGACGGAGCGCATAGACGTCGCTGCGGCGGATGTGTCGCTCGTCAGGACGTGGATGAACGGTGATGCCATCGGCGCCAAAGCGCTCGCAATCGATGGCAACTTGTTGAACATCAGGTGTGTTTCCACCACGTGCGTTGCGCAGGGTGGCTATCTTGTTAACGTTTACGCTGAGATTAATCATTCCTTAAGCAATTATTGGCATTGTAGCTATAAGCTACAAGGTGCAAAAGTAGCTATTATTTTTCACATAGCTGTGATAAGGAATGTGAATTTTGGCAAAAAATCCATTATATCGGCGTCCATGCCTAGTGCAATCCTGGGCATCGTTGGGGCAGGTGGTGTGGTGGTGGAAGTACCCCTATAAAAAACAACTATCCGCCAGGTTGTGGCAGATAGCTATTTGGATGATGTTGTGTGTTTTTCAATCTAAGGATTACTAATTATTTAAAATCTAAACATTTTCTCAATTCTAATCTCGTTTCAGCACCAGCGGGGGCGCCGTATGTCTTTAAAATAATGAGGGCCATCTAAAGTAGGACCAGTCTTCTCCACCTCTTGGTGTCAATGATCCATCGACTACTGAAGTTGAATTACTTCCTACGCTAATAGTGTAGTTGTAAGTCGTTCCCTCATCATTCTCCAGCGTGATTTTGTATCTGCCTTCTACAAGGAAGCTGACGTCAATCACATATGAATAGCCTGATACCTCGTCATACCACTCCTCAAATGTTGTTACCGATGTGATGGTAACCCTGTAGCGCGAGTTGTCGGTTATTCCACTGACGATGATCGTTTGGCTACATTCGTCATAGGTTAGAGTTATTCCAGCCCGTACAAAGCTAGTAATAGCTCCGAAGTCATGGTCTCCACCACTGCAAGTGTGGTTAGAAACCGGATTATTTTGAGCCCAGGTGGTCAAGCCGCAGCACAGGGCCAATATTGTTATGAAAAGTATACGTTTCATTTTGTCGCAATGTTTAGATTTGTTGATGTAATGTTTAGATTTCGATGGCAAAGTTATATCAACTTATTGAATTGAGCAAATTTTTTCGTAATACACACCATTTTTATCGCGCTGTTGTTCAAGTTGTTATATATTTTTTTGTAATACGTTTTTTTGTGCCCGTTTTTTTGTGTAAAAAAGGGGCATTTTAGTGGTTTAAGGCTCGTTTTGATGCTGGGCATACTGCTCGATGTACTCGTTGAGCGAGCAGTCGAGCCCCATCTTCTTGGCAAGCCTCTGCTTGATGACGCTCACGCTGGTCGCGTTAGAGTACCCCATGATGATGGCCGTCTGGATATAGGTGAAGCCCATCGAGGTCAATGCCAGCAGCAGGAGGTCGCGGTCGTTGAGTTGTGGGTATTGCTGGCGGGTGCGGGTCATGATGTTGTTGTGCTCAAGATCGATGTAGTCATAGAGTTTCACCCAATTGTCACGGTTGCTGTCCTGGAACTTGACGATGCGCTTCATGTTCTCGGCGATGCGGTTGTTGGGCTCATGGTAGCAAGCCTCGATCATCTCGCGCATCATGCCCATATTAGAAGCGATAAACCCCTTGAGGCGTTCGTCATTGATTTTCATCTCGCTAATGTTGCCCTGGAGGCCAGTGAGGTCATTCATTTGGCTCTGTGACTGGTCTTTAAGCTCTAGCACAAGTTTATCATAGCGGTGGGAGCGGCGGTAGAATAATAACGCAAGAGCCAGCAGAGCCAGGATTACACTGGCGACGATGGCAAATATTTTGCGTTGTTTGGCTTCCTCTTTCTGGGCATATTCCTGATCGATAGCATTCTCGGCATACATGATGTCTAGAATGTCGGGGTCACTCAGTATTGAGAATGTCAGGTTGTTACATTCATTGATTAATTTCAGGTAGGTGATCGAGTCGCCTTTAGCCTTGGCAATATTACTCAATGCCTCCAAATACTGAATGCTGTCCTTTTGTGAAAGCTTTTGATTTTCAACAAATTGCAAATAATACATTGCTGAATCGGGCATCCTCATAGCCGAGTATATATTAGCAAATCTATAGGATAGGATTCTGTTCGATGAACGGTAATATCCTTTAGGATCAAGCGCTTTGATTTGCTGCAACTGTTGATAAGCCGTCTTGTTGCTTTTGTTGTTCTCAAGTCTGAAATAGAGTTGGGCCAGTTCGCTCACTGCGTTGATGATCTTGCCTGTATCCTTCTTTTCTTGTGCCAATGATATGGCTTCGCTAATTGCTTTCTGAGCCTTGTCGGGATTGGTTTGACGGTAATTGGCGCCCAATTTTTGCAGGCAAACGATCTGATAATCAATGTTGTTTGTGGCCTTGAAGCAGTCCAGCGCCTGCTCAAACTTCTCGATATCCCTGCCGTCATAGGCATGATGCTCGTTGTAGAGGACGCCCATGCGCAGTCGGGCATAGCCCACGTTGAAGATGTCTCTTTTCTCAAGCGCCTCGAGTTCGGCCCGTTTATAGGAGAGCATGGCGGTGTCGGGTTTGCCCAGTTCCTCCATGACAGCTCCGTGGTAGATGTAGGAGCGGATGAGCTTATCCTTCTCATTGCCATGGTGTTGATAGTAGTCGAGGGCGCGATTGATGTCGCTGTCGCTCGAGGCCTTGATGTAGCACTTGTAGCGGGCTTGAGTGGCCAGCAGTCCATAGAAGGCTCTGTCGCTTTGTGAAGAAAGTTCGCTGGGATTAATTGATGAGAGCTGTTCCAGGGCTTTTTCGCTATTGGCATTATCATTGAGCAGAGTATCGGCCGCCACTAGACGATTGTCGTAGTGAGGCGCGCCACTGCAACTGTCGAGAATCCCCGCCAGTATTGCCGTGATAAGCACTATTTTTAACAGCGTTCTCATCATCCGGAACTGCAAAGATAGTATATTTTTTTCTTTGCAAATGAATTTTGGTTTTATTTTATTATAATGTGGTAACTATTTTTGTTGGAAACGGTGGGAATGGTTATATGCTTTGCAAAAAATGCCCTTTCTGAGTTGTGTTTTTTGCTTTTTTTAACCGTATTACTTCTTGAACGTTCTGTTTAACAGGTTGTTGCGATTTTTTGTTGATTATTCTTTCAACCGGCTATCAATAATGATGGTCACGGGACCATCGTTGATGAGCGCCACCTGCATCTCGGCGCCAAAGACGCCTTTCTTCGTCGGCTTGCCCAGCAGCTGGGCCACCTCGTCGCAGTAGGCCTCATAGAGGGGCACTGCCAGGTCGTGTCCCGCCGCGTGGATGTAGCTGGGACGGTTGCCCTTCTTGGTCGAGGCATTGAGGGTGAACTGGCTCACGGCCAATACCTCACCTCCGGCGTCGATGATGCTGCGGTTCATTACGCCCTGCTCGTCGTCAAAGATGCGCAGGTTGACGGTCTTCTGCGCCAGCCAGCGCATGTCGTCGATGGTGTCTCCCTCGCGGACGCCCACCAGCACCATCATGCCGGGGCCGATGGTGCTGTGCAGTTGTCCGTCGATTGTGACCGAAGCCTCGGTCACCCGTTGTATCACAATTCGCATAATAGTCTTTAGTTAATCTTTAACCTCTAACCTTTAACCTTTAACCATTAACCAGCGGGCATCGGCCCGCTTACTTGAGCCAATTGAACAAATCCTTAAAGCTGGCCTTTTTGCCGTAGCTCAGGATGCCGCGGCGGTAGATGCGTGCGGCGAGCCATACGATGGCAAGTGCCGTTATAATCAGCAGCACATGGCTCAGGATGATTTGCCATAGTGGGACATCAAATGGTAGCCTAACCATCATCACGGTGGGTGAGGTGAACGGAATGATCGAGCACCAGAATGCCATCGGTCCGTCGGGATTCTCGGCGCAACCCATTGCGGCATAGAAGGCGAAGAACATGAGCAGCATTACTGGAGTCAGCAACTGTGAGGTGTCACTGGCTTGATCTACTGCCGATCCGAGGGCCGCAAAGATGGCGCAATAGAGCAGATATCCCTCTACAAAGTAGAGCAGGAAGTTAATGATGATGGGCGTGTAGTTGATGGCGAGGGCTTGCCTCATGAAACTGCTGAATTCGCTTTCAACCTCAGGGGTGACGGCAGCTCCGGCTCCCATCATGTCGGCTCTTGGCACAGCACTAGTCATTCCCAGCAGGCTGCCTCCGATTGTTCCGGCAATGCCCAACAGCACAATCCAGATGGCCATTTGGGTGAGTACCGACAAGCCCACACCGATGATTTTTCCCATCATGAGGTGGAAGGGCCGGCAACTGCTCACCACCACCTCGACAATGCGGTTGGTTTTCTCCTCAACAACATTGTTCATAATCAT
The DNA here is from genome assembly GCA_900318345.1 of uncultured Prevotellaceae bacterium. GTDB lineage: Bacteria > Bacteroidota > Bacteroidia > Bacteroidales > Muribaculaceae > Sodaliphilus. The sequence goes on from ONKD01000012.1 coordinate 60,498, forward strand.
CGTGCCGCTGAAGAATACAAACCAGAAGATAATGACTGAGAGGGCTATGCCCAAGAAGATGGCAATGCCTGTTGAGGACTCTTCTTCGTCACCGGTATCGCTCCACTTGATGGCGTGAATGTCGATGTTGACGTGAGCCTTTTCCACAATCTGCTGCAGGTTGGGAATGCCCATGGCAGCTAGGTGTGCGCTCTCAATCGTGTCGGTCAGGGCGCTCTTGATCGTAGATTCCAAAGCAGGAATGATGGTGCCCTCGCTATAGATGTTGACCACGCCAGTGCTGTCCACATCACGCGGGATGATGATCACGGCACTGATGCTGCCGTTCGATCTGTCGTAGAACTCGCGGGCATTGGTCACGGTGTCACCCTTGATGGCGACAAAGTTGAACTTGTTGTCGTTAGGCAATGCGGCGGCATAATGTCCCGTCTCATCGATGACGGCAATCTGCTGGGTCTGATCTCCCTTGTCGTTCAGGTAGGCCATCACGACGGGGATGGATCCCAAGGCTATCATCAAGAATGGAAATAGCAGAGTCATGATGATGAATGACTTGCGCCCGACAATCGACATGTATTCGCGGGCTATGATGAGGCGGAGCTTATTCATTGTTCTCTATATTTTTAGATTTGACGGTCTCGATGAAAATCTCGTTCATGCTGGGCAGCACCTCGGTGAATCCTGTGAGGTGGTAGTGCTCGTTGAGCCAGCTGATGGCGTCGCGCACCTGAACCCCAGCTGCCAGCTTGATGCGGGTGTCAGCTTTCTTTACGGGATCGGGAGGCAGCAGGGTGAACATGGCGGCGTTTGGCTCGATTTTGTCGGATGTCTGCACCGCGATGATGTTTTTTTTGTGCTGCTGCTTCACCTCCTCCACGCTGCCGGTGAGCACCACCTGGGCATGGTTGAGCAGGGTGATCTGTTGGCAAACCTCCTCGACCGACGCCATGTTGTGGGTCGAGAACAGGATGGTGCTGCCTTGGTCGCGCAGGGCCAGGATCTCGACCTTTAGCTGCTCGGCGTTAACGGGGTCAAAGCCCGAGAACGGCTCGTCAAAGATCAGTAACGGCGGACGATGGATAACGGTGCCGATGAATTGCACCTTTTGCTGCATACCCTTGGAGAGTTCTTCTACCTTTTTGTTTTCCCACTCCTTGAGGTTAAAACGGTCGAGCCACCAGTGCATCGAGGCCACGGCGTCGGCCTTGGTCATGCCCTTGAGGCGACCCAGATACACGATGTGGTCGCCCACCTTCATCTTCTTGTACAGGCCGCGCTCCTCGGGCAGGTAGCCGATGTGAGTGATGTCGTTGTCGGTCATCTTCTTGCCGTTGAGGGTGACGGTGCCCTCGTCGGCGGCGATGATGCGGTTGATGATGCGTATCAGGGTGCTCTTGCCGGCGCCGTTGGGGCCCAGCAGGCCATAGATGCAGCCCTCGGGCACCTCCATCGAGACGCCCGCCAGGGCCGTGTGGCCCTCGTATCGCTTCACCACGTTGTTAATCTCTAGATAAGCCATAAAAAATACTGGTTTTTAGTCCTTTTTTTTACAAAGATAATTGTTTTTATCCTTTAGATGCAGCAGGTGGGTCAAAAACTACAAAGTTTGACGTTTTTTTTCATTTAAATATCAGTTGCGCCCCGTATCATGAACGATACGGAGCGCAAGATGACTAAAGTGATTATAGTTGTTACATGACTGAGATGAGCGAGCGGCCAATTTTGTGCAGGCCGTCCACAATGCGCTGGCGCTGAGGCTTGCGGGGTTTCTTTGTGCCGTTGGCATAGTGGCTTAACTGGCGCTCGTTCACTCCGCTGGCGCGTGAAATGGCAGCCAGAGTAGCGTACTGGCTGCAGACCTGGAGCAGGGCGGCTGTATCCAAGTCCCACTCAAACTCATAGTCCCCCTTAGCAAGCCAATCGGGAACTTCCTCGTCCTCGTCTTCAAGCAGGCCCTCGACGTGGAAGCGCAAGGTCTCGGGAACAGCTTCCTGTAATTCTTCAAACGTCTTGGCGGTAAGCACTACGGCACCAGGGACAGCATCATCCAGAGCGGCACCGAAGTTCTTATCGAACCAGGACACGTGTACTACAATCTTCTTCATGCAATTTTCTAGTTTTTGTTAATGTTTGTTTGTTCTTGTTATTGGAATTGAGACTATTACGGTTAGCTTCACAGCACCAGGCTGTGGTGGATTATCATTTCCACCCTGCCTGCTTCCAGATGCTGTTCAACAGTTCCTGGCCCAGTACATCGCTGAGCTTTCCTCGAACCGTGACACGACCTTTCTTGGTCGGATGCTTGAATTGACGGTGGTCGCCTGACGTTTGTCCGCCCTTAATCTGGTACCAACCATCATCTATTAGCATTCTAATTATTTGTCTAACCGAATAACGTTTCATAAAACAGATATTATAATATCACACCGCAAAGGTAGTAAAAGTAATACTATTTACAAATTTTTTTTGTTCTTTTTTTTAAACAAAGTCAGCTTAGCCAAACGAAGAGTCAAATTACATGCGAGTCCTTGTGTGAAATTGAAGATAGTTTAATTGTTTGAATATAGGCTCAGTTGAAGATTCGTTTTATCTCATTTGAACTTATTCAACCAGAACCGGAGGACAACGTTGCCCTCCAGTTCCTTATTATCAGTGTAGTTTAGCCTTAGCTTTGAAATTGCTCTACTCACTCTTTGATTTCTTGTCACGGTATGCTGACGCACCACGCTTTACCAGGTCAATGACGTCGCTGGCGCTGCCCGATCCTACTGATTTATAACGGGAGAAGGTAAAGTCAGTTTCTCCCTTGATGAGGTCGGCGGTAATCCAAACTTTTCCATCATCGTAGTAATAATCATAGAAAGTGTGTTCGCCTACCTTGTGAACATTCCAATTAGGTGCCTTCTCAAGGGCTTGATAGAACTCCTCACCAGGTATGGTGTCAAATTCAAAATAGATGCTCTCGTCGCTTCGTTCCGTTTCGGTCAGCGGGGGAAACGCCACGCCCAGGAGTTTGGAGAGGGTGTCGCGATCGACGATACTGTTGTCCGATCGATCGTTCCTGAACACGACCTCAAACCCCTTCCAGGAGTCTTTCTCCCTGCACGGTATTTCAATTTCGACGTGGATGCGGTCACCCAGGAAATCGGGCCTCTTCTTGTCGGCGGTCAATGTGGTGTCGAGGTTAAAGAAGAGCCTCATGTTATTTTCCTTTCCCAGATCAAATGTGTACCATCGCTCGTATTGACCACTATTGACCTGATCCACGATTTTTTGCACCTCGGCCGGGGAGACTTCCTCCAGGAATTTGCAGCACACAATGAACCGTTCGTCACCATCAATGAAATCGGTCTTGGTATAGTACTCCTCGATGGTGTACTCGGGCAGGATGGGGAGGTCAAGTAACTTGTCGAGTTCGGCCTTGTCCTTGAAGGGCAGCACAGTGCTGTCATCGATTTTGTACTTTTTAGGGCCACACGAGGTGGTGAACATCAATGTGCTGGCAATGACCAGCAGGCCAAGGGCTAACAGGATGCTGTGTTGTGATGTAGATTTCATAATGACAGTTTTTTAAGTTGGAGTTGAGAATTAAATATGTTACCGCTTGTTTAAACAATAATGAGCCAGGATGCTCGTCAGGAGTTCCCAGCTCATTATTGTCATAAACACTTGGGTTTAATGATTACGTTACTTCTCAGGGCTCATGACGAGCTCGATCTTGTTGCCGGCATTGTAAAGCTGGCGTGCATAGGCCGCGATGGTCTCGGGGGTCTGGGCCTTGACTACCTGCTCATAACCGGTCACGTGGTCGGCACCAAACTGGAGGTACTCCTGGATGGCGCTCAGCCAGAACCAGTTCTCCTTGCTGTTGGTGCTATAGTCCTTGAGCAGCTGCTCCTGAGCCTCCTTGAGTGCGGTGGCATCGATGGTGGTGCAAGCGTTGGCCATCTCCTGGTTGAGGATCTCGAGGGCCATCTGCTCAAACTCGGGATTCACGGGGCAAACGGCGAACAGCATGGTTTGAGGCTTGTCACCAGCCATACCCATTTGGCCCATGGCGTCGGTAGAGTAGGCAGCACCGGCATCCTCGCGGATCTTCTGCAGATAGACGCGGCTGAGTACCTGGGCCAGCATGTCGACCTTGACCTCGTTCTCCAGGCTATAAGGCAGCTGGTCGTCGTGCCAGATGATGATCTCATAGTCCTTGGGTGACTCCATCTTCTTGGTGAAGTGGCAGAGGGTCTCACCCTTGGGCATGTCGGTGTGGTTCACCCAGTTGCTCTTCACACCCTTCTTGGCGGGCAGGCTGGCAATGTACTGCTCGATGAGCGGGCGGATAACGGCCTCGTCAAAGTTGCCCACAAAGGTGAAGGTGTAGTTGGCGGCATTGGCGGTACGCTCCTTGGCAATCTCGACGATGCGGTCAAGATTGACGAGCTTGAGGTCCTCAACATTGAAGGGCTTGCCGCGCCAGGTGCGATTGTTCATGATGTACTGCAGCGAGTCGCTCATGGCGGTCTCGGGCATGAGGTCCTTGTTCTTGAGCTGAGTCTCCATGAGGCTCATGGTCTGGTTGAACTTCTTCTCGTCCTTGGTCAGGGCGGTGAACTTGAGGTAGATGAGCTGGAACATGGTCTCCAAGTCCTTGACGGTGCTGTTACCGCTCAGCTGGTCGGTGTACTCGCCGATGTTGAGGTATACACTGGCCTGCTTGCCGGCAAGCGCCTTGTCGAGGTCAGAGTTGGAGAAGTTGCCAAGGCCCGTGATCGAGTTGAGGGTGGAGATCAACTGCAGGTTGGCCCAGTCCTTCTCGGTATAGAGTGACTGACCACCACGCTGGAAGGCGCTCATGCGGATCTCGTCTTGCTTGTAGTCGGTCTTCTTCAAGATGACGCGGGCACCGTTGCTCAGCTCCAGTTCCTTGTAGCCAAAGGTCTCGTTGGTGCTCTCCTTTTTGATTTTACCCTTCTTGGGCATCTTGGTCATCAGGGGCTCGTTCTTCACGTTGTCAACATAGGGCTCGATGTTAGCGCTCGAGGCAGCGTTGTAAGCGGCCTGCAGACCCTCAACAGTGGGATAAACGGCACCATCTTTCTCCTGGTTGAAGTTGGTGATTACCAGATTCTTGCCATCGGTGGTGATGAGCTCGGGGAGCACTTGGTTGATGATGTCGACGGTGATGTTGGGAGCAAGCATGCCCATGATTTGGTACAGCATCTCGATCGAGGGAATGGGCTCGCCGTCGAGGAAGTTGCTGCAGTACTGGCGTCCGTAGTTCTCGTTGGACACTTTGTCACGCTGGTTGTACATCTTCTCCAGGCGGCTCATGTACTCGTCGCGGGCGCGGTTGTACTCGGTAGCGGTGAAGCCATACTTGGCGGCACGCAGGGCCTCGATGATCGCAGCCTGGGTAGCGGCCTCGGTCTGTCCTTCCTTGGGCATGATGTCGATGGTGAAGGCATCCATGGTGTTGGCCAGGATGTACTCACTGTCATAGCAATAAGCGTTGTCATAGGGGCAACCGGGCTCTTGGGCCTGATCCCTGAGTCGCGTGTTGAGCATGTCGGTGATGATGTCCTTGATGTAGTCGATGAGGAGGTAATCCATGTTGACTTTCTCCTCGGGGGTCTCGGTCTCATGCTTGAACATCACGCTCACCTCGCTGTACTGCTGCTCCTTGTCCTTGTCAACGACGATAATGGGCGTGTCGTTGTCGGGCACGGGCTCGCGCACCACCTGGGTAGCGTTGGGGTCAAGCGTGTAACCCTTGTACATCTCCTTGATTTGGGCCTCGATGTGGTCAACATCCACGTCACCCACGATCACCAGGGCCTGGTTGTCGGGACGGTACCACTTGTGGTAGTAGTCACGCAGCTCTTTGTAGGGGAAGTTGTCGACAACGCTCATCAGACCGATGGGCAGACGCTTGCCGAACTTGGAGTCGGGGAACAGGGTCTCCAACTGGCGCTCGAGCATGCGCATCTGCGCGCTCTGGCCCAGTCGCCACTCCTCGTGGATGACGCCGCGCTCCTTGTCGATCTCCTCGTCGGTGAGCAACAGGCCGGTGCTCCAGTCCTTGAGGATGAGCAGACACGAGTCGATGGCGCTCTGGCGGGTGCTGGGCACGTCGTTGATGTTGTAGACGGTCTCAGCGATGCTGGTATAGGCATTCAAGTCGCCACCGAAGTTCACACCCAGCGAGCGGGTGTAGTCAATGATACCCTTGCCCTCGCCGTTGAAGTGCTCACTGCCGTTAAAGGCCATGTGCTCCAGGAAGTGGGCCAAACCGCGCTGGCTCTCCTCCTCCTGGATGGAGCCCACACGCTGGGCAATGTAGAAGTTCACACGGTTCTCGGGATAGTCGTTGTGGCGGATGTAGTAGGTCAATCCGCAGTCCAGTTTACCGATGCGCACGGCGTCGTCCACTGGGATGGGCGGCATTTCCTGTGCCATCGCCATGTTGGTGCTGAACACCATCAGCATCAACATCAATGCAGCAAATAATTTTTTCATTGTCATCTCACTTGTTTTTAGTTGTTATAATGAATAATAGATGTTTAGCAATCTTATTATAGCTTGTCGCCAAATAACATTTTTGCCCATTAGACGCACTAACTGCATGAAAAACTACAAAATTAAAGCATTTTTTTTGAAAAAAAGCCATTTTTTCTATGCCCATCAGTCAATAACACAAAAATTCCCTTGATAGAAGGGAATTTGAGATTGTTTATTGCTTCACTGTCGATTGCAGCCAGGTGACGATGTCGTTGATGACCTGGGGATTCATCGTCTCGTGGATGAGTGCATAGTTGGAACTACCCACCCAGTCGTCGCAGGTCTGGAAAAGATGGTTCAACCCCTCATAGGCTTTGACTGTGGCATGAGGCACCAGATGGGCGATGCCCTCCAAGTTTTCTTTGCATGCCACCTGACAGTCAAGCGTGCCGTTGATGGCGAGTGTGGGGCACTTGATATTGCTGAGGAACTTCGTTGGGTCATATTTCACTAGACCGCGAGTGTCAGGTGACATCATTCTGTCGATGGCAAACTCGTTGATTTCTTCTGTAGTGATTGTAGGGTCGACAGCCTTGAGTTTTTCGATTGCCTCTTGCTGGGCCGGATTGTTAACAATCAGTTCTTGCAGTTGTTTGCGCATCGTGAGAGAATCGGTATCGGTGGCAATGATGTCCAGTAACTGGTCATTGAGGCTTTGTGCCTCCTCGTCGGGCTCGACACCCATTGTGTAGCTGATCATGCGCGTCTGCTTCTTGGCCAACTCCAATCCGCTGACACCCACACCAGCCATCGACACGATATAAGCAACCTCGTCGGGATAGTTGGCAGCGTTCATGAAGGCAATTATGCCGCCCTCGCTATGTCCCAAAATGCCCACTTTGGATGCATCAACCTCGGGACGGGCTGCCAGATAGCGTACTGCAGCCATGGCGTCGTCAGCCATCAGCGCTGTTTCAACATTGATGGGGCCGTTAGTATGGCTCTCTCCAGCGCCGCGCTTGTCATATCGCAGGACGACAAAACCATTGCGACTCAGCGCGTCGGCCATCAGCAGGAAAGGCTTGTGGCCAGAAATGTTCTCGTCGCGGTCGAGCAACCCCGTACCATGGACGAAAACTACCGCTGGGAAGCGGCTACCAGTATTGGGCACAGTCAACGTGCCTGCCAGAGTCATGTCACCGTTAGTAAAAGTGACATTCTCGCTGTGATAGGGTTTATTTTGGTCGGCCTCGATTGCTGCCTCTTGGGGGCGGTCATTGCCGGTGTTTCGAGTCATTCTCAGAGGATAACCCGTGCCAAATTGGGTGAATATGCCGACAAGTGTATCGTTCTCTAGCTTACCTTTATATGAGGCATATGATTCGGCGATTTCCACATTCAACTCATTTCCCCTGATAGTAGCAATCGCAGGAAGATCGAAGGCTTTCTGGTCGGGCGAGTCCCAAGTGAAAATGACGCTATCGTTGGTCTGCTCGATATGGAATACAATCGACAGAGACATGGGGCCGGCTTCAATCGCGCCTTTCCATGAGCCGTTAAGGTCGGGGTTTTGTGCCATGGCGTTGGTTAGCATGGCGATACACAGTAGCAAGGTGATGGGTAAACGTTTCATAACATGTGCAATTATTAAGTGATTGTAATTTAGTTTCGGGGTAAACTAGGGCTTATTTTTTACCTTCATTACCGATGGAGTCATCGTTCCAGCAGGCCTTCTTGACGCTCATGCTACCGTTGCCATTAGGACGCATCTTGACGATAAAGCATGTGTTGCTGTTAGTTGTCCCACGCTTGTAGGCCTGACGGTCGTTATAGACGTCGATGATGGTGGCCAGGTTGCTGGGGGTATTGACGATGTTTTCATCCATGATGAAGAAATCATCAAAGAAATTCGTCTTGCTGTTGATGGTTTTTTCACTCATGTGGGCAATACCCTGCCTTACGCCGATCTTTTCAGCAATGATTGACCCCCTGGCGGTGAGCCTTACAATCCTATCCTTGCCGGGCAGAGTGTCGGCCTTCTGTACAAAGGTGTAATCCAAACCGATTTTTACCGGTATCTTCTGGGTCCCGACCGTCTTGGTCCACGTCTTTGTCTCTGTTGAGTCGGTGGGCGCGGCTTTGATGGTGTCAACTGCGTTGGCTCCATCGTCACCTTTATAGGTGACAACGACATCACACAGGTCTAACAAGTCCCTTGAACATTCCATGACGTAGGTGACCTTCAGGGGTACCTCATTTTCGGTCTCGGCTTGCTGCTGGTCACAAGAAGTCAATGCCATTGCTGCAACAAGCATCATGATGGTGAAGTTAGATAATAGCTTTTTCATCGTTCTGTTTCTTTAGAGGGTTCTTGTTCATTTTGCTCTTCGGCGTAGATGATGGCGTCATTCACCTCAAACTCGCCATTGTTGATGCTCACCTTTTGGACCAGGGAGTGAAAACCTCGCCAAGAATTATTGAAGAGGCCTGGCGTCAATTCTTGCATTTCCAGATAGGCTGCAACCTTACTGCTAGCGATGTCGTCAATGTCAATCGGTTTCTCGGACCAATCAAAAATTGGAATCATTAAAAAAGACGTTGATTGGCACATGCATTTGAGTTCCAACCCCAGTTGGCATCTCTCCTTGTCAAGCTTGGCGTCAGGCTTGATGAGCATGCGGTAATTGACTATGCCAATTTCGGTCGGGAACGAGTCATTGACAATCTTTTTTTGCCAGCGAGTCGAGGTGATGGTGTCGGTGACGTCAATGCCACCCTTGCCCTTGTAGGTGATTTCAATATCGCTGGCGGCAATCAGGTCATCAGATGCTTCCACCTTTATGGTGGTCGTCAATTCTTTCTTGCCATGCGGCTTGTTGTCGGACCCTGGGGTACAGGAGACGATGGCTACTGTGGCCAGGATCAGTGTTGCGGTACTCAATAGTGAGGTGATGGATAAGCGTTTCATAATATAGATAATGATTATTTGATTGAAGTTTAATTATTGGGTGACCGAGGGCTCATCCTCGTTCCCCGTAGTGATGATGGAGCCAACAAAAAAGAGCGCAAAGGAGAGATAGAATAACCACTTGCCGACGCCGATAATGAAAAAGGCCGCTGCAGTGAGGGCTGCCAGCGCCATCAGCGCGATGCCGATGATGCCGTTGCGGCGGGACAACTTCTGCTGTTCCATCTTTGTCACGATGGTTCCTGTTTCCCACAAGACCAGTCCGGCAATGGCGGCACCCTTGGCCCACCACAGGTTGTCGATGAATGGTGCCTGGGCCATGATGCCGGTGAGGTGCATCACAATGGCGATGACAGCGATAGCTACTAGGATTGCGCCAACTGTCTTGAGTGCCAGGATCATCGTTTTATTTTTCAGTTCGAGCTCCATAATGCGATAAGTTTTTAAAGGGTTTTGCGACTATAAGGCGACGCGTTGTTTACATCAAGAAGGCCGACAGCATTGAGATGATAGCAGTGGCAATGAGTGTCGCGGTGAAGATACAAACTTGAGTTTCCATAACAGTTAAGTTTTTGTGTCGGCGAATTAAGCGAATGTCGCGAATTGTGTTGTTTTTGTTATAGGCTGAAACTTGGTTTGTTCAATCGTTTCATTCACCTAATTCGCCGGCGGTTAAAATCGGTTTTAATTCTTGAGATAATTGTTGTATAGTTGAGTCAGCTCGGCGGGGGTGATGCCCACGGCCTTGAGCTGGCCGAGGAAGTAGTCCATCTCGCCCTGCATGAGTTGGTCACGGCGCTGGCGAATGATGGTTTCTTTGGCTTCGGGACTGACGAAGAAACCCAGTCCACGTTTCGTGTAGATCACGCCATTTTGCTGCAGGTAGTCGTAGGTACGGGCCACAGTGTTGGCGTTGACCTCAATCTCGGCGGCGAGTTCTCGCACGCTCGGCACTTTTCCTTCGGGTGTCAGCGCTCCTGAGAGGATCTGGTCCCCGATGCGGTCTGCAATCTGCAGATAGATCGCTTTATTATCCTTGAAATTCATAATATAATGTCGATTAATAGAAATCTCACTAATTTCACTAATCACTAATCAATTCTCACTTCCACCACTTGAGTGAAACGACATCTTTATGCTTGAAGATATACCATGCCAGGCACCATGCAACGAGGGCATAAATAGAGGTCCAAATGATCATCCAAGTGGAGAATTTGCCGCCCATTATAAAATCAAGCATCCATCTTGAAAGTGATTCCATGTCGCCGAAGAAATAGAACAGGGGGGCTGCAATGATGAACAAGCAGATCTCGAGGGCATAAAAGGCCGCAAAAGTCTTGAGCAATGACAGACGGGGCCACAGCACGCTGCCCAACATGTAAACACCGGCACTAGCAAAAAGGCTGATCCACATGGCAATGACAATGCCGCGAGAGAAGTCAGAAAGTTCAGAGATATTGTCAAAATTATATTTCGTCGCCCCAACGCCATCCAGGAAATTGATGGGTCCGGGAACATAGAACGTGTCACTCCTGAATCCCCACAAAATGGCTATACGGGTGAGGTCGGCCAGTTGGGCGCATGCCAAGTAGACTACGATTGCTCCCACCACATAGATGAGCACATTGACCAGGAATTTCTCCAGAGTTGATGAGGGCGAGGTGAGCAGGTAAGTGCGGCCTGTTTTGGACGTGAGGTTCCTGAACGCCAACGATGCTGTAACACAAATGACGAGTGACATGATTGAGCCGATGAACACTTTTGGTGTATTGGTGCCGAATTCTTCAAAGGCCTCGCCTCCCATTGTTCCTGTAAAGAGGTTGCCTATTATCATAAACATCGTGAGCAGGCCATAGATGCCAATGATGGTGAACAGGATGCCGCGCTTGTTCTCTACCAGTTCCTTGCGCAGTGTGGCCGTGAAACGGCTCCAGTCGAAAGTTTGATTGACGGTATTCATAGTGGTGTTATTTTTTAGCGGTGAATAAATCATTGATAGCAGCAGGATTGGTCAGGGTGGCATTGAAGAGCATCTCCAGGTCCACCTTGGTTTCCTCGCCAGGTTGAGCAGCGGTGACTACAAGCGTGCCCAGGGGGCTGTTCTGGGTGAAGATGGGCTCATCGTCAGCACGCTGGGGGCGGAAGGCCAACTTGCTCATCACGTCGGCAAAGCTGGCGTTGAGCAGTACTTGGCTGCGGTCGATGATAACGACGTGATCCAGGATGTCGCTGATGTCGCGCACCTGATGGGTCGAGATGAGGATCATCTTCTCGTCGGTCATGCCGGCGCCGATGAGCTTGCGGAACTGGCTCTTGCTGGGGATGTCCAGGCCGTTGGTGGGTTCGTCCATGATGAGCACGCGGGTGTTGGTGGCAAAGGCAAAGGCCATGAAGACTTTCTTCTTTTGGCCCATCGAGAGCGCGTTGAGCTTCACGTCCATGTCACCGCCCATTTCAAAGATGTCGAGGTAGCGCTGCATGTCTTCGCTACTGAATTTGGGGTAGAACGGTGCATTGATGCTTACATACTGGCTCAGGGTGAGGTGAGGCATCTCAAATTCCTCAGGCACCAGATAGATGTCGCTCATGGTCTTGGGCAGACGGCGGCGCACGTCCACATCATCCATGGTAGCGATGCCAGATTGCGGCGTGAGCAAGCCCGTCATCAGGTAGATGAGGGTGGACTTGCCGGCGCCGTTCTTGCCGAGCAGGCCGTAAACGTTGCCTGGCTCCAGGTCCAATGAGAAGTCATTGAACAAGTTTCCGAGTTTCTTGTTGTAACCGAAACTGATGTTTTTGAGTTGTAACATAATGATGAGGTTTTAAGTTTATATGAGTGATTATTTTGTTCTTTTTTTTCTACTTAATTAGTGTACTACTTAACTAGTACACTGCAAAGGTATAACAATAAATTTGAACCGACCAAATATTTTAACACTTTTTAAGATTTTTCTTTTGGATACGTATCTATTCAACCGTTTTATCCCACACAAAAGCTCGCTGCGCAAGCAGTTTAGAGTTTAGAGTTTAAAGAGGCATCCGCATCCTGACCTCACGCTCCAGGTTTTATTTTTCACATGTAATTACCGTGAATTATCCATTAATTATATGATTAATTCACGGCAATTCACGTGAAAAATTTTTTAAGCGAAATTACGCGAATTGAATGGGGTCGCCGTAGGCGACGGGGTTGACGGGTCATCTTTATCCCCCTGTGAATCAATCTCACTCGCTGCGCTCGTTGGCTTGATTTACAGGGGGTTATTCAAATGGTCGCCCTTCGGGCGCCTGCCTGCTGCTTGAGTGGTGCTGACGCCCGTGAGGGCGGCTCGTTGAGTAACCCCCCGAGGTGACCGAATGAACGAGCGTAGCGAGAGAATCGGTCAGCACGGGGGGGAAAGGCCTAACGCAAATGTCGCCTGCGGCGACCCCGCCCACCTCAATAAACCATGAAAATCAGCGCAATCAGCGTTTAAATTATAATAAAAGTTTGTCCTTCTTGTCTTTCTTGTCTTCCAGCCCAAAACCTTCGCATCTTTGCGTGGGGCCATGGGGCGGATGACTCCCTAAAGCCTAAAAACCGCTCTCCCTGCGAGCAATCCCCTTTTTTTCATATGTAATTATCATGAATTATCCATTAATTATATGATTAATTTATGATAATTCACGTGAAAAATTTTTTAAAAGTTTGTCCTTCTTGTCTTTCTTGTCTTCCAACCTGAAACCTTCGCATCTTTGCATGGGGCCATGGGGCGGATGACTCCCTAAAGCATAACACCTATAATTATTAAATGTGGCAAAAAAAGTATCCGCACTCCAGTAACCGGAATGCGGATGCCTCTCTAATCTCTAATCTCTAATCACTAATCAGCGAGCGCAGCGAGCTTCACCAGCTACCGCTGAGCAGGTAGTCGATGAGTGCGGTCACATCGGCAATGCTCACGTCGGTGCTGTTGTTGCAGTCGGCTGCCGCGATGTTGATACCGCTCTCATCGCCGCTGAGCAGGTAGTCGATGAGCGCTGTCACATCGGCAATGGTCACGTCGCCGTCATTGTTCACGTCGCCAATCATTACCGTGGGAGCAGTGCCGCCCTCGTTGCTGAAGTACATGTCCTTCACCTGTGCAAGGGCGATGGTTGCAGAGCCCTCGGCGTTGGTGATATAGACATTGCTGGCGTCGTAGGTGACTTTGAGTCCCTCTACCGAGTAGGCCACCGTCGAATTGTCGGTCTTGGTAAATTTCAGGTAGCTATAGGTCTCGGCGCTGGCGAACATAGCCACCAGGGCGATAAGCATCGTTATAATCGTCTTTTTCATAATCTTGAACTCTTAAATTGATGTTTCATAATGCGAATAACTACTTGAGGATTACCAGGGACCCCAGCCTCCACCGCCAGAATAGGTTGAAAGTGAAACTTGTGAGCCGCCGGTTGCATTGGTAGCGCCCTTGCCGGTCCAGAAGGTGGTGCCGCTTGCCGTCACGCCAGTGTAGAGTTTAGGCGTGGAGGGAGCAGTGACAACGATGGTCTTGCTCGTGGTAGAGCCACCGCCGCCAGGACCCATGCCGCCCTGGTTGGAGAAGGTCGGGGTGTAGGCTGCAAAAGCTACGTTGCTGCCACTGTAGAGGGCAATCCACTTGTTGGCGCTAACGGTACCCTGATAGCAGGTCTGGCCGAGTGATGCACCGCTCTCGATGGCACCCATGTTGCCGCCGATGACCATCAGGTTAGCACCGCTCTGGATATAAACCTTGTAGCCACCCTCGCTGTTGGCGTCGAGGCCTTCCTCGCTACCGCAGCAGAAGACGTTACCGCCGCTCAGGTACATGTTGCCGTTTGAGTCAATGGCATCGTTGCCGGTTGCCACGGCATAAACGTAACCACCCTTGAGGTACATGTGTGATGAGCTGTTCAACGCATCGTCATAGCTGGTCACCTCGACATAGCCGCCATTGATGGTCATGATGATTTTGGACTCGATGCCCTCGGCGCCTTCACCACCAGTAGCACTCACGGTGATGGTGCCGCCGTTGATGGTAATGTTGCCGTCCACCTTGATGCCCTTGGGCGACGAGCGCTTGTCGCTGCTCGACGAGCCACCGCCTCCAGGCCAGCCACCGCCACCACTGCTTTGGCCGTAACGGCTGCCCGTGGTGGTCACCTTGATGTTACCGTCGTTGACAATGAGCCAGCCGTCGATGCTCATGCCCTTGTCACCGTTACCAGTGGCCTTGAGGTCAAAGGTACCGCCGTCGATGGTTACGTTGTTGTCGCACTTGATGCCTGCGCTGGCGCTGGTCGTCTGGTCGCTGGCCGTTTGACCACCACCGCTCACGGTGCCGCTGATGTTGCCGCCCGTGATGTGCAGGTTGCCCTCGCACTTGAGTGCCTTGCTGGCAGGACCGTTGATGTTGTAGGTGATGGTGCCGCCGGTGATCTCCATGTCATAGTCGCTCTTGATACCGTGGTCATAGGTGTTGAGCGTCAACGTGCCGTCGCTCACGAGGACGGTGCCCTCGCTGTGAACGCCCACGGCCTCGTCCTTGACGGTGGTGCACTTCATACTGGCGCCATTCAAGATAAAGGCATAGTCAGCCTTGGCGCACTTCACGCTACTGGTGTCAACGTTGCTGTAAGCCCAGTCGCCACCCGAGCAATTGATGTCGATAGTGCCGGCGGTGGCGGTCATCGTGCTGTCGCACTTCATGCCGCGGGCGCCGTTACCGGTCATGGTGATGTTCACGACTGCCTCGGCACCGTTGATGGTGAGGTTGCGGTCGGTGCCGATACCTGTGGCTTCCTTGATTTTGCTATCTTCTTCGTCCCAGACGGGGATGCCCGTGTGCTTCAGTGTCAAGGTGCCGCCCTCGATGTTGACGTTGCCCTCGGCCTTGATGCACTTGGTGCCGGCAGCGCTGCCGTTGATGGTGAGCGTGCCGCCCTTGATGAGCACGTGTCCGTCCTCCTCAGGAATGGTGACGTCCTCGGCATCTACCTGGATGCCGTCATCACCGCAGCTCTGGATGTTGATGGTACCGCCGTTCATCTGGAAGTACTGCGATACGTTGATGGCGTCGGCCACCGAGCTGGTGATGGTGATGGTACCCACCGTCTTCTTGACCTCCATGTACTCGTTGCAGGCCAGCGCGTGTTTCTTGTTACCCGTGATGGTCAATGAGCCGCCCTTGGCAAACTCGGCATGGCCCTTCACGAGGAAGGCGGCCTTCTTGGTGTTGTTGGCACCATCGGCCAGCGTGTTGGTCGTTCCGTCGGCCAGCTGCACGGCGATGCGCTTGCTGTTCTGGATGTTGATGGCGGCGCTATCGGGGTTAACCAGGTTAACGCCGTTCATGACAAGCGTCATCTTGTAGGCTCCAGCATGGTAGAAGCAACCGCTGTTGCTGGTGCCCTGCAGGGTGTAAATGTACTCGGTGGCCACCTCGGCGTCCTGCATGACGGCGACGCGCGCACCAGTCACTTGGGCGGTGATGTGGTTGGCGATATTACCGGCCACATACACGTCGGCCACATTGTTGTTGTACTTGACGAGGACATTGTCGTCGGCAAACGTCTCGCTGGCGACGGTCACACTGTCCACATCGGCTAGGGTAAAGCCCTTCTCCAATACTGTGAGCAGACTAGCCGAGGAATACGGCATCGTGCCCACCGATTCGGTGTTGTAGGCCCAGTGCACATGCCCGGTGTGGATCCACATCGTTTGCTGTGCATAGCCCAAAACACCCGCCATAGCAACAAGTGCTGCTAAAAGAAATCGTTTTCTCATAATTGGTGAACTTTTTTAATTGTTTGGTGGTGTTTAGATAAGATTAATACGTGATTGTTTCCTGCAAAACTAGGCATTTTCGGCAAAAAGAACCAAGCGCAGGCGGGTGTTTTCAATGAATCCCCACATTTGTTAGACCAATCGAGACATTATAAAAAGTAATCTCATGCCGCTACAGGTCAAAAATGGAGCAGATATTGAAAAAGTTAATCTGTATTTGTTTTATTGATTTTTATTGTAATTTTTTAGAAAAATAGTAATTTTGCCAAATAATTGAATATTAAAAGAAACTTATATTATTAACCAAAATCTGAAAAAACCGGGTGCTGATAGGTTTTACGTTATTGGCGAGAGGTTTTCATTTTCTTAAGAAAATATAAACAATGAGACAAACTGTTAGATTCTTAGCCTTGATGATAGCTGTGCTGTGCAGTTCATCGGCTTTTGCTGTAGTTGATCCTTATGAAGCGATGGTAATCACTCCTGCCGAGGGCGTAGTGACAAGTCTGCAACACTTCACCATCACCTTTGCTGACCTGCCCGTTGAGGTGAACGAGCAGGCCATCCCCACCCTGGAGAAAGGCGGTGGTGCAACCTATGAAGGTAGCATGAGAGCCAGTGAGGATGGGACCACAGTGTTAGTGGACTTTGGCGTGTGCTGCACCGCGTCAGGACAGTATTTCCTGAATCTTCCTGAGGGTTCCCTCAAGGTCAATGGTCAACGCCTGCTGCCGGTGACGCTGAGGTTCACCATCAATGGCACTATGGAATCATTCTATGAGCAAATAACCATCAATCCTGCCGAGGGCGAGGTGGAAAGCCTCCAGAATTTCACGATCTCGATTCCCGAATATATCGGCGAGATAGAGTATGGCAGCGTGGCCACGTTGACCAATACCACGACCAATGAGACCTATGAGGCCGAGATGTATGGCGTGCGCTTCAATGTGCTGGTGTATTTCCCTGATGAGATTACCACTCCTGGCAACTATGTCCTGACCATTCCCGCCAGGTCGATCATCATCTATACGCTGGGCGAGGATGTCGAAGAGCTCAATTTCAATTATACCATTGCTGGCGGCAGCAGTTTCATCGTTGGAGACGTCAACGGAGACAATAACGTGAATATTTCCGATGTGACGGCCCTGATTGATCTCCTGCTGAGCGGTGGTGTGACTCCCGATGCTGCTGACGTCAACAGCGATCATGGCGTGAATATCGCCGACGTGACAGCCCTGATCGATAAACTCTTGACGGGCAATTAATCACCATGAGAAAATACTATAGTTTATAATCATATTAATTAACATTAACTATTTTATGAAAAGCCCGGGCTAGTGAGTTTTACTGGCGGTCGAGGCCTTTTATAAAACATTCAAACATCAATGATGAGACAAACTTTTAGAATTTTAACTTTGTTGCTGGCTGTTTTCTACAGCACGTCGGCTATTGCGGCAGTGGACCCCTACGAAGCGCTTGAGGTCACTCCCGCCGAGGGCGTCGTAGAGAGTCTGCAACATTTCACCATCACCTTTGCGGGCCTGCCAGTGGTGGTCAATGAGGAGGCCGTGCCCACCTTGCGGAAAGGTGGTGGAGCAACCAGTGAAGGCCACATGAGCGCCGATGAAGACGGCATCACGGTGCACGTGGATTTTGACGAGAGTTTTACCACTTCAGGACAGTATTATCTGAATCTGCCCGAGGGCTCCCTCACGGTCAACGGCCAGCGCCTGCTGCCATTGACGCTGAGGTTCACCATTAGCGGTACTGCCGACTCGTTTTATGAGCAAATCACCATTGATCCCGCCGAGGGCGAGGTGGAAAGCCTGCAGTTTTTCACCATCTCGTTCCCCGAGTATGTGACCGAGATCGCCTATGGCCATAAAGCCACGATAACTAACAACTCGACCAATACCACCCATGTGGCCGAGATCACCGAGGTGGGATTTACCGCCCTGGTGTACCTCGCCGATGAGATTACCGATCCTGGTGAATACACGCTCACCATCCCCGCTGGTACTGTCATCATCGAGACCCTGGGCGAGGAGGTGCATGAACTCAATTTCAATTATACCATCCCGGGTGATATCGGCCCCACGTTCTATGACCAGATTATCATTGATCCCGCCGAGGGCGTCGTAGAGAGTCTGCAACATTTCACCATCACCTTCCCGATGGAGATTGACTGCCTGGCCCCTGACGTCATGGGAATGTTGACCAATACCACGACGGACACGACCTATGAAGCGGCGATGGGATTCCTGGACAACAAGGTGTATGTGGACATTGCCGAGGCTGTTACCGCCCCTGGTCGATACACACTGACCATCCCTGAGGGTGCTGTCGCCATCGAGGCCCTGGGTGAGATGATGCGTGAACTCAACTTTAACTACACCATTACTGGCGGTGAGATGCCCGATTATACCATCAATCCGCCCGAGGGCGAGGTGCATCTATTGCAGTACTTCACCATTGCCTACGGTGAGCCTGTTATAGTTGACGAGGATGCCCACTCGATATTGACCAATGATGAGACAGGCGAGTCCTTTGAGTGCAACATGCTGGAGATTGGCGGCAATGCCGTGATTTATAAGGAATACCCCTTGAGTGTCGTGGGTTCTTACACACTCACTGTTCCTGCCTACAGCATCTCGATCGAGTCCTCTGGACAAATCAATCCCGAAATGATCTTCCATTACACGCTCACCGAGAAAGAGACTTATGTGCCCCCAGTTATCGAGCGTCAGCCCGAGGGCGATCTGCGCTTGTATATGCGCTCTGGTGGTGTCGTCAGCGAAGTCGAAGCCGGCGAGGACCCCTATGATGAGGATCCTTATATCATCATCTATGAGGAACAAAGTGGCGCATTGAGCCTCGTTTTTGCTCCCGATAACAAGGTTTACATCCAGCATCCCGTGTCCACATCCTACTATGACGGTTGGGTAGAAGGCACCCTGAGTGAAGATGGGAAGACGATTACCGTGCCCATGGGCCAGTATATCGCCTATGCCAGGTCACTGGAGATGGCTGTGCAGGTGGCCATGTTCACCTATAACGACAGCTTGGGCACCTATACCTATGACGAGTCAATCGAGGAATTGACTTACACGATCAATGATGATGGCACCATCACCCAGAACGGCACCGACCAGAACCACATCCTGGGAACGATGAACCGCGCCTTTGGCGATGTGTTCCAGTACCTGGACTATGAGTGGTTGCAGTCAGGTGACTATGCTACGATTTACATTCCCGCCGTTGAGCAGCCCCTCACGCCGCCTGCCGACTTGACAACTGATTATTACTTCATGACCACCGCCGTTAACGACGGCATGGACTGGGATGCCTATTCGACTGTCGTGGAAATGGGATTTGACGGCTCTGACGTGTGGTTAAAGGGCATCTCGCAGTACCTGCCCGATGCTTGGATCAAGGGTGTGCGCGATGGTGATGAGATCACCTTCCACAATCCCCAGTTGCTGGGTTCCTATGAGCAGTTAATCTACTTCAAGTGTGGCGACTATAATCCCATCACTGGTGATGTGACCCCAAAGGATATGGTATTGACCGTGAAAGATGACGAGACGTTCACCACCTTTGACTACGTCTTTATCACAGCGAGCAAGGACAATCTTGAGTTCATCAATTACTATCAGGGATTAACCATCTCGCTCAACCCTGATGTCGCTGTTAGGCCACCCGAGGGCTTTGAGCCTGTAGATTATACCTTCTCTTATAAGACCAGGTCAGGCGCCTATGATCCCCTTATCCCTGGCGAGAGAAAGGTAAAAATCGTGACCTATCGCAACGAGGTCTATATCCAGGGTATGTGGGAATACCTGCCCAACGCTTGGGTGATGGGCAAGTTGGTCAATGGCCAGTTAGTGATGAATCTTGCCCAGTTCATGGGACTTTATAAAGAGGATTACTCAGCAACTTATCCCATCTTCTTGACCGCATTTGATAGCAGCACGGGATTGTTGGTTCCTCAAGTGACATTCACCTACAATGGTGAGGATGGCTCGTTTACCAACGCGAGTGCGCCATTGAGCATTGGCATCAACAAAACGGGCTACTTGAGCGTCCAGGACTTCTTTGATTGCGCGTTTGTGCGTGACGATTCGGGCGTTGACTCGATTATCGCCGATGATGCTTACATCACGGGCTATTACGACCTGCAGGGTCGCCGCCTGGACGAGGCTCCTGCTGATGGTGGCATCTACATCGTCAAGTACTCTGATGGCACGACCAGGAAAGTCATGAAGCGGTAAACCCCGTTCAACTGATTACAATCAATGAGCATCCTGTCAAGAATCTTGGCGGGATGCTTTGGTTTGTGCGTTAGGGTGTTACATGCTCTCGAGGTGTGTGATGGTGCGCAGGATGCCCAGTGCGTCGCTCACCGAGCCTATGCCTCCCACGATGACGCTGCGGCGGTTGTTCTTCTGGCTCAGGTTGCACCGCTTGGGGTTGGTATAGACATAGTTCAGGATGCGCCCAAAGGCGGGTGACTGGTAATAGGCCTTGTTTTCCTCGCCCACCAGGAACAGGTGCATGCGCCCCTGGCGGATGACCAGTTTCTCTATACCCAAGCGGCGCGCAGTGCGTCGCAGGGGCACGATGCGGATGAGTTCGCTTGCCATCTCGGGAATCTTGCCGAAGCGGTCCACCATGCGCTCCTCGAAGGCCTCGACCTGGTCATCGGTCTCCATGTTGTCGAGTTCGCGGTAGAGCGTGATGCGCTCATTCTCCTGAGGAACATAGGTGGCGGGGAACATCAGTTCCAGGTCGGTGTCCACCACACAGTCGGTGACAAACTCGGTACCACCGTCAAGTCCGTCTTCCCCGTCCTCTCCATTCCCCGTTGTTGCGAATAATGACGCAAACTCCTCGGTACGCAACTCGGTGACGGCCTCTTTCAAGACGCGCTGATAGGTCTCGTAGCCCAGGTCGGCGATGAAGCCGCTCTGCTCGGCGCCCAGCAGGTTGCCCGCACCGCGAATGTCGAGGTCCTGCATGGCGATTTGGATGCCGGAGCCAAGGTCGCTGAAACTCTCGATGGCCTGCAAGCGGCGGCGCGCGTCGGTGCTCAGGGGCTTGCCTGGCGGTACCAGCAGGTAGCAGAAGGCCTTGCGGCTGCTGCGACCCACGCGTCCGCGCAACTGGTGCAGGTCGCTCAGTCCGTAGCGGTCCGCATTATTGATGATGATGGTGTTAACGTTGGGCATGTCGATACCATTCTCAATGATGGTGGTCGCCAGCAGCACGTCATAGTCGTGGTTGCCAAAGTCGATGATGGTTTGTTCCAGCCGCTCGGGCGCCATCTGGCCGTGACCCACAGCCACGCGGGCATCGGGCACTACGCGGTGAATCATGTTCTCGAGGGTTTCGAGCTGCTCGATGCGGTGGTTGACGAAGAACACCTGCCCGTTGCGTGATAGTTCAAAGTTGATGGCCTCGGCGACAATGTCGTCGTTGAGCGTGCCCACGGTCGTGAGGATGGGATAGCGGTTGGCTGGCGGTGTGGTCAGGGTGCTCAGGTCGCGCGCGCCCATGAGCGAGAACTGCAGCGTTCGAGGAATGGGCGTGGCACTCATCGTGAGCGTGTCCACGTTGAGTTTCATCTGCTTGAGTTTGTCCTTGACGGCGACACCGAACTTCTGCTCCTCGTCAACGACAAGCAGGCCCAGGTCCTTGAACTGCACCGTCTTCCCGATGAGCTTGTGGGTGCCGATGAGGATATCGATTTTGCCCTCCTTGAGGTCGGCGAGCAACTGCTTCACTTCCTTAGGCTTGCGGGCGCGGCTCAGGTAATCGACGCGCACGGGAAAATCCTTCAAGCGCTCGCTGAAGGTGCGCCAGTGCTGGAAGGCCAGCACCGTCGTTGGCACGAGCACGGCGGTCTGCTTGCCGTCGGTCGCGGCCTTGAAGGCGGCGCGCACGGCAATCTCGGTCTTGCCAAAGCCCACATCGCCGCAAATCAGGCGGTCCATGGGTTTGTCGCTCTCCATGTCGGCCTTGACGGCCTGGGTGGCCGTGAGCTGGTCGGGCGTGTCCTCATAGATGAACGAGGCTTCCAACTCCTGCTGCAGGTAGCCGTCAGGGGTATAGGCGAAGCCTTTCTGCTCGCGGCGGGCGGCATACAGGCGGATGAGTTCGCGGGCGATGTCCTTGAGGCGGCTCTTGGTGCGCGCCTTCATTTTAGCCCAAGCGTTGGAGCCCAGGCGGTTCAGGCGAGGTGACTCGCCCTCCTTGCTGCGGTATTTCGAGAGTTTGTGCAGCGAGTGGATCGAGACATAGGCCTCGTCGCCGTTTAGGTAGGTGAGTTTGATCATCTCCTGGGGTGTGCCGTTGATGCTGGTGCGCAACAGGCCGCCGAACTTGCCTACACCCAGGTCCTCGTGGACGATATAATCCCCTTTCTCGATTTGGTTGAGTTCCTTGAGCGAGAGCGCCAGTTTGCCCGAACGGGCGCGTTCGCTCTTGAGGTTGTACTTGTGAAAGCGGTCAAATATCTGATGGTCGGTGAACACACACACCTTGAGGTCGTCATCGACAAAGCCCTCGTGCAGCGTGCGCAGCACGGGCTCAAAGGTGATGTCGTCGCCGCGGTCGTCAAAGATGTTGCGCAGGCGCTCAATCTGCTTGGCACTGTCGCTCAGGATGAACAGGCGGTAGCCGCGGGCGAGGAAGTCGCTGAACGATTGCCCGATGAGGTCAAAGTTCTTGTGGTAGATGCCTTGTGGCTTGAGTTGCAGCGACAGGTGCTTCACGCCGCACTCGGGCATTGCCTCGCCCTCGGTGAAGTCGATGCGCCGCAACTGGTCCAGGCGATTGATGAACAGGTCGGCGTCCACCACCTTGCCAGTCGCTTGGGTGTCGCCCTCGTCGGCGATGAGTGCGCTCACCGACATGCCCTCGGCAGCAATCTCGCGGATGCGTGAAGTGAGCCACTGGTGGCTGTGGCACAGCACGATGGCGTCGTCGCCCACATAGTCGAGCAGCGACACATTGTCCTCCCTGCCGCCACCACTGGGAGTGCTGTTGAGGATGCTCACCTGCTCCAGGCGCTGCTCGCTGAGCTGCGTCTCGACGTTAAAAGTGCGTATGCTGTCGATGTCATCGCCCCAGAAGTCGATGCGGTAGGGCAACTCGTTGCTGTAGGAGAACACGTCGAGGATTGAGCCGCGCACGCTGTATTGGCCTGGCTCGTACACATAGTCGGTCGCCTTGAAGCCCAGTTCGCGCAGCCGCGACGTGGTCTCGCTCAGGTCGGCAGTGCCGCCCGTTTTCAGGTGGATGGTGCTCGCCTGCACGTCCTCGCGGCGACGCACACGCTCGGCAAGCGCCTCGGGGTAGGTGACCACCCAGCGCACCTCCGCGTCCTCAAACCAGCGGTTCAGCACCTCGGTGCGCAGGATCTCGTTGGGAGCATCCACCTGGCCATACTTGATGTCGCGCTTATAACCCGAGGGGAAGATCAGCACCTGTTTGTCTCCTGCCAGCTGGCACAGGTCATTGTACATGTAGCCCGCCTCATCAAGGTCGTTCATGACGATCAGGTAAGGGCACCCTTGTCGAGGCAACCCGGCAAACAGCATTGCCGCGCTGGACCCCGCCAGCCCGTCAATCACGGCATTACCACTCGCAGCCAGCAGCTTCTTTAACGCCGCCGTCCGCCCCTTGCCATTGACCAACTCACATAAATCTTTAATTTCCATAGTGGTAATCAGATACTTTCTTAATGACCTCCCGCAAATGGGTCGCTGGGACTAATCGGTCATATGGAGATTATTGGGAGTTGGTGGATCTTAGCGTTTTTTCTTGGATTTCTTGCCAGTGATGTTGAGGATGCGGTTGTACTCGCCGGGCTTGTTGAACATCTCCTGGGCCTTGTCGAGGCACTCGTCATTCTTGATGGCGTTCTGGACCTGGCCACGCTGATAGTACAGGCGGTCCATGATCTCCTGTGAGAGCAGGGTGGAGATATCCCGGCGGTGCAGGTCGAGGTCGTGGTCAAGGTCGTGCTTGAGCATCTGCTCCAGGCGGTCAAACTGGGCGGCTGTGGAGTCGTTCATGTAGCCCTCGGTGGTCGCGGTCTTGCGCAGGGTGGCGAGCTGCTGTTCACACACCTTGTCATACTCAAACTTGGCAGGGTCGATAAATGCCTTGAACTCGTTGAATATCTCGTCGGTGATCTCAAAGTCGGCTGGATTGGGAATCTCGTCGCGGTGTTGTGCGACGTACTTTGTGGCGAAGTCAAAGTCCCACTGGTCGCGCATGATGTTATAGACAATGCGCTTCAACTCGCGCGGCTCGATCTTGATGTCGGGGGTGATGCCACCGCCGCCACGCACCTCGCGTCCGTGGGCGGTGTGGAAAATCTGAGCGATGCTGTCGGCTGCGCTGGTCTTCTTGTAAGAGCCGTCGGCGTTGCGGTTGCCGTAGTCCACCTCCTGGATGAGTCGCCCGCTGGGGATGTAGTATTTGGCGATGGTGACCTTGAGCATGCCGTCATAGGGCAGGGTGCGTGTGGACTGCACCAGTCCCTTGCCAAAGGAGCGGCTGCCGATGATGACCGCGCGGTCCAGGTCCTGGAGGGCGCCCGCAGTGATCTCGCTGGCACTGGCCGAGCCGCCGTCGATGAGCACGGCCAGCGGGATGCTGGTGTCAACAGGATCGGTAGTGGTCTTGTAAGTGCGCTCGCTGGACTTGTCGCGACCGCGCATGACGAGCACTTGTGTGCCCTTGGGCACAAAGCAGCCCACGATCTGGATAGCACCCTCGACGATGCCGCCGCCATTGCTGCGCAGGTCGAGCACGATATTCTTCACGCGCGGGTCTTTTTTCAACTCGATGAGGGCGTCGCGCACCTGCTGTGCCGACTTCTCGTTAAAGGTGCTCAGGCCGATGTAGCCGATGTTGTCACGCGTCACGCCATAATAGGGCACGGGGTTGACGCTGATGGTCTCGCGGGTGAGGTTAAAGGTCTTGACGCTGTCCTCCTCCCAGGGGCGCACGACCTGCACGGTCAAGCGCGTGTTAGCCTGGCCCTTGAGTCGCTTGCTCACCTGGTCGCTCGTCCAACCCGTGGTGCTGTCGTTGTCGATCATGATGATGCGGTCGCCGGTGCGGATGCCTGCCCGTGCCGCCGGGCTGCCCTCATAGGGGCCGCTGATGTACACACCCTTGACACCGTTCACCGTGCGCTCCATGATGTAGCTGCCGATGCCGCCATACTCGCCGGTGCTGATGGTCATGAAGTCATCGGCTTCCTTGGCGGGAATGTACTCGGTATAGGGGTCGATGTCATCGAGCATTGCGTTGATGGCGTTCTCGATAGTCTTTTGGGCATTGATGGTGTCAACATAGAACGTGTTCAATTCCTTGTACAGCGAGTTGAAGATGTCCAGACTGCGTGCCACGGCTGCATCATCGTTAACCGCCTTGTCGTCGTCGGCAAGCGCTGCGGGGGCAGCCAGGCACAGTGCCGCGCAAGCCCAAGCGAAATATTTAAGCGTCTTTTTCATTACAATAGTTATATTTGGCTGCGAAAATACTACTATTCCACGAAATTGAGCATTTTTAGGGCGATAAAAAACCGCAAATGAACGAAATTTTTCAAGTTTTTTCATTTTTTTATTGCACAGTTCAAATATTGGCACTAACTTTGCACCGCATTTTTCGGCAGGGTTTGCCGCAACGATGCATTCAAGCTTCTTTAGCTCAGTTGGTTAGAGCATCTGACTGTTAATCAGGGGGTCCTTGGTTCAAGTCCAAGAAGAAGCGCGAAGTAACATAATGGATAAGTGAAGCTTCTTTAGCTCAGTTGGTTAGAGCATCTGACTGTTAATCAGGGGGTCCTTGGTTCAAGTCCAAGAAGAAGCGCCAGAAACGAGACTGCGTGAGCAGCCTCGTTTTTGGTTTCAATAAGGTGGCCCAAGTGGGGGAGGGGTGTGGCCGTTGCCCAGTCGATACTGGCCAGCGGCAGGGTTGATAACGTGATGATAAAAAGCAGCAATGACCGAGCACTTAATCAAGGAAATTGCAGTACCTTTGCAGCATGACACTGAATACCGCCACTATCGTCAACTACAAGAACATCGCCGAGGCCCGGCTGGAGTTCTCGCCCAAGCTGAATTGCCTGATAGGCAATAACGGACAGGGCAAGACCAATGTGCTCGATGCGATCTATTACCTGAGCATGTGCCGCAGTTATGCCTCGACGGGCGACAACAGCGCGGTCATCCGCCATGGCGAGCCTTACATGATGCTGCAAGGCAGCTACACCCGCCAGGACACGCCGCTGGAGATCAGTGTGGCCCTGCAGCGTGGCAAGCGCAAGGTCGTGCGCCGTGACGGCAAGGAATACCAGCGGCTGAGTCAGCACGTCGGGCTGTTGCCCGTGGTGATGGTGTCGCCCATGGACTGGGACTTGGTGCGTGGCAGTGGCGAGGAGCGCCGCCGCTTCATGGACCTGATTATCTCGCAGAACGACAGCGAGTATCTCGAGGCGCTCATCCGCTACAACAAGGCTGTCGAGCAGCGCAACGCCATGATCAAGAAGGAGATGCGTGATGCCTTGCTCTATGAGACCGTCGAGGCCGAGATGTCGCGGCATGCCGCATTGCTGCACCAGCGTCGCTGTCAGTGGGTTGAGCAGTTCCTGCCCATCTTCATGCACTATTATAACACAGTGGCCGGTGAGGGCGAGACCGTGAGGCTCGAGTACAAGAGCCACTTGAACGAGGGCACGATGCAGGAGCACCTGGCGGCCACGCGTGAGCGCGACATGATCTTGGGCTATACTACGCGAGGTGTGCATCGCGACGACTTGGAGCTGCTACTCAACGATTATCCTATGCGTCGCACGGGCAGCCAGGGACAGTGCAAGACTTACACCATCGCCCTGAGGTTTGCCCAGTTTGACTTCCTCAAGGCGAACAATCCCGCTGTGCCCACGCTGCTGCTCGATGACATCTTTGACAAGCTTGACGCGAGCCGTGTGGAGCGCATCATCGATGTGGTGTCGAGTGACCGGTTCGGTCAGATTTTCATTACCGACACCAATAGTACCCACCTTGACGAGATCGTTGCCCGCCAGGGCGGCGGACATTGCCTGATGCACGTCGAGAATGGTGCGATCACCGCCATGAAAGGAGGTGGGGCAGCATGAAGCGCACCGAGGCCAAGAACATCGGGCAGATTATCGACGACCTGCTCAAGAAGGAAAACCTCGACGTCGCGCTCGACGAGCATCGAGCCAGCGCGTTGTGGCCCCAAATCGTGGGTGACGGCATCAACCGCTACACCATCAAGCGCTATGTCAAGGACGGCGTGATGACGGTGCACTTGTCGTCGGCCTCGCTGGCCAACGAGCTCATGCTCAACCGCGCCACGCTCATCGCCCGCATCAACGAGGCCCTGGGTCGTGAAATCATCCACGAAATCATCTTCAAATAATCACTAACAATCTTCACTGTTAACTATTCACCAAAAATGAATCACGCTATCGAAGCCCAATATCCATTCAAGTGCACGACGCCGCTGCAGTTGCGTTTTAACGACGTTGACGCGCTGGGGCACGTCAACAATTCGGTCTATTTCCAATTCTTTGACCTAGGAAAGACACAGTATTTCAAGGGATTGAATGTTCAAACCGACATCGACTGGCGACGGCCCACAGTCATCATCGCCAATGTGAACTGCAGTTTCCTTGTTCCCACGCTGTTTAATGAGACGGTCGAGGTGCTCACCCAGTGCTCCCACCTGGGCAACAAGAGCCTCACGCTGCTGCAGCACTTAGTGAATAGCGAAACCCGCGAGGTGAAATGCACCTGTGCAACCGTCATGGTCAATATGGACCCGCAGACCAACCAGCCCAGCCCGATTCCCCAGGTGTGGCGCGATGCGATCATCGCCTTCGAGGGCCACGAGTAATCAGGTATTCTCTCTTGTTGATGCCTTTTTGTACTCTTTACGATACTTCCTCGTAGCGATAAGATTGACCACATGGCCAATGCCCAAGATAATTACAGGCAACATGGCGATGATAATAACGCTCAAAATAATATTGATGAGTGGATTATCTGGGGAGCTAGTGACTTTGGTCCACGATTCGGGTAACACTATTGGTGACGCTACTATTATCACAATGCCCTGCGTAAAGAGGCTGCAAAACAACACAAATCCCTGCCGCCATAAAGTCCCCCATAAACTATACCCGAATATCTGCTTGTAACCAATGACGTAATAGATAGCTATGGGTAAAGATAATAATAAAAGGGTATGTGAATGAACGAAATTGAGCGGAGCGAGCAGTAACGAGAGCACAACGCTAATAACCTGGAAAAACACCTGAATAAAGAATCCCTCAGGCATGGTGTGGTGAGTGTGACGTGGCGAGTAACGGAACATCACCCACGTGGGTAAGATAGCACACATTGACGTGATTAACATGGCCCAGCTGTAATGGTCTCTAACCCATTGACCTAATTCGGTTACATTGGTGGCATCCTCTTCAATCGACAAATGGAACACATTAGGTAACAACCACAAAACCACAAACGAGTAGATTATCGTAACGATAAACAGCATCTTCACCGGTGGGAAACTCACCTGGCGCTTGCCGTCGATATAGTCGCTGATGATGTGCCCTGGCCGCAATAGCAGTTGCCAAATGGAATAGAGCAGCGAGCGCGTACCCAAGCCCCAGATATCCAGGACTCCCTGGTGAACACTGTGCCAACCGATTCGACCCAAACCAGCTTTTTGTGAGCAAATGGGGCAGAAGTTGCCCGTGAAATCGATTCCGCAGTTGTTGCAATGCTGCACTTCGTCAGAAAGGAGTTTGTAATCACGAGGCTTTTCTTGCCACTGCTTGAAACGATGATATCGTTCTATTAGTCTTTGCTTGTTCATTGCTTAGTTAATTTAAACTCTTTGCGCGTCAATTTTGTGGCAATCAAGTTAATCACCCATCCAATAGCTAACAACGTCAATCCATAGGCCAAATAATTTATTGCATTATTCACAATTGGGGACTTTTGAGCTACCTCTTGGCTTAAGCCGTATAAATTAAATAATTCCAACAATGATTGGAAGATACTATAGGTAGATCCAACAACGACGAGAACACGCCACAGTGTCCCCCAAATGCCATAGCCGAACAATTGCTTGTAAGCGATAATGTAATAAATAATAAGCACAATCCAGCTGATCATAAGATAGGCGATGTAGTTAATCAATGCGAATGGCAACAGCAAGATAAAAGATAAGACCAAATTAATTACACATAAAAACACTTGGATGAAAAATCCCTGGGGCAAGGTGTGGCGGGTGTGCCGAGGGGCATAGCGGAACATAATCCAAGTGGGCAATATGTACAATAATGCAATAATGAAGTAGGTCCAGGCGAAATATCCCTGAATCCAGTCACCTAATCTCTCGTTGGAAAGATCTTCTCCCATCACATCAAAAGGGCGGCCCAACAAGAGAGGTATGAGATAATAAACTAACAGAACAATGATCACTGCGACAAAAAACAGCATCTTCACGGGCGGGAAACTCACTTGACGCTTGCCACTGATGTAATCGCTAATCAGGTAGCCTGGGCGCAGCAGCAGATGGCAAATCGATCGGGGCAGCGAACGCGATCCCAAACCCCAAATGTCCATGAAACTCTGCCTCACGCTTCGCCACCCGATGGCGCCTTCTTCGGCTTTTTGGGAACAACCGGGACAGTAATTCCCCACAAAGCGGTGTCCACAACACTGGCAAACATGCTCATCATCGCTTTTGATTTGAAAGGCATTTGGACTGCGTTGCCATTCCCTGAAATGCTCATATTTCTCTTTTATCTGCGCTTTGTCCATTGTCTTCTATCCTTTTATATTGTGCAAAATTAACGCTTTTTTCCCATTAGATGCCATTGTGGCACAAAAACCTACAATAAATGACCAAAAAATGAAATCAAGGGACAAGAAAGTAGAAACTATTTCTTACCTTTGCAGGTCAATTACCATCTTTTACCGGAATATGGACGTAAAACAATCAATGAGAGAAATCCTGGACGCCGAGAGCAAGGCCGTCCTGAACATACCTATTACTGATGCTTATGAGGAGGCGGTGAACCTCATCGTGGAGCAAGTCAAGCACGAGGGTGGCAAGCTGGTCACCTCGGGCATGGGCAAATGTGGCCAAATCGCCGATAACATCGCCACCACCTTTTCTTCGACGGGCATTCCCGCCATCTTCCTGCACCCCAGCGAGGCCCAGCATGGCGACTTGGGTGTCGTGCAACCCCATGACGTGTTGTTGCTGCTCTCTAACTCTGGCCGCACCAACGAGATATGTGCGCTGGTCCAGCTGGCGCATAACCTGTACCCGCAGCTCAAGATCGTGGTCATCACGGGCAACAAGGATAGTGAACTGGCCCATCTGGCCGACATCTGCCTGTGGACGGGCAACGCTCCCGAGGTGTGCCCGCTAGGGCTCACACCCACGACATCGACGACGATGATGACCGTGATTGGCGACGTGCTGGTGGTCAACACCATGCGCGCCACCGGCTTCACTAAGGAGGATTACGCCCTGCGCCACCACGGCGGCTACTTGGGCAGCATCGCCAAGGGAACGAAATACTAATAACGCATCTATAAGAAATGAATCCGCTACCCATCAGCGTCGCGCTGCCGCGCTTCAAGAACGACATGACCATCGCCCGTGCTCAGATGGTCACGTCGGGCTCGATGCCCACTGTCAAGGGGCTTGAAGACGGCATCGTCACCGAGATGCAGATGTGCTATGCGGAATACCTCATTGCCGAGAAGCGCGATCTTGAGGCCGAGCAAGTCATTGAAGGCTTCATCTATGATGACGACCGCATGATGGCGTTGCCCGAGCTTTATGCCGCATGGCTATGGCTCGCGCGCATGGCTTTGCTCATCGACGGCGGCAACGCATCGCTGTCGCTAGGCGCTGCCGAGAACGCCCTGCTGGTGCTCTCGGGTCATCACGGCAAGAAGACCGAGGATTTTCACGCCATCGTGGCGTCACTGCTCTATAATCTGGCGCTGGCACACCACGACATGGGCGACAATAGCCGCGCCGCCAAGGAACTGACCAAGGCACAGCAGATGCTGGAACGCCTTGCCAAGCGCAACGAGGCGCGATTCTCGGCGATGCTACTCATGGCTGTCGAGGCCTCGACCGAGGTCATCAAGTCCAAGACCAAGCAGATGAACGTGTTGGCCCATTACCAGAGCGCGAGCGAGCTGTACATGAAAGAGCTCAACAGCGACGACGCTAACGCCACCCGCACTGCGATGTCCAACCTTGTGGATACCCTGGGTAAGGAGGGCGACATCATGCTCGAGATGGGTAACGGTCGCAATGCCGTGAAGTATTACACCAAGGCCCTGCGCTACCAGAAGAAGTTGGGCGAGAAGATGGGGCACCGCGAACTGGTGCTCTCCATCGGCCTGGCCAAGGCGCTCATGCGCCTGATTAACCGTCGAGCCGCCGCCGAGCAACTGCTCCGCTCACTGCTGCCGCTGGCCCAGCGCCTTGACGCGACGGCCGAGGTGCACGAGATTCAAGACTTGTTGAACAACAAAAATAAAAACGTAAACATCATGACACTGCTCAAGAGTATTTTTACCGCCGCGCTCATCATCGTCGGCACCCTGGGGACCCAGGCCCAGCTCATCGTCGGCCACCGCGGCTCGCAATGGGGCGTGGAGAACACCCGTGCCGCCTTTATCAACGGCGCCAATGCGGGCGCATGGGGCTTGGAGTGTGACATCCGTGTCACCAGCGACGGCACCTTTATCATCAGCCACGATGACAGTTACAAGCGCTTGGGCGGTCCCGAGACAAAGATTGCCGACATGAGCACCGCCAGCTTACTCTCCACGCAGCTCACCCACAAGCGCCATGGTGTCACCTATGCCGGTACGCCCTGCACCCTGGGCGAGTTCCTTGACATCTGCAACGAGTACAATGTCGTGCCCGTTATCGAGGTCAAGGTGTGCACCAATATCCATAGCAACACCAAGGCCGAGAATGAACCCGTCTTTGACGGTATCCCCGCCCTGATCAACCTCATTGACCAGAAGGGTCTCACCGACAAGGCCGTCATCATCTCGTTCATGCCCGGAGTGGTTGACTTTATCAACCGCCACTATCCTGACGTCACCGTGCAGGTGCTCGCTGGTGAGGACGACGGCTCCATCATGGAGTGGGTGGAATGGTGCAAGCAGTATCACATGGACCTCGACGTGGTTCACACCCTTGTCACCAAGGAGGCCGTTGATGCCATGCACAAGGCCGGCCTCAAGGTCAACGTGTGGACCGTGGATAAGGTCGAGGACTTTGAGCGTGTCAAGGCCATGGGCGTGGACTTCATCACCACCAATGCCCGCTTCCCCAACGAACTGTAACTTTCATAGTCATTCAGGACTATAACATCCATCAAGAAATGTCTACTCAACTCAATAAAACCGAGGGCAGTAGTGCCCTGCACACCCTACCGCACGTGGACGGCCTTACCGTGGGCATCGTCTGCGCCGAGTGGAACGACCAGATAACAGGAGCCCTGCTCCAGGGCGCCCTTGACCTCTTCAAGCAGGAGGGCTATGAGGACATTACCGTTGCCCATGTGCCCGGCACGGTGGAACTGACCTTTGGCGCCGCGCAGATGGCGCACAGCGGGCGTTATGACGCCGTAATCATGATTGGCTGCGTCATCCGTGGCGGCACGCCCCACTTTGATTATGTGTGCGAGAACGCTACCCACGGTTGCGCCTATCTCAACGCCACTCAGGACGTGCCCGTCATCTTCTGTGTCCTCACTTGTGACGACATGCAACAGGCACTTGACCGCGCCGGTGGTGCCCTGTGCAACAAGGGCACCGAGGCTGCCGAAGCCGCCATCAAGATGGCTCACTTCGCCCGCCACTTCAGCCGATAAAAATCAATCCGTTTATGTGATAATTAAGTAGAGACGCAAAATTTTGCGTCTCTATAAAGCTTTGTGTATTATAATTAGATGAATGTCAGTGTGCTAAGTAGTCAAACCGACGTTATTTGTTCTTGAAATACTCCTTCATCTGGCGTTTGACCCTAGGCGAGAGCACGATGATGGTGAACATGGTGCATAAGGCCATCAGCGCAAACGCGAGGTCCATGATGCTCACCATGGTCTTGAGGGGAATCACCGCAGCGACAACTATCATCGCCAGGTAGTAGTAGTTGTACCACTTGACGTTGTGGGCGCCAAAGAGGTAATTAGTGCACTTTTGACCATAGTAGCTATAGGAGAACATCGTCGAGAAGGCAAAGAAGAACACAATCGTCATGAGCAGCAGTTGTCCGATGCCCGGCAGCAGCTGTCCCCATGCCCCAAGAGCGACATACAGGCCCTTGGGGTCGGTCAAGCCCACATAATTACCGGCAATGATGATGGGAATTGATGTCAAGGTGCATACCAGTCCCGAATCGATAGCAGGACCCAGCATAGCGATAAGGCCCTCACGTACGGGCTCGGTGTTCTTGCTCGCGCCGTGCATCATCGAGGCGGTACCCACGCCAGCCTCGTTGACAAAGGCCGCGCGGCGAGCGCCAGTCAGGGCAACATAGGCAAAAGCACCAAAGCCTGCCCGCAGGTCAAACGCGCTCTCAAAAATCTTGCCAAACACACCAGGAATCTCCCTGAAGTTCAGCGCCATGATGACCAGCACCATGATCAGGTACAGCACTACCATCACGGGTACGATGCGCGATGCCAGCAGGGCAATGCGCTTGATGCCACCCAAGATGACCGCGCCTACAATCAGCACCATCACTACACCCATGATGAAGCGCAACGTCACCGTGTTCTCGATGCCCATCGGGGTGGTGAACACCGTCGTTACCGACTCCACAAGCTGGTTGGCTTGCATGAAGCACAGTGTGCCCACGAGGCCGAATATCGAGAACGCCACGGCCAGCGGTTTCCACTTCTTGCCTAAGCCTTGGGAGATGATATACATGGGGCCACCCTGTACCTCGCCGGCACTGTCGCGCCCCTTATACATTATAGATAATGTTCCCTCAAAGAACTTGGTTGCCATGCCCACCAGGGCACTGACCCACATCCAGAAGACTGTGCCAGGACCGCCTATCGACAACGCGATGGCCACGCCCGCGATGTTGCCCATGCCCACCGTCGCAGCGATGGCACTGAGCAACGCCTGGACTGAGCTGATCTGGCCCGACTGCTTGCCGCTGTCGCTGGCCTGCTTCTCCCGCAGGACCCTTAATGCCCATGGCAGCCGCCTGATAGATACCGCCCCCGAATAGATGAACAGGAACAACCCGCCACCAATGAGCAGGAAAAACTCAGGATAGCCGCACACCGCATCGCTTGCTGACACAATCCAGTCACTTAACTTCTCTAGCATGTCTCCCATAATCTTTGATTTTTAGTTTTGATTTTTCGCAAAGGTACAACTTATTTCCTATCGTTCAAATTCCAGGGTGAGTTATTTTTTTAAGGGGTGGGCGAGAGGTGGGGAGTGGTAGATAGTGGGGATAATCGTGGCCAGGTATGAAAGGGTCCAATAGGACCAATAGGGCAAATAGGTCTAATAGAACCAATAAGGCTAATAGGGCAAATGGGTGGAATTATGTTAAAATGCGTTAAATATTGGGGGTTTATTTGGTTTATATTATAAACCGCTTTATCTTTGCAGCGTGAAACGAGAACGGTAATCGCGAGTGCTGTTCTTTTTTCAGAAGATTTTAGTTTATATTTTAAACCGCTTTATAACCAAATTTAAAAACAATTCAAGTTATGGAAGACAAGAAAATGACCGAGAAAGAGAGTCTCGAATTGATTACCGCGATGATTCAGCGCACCCGTGAGCGCTATGTGGGCGATGGCAACATTATGCTGATGTGGGGATACCTCACGGTGGCAGTGACCGCCCTGGTATGGATTCTGCTTGTTAAGACAGGCAATCCGATCTACAACCTGGGCTGGTTTCTGATACCCCTGCTTGGTAACATCCTCAAGCCCTTGATGGACAAGAAGCAGAAAGTGAAATCTGGCGTGAAGAGCTATTCCGACCGCATTGTTACGCAAATTTGGACCGTTGTGGGCATTTCCTCATTAGTGGCAATGCTGACCTGTTTCGGCTTCATCTTTTTTGCCCATGCATCTTCCAACATCTGGAAGTCGATGTTCATCTTCGCTTTGATTATGGTGCCGATGGCCGAAATAGCCCACGGTATTGTCGTGAAAGAGAAGTCACTGGTCGTTGGTGGCGCATTGGGATTGTGCGTCGGCATTTTCACCATGTGTTGCATTGCCGCAGGAATTCCTTTTGGTGCCAACTGGTATCTGCCGATGTTCATCATCGCTTTCATCTGCATGATGATAATCCCGGGTCATATTATTAACTACAAGGCCAAGCAGCAGCGATGAAAGAGCTGGATCCCATCCTTCACTCCCAGCTGCGGCTGGCGGTGATGTCGATACTGATGAATGTGGACGAGGCAGACTTCGTCTATCTCAAGGAGCAGACCGAGTCCACAGCGGGCAACCTGAGCGTGCAGCTAGACAAACTCTCTGCAGCCGGCTACATCACGGTCACCAAGGGTTTTGTCGGCAAGAAGACACGCACCGCCTGCCAAGTCACCGAACAAGGGCGCAAGGCCTTCGAGGAGTATGTCGAAGCATTGAAAGGTTACCTGAACCTGTAAATGCTCGCGTTGCTCGCAGGTTAAAGGTTAAGGGTTAAAGAGGCATCCGCGTTCCGTTTTGTCGGGAACGCGGATGTTTACTATCATCTTAGCGCCTTTGCGTCTTTGCGTGGAGTTTGCTTGCTAAGGGCTAAAAAAGGTACTTTTTGTCTTCTTTTTTACAGGACTTGGGGTTTTTCGTCGGGGAGGTGAGTGCTGAGGATGCGTTGGGATTTGGGATAGAGGTTGTTGGCGCGGTTACCCAGGTTGTTGGCAAAGCCAAGCACGGCGCCCTCATGGGCAATGAGGACATAGCCGCGCGGACCATCAACAGCGATACTCTCGCCACGCAGGTAGCGCAACCCTGTGGGGTAATCCACCTCACAAACGGGGAAGGCCTCGTTAGCCCTTGCCGATGACATCGCCAGGGCAGGGTGGGGCATGGTTTTGCGTCCCATGACGGTGGCCAGTTCCACGCCGGCATGCAGCACGTTGAGCGAGGCTTGCAAGGCTGCTATCTCGTTGCGCCATTCCACGGGAGTGGCAATATAAAGGTCACCCTGCTGTTCAATCGTGAAACAATCGGGGTTAGCGAGCCAAATTTTGCCGATTTCATCGCATTTTTTCGTGTTTTTTCCCTTGATGCGGATATCCTGGCGTGGGGCATTACCATCCTTGCGGAATGCGGCCATAAAGAGTCCTTCGCCGTCTACACGATGCGGCATGAAGCGATAGCAGTGGCAATCACTGCCGATGGCCGGATGAATGTTCCACGACGGCTCAATTGGCACTTCAAGAGAGGTAGCACCCAATTCATTGACGATGAAATCGGCGATTTCCTCATTTTCCTGGCGGTTGTAGGTGCAGGTGCTGTAGATGAGCAATCCACCGGGGCGTAGGGCGTTCCACGCATCGGAGAGGATGCCACGTTGGCGCTCGGCGCACTGATCGACCAGTTGGGGTGACCATTGGGCCACCGCTTCGTCATCCTTGCGCATCATGCCCTCGCCACTGCATGGCACGTCGGTCGCGATGACGTCAAAGAAATGTGTCAATTTCCCAAAATGGGCGGGTGCGTTGCTTGTCACCACGCAATGGGGATTGCCCCAACGGATGATATTGTCGGCCAACACACGGGCTCGGGGCGGTACAATCTCGTTAGCGACGACCAGCGACCCCGCAGGCAAGGCTTGAAGGGCCGCTGTAGTCTTTCCACCAGGAGCGGCACACAGGTCTAGATAGCGTACCGGCTCATGGATAAAGTGCTTGATCACGTGGCTGATGAACATTGACGATGCATCCTGCACATAGTATCGTCCCGCATGCCAGTCGGGGTCAAATGTGAAGGCAGGACGGTCATTCAAATAAAAGCCTTGGTTGCACCAGGGCACCTGGCGGGCCCCATTGGGCACAGTCGCAGCGCGCGCATCGTTGACACGCACGGCTACGCTAGGCTCGGTGGATGTGATGGCATCCACCAGTGCCTCCCACTCTGTGGGGACTAGTCCTTGAAGTTGTAGTATAAAAGATTCAGGCAGATTCATCATCGCCCTTATATTAGGCGGTGGGCTTTGCGGTCTTCTCGGGATTCAGCTCACCAATGGTTATGCCGCTACCCGGGGCAACGTTGCTGCGCATGATGTCCTCGATGTCGTCGATGACATTGACGATAAAGTCGCCCACCTTCTCGGCCTCGCAGACGATATCCATGTAGAAGATACCCGCCTTGTAGGGATACTTCTTCTCGGTGCGGCACTGGTTGCGGAAGTTGTTGATCTCGCGCTCCTTGTTGTAGTTGCGCATCAAATCCTCGGGAGTGACATTATCCAGGTCGCTCAGGACGGCGAGCATATTGGTCATGCCCTCGCTCACGAGCTTGAGCATCACGTCGATGTTGGCGTAGTTGTACTCGTTGAAGTGAGCATCGGCCTCCTCCTTGCGCACGAGGGCCTTGGCGATGTTGTTGCAGCTGTCGCCCACGCTCTCGAGCTCGCTGATGATGCTCAGCAGGCTGGCGACGCGGATTTTAGCCTTACTACTCAGGCGACCATCAAGCACCTTGTTCAGGTAGCTGCCAATCTCAAACTCCATCCTGTCGGTGATGTCCTCATATTTCTCGATGCGCGAGAAAATCTTGTTGAACTCGGGCGTTCCGGTCTTGGTGTGTACCAGGTTCTTAACCATGCCCAACATGCGCTCAACACGCTCGGCAAACACGACAATCTCACGCTCGGCCTGGGCAATATTCAACTCACTGGCGCTCATGAGACCACCCTGGATATACTTGAGCTGGAACTCCTCGTCCTCCTTCTTGCGACTCTTGACAAGGATATTGAGCAACTTGGTGTAGAGGCTGGTGAACCATATCATGATCAACAGGTTGCACAACTTGAAGATGGTGTGGAACATGGTCATGCCGATAGACATGGCTACCTGTTCCTGCATCAATGTGCCTTCCTCGACGTTGGCTCCAGCTTTTACGCTGTTATACAATGCCATCGGGTCACCCAGATGGAACAAGTCCTTGACCACCCAGGTCACCATCGATACAAACGGATGGAAGATAATCAACACCCAGACGGCGCCAAACAGGTTGAACAAGGCGTGGCCCAAGGCTGCCTTCTTGGCTTCAGCATTACCGCCCAGCGATGCGAGCAGCGGTGTGATGCTGGTACCGATGCTGGCACCCAGCACCATGGCGCAGGCGATGTCAAACGAAATCCAGCCCTTGGCAGCCATGATGAGCACGATGGCAAAGGTAGCGGCACTAGATTGGATAACCATGGTCACAATCCAACCCACCAGCGTGAAGAACAGGATGGACAAGAAACCCATCGATGTGTACTGCTGCAGCGAGGCGAACACCTCGGGTGACTTGGAAAGGTCGGGCACGTTGGCGCTGATGGCATCAAGACCCATGAACAGGAACACAAAACCGATGAGCAACTCACCGATGTTCTTGTAGTTGCTGCGTTTCATGAACAGCATTGGGACCGCAAAGGCCAGTAAGGGTAACAGGAATGCCGACAACTTGACCTTGAAGCCGAAGATGGCGATGATCCACTCGGTGAACGTGGTACCCAGCGCTGCACCAAAGCTCACGGCCAATGACTGCTCCAGCGGCATCAAGCCAGCGTTGACAAAGCTGACCACCATCGACACCGAGGCCGATGAACTCTGAATCAAGGCAGTGATGATGACACCAGTGACCACGGCAAGGAAGCGGTTCTTGGTCATCCAGGCAAGGATAGAACGCAGTCGTTTACCGGCTGATTTCTGCAGGCCTTCACTCATGATCTTCATTCCATACAGGAACAAACACACTGAGCCCAATAAGGCCAGGACGTTAATTAAGCCATAATCCATGGAAAATTTCGTTTATTAGTGGTGAATAATTTGGTGACAAAATTATAAAAAATGCGGCATACTTTTGGCCTATTGTACTATTTTTTTCAATTAAAATATTAATGTGTTTATCCAATAGCTGAAAAAGTACTATTTTTGCAATGTCATGGGCCTTGTTTCCTAACGGTTTCATGACGAATCATTTCTATTCAAAAACATTAATTTAAAACAACTATTTTTTATGAAGAAATTTTACGCATTGATGCTCATGGCCGCTATGGCCGCCGGAGCAATGGCCCAGGAGTTCGTCAGCGACGGCACGGGCAACGTGTACACTTTTAACTCGCTCAGCCAGATTGAGGGCACGGGCGTGACGATGCAGGAGGATGGCTCCTATCTCGTTGCCGCCGACTTTACCATCAGCGAGGGCGACGTGCTGCAAATGGACAACAACGCCATCATCAAGATGGCTAATGGCGTGCGCGTCACCATCGATGGCAACGCCGACTTCGCTCCCGCCGACACAGCTGTCGTAACCCGCGACGCTGAGGGTTCCAACCCCAAGGGTTTCTGGATGCTGGGTGAGAACGGTAATGCCGAGTTAAAGAATGTGACCTTTGAGTATGTGGGCGTGACCTTTGGCGGCTTGAACAGCAGCCTGCATGCCGACAACTGCACCTTTATCCTGTACAACGGCAAGTTGAACAGCTCGGGTGCTCTGGCCTTCAACGCCTCTTGTGACAACAACATCGTGGAGAACTGCTACTTTATCGAGAACACCGTCAACGCTATCGGCAACGGTGCTAACACTCCTATCGGCATCATCATCCGCAACTGCCTGTTCTGGCACAACACCACCTCCAACCGCAACAAGCCCCAGATCAACTTGACCGTGGGTGGTGCCTATGATGTGCTCATCGAGGACAACGACGTCATTGGCGGTCAGTTCACCATGTCGGGCGGTATCGGCCTGAGCAACATGATGGGATTGGGCCACACTGGTACCAACATCATCAGGAACAACTACATTGCCGACAACCGCTATGGTATCACCACCATTGGCTCGGTAGATGCTTACATCATCAACAACACGATGATTGACAACCACTACGAGACCAACCCCAACAACGGCGGTAGCTGCATCAGCATCTATGACAGCAGCAGTAGCAGCAACGTTTATATTGAGGGTAACTGGATGGAAGGTGGCCTGTGGGGTATCACCGTTCCCAGCGGTGCTCCCAACATCAACCTGGGCAAGGTCGAGGATCCCGAGGCCGAGGACTACAACCCCGGTAACAACACTTTCTTGAACAACGGCTTTGACGGCACATTCTGTGACCTGTACAACAACGGCACCGCTACCATCTATGCCCAGGGCAACACCTGGAACGTGGCTGTACAGGACGAGGAGAGCATCGAGGAGGTTATCTACCATCAGGTGGATGACCCCAGCAAGGGCCTTGTCATCTTTATGCCCGCTCACGAGGAAGAGCCCAGTGCCATTGAGGAAATCAGTGCAAACCAGGGCAACAATCTGTACTACAACATTATGGGTGTTCCCAGTGAGGCTCCCACCGCTCCTGGCATCTATATCCACAACGGCAAGAAGATCCTCGTGAAGTAATCGAGTGACATCACGTTATGAATAAAACTGCCCGCCATGAGTCGATCATGACGGGCAGCGTTTATTTATTAAGTTTGTCTTATGCGAGCTTGGCGAGGGCAGCGGCGATGCGCTTGGCGGCCTCGCGCAGGTTCTCGTCGCTGGTGGCGTAGCTCAGGCGGATGTAACCCGGGCAGCAGAAGGCACTGCCGGCCACGGTAGCAACGTGAGCCTCGTTGAGCAGGTAAAGGGCGAGATCGTTATCATCGTTGATGACGGTGTCGCCGCAACGCTTGCCATAATAGGCCTCGACCTTGGGGAAGGCGTAGAAGGCGCCCTCGGGCATGTTCAGCTCAAAGCCGGGAATCTGCTGCAAGAGCCCCACGATGAGGTCGCGGCGGCGCTGGAAAGCGACGCGCATCTCCTCGACGCACTCTTGCGGTCCGTTATAGGCCACCTCGGCAGCCTTTTGGGCGATGGACGACACGCCGCTGGTGTACTGGCCTTGCAACTTGGTCACAGCCTTAGCGACCCAAATCGGTGCAGCGATGTAACCAATGCGGTATCCCGTCATGGCATAGGACTTGGACACACCGTTGACGATGACCACCTGCTCCTTGATGGCACCAAACTGAGCGAGCGACTCGTGGTGACCCACATAGTTGATGTGCTCATAGATCTCATCGGCGATGACCATCACCTGGGGGTGACGCTCCAGCATCTGGGCAATGGCCTGCAGCTCGTCGCGGCTGTAGATGGCGCCGCTGGGGTTGCTGGGCGAGCAGATGATGATGAGTCGGGTTTTATCGGTAATGACGGCCTCGAGTTCGGCGGCGGTCACCTTGAAGTTCTTTTCCATGCTTGAGGGCAGGAGCACGCTCTTGCCGCCCGTGAGGTTGACCATCTGCACATAGCTTACCCAAGCCGGAGTGGGGATGATCACCTCATCGCCCGGGTTGATGAGGGCCATGATGGCGTTGCACAACTCGTGCTTGGCACCGTTGCCAATGACAATCTGGTCGGGGGTGTATTCCAAGCCATTCTCGCGACGCAGTTTCTCGCAGACGGCCTGTCGCAGCGACAGATAGCCGGGCACGGGTGAATAGAACGAGAAGTTGTCATCAACGGCCTGTTTGGCAGCGGCCTTGATGTGGTCGGGGGTGAAGAAGTCGGGTTCGCCCACCGAGAGGTTGATCACGTCCACGCCCTGAGCGCGCAGCTCGCTGCTCTTCTGTGAC
The DNA here is from genome assembly GCA_900318345.1 of uncultured Prevotellaceae bacterium. Taxonomy (GTDB): domain Bacteria; phylum Bacteroidota; class Bacteroidia; order Bacteroidales; family Muribaculaceae; genus Sodaliphilus. The sequence goes on from ONKD01000012.1 coordinate 102,656, forward strand.
ATGGCTAGAGTGGCACTGGGTGCCAGTGCGTTAAGTCGGTCCGAAAGTCGGTTCATGATTCTTTCAGTTTTAAGTTGTAAGTTAATTAGTCTTTTATTTGGTGCAAAGGTAGGAGTTTTTCCTTGAATGAGCAAATCATCCTCATGTTTCCTCGGGGGATTTCTCTACAACACGTCCACGCACGACCTTGAAACGGCGGTCAAATTCCTCGCGCGTGCGTTTCCACCTGTTGTGGCTCCAGAGCCAGTACTGTGGGGCGCGATTGATGGTTTGCTCCATGCGCTGGAAGTAGGTGTTGGTTAGTTCAAACTCCCCCGTCGACTTGGGGTCGCGCGTGATGACCTGGAATTCACACTCATAGTAACCGCGCCGCGGGCATTTCACGTCGAGATAGACCACGGCGTGGTTTTGGGAGCGCGTAATGCGCTCGATGCCAGTGAAAACGGGGGTGTTGGGGTGGTTGAGGAACGTGAGCCAGTGGTGGATGTTTTCCCACTTGGGCACCTGGTCATTGATATAGCCCAGCATGGTCACGCGGTCCTCCTGCTTGTTGCCCAGAATCCAGCGCAGCGAGTCGTTCTTGGGCACGCACACGGGTCCCATGCGATTGCGCATCTTGAGCACCACGCGGTCAAACACCTTGTTCTCGAGGGGATGATAGAGTTGGCCAAGGATAACATCGCGATGCACCGGCGGTAGCCACAGGGCGAACGAGGTCACCCATTCCCAGTTGCCGTAATGGCCCAGTAGCAGGGCAATGGGCTGGCCGCTGTTGAGTATCTCACCCACCTGCTCGCAGCCCTTGAAGGTCATGCGCCTCATGATGTTCTTGCGGCTGATGGTGGTGTACTTGACCGTCTCAGCAACGAGGTCACACATGTGGCGGTAGAACTGCCGCTGCAATTTCTTCAATTCCCGCTCGCTCTTGTCGGGATAGGAGGTGCTCAGGTTCTTCCACACCACGCGGTGGCGGTAGCGCACCACATGGGCGATGATCAGGTACAGGATGTCGCTGAACAGGTAGTGTACCCACATGGGCAGCAGCGACAACAGGTACCAAATCCCGTAAAGTGCCCAGAATGCTATGTTGTCAAGCGTTTTTTTCATCTGCAGTCAAGACCGTCATGAGGTTTGCCGTGGCGAAAGTACTACAAAAAAGTCAGTTGGGCAAATCATGGCGGCAGTTCCTCAGGCCGTTGTTGTTTTTGGGGTTCTCCTGCCTGGTAAAAATGCACAGAATTGGGTAATCATGTGAAAAAACTGGCATGAGTCTTGCAGTAGTTTGCAAGGTTATGTGTAAATTTGCGATTTGTAATCAAGCAGAAAACATTATTCATATTAAATAAAAAATAAAGAAACTATGAAAAAAGGATGTATTGGACTGATTGTCCTGGGCGTGATCGCCCTCGCTTTGTTTGGCTGGGTAAAGAACGGCTATAACGGTCTCGTGAAACAACAAGAGAGTGTAGAAACCGCTTGGGCTCAGGTAGAGAATGTGTATCAGCGCCGTGCTGACCTCATCCCCAACCTGGTAGAGACCGTCAAGGGCTATGCCAAGCATGAGTCAGAGACCCTTGAGAACGTAATCAATGCACGTGCTAACGCCACCAAGGTGACCATCGACCCGGCTAACATGACCCCCGAAGACCTGAAGAAGTATCAGGAGGCACAGGGCGAGGTGACCAGCGCATTGAGCCGACTCATCGCTGTGAGCGAGTCCTATCCTGACTTGAAGGCCAATCAGAACTTCCTGGAGTTGCAGAACCAGTTGGAGGGCACGGAAAACCGCATTGCCGTTGAGCGCAACAAGTTCAACGAGGTGGCTAGGGAGTACAACACCACCCGTCGCACCTTCCCCACCAACATCATCGCCAGCATCTTTAACTTTGGTGAGAAGCCTTACTTCCAGGCTCAAGAGGGTGCCGACAAGGCTCCCAAGGTGGATTTTGGCACCAGTAACTAAGACATGGCACTGGCCGATTTCATTCCCAATGAGGGCCAGCGGCGCATAGCCGATGCCATCACCGCAGCCGAGCGTCACACCACGGGCGAGATATGCGTGCATGTGACCCCCCGCTGTCGTGGTGATGTGATGAAACGTGCCGCCCGCACGTTTAACCGTCTGCACCTCTACACGACCAAGCGCCGCAACGCCGTGCTGATATTCGTCGCTTACGATGACCGCAAGTTTGCCATCCTGGGTGATACAGGCATCAACGATGTGGTGCCCCAGGGTTTCTGGGACGGCGAGGTCGAGGAACTGGGCCGTTACCTCAAGGCGGGGCGTCCTGTTGACGGAATCTGCGCGATTATTGGCCGCATGGGTGAGCGGTTGTCAGAGTATTTCCCTGGCGAGCGCGACGACGAGAACGAATTGAGTAACGAGGTCACCTTTGATGACGGCTTTGATGACGACGAGCCCGATAACCACAACGACGATGACTATGGCAACATGGAATAGAGCGATGCAGCGCCTGACGATGGTCCTGCTGCTGTGCCTCACCGCGATAACGGTGATGGCGCAGGTGCCCCCGCGCCCAAACCCGCCGCGCCTGGTCAACGATTTTGCCGGCATCCTGGGCGATTGCCAGTGGCTAGAGGACTCGCTGGAGAAGATCGCCATGGAGACCAGTAACCAGATTTGTGTGGTCACGATGGATGATTTTGGAGGCTATGACAAGGCATGGATGGCCTACAAGATCGGTCAGGAATGGGGCGTTGGCAAGAAAGACAACAACAATGGCGTTGTTATCCTCATCAAGCCTAAGACTGCCGAGAGCAAGGGTGAAGCCTTTATCGCTCCAGGCTATGGACTGGAGGGTGCCATCACCGATGGCATCAGTACACGCATTGTCAACCAGGAGATGATACCCTACTTCAAGGAGAATGATTACCTGGGCGGCGTGTGGGCCGGGGCACAGGTTGTGCGTGACCTCGCTGTAGGTGAGTATAACGAGGAGGACTATGCCCAGCAAGGCGACGATGATGAGCTGTTGAGCTTGATTCTCTTCATTGCTATCCTGGCCTTATTCTTCTATCTTGCCCACAAGAATAATCAGGGCAACAACGGCAACCGCAATAATGGTGACACCGGCACCTGGGGCGGTCCCATCATCATCACCCATGGTAGCGATTGGGGCCGTGGTGGTGGCTCGTGGGGCGGCGGAGGCGGCTTCGGCGGAGGCTGGGGCGGCTTTGGCGGCGGATCCTTCGGCGGTGGCGGTGGCGGCGGTAGCTGGTAAAGCCTCGCTCCTACTCTAAAGTATAGATTAAGGACCTTAAGGGCTATAATGCCTTTAAGGCCCTTAATGATTATTAATGTAAACTCGAAGGATAAGTACTGATAATCAGTTCAACTAGGGGGCTGTGTCAAAACTATGACTTGGTAAATTGACCGTGCTATCGCACGGGAAATTAATACAAATTATTTAAAAAATTAATATAAAAATTTAAATTATTTTAATTTTAATACAAAATTTGTTTAAATTTCTCGGCCGTAGGCCGATATATGTAGCGGCATTGAAATTATGACACAGCCTACACAGTCATATGAGAATTAACTAACTGAAAATCAATAGAGTTATCGAATTGATATTGATTTGTCAGACGAACAACTGCTTGAGGATGTCGGGGGAGCGCAAGGTGCCAATCGCGGCGTTGTGCAGCCGGTAATAGTTGATGATGAGGTCAAGCATGCGATTGCGCTCCTCGCGGTTGAAGCGAAAGACGCCTATGTTGGCAAATGTCATGCGCGAGAGCAGGTGGATGACTTGGGCCTCCTGTGGCGGCAAGTGCTGATGACCCTGCACGGTAGCGGGCGCGAACACGCCGTCGGTCATGTCAAACCAGTAGCCCTGGCGGTAACTCTCCACATTGGGCTGGATGCCCAGGTGGGCACCCAAGTGGTATAGGAAACAGATGTGGAAATTGGCCACTACCTGTCCTGGCATTTGTTCCAGCAACTGCACCGACTGCTCGATGTAGCGGAAAAGGGCATCGTTGCCCTCGGGCTCCTGGATGACGTGGGTAAGCAACTCGCTGATGAACAGTGCGATGGCGTTCTTGATGGGGTCGCTGTAGATGGTGGAGAGGGCGTAGCTACGTCGCAACTCGCGCATCATGGCCAGATCCCGACCGTGGCGCACGGCGGCTTCCATCTCGATGAGCGATAGCGGCATGAGCAATGCATTACGCATCCGTGCCGCGTGGGTCTTGCCCTGCGGGACGGCAAACGACATGAGTCCGCGACCGTCGGTATAGACGTGCACGATATTGTGCTTGTCGCTGTAGCGAATCGTGTTCAATACAATGCCCTTTAGCTTCTCATACATGCCGCTAATATACTCATTATTTGGCATTCAAGAGGCATAAAAAGGCCAAAATCGGCACTTTTTCATCTTTTCGGGAGGTTAAATTTTGTCAATTCAAAAAATGTTACTAATTTTGCAGTCGCTTTTTCGGAAAATTTTTCCAGAGGGCCCATTCGTCTATCGGCTAGGACGCAAGATTTTCATTCTTGAAAGAGCAGTTCGATTCTGCTATGGGCTACATTTTAACAACTAAATATCAACGTTTTATAAATAATTATGGCAAACCATAAATCAGCTATTAAGAGAATCCGTCAGAGCGAGGCCCGCCGCCTTCGCAACCGTTATTACAGCAAGACCATGCGCAATGCTGTCCGCAACATTCGCAAGATGACCGACGCCAAGGAAGCCGCCGAGGCTATGCCTAGGGTAACCGCTATGCTTGACAAGCTTGCTGGCAAGAACGTGATTTCGAAGAACAAGGCTGCGAACCTGAAGTCGAAGCTCGCTCAGCACATCAACAAGCTGAACAAAGCCTAATTAATTTAGGTGGCGGTGCTCCACGTGCCGCCGTTCAGCAAGGTATGGCCCATTCGTCTATCGGCTAGGACGCAAGATTTTCATTCTTGAAAGAGCAGTTCGATTCTGCTATGGGCTACCGTTACAAAGCGTTAACGCACGTTTAACGCTTTGTCTTGTGTTTTTTCATATTTTGGCTCAGTTATTATTTTTTCGTAACTTTGTGCCCATCAATCAAAGCATAACCTGATGAGACAATACCTAGACCTGATCAAGCATGTGATGGAGCACGGTGTGGACAAGGAGGACCGCACGGGCACTGGAACGCGCAGTGTGTTTGGCTATCAGTTGCGTTGCAACCTGGCAGACGGTTTCCCCTTGCTCACGACGAAAAAAGTGCATCTCAAGTCCATCATCTACGAGTTGTTGTGGTTCCTGCGCGGTGACACCAATGTGCGCTGGCTGCAGGAGCATGGCGTGCGCATTTGGAACGAGTGGGCCGACGAGAACGGTGACTTGGGGCCCGTTTACGGGAGCCAGTGGCGCGCATGGCCCGACGGCCATGGCGGTACCATCGACCAGATTGCCCAAGTCATTGACCAGATAGAAAAGACACCCGACAGCCGTCGCATCATGGTGAGCGCGTGGAACGTGGCCGAGGTGCCCACGATGAAGTTGCCGCCTTGCCACTCACTGTTTCAGTTCTATGTGGCTCAGGGCAAGTTGAGCCTGCAGCTATATCAGCGCAGCGCCGACCTGTTCCTGGGTGTGCCGTTCAACATCGCCAGCTATGCGCTGTTGTTGATGATGGTGGCCCATGTTACGGGCTTGGAGCCGGGCGAGTTTATCCACACCTTTGGCGACGCCCACATCTACCGTAACCATTTTGACCAAATCAGGGAGCAGCTCTCGCGTGAGCCGCGACCGCTGCCGCGCATGGTGCTCAACCCCGAGGTCAAGAGCATCTTTGATTACAAGTATGAGGACTTCACCCTTGAGGGCTACGATCCATGGCCCGCTATCAAGGGCGTTGTTTCGGTCTAATCAGCGCTGGTTAGAGGTTAAAGGTTAAAGGTTAAAGAGGAGATGAAAATGATACATGCGATAGTGGCGATTGACGAGAATGGAGCCATCGGGCGCCAGGGCGAGTTATTATGCTACTTGCCAGCCGATATGCGCCATTTCAAGGAAGTGACAATGGGCAACAGCATCGTCATGGGACGCAAGACCTTTGAGTCGTTCCCGCGCCGCCCGCTTCCTGGTAGGCAGAACATCGTCATCACCCGTGACCCGAAGTGGGCTTATCCTGGTGTGACCGTTGCCCATAACCTTGACGAAGCCATCACCGCTGCCCAAACCGAGACCGTATTTATTATAGGTGGGGCGCAGATCTATGAATTGGCATTGCCACGGGTTGAGGTGTTGCACCTCACCCGCATCCACGCTCGCTGGGCGAGTGCCGACGCGTTTTTCCCCGCCTTGGACATGAGCCAGTGGCAGGAAGTGGACCGCGAGCACCACGGGAGCGACCACCGCAACGCCTACGAGTTTGACTTTATCACCCTAAAACGACGAAAGCCATGAAGTATTTCCTCATCGCCGGTGAGGCCTCGGGTGACCTCCATGCCTCTCACCTGATGGCATCGCTCAAGCAGCAAGATCAGCAGGCCGAGTTCCGTTTCCTGGGTGGAGACTTGATGGAGGCCCAAGCGGGGACACAAGCCATCATTCATTACCGCGACATGGCCTATATGGGCTTCATGGACGTGATTAAGCATTTGGGCAAGATCTTGGGTTTCCTGGGAACGGCGCGCCGCGCCATCGACGATTGGAAGCCCGACGCTGTGATTTTGGTCGATTATCCGTCATTTAATCTCAAGGTGGCTAAGTTTGCCCACAATCTTGGCATACAGGTGCATTATTTCATTTCGCCCAAGGTGTGGGTGTGGAAACAGTGGCGTGTGCGTGACATCCGCCGCTATGTTGACCACATGTATTGCATTCTGCCCTTTGAGCCCGAGTGGTACAGCAAGCACGGTTACCAGGCAAAATATGTGGGCAACCCCACGGTGCAAGAGGTGGCGCAAGCCAAGGAGAAATTTCCCGTTTTTGCCGATTTCATCGAAGATTTCGGCCTTGTTGACCGTCCCATTATTGCCCTTGTCCCCGGTTCGCGCGTGCGTGAAATCCGCGATAATCTGCCGCTGATGCTGCAGGCCGCCGCGCGACATCCCGAATATCAAGCCGTAGTGGCGGGAGCACCCAATATCGAGGACGCGCTCTATCGCGAGGTGATGGGCGATGCCAGTGTTCCCGTCTTGCGTGACGCGACCTATCAGCTGGTTTATCATGCCAGGGCCGCACTGGTGACATCGGGCACCGCAACCCTCGAGACCGCCTTGTTGGGCACGCCGCAGGTCGCCTGTTACCGCTTTAATGGCAGCCAGTGGTCCTATCGGTTCTATCGTCGTCTGTTAAGCGGCAAATATGTCACGCTGCCCAACCTTATCCTTGATGAAGCTGTTATTCCCGAGTTGCTGATGCACCTGTGTACCGTGGACAGCATCGATACCCACTTGGCGCAACTGCTGGCTGATTCGGCCGAGCGAACTGCCCAGCTCGACGGATACCGCCGACTTGCCGACCGCCTGGGCACCAACGTCTGCACCGATACCGCCGCCCAAATGATTGTGGCCAGAACAAAATGATGACAGATTAATGTTATTAAGATTGTAGGGGGTGTGTCATAATTATGACTTGGTTAAGTGATCGTGCTATCGCACGAGAAATTTAAACAAATTATTAAAAATAGATAAAAATTTTAATGCAAAATTTGTTTTAATTTTCCGTCCGAAGGGCGGTTAAAATTCCAGCAGTTGAATTATGACACTCCCTCCAATTGTTAGGCATTATCAAGGCACCGCCCTAGAGACGCAAGATTTTGAGTCTCTACATGGCTGATTCTTTAAGAAATAGCTTCTTCCTCGGTGAGGCAGGCAGTAAAGCCCATTTCCTGTGAACGCTCCTTGTCAAACATGCAGTAGGTCACATTGCCCTCGTCGCATAGGCGGCCCTGGCTGTCGTGCAGGGTGACGTGGACCGTGTAGTAGTTGCGCACGTTGCCAGTGATGCGTCCGCGCAGGGTGATTTGCGGATCACGTGTGGAAACGGGTCGGCGGAATTTCACCTCCAGTTTGGTGGTGACTCCGGCCAGTTGCAGGCGACGTGAAAGGACCCAGTTGGCGAGTTCGTCGATGAGGGTACTGATGATGCCGCCGTGCAGTGTCTCGACCCATCCGTCATAGTTGAGGCAGGGCGACCAAGTGGTGACGACTTCCTCGTCGTCCTCCCAAAATTCCAGGTGCAGGCCGATGGGATTAGTCGGGCTGCAGCCGAAGCAGTTGTAACCCTCCTTGTCGAGGTATGGATTGATGAGTTTCTTCATAACTGATTAAATAATATTTCCTTAGCCTCTTTGCGCCTTAGCGTGAGGTTTAGATTGTCGTTCAGTGACTTTTCGGTGATGCCAGATCTCAAGGCTGTTGATGGCGTTTTGCCACAGGATGTAACAGCCGGGACCAGCCACCGACAGGGGACTGAGGTAAGTATAGGCAATCCACACGGCAAAGGCGGTGTTCTTTTGGCCCAAACCCTGGCCACTCTCGATGACGGTGCCGAAGAAGTGGCCGATGTAACGTCCCACCGCGAACTGCGCCAGGCAGATGAGCAACGACACCACGGCGATGGTGATGAGGAACACCACAGGAGCCCCGCTGTTGATGATGTTCTTCACGGTGCAGCCTGTGACGATGGTCAGCGAGATGCCCCACATGTAGAAGGACAGGTCCTGGATGGCGACCAGACGTTGCTGCACGCGCGGCAGGTAGTGCTTGACCAGATAGGCACCAATCAGTGGCAGCACGAGCACGAGGAAAACCTTGTACATGATCATGCCAAAGGCGACCCAGAAACTGATGTCCACCCCCTTGTCGATGAGCGGGAACACGACGGGCACCGCTACCACAGTCACGAGGTTGGACAGGAAAACATAGGTGGTCATCGTCTCGAGGTTGCCGCCCAACTTGCCCGTCACCACGGGTGCTGCGCTGGCTCCCGGGCAGATGACGCACGTCAAGATGCCCTCCATGAGAATGAGGTCCTTGCCCTGCATGTTAAAGCCGATGATGAGTGCGGTGATGAGCACGATGAACAGCAGTTGGAACACCGTGACCCACAAGTGCCACATCGCGGGCCGCATCTTGTGGAAATCCACGCGCAGGAATGTCGTGAACAGGATGAGGCTCATGAACAGCGGCAGGATGGTGTCGAATATCGGCTCCATCACCTCGCTCACCGGGTCGAGTGCCCGCACCCAGTAAAATATCAGGTAGATGACCGTGCCCGATACGATGGCGCTGGGCAAGGTCCAATTCTTCAGAAAGTCAATTATGGTTTTCATTATGGCGGCAAAATTACTAAATTACCGCCAACTGCGGGCTATAGGGTTGATTAAAAAGCTGGCAAGACCGTGGTCTCGCCAGCTTTTTGTGCCATTGGGCGGAGATTTTTAGTAGTTCTCGGCTTTGATCTGGAAGTAAGCGCGCGGATGGTTGCACACGGGGCACATCTCGGGGGCCTTCTTGCCGATGACCACGTGACCGCAGTTGCTGCACTGCCAGATGGTGTCGCCGTCGCGCGAGAAGACGATGTCCTGCTTGATGTTGTTGAGCAGCTTCAGGTAGCGCTCCTCGTGCAGTTTCTCGATGGCGGCAACGCCCTCCATCTGCTCAGCAATCTCGATAAAGCCTTCCTCGCGGGCCTCTTCGGCCATGCGCTTGTACATGTCGGTCCACTCGAAGTTCTCACCGGCTGCGGCGTCCTCGAGGTTCTCAAGGGTGCCCTTCACAGCGCCACCCTGCAGCAGCTTGAACCACAACTTGGCGTGCTCCTTCTCCTGATTGGCGGTTTCCTCAAAGATGGCAGCAATCTGCACATAGCCGTCCTTCTTGGCCTTGGAGGCATAGTAAGTGTACTTGTTGCGTGCCTGACTCTCGCCGGCAAAGGCTTCCATCAGATTCTTCTCGGTCTTGGTTCCTTTCAACTCTTTCATTGTGATAGTGATAGTTAAGTTATTAATTGAACATTTTTGATATCGATGCTACAAAGGTAGTTCAAGCCGAAGATAAAAACAAATGAATCCATTGTTTTTTTAAACAACGAAAACAACATAAAAAATTACGAATTACACGAATTGAACGAAGGAATCCTCTTCCTGGCCTCCCACGCTAAGGCGCGAAGCCGCTAAGAATTTAATGGGGCATCCGCGCTCTCATCCGTCCACGAATTAAATTAATTGGCATCTGCGTTCTTAAAATACTACGGATTTATCTGATATATCTGAGGGATGGCGCTTACAAATCCACGCTAGCTAGTGGTTGTATTCCTGGCGCAGGGGATAGGTGTTGCGCAGTGACTCGAAGTTGGCGGGAGCGGCTTTGAGGGCGGCAGTGTCGGCCATGATGTCGTAGCTGGCGGCGATGCCGTCGAGGGTGACCTGTGCGGCGCCTGTAGCGGGTGCGTCAATCGTGGGGAAGGGGATGTCCCAGCCGTAAAACTCATTCAAGGCCTCGAGCATCATGGCGGTGCCGCGCTGCTTGCCCTCACGGCTGTAGCCGGCAATGTGCGGTGTGGCTACGACGCATCTGTCTAGCAGCGGCAACGATATGGCGGGTTCGTTCTCCCAGCAGTCGAGGGCGATGTCGCCATGCCAGCTCAGCAGGGCGGCATTGTTGGCGATGGGGCCGCGGGCGGCATTCATGATCAGGCGGCAGCGCGACAGCCCGTTCAGGAAGGCTGTGTTACACAGGTGCCACGTGGGCCACTGGCCGTCGCGGGTGATGGGGGTGTGGAAGGTGATGATGTCACAACGGCGTTGCAGCTCGTCAAGCGACAGGAATTGCTCGTTTGACAAGCCTTCTCTGTGTTCCCTGGGCGGGTCGTTGAGAAGAACGGTGAAGCCCAGTTGGCTGGCCCAGCGGGCGACGATGGAGCCGATGTGGCCCACACCGACGATGCCCAGGGTGAGACCATCGGGGCTGGTGATGCCGCGCTGCTGCATCCAGGCATGAATGGCGGTGAAGACCCATTGGGCGACGGCGGGCGCATTGCAGCCCGGAGCGTTGCGAACGGTGATGTCGTGCTTGTCGCAGTAGTCGAGGTCGATGTGGTCGGTGCCGATGGTCGCCGACCCGATGAATCGCACGCGGCTGCCGTCGAGCAGGGCGGCATTGCAGCGGGTGCGGGTGCGCACGATGAGCGCGTCGGCGTCGCGCACGGCCTCAGGAGTGAACTCCACGGGCTCGAGGTAATCGACCGAGGCAAACGGATCAATCAACCCACGGATGTGCGGAATATGGCTCTCGACAATAACTCTCATGACAGTTATTTTATAATAGTTTTTTTAGTTCATCCACATCAGGTAAAGCCTTACGATATTCCTCGGGCATTTCTTGAGAAGTCGTGTATGTCGCCACACCCATTGGTTTGTTGTAGTCTCGTATCACAAATTCAACATATTCACGATTAGCTGATTTACATAAAACAATGCCAATCGATGGATTCTCATGTGCTTTCTTGACTTTTGCATCCAATATCGAAAGATAAGCCATCAGTTGCCCGAGATAGGAAGTCTTGAATTCACCTGTTTTCAATTCAATGACAACCATTGCATTTAACTCTCGGTTGAAAAAAAGAAGATCAGGGAAATGCTCCACACCATAAACTTCCAGATGATATTGGTTTCCGATAAAAGCAAAATCATTTCCAAAAGTCATGATAAATTGCTTGATGTTTTGAACTATCTTTTGTTCAACTACACGTTCGTCAGTGTCAATGCTATCTCTCTCTCCGATTTCCTCAACATTAATAAAATCAAGCAGATATTCATCTTTAAACATCATAACAGCTTTTCGAGCCATTAATGACTTGGATATTGTCTGCTGAAAATTATTTGGCATCAGGTCAATGTGCTCATGTGCATTCTCTTTGATAAGTTTTACTAGTGTTTCGGTGGGAAGGTGTTCCTCTGCCGTACGGCGAATATAGTAGTATCGGGCTGAAATGTCTTTAACTCTTGAAAAGATTTCCACATGATGTGTAAACGGCACCTTAAAAAAATCCTCAATAGGGAAATCTTTAGTTTCGTGTAATAATATTGTTGGGTATATATTAATGGCGTCGTCCGTCTTAACGGACGAATTACCTTGGTTCAAATCGTCCGTTGTAACGGACGAATTAGCATCAAGGAAAGCCCAGTTATCATAAAATAGCCTCATTTTTTTAAGGCTTGTTGCTGAAAACCCCCTTAATCCTGGTAGTTCTCGCCGTAGCTGTTGGCTAATGGATTCTAATGCTCCCTGTCCCCAAACACCTTTTCTTGTATGATGAGAGAGATATTTGCCAATACTAAAATAAACTGTCAGTTGGACGCGGTTAACGTTTTTGGCAGCTTCGTATTGGCTCTGAAGAATTGCCGTCTTGATTGCTTCGACAGCAACCCGATAATCAGTTGAAGATTGGTGCTGAGGCTTGATTTCTTTATCCATTTTTCAAGAAATGAGAGATTTGATAAGTCAAATAGATTGTGTCAGGGTGAATGCGCAGCTGGCGATGCAGGCGGCGGTGAATAACAGGATAAACAGGTAGCGGTAGGGGGCGGCGCGCAGGGTGTGGACATGAGCCACCTGGACGGCGACGGTGAGGTTGAGCAACGGCAGATAGACTGCCAAGTGCTTGAAGTCAAGGCACAGGGCGATGAGCGCCAACACCAGCACGATGATAAAAAAGATGTTATACACGCGCGTCTGGAGCCTGTAATTCATGATGGTGTAGAGATTCATCACCGCCAGCACCACACCCAGGAGGGCTGTCGTTGCCACTAGGATGGTGAGGTGGCTAGTCCATGCATCCCTGGTCATCAACCACAAGCCCTCGAAGTGGGGTAGGGCAAAATGGGCTGGAGTTGTGATGCCCAGGCCCAGGGCGATCCAGAAGGGGGTGACCAACCCGAAAAGCATGGCCAGCACACCCTTGAGCCCCATTGCCCGCATGTTCATGAATCCCAGCAGATAGGCAGGAATGAGCACCAGGAAACCATAGTGGACCATCATGCCGGCTGTCACTATCGTGAAGATGAGGAAAATGCTGTATTGCGAGTGATGGTCCTGATAGGAGGCGAACAGCGGCATGAGCGTCAAGGCCGTCACCAGCGCGAGCAGTGTGCCCGCGTTAAAGGAGACCAGCCCCGAGGGGTTGGCCATGTTCAAAAGGAAGAATGCCGACACAAACAGGTGGGTCATCGACCGCACATAGGTAAACACCTTGTTGATCGCCAACAGGATGCCCCCCGTGAGCAACAGGCACAGCACGTTGACCGTGGCCGAGAGCGGGGCGTTGGCGATGAGTGGCTCAAGGAGCGTGAAAAAGACGCCATTCTCGCTGGTTGTCGAGGGCTGCACTCCCAACGAGAGCGCTGCAGCGGCACTCACTACAAGCGCCACTGCACACAGCACCATGAAGGCGCGTCCATTGAAGTACTCGTTGATATGATCCTGCCTAGACATCACACCTGGTTATGTGAACTACGAATTACACAAATTGCACAAATCGCTTGGTTGGAGAAACCGTTTGTTTAATTCGTGTAACTCGTAGTTGATCAAAATTCTATCACTATTCTTCGTTGTTACCTTTGGGCGTGTCGTCGGTGGGCTCGTTCAGGTCACGCCGTTTCCAGCTCTTGCGGCGGCCATGGATAATGGGCACTTCCTTGTCGGCGCTGAGCGTGGGTTTGCGGTCACGCAGGATACGCTTGGCAAACGCTGCTGAATGGCGGAATTCCTGATCAAAGTCATCATCATAGCGACCTTCCTTGTCGCGGTTGTCCACGTCGGCCATCATGCGGCGGTCGCGGGCGATTTTGGCGCGGCGCAGGCGCTCCTCATCGCTAATCGGAGCCTCGTCACGGCGGGGACGTTCGTCGTCAAAGCGGCGGGGACCACGAGGACGGTCATCATCGCGGCGGGGGCCACGGCGGTCGTCATCAAAGCGACGTGGTCCACGGGGACGCTCGTCGTCAAAACGGCGCCTGGGGCGATCTCTGTCTTCGCGCCTGGGTCGGTCATCGTCAAAGCGGCGACGGGGGCGTTCCTCGCCGCCCACCTTGTTGTAGTTGCCCTTGCTGCGCTCGCTGGCACGGAAGTCCTCGTTGCGGATGTGCTCACCGCGCTCCCTCAACTCGTCATATCGACCCTCAAAGATGACAAACTGCAGCAGTTCGCAGTCGAGTCCGCCATTGTTGAGTGCATACTTCACCGAGGGTTTCAAGCCGATCTTGAAATACTGCTCCTTGTCATAGCAGATGAGCCACACGTTATATCCCTTGAAGGTGTGCTTGAAGATAAAGCCCATGTCGCTATAGAACTGGTCAATGTCCTCGATATTGAGCCGCTCGCCATAGGGCGGGTTGCTGATGAGTGTGCCGCCAGGGGGCACCAGCTCGATGTCCCTGATGTCGCGGCGCTCGAGCTCGATGTATTTGTTCATTCCAGCGCTCTTGACGTTGGCGCGGGCGATGGCAATTGCCTTGCCCTCGATGTCACTGCCATAAATCTTGTGGGTAAATTCCCGCTCGGCGCTGTCGTCGTTGTAAATCGTGTTGAAGAGTTCCTCGTCATAGTCGGGCCACTGCTGGAAGGCGTAGTTGTCACGATACACGCCCGGAGCGGTGTTGGTGGCGATGAGCGCTGCCTCGATGAGGAAGGTGCCTGAGCCGCACATGGGGTCAATCAGGTCGGTCTCACCGCGCCATCCGCTCAGCATGATGATGCCGGCCGCGAGCACCTCGTTGATGGGCGCGTCGGTCTGAGCTGTGCGCCATCCGCGCTTGAACAGCGGGTCACCACTGCTGTCGAGCGACAGTGTCACCTCGCGTCCCGAGATGTGGACGTCAAAACGGATATCAGGATTGGTGAGGCGGATGCTGGGCCGCTTGCCATATTTCTCGTTAAAGAAGTCAGCGATGGCGTCCTTGACACGATAGGTGACAAAGCGCGAGTTAGTAAAGTCCTCGCTATAGACGGTGGCATCGATGGCAAATGTCGTTTTCACGGTCATCAGCTGCTCCCAATCAAACGACTTGAGCTGCTCATAGAGGTCATCGGCGCCTGTTGAACGCAGTTTGATAAACGGTTTGAGCACACGCACGGCCGTTCGGCAGGCAAAGTTTGCCCGATAGAGCATCTCCTTGTCGCCCTTGAAGGCTACCACGCGGTTTCCCTCGGTCACATCCTCGGCCCCCAGGGCTCGCAATTCATCGGCGAGCACGCCTTCCAAACCCAGGAAGGTCTTCGCCACCATGTCAAATTTGTCGGTCATCATGTTCAATCAATCTTAGATTGCCGCAAAGGTACGAATAAGTTTTCACTTGATGCTTTTCGAGAGGCGGTTTTTTCGACGATGGAAAAAACTGGGGGCGAGAAAATGGATACTATGAACTATTTTTGTACCTTTGCGCCTCAATTCATTATCAATCATGTAATCAATTCAGTAAAGAATGGAAAAGATTCAAGCAGGAAAATATGTGGAGCTCGTGTATGAGATCCTGGTAGTAAACGGCGATGAGCAGATGAGTGTGTTCAAGTTCAACAAGGAGCACCCCGATGCATTTGTCTTCGGCATGGACCCGTCGTTGATCGAGGGCTTCCAGACCAATATCATGGGACTGGAGCAGGGCGCAGAGTTTGATTTCACGCTCAAGCCCGAGGAGGCCTTTGGCGTGAAGAGCCCGGACCTCATCTATGAGCTGGAAAAAGAGATTTTCCACGTGGAGGGCAAGTTTGACGCCGAGAACATCCGCGAGGGTGCGCGTGTACCCATGATGACCCAGGAGGGCATGCGTGTGGAGGGCATCGTGCTCAAGGTGACCGACGACAAGGTGGTGATGGACTTCAACCACCAGTTGGCCGGCGAGACGGTGCGCTACAAGGGATTTGTCCAGGTCGTGCGCGACGCTAAGCCCGAGGAGCTTCAGCCCCATCACCACGGCTGTGGATGCGGTTGTGAGTCCTGTGGCGATGACTGCGGCCACGACCACTGTGGCGATGACTGCGGCCACGACCACTGTGGCGAAGGCTGCGACTGCGGCCACTGCTAACACGCGGCACGATTTGTTTACTACAAATTACACGAATTTTACGAATAATTCTTTCAATAGAATTTGTAAAATCCGTGTAATTTGTAGTTTTATGTAACCGTGAGAGTTAGAAGGGCTTGTCGTCGGTGCCGCTGAAGGACTGGAACAGGGCGTTGGCGAGGCTTGACGCGCCGATGCGGAAGTAGCGGTTGTTGAGCCACTGCTCGCCCAGCACCTCCTTGACGATGGTGTAGTACTTGACAGCGTCCTCGGTCGAGCGGATGCCTCCCGAAGCCTTGAAGCCCACCATGCGGCCGTGCTGGATGAAGTACTCCTTGATGCACTGGCACATCACATAGGCGGCCTCGAGCGAGGCGCCAGGATAGATCTTTCCCGTGGAAGTCTTGATGAAGTCGCAGCCCGAGTACATCGACAGGATGCTGGCGTTGCGGATGTTCTCGGCGGTCTTCAAATAGCCTGACTCAAGGATGACCTTCAAGGGACGCTCGCCCACGACTTGCTTGATCTCGGCAATTTCATCACACAATTCCTCGTAGGCCTCATCCTTGAAGTAGCCCACGTTGAGCACGATGTCCACCTCGTCGGCACCGTCGGCGACGGCAAGTGCGGTCTCGGCGATTTTGGTCTCGATATGGGCCTGTGACGAGGGGAAGCAGGCGCTGCACACGGCAACGTCCACACCGCTCACCTCGAGCGTGCCGCGCACCACGGCGGCAAAGTTGCTGTACACACAGATGGCGGCAACGTTCTTGTACTGCGGATAGTTGTTGTCAAAGTCGTTGACCTTTTGCACAAACTGTGCCACGCTGCGCTCGCTGTCCTCGGTGGCGAGGGTGGTCAGGTCCACGCAGTTGAGCAGGAACTGCTGCACCTCGGGCGTGTTGTTCTCGGCAGCGTGCTTGTCGATGATTTCCTGCACGGCGGCAGCCACGGCAGCGTCGTCGATGGTGACGTTGCTCTGGTTGATGGCGGTCATGTACTTGTCGGCCACGGGCTTGTGGTCATGGTGTTCGCAGCCGCAGCCGCAGTGTTCATGTTCGTGATTGCTCATAGTCTCGTAGATGATTTTTTTATGATTGGTTAATAAGTTTCTTGTTATCAAGGTGGCGGTGGCTGTCGCGGCTGGTCTTCTTGGCGAAGTTGCGCTCCAGGGCGGCATCCAGGTCGATGCCCGTCTGGTTGGCCAGGCACATCACCACCCACATCACGTCGGCCAGTTCATCGGCCAGGTCCAGATCGTCACCCGGCTTGCTCGACTGGTCGCCGTAGCGTCGCGCGATGACCCGCGCCACCTCGCCCACTTCCTCGGTGAGCACCGCCATGTTGGTCAGTTCGCTGAAGTAGCGCACGCCATATTGCTTGATCCAAGCGTCAACCCTCTGTTGTGCTTCTTGTATTGTCATTGTGCCACAAAGGTACTGCTTTTATTGCACGCAGTCAACCTAGTCATCAATTTATATTTCTAAAAACAGCCTCCTGGGAGTGCGTTAATCGATGTTGGGTTCGTCCCACACCTTGGTTGTCGTGCAATGTACCATCTGTTGCTGGCGGCCCACCTTGAAGATGAAATCGCCCTCCTCGATGGTCCATTTGCCGTCATCGTTGACAAATGCCAGTTTGGTCGCAGGCACCTTGAAGGTCACCGTTGTGGTTTCGCCAGGTTGCAGGTCCACCTTAGTGAAATCGCGCAGCCTCTTGTTGTCGGGGACCATCGAGGCGATCAGGTCGCTGGAGTAGAGCAACACGGCATCCTTGCCAGCCACCTTGCCGGTATTCTTGACGTCAACAGTGATGGTGAGCTCGTCCCAGGGACCAAATTGGCGCTTATCGACAGTCAGGTTGCTGTACTCAAATGTGGTATAGCTCAACCCGTAGCCAAAGGGCCATTGCAGGGACACCTTGGCGTCATAGTTATAAGCGCCCTCCATGGTGGGCACCTCCTCGCTCACCTTGTAGTCATAGTTGGAGAGCGAGTTGATTTCCTTGGGATAGGTATAGGGCAATCGGGCCGAGAAGTTGGCGTCGCCGACAAGCAGGTTGGCCAGTGCGTCGGCACCATAGTTGCCCGGCAGCATGATGTGCACCACCGCGTCGGCCAGCGGCTCGATGTCGGCAATGAGGCGCGGGCGACCCTCATTCAATATCAGCACGATGGGTTTGCCGGTCTTGGCAAGCGCCTTGACCAGGTCGCGCTGGTTGGCTGACAGCCATAGGTCGTTGAGGTTACCCGGGGTCTCGCAATAGGAGTTCTCGCCGATGCAGGCCACGATGACATCGACTCCGGCCGCTGCAGCGACCGCTTTATCGATTTCGGGAGTGAGCTCAGCGTCATAGTTGCCATCCTCGTCATATTTCACACCCTGTTCCAGGATGATGTTCTGCTGTCCGAACTTGTTGCACAGCGCCTCATAGATGGTGTTGTACTGCACCGCCAGATCCTCGGCCTTGCTGCCCTGCCAGGTGTAGCTCCAGCCGCCGTCCAGGCAACGCATCTGGTTGGCGTTGGGGCCTGTGAGCAGGATGCGTGTGCCCTGGCTGAGTGGCAGGATGTTGCCCTTGTTCTTGAGCAGCACCTCGGTCTCCTCGGCAGCGCGCAACGCGATGTCGGCATGTTCCTTGCTACCAAATTTCTCATATCCCTTGCCGCCGGTGTTGGGTTGGTCAAACAAGCCCAAGCGGTACTTCACGCGCAGGATGCGGCGCACGGCGTCATCGATGCGGCTCATGGGCACTGCTCCCTCCTCGACCAGCTCTTTTAACAGGATGCAGAAGTCCACGCTGTAAGGGTCCATGCTCATGTCGATACCGGCGTTGATGGCGATGCGGATAGCGTCTTTCTTGTCCTTGGCGACGCGTTCGCGCTGGAACAGGTTGTTAATGTCGGCCCAGTCGGTGACAATCATGCCGTCCCAGTTGAGGTCTTCCTTGAGCCATTGGGTCAGGTATTTGTAACTGGCATGGACGGGCACCCCGTTGATCGAGGCCGAATTGGCCATGACGGTCAATGCGCCGGCGCGGATGGCCGCCTTGAACGGCTCGAAATATTTCTCACGCAGCATGGCGGGCGACAGGTAGGCCGGCGTACGGTCCTTGCCCGTGAAGGGCGCTCCGTAAGCAAAATAGTGCTTCACGCTCGTTGCCACGTTGTATTTCCCCAAGTGGTTGGGGTCATCACCCTGGTATCCACGTATCTCGGCCTCGGCCATGCGGGCGTTGACCAGCGCATCCTCGCCAAAGCTTTCCCAGATGCGTGACCAGCGCGGGTCGCGGCCCAAGTCCAGCACGGGGTTGTACACCCAGGGGCAGTTGGCGGCGCGGCTCTCATAGGCGGTCACTTGGGCCATGTCGGTCGCTAAGGAGGGGTTAAAGGATGCGCCCAGGTTGATGGGCTGGGGGAACAGCGTACCATTCTGGACATAGGTCACGCCATGGTTCTGATCCAGACCATAGATGTCGGGGATGCCGATGTGTTGCATCGACTTCTTTTGGATAAGTTTAATCCAGTATTGCCATTTTTCAACGGGCTGGGCGCGTGTGCCGGGAGCGTTGAGGATGGAGCCCACCTTGTACTTAGAGATGCAGGTGTCGAGCATCGTTTCGTTGAGAATCCAACCGGCCCCGAGGTTATTAGGGTCGTAGGCACCCATCACGTCAAGGTTCAATTCCAGCATCTGACCGATTTTCTCGTCAAGGGTCATGCGGGACAAGGTCTTTTCAACTGCGGCCTCGATTTTAGCATCTGGCCTAATTGCCGGGCGAACTTGTGCGGTGCACACCACCGAGCCCAGGAGAAGAATTGCGAGCAGTAATGTCTTTTTATTCATATAATTGTTGTTTCTATTAATTCTTAAACCGCAAATTTAGAAATAATTCCCGATTTAAGGGCCAGTTGATATAAAGAAAATGATTAGCGCCCGAGAAGGAGGCAGGCTGAAGGGGCTGTGACATAATTCATCTGCTTGAATTATAACCGCCCTGCGGTTGTTTAAACTAGGCGGTGAATCAGCCGTTGGGGTCGCCGCTGGCGACATTTTCTCTAGTTATCTTCTCCCCCCGTGCTGACCGATTCACTCGCTGCGCTCGTTCATACGGTCACCTCGAGGGGTTACTCAGCGGGTTGCCCTTACGGGGCGTCAACAACGTCCCCTCCGAGTGCAGGCAGCGGGTCGCTCTGATGTGCGTCAACGCAACCTGGTTGAGGGTGTGTCATAATTTTCGATTGAAACATTGATCGAGCTTCGCTCGAGAAATTTAAACAAATTATTTAAATAATTAATATAAAAATTTTAATTGTTTCATTGCAATTATGACACAGCCTCATTTCCCTGGAGAGGGATGCTTGTGGTTAGGAAATTATTTCTACATTTGCACAGATGATTCACAACAACGAGCCAATGGATGTGAGGGAATTGACATTTGAGCACCGCCGGGTATGCCTTTACCACTTGGTGAAAGGCAGTGCTCCGCTGGTCTATTCAGTTGACTATCACGAGAACGGGCAGTTACTGCTGGCCGCTGCCCAGCAACTGGGTATCGATGGCAGATTCAATCTGGTGACCATCAGCGGGCTGCACTGGAACCAGGAATTGTCTCCGTGGCCCATCGAGAGCGTGGTGTCTAAGGATGACCGCTTCACCGGTGGAGCCGACGGCCTGCTGACGTTGCTCACCGATGAGATTGTGCCCCAGGTGGAACGCTTGCTCGACGAACCGCCGACATGGCGCTGCCTGGCGGGCTACTCGATGGGCGGGCTGTTCGCTGTATACAGTAGCCATCGCAGTGCTTTGTTCTCGCGCATCCTGTCGGCCTCGGGGTCGATGTGGTATCCCGGTTGGTTGGAGTATGCCCGTGAACATGATTTTGCTGGTCCAGTATCGGGCGTGTACCTCTCGGTAGGTGACAAGGAGAGCACCTCGCGCAACTCCGTGTTGCAAACCGTGGGTGAGCGCACACGCCAGGTGGCCGAACTGTATGCCACGCGCGGTGTGGCTGCCAAGTTTGAGCTCAATCCCGGCAATCACTTCAAGAACCCGCCCTTGCGCGTCGTCAAGGGCATCAAGTGGCTGCTAGAATCATGTGATGGCGATGTATAGGCCCGTAGTGGGAGGCAGAATTCAACGTCGCAATACGGAACCAGATGGACGCGGGAGGCCCAGGGAGCCGCAAGATTTTGCAGCTCTACAAGGTCATGTGGGGGATTACTAATGAGAAGGTAAAGGTTTATCGAATGGTCTTTAAGCTGGGGAATTATGCCTGTTTTTTCCTTTTAGCAATGCCCTTGAAGAACTGCACCATCAACGGGATGGCGAGCAGGAAAGCGAGCACGTCGCACACCGCCTGGCAGATCTCCACGCCTTTCAATCTCAAGAAATAGGGAAGAATCAAAATCAGCGGAATGAAGAAGATGCCGTTGCGGGCGGCAGCTAGCACATTGGCGGGCACGCTGTGGCCGCTGGTTTGCAGCGTCATGTTGCACACGGTCACCGCGGCAGCCATGGGCAGGGCGACAAGTTGCCAGCGCAGGGCCACCGCTCCCACGGAGACCACCTCGGGGTCATGCCGCAGCAGGTCAACCAGTTGCTCGGCAAACACGAATGCCGGTCCGCACATGAGCAACAGCACGAGCATGTCGAGCTTGATGGTGAAGAAAAAGCCCTTGCGCAGCCGTTGATAGAGGCCAGCACCATAATTGAAGCCGCAGAAGGGCTGATAGCCCTGACCGATGCCGATGATGATGGCAAAGATGAGGAATGCCAGTCGCGAGACGATTGACATGCCGGCAATGGCCGCGTCGCCATATACCCCTGCCGCCACGTTGAGCATGAGCGTGGCGACGCTCGCCAGCGCTTGGCGCGTGAGAGACGGGGTTCCTCCCTTGAGAATTTCATGCTGGAAGTGCCACTTGCTGGACGCCAGGGAGAGCTTGATGGGGATGTTCTCGCCGCGGCGCGACATTATCCACAACACGATGAAGCCAAACAGCTGGCTCAGCACCGTGCCGATGGCAGTTCCCAGGATGCCCAGCCCGAAGGTGAACATGAACAGTGGCACCAGCAACACATTGAGCACTGCTCCTGAGATCATGCCATACATGGCCTGGGTGGGGTTGCCCTGGAATCGCATCTGGTTGTTGATGACCATCGAGGCCGTCATCAACGGCGCGCCCAGGAGGATCACACCCATGAACTGCATCGTATAGGGGAGGATAGTGGGCGTGGAGCCCAGTAGGATTGACAACGGCTTGAGGAAGATGAGTCCCAGCACGGTCACGACCAGTCCGCAAATGATGCTGGCGATGAATGACGTGGCTGCCATCTGGCTTGCCTCGTCAAGGCGCCGCGCCCCCAAGTGGCGGGCCATGTAGGTGCCCGAGCCTTGACCGAACAGGAACCCGAGGGACTGGATGATCGCCATCAAGGGAAACGCCACGCCCACGGCCGCAGTCGCCTGGGTGTTGATAAGTCCCACAAAATAGGTGTCCACCAGGTTGTAGATGCTGGTCACGAGCATGCTGATGACGGTGGGCACAGCCATCGTGGGAATCACGCGGCTCACGGGAGCCGTGGTCAGGAACGTATAGTTATCTTGCTTGCGCATCGAGTGGCCTCTTGATTTTTGAGGGTGCAAAATTAGTAATTTGCCTCGACATAGCAGCAAAAAAGTAAGCTTAAAAATTTTTATTGGTGTCCCCTAAAGGACTCTCAATCCGCTGCAATACCATGAACGATGGCTATCATGATATACATGTGGTATAGGGGGACTTTCTTTTTCGGGCGAGCAGGTCGGTGACCGTGGTTGTACTTGTCGATGATGGGTGGGGCCGCCGCTAGCATAAGCCTCACAAGGCTGGCTTTCTCAAGGGTGGTCACTACTGGTTGAAATTATAGTTTTTTAAGGTTTTAATACTTTGGTGGGTGGCCGTTTTTTTGTAATTTTGTACGTTTTTATACACCCCCTATTTTAAGGGGTATAAAATTGATAAAAATCTCATTTTTATGTCAGAAGAGAACAATTATATTGAAGAACAGGAAGAGAAGAATTACTCTGCGTCTAACATCCAGGTACTGGAGGGCTTAGAGGCCGTGCGCAAGCGTCCGGCGATGTACATTGGCGACACCCATGTCAAGGGCCTGCACCACCTGGTGAGCGAGGTCGTTGACAACTCCATCGATGAGGCTCTGGCGGGTTTCTGTAACCGTATCGACGTGTTCATTGGCGAGGACAATAGCATCACCGTCAAGGATAACGGTCGAGGCATCCCCGTTGACGAGCACGAGAAGCTGCACAAGTCAGCGCTCGAGGTCGTAATGACCGTGTTGCATGCCGGTGGTAAGTTTGACAAGGGCTCCTACAAGGTTTCTGGCGGTCTGCACGGCGTGGGCGTGAGCTGCGTGAACGCGTTGAGCGACTACCTGCGTGCCGAGGTGCGCCGCGGGGGCAAGGTCTATATGCAGGAATACAGCCTGGGCAAGCCCACCAGCGAGGTGAAGATCATCGGTGATTGCCGCGAGGAAGACCACGGCACGACCATCAAGTTCCACCCCGACGGCAATATCTTCTCGACCACCGTCTATGAATTTGATATCCTCTCAAAGCGCCTGCGCGACCTGGCTTACCTTAACGCTGGTGTGACGTTGAGCATTACCGACCTGCGCAATAAGGACGAGCAAGGCAACTGCCACAGCGAGACCTATTACAGCGAGACCGGTCTTGACGAGTTTGTGCGCTACATTGACGGCAACAAGGAGGCGCTCATCGAGGACGTCATCCACATCAAGAGCAAGAAGGGCGACATCCCCGTTGAGGTCGCCATGACCTATAACACCTCGTTTAACGAGAACATCTACTCGTTTGTCAACAACATCAACACCATCGAGGGTGGTACCCACCTGACGGGCTTCCGTCGTGGCCTCGGCTCAACGCTCAAGAAGTATGCCGAGGACAACAAGATGCTCGAGAAGGCCAAGGTTGAGATCAAGCCCGAGGACTTCCGCGAGGGACTCACCGCCATAATCTCGGTCAAGGTGCTGGAGCCCCAGTTCGAGGGACAGACCAAGACCAAGCTGGGCAACACCGAGGTCATCGGTGCCGTTGAGACTGCCGTGCGCGATGCCTTGAATAATTACCTCGAGGAGCATCCCACCCAGGCCAAGACCGTCATCGAGAAGGTGATCCTGGCCGCTCAGGCCCGCCATGCGGCCCAGAATGCCCGCCTGAAGGTGCAGCGCAAGTCGCCGCTCGCTGGTGGTGGCCTGCCCGGAAAGTTGGCCGACTGCTCGTCGAAGGATCCCGCTGAGAGCGAGCTCTTCCTGGTCGAGGGTGACTCGGCAGGCGGCAGCGCTAAGCAGGGCCGTGACCGCAAGTATCAGGCCATCCTGCCCCTGCGCGGTAAGATCCTTAACGTCGAGAAGGCGATGGACCACAAGGTGTTTGAGAGCGACTCGATTGTCACCATCTTCCGTGCCCTGGGCGTGACCATCGGCACCGAGGAGGACCCCAAGGAGGCCAACCTGAGCAAACTGCGCTATCACCGCATCATCATCATGACCGATGCCGACGTCGATGGCGCTCACATCGACACCCTGCTGATGACCTTCTTTTTCCGCCGCATGAGACCGCTCATCGAGAACGGTTACCTCTACATCGCCACGCCGCCCCTGTATCGTGCCCGCACCAAGAAGGGCAACCGCGAGGAGTATTGCTGGGACGATGTGCAGCTGCGCAAATTCATCGACGAGTATGCCGGCGGCAACGAGGACGCTGTGACCGTGCAGCGCTTTAAAGGTCTGGGCGAGATGAACCCCGAGCAACTGCGTGAGACCACCATGGATCCCGAAACCCGACTGCTCAAGCGCGTCCACATCAGCGACGCCGCCGAGGCTGACCGCATCTTCTCGATGCTCATGGGTGAAGACGTGGAGCCCCGCCGCAAGTTCATCGAGGAGAACGCCACCTACGCCACGATCGACACGTAATTCTAAACTTGCCATTTTAGGCAAGTTTAGAAGGTTAGAGGTTAAAGGTTAGAGAGATTTAGACGAGCCTTTGGCTACGTGGGGCGTAATCCCCGCGACGATATATTATTATGCCCCAGTGCTCTTGTAGCGCTGGGGTGTTATTTATCCAGTCACAGGAATTGGGACATGTAGAGAGGCAGATAAAGAACGTCATTCTGGCTTTCAATATTATAGGGGCTGAATACAATAGAGCGTTCTATTTTTTCGGGGTTTGCCTTAATTGCTGCATCTAGTGAGGCATGACGCTTGTAATCGCTTCCAGACTTAACTTCAATAATGGTGATTTGATTATTCTCCTCGATGATAAAGTCAAGCTCTTGCCGACTTTTCTTGTCATAGTAATGGAGTGGTATGCCCTTACTTGAGAGCGAACATGCGATGTAATTCTCGGTCAGGGCCCCCTCGTTGACACCAATATTTCCATTGAGCACATCAAATTGAATGCCTTTGAGCAAGAGGCTGCTCAGTAGTCCTGTGTCCACCATATATAGTTTAAATAGTCTTCGATTCTCGGTGGCGGTGAATGGCAGGGCAAAATCACTGACGTTGAACGAGTAATAAGCTATACCTGCATCTATGAGCCATTGGGTCGGATCTTCATATTTACGCATCGATGCCCCCTTTTCAAGAGAGGCAAGGATGAATCTTTTGTCCTGTTTGCCAAGTTGAGAAGGTATAGCGTCAAAGATTCTCTTGACCAGCACTTGGTCTTTTCCAGCATAGTTGGTGATGTCGGCACGATAAGTAGTGAGTATCGAGCGCTGCACATTCAGAACGTTACCAAAGTCTGCATTGTCAATAAAAGTTTGTACCACATTGGGCATGCCGCCCACAACTAAGTGTTGACGGTAGAACTTGCTTATTTGATCATGAATGAATGCGGGTACAGGTTGCTCCTTTTGGTAACAATGCCGCAAGGTGTCAATAACATCGGTTCCCACACCATTTGCCCATAAAAATTCCTCAAAATCGAGAGGATACATCTTCAATTCCTGTTCATAGCCCACGGGATAGGATGTGACAGGCTTATAGTTAATGCCTAACAGAGAACCAGACTCAATGAAATCATATCGGTGCTCTTCTACCAGGAATTTAATTGCAGTGCGGGCATTAGGGCATTCTTGGATTTCATCGAAGAAAACCAGTGTCTCGCCTTCGACAAATGGGCCAAATCCCATTGCCGAGAGGTTCGTGACAATGGTCTTAGTATCAAGATTGCCGTCAAATGCCTGCCTTGCACGGGGAAATTTGACAAAATTAATTTCTACAAAATGCGAATAATGTGCTTTGGCAAACATGCGCACAGAGGTTGTCTTGCCCACTTGACGTGAGCCAGTAAGCAATAGAGCTTTATTACAACCTGATTGATACCACTTTGTGATATCATCGCTTACCTTTCGTTTGAGCATATCTACAACTTTTTGCAGCCTTTTTGGCCTTGGTTTTACAACTTTTTGCAACCTTTTTGAGCGCAAAATTACAACTTTTTGCAACCTTTTTGAGCGCAAAATTACAACTTTTTGCAACAATGGCAAATATACACCACTATTTCTTTGGTAAAGATTGGATTATTGTTGTATTGTATTTAACGTGAGTTTGAAAGAAATAAAGTACCGGTAATCAATTAAATATAAATATAGAGGCTGTGTCATAATTGCAATGTCGCTACATATATCGGCCTACGGCCGAGAAATTTAAACAAATTATTTAATAAATTAAATAAAAATTTTAATTATGCGGTTAATATTCCAGCAAATGAATTATGACACACCCCCCAACCGTTTGGCATTATCCAAATGCTGCCCTTGAGACGCAAAATTTTGCGCGTCTACATGACTCTGATGGCAAACTCGCTGAAAACTGATTACCACCTGACTGCGTGTGATAGCGTGATTTGTTTGGTATCGCCGGCGGTACCAACTACGTCGAGTGCAATTTGGGGCAGTTCATCGATGCAGTATTCTTCCTCCCAGGTGAAGTCCTCCACGGGCCTGTTGTTGATAGCGATGATGCGGTCGTTTAATTGAAGCCCTGCACGGGCGGCATCTCCATCACGCGGGAGCGATGAAACAATCCAACCCTTGCCAATGTCGGTGCGGTTCCTGAAAGCGAAGTCATAGTTGGGCTTGGCAGGCTGATCTTTCTTGAAACGCTTGAGGTAGAGGACACTGTGTGGCATGTCGATGACCAAATTGAACTTGGATAACAACTTATTGCCGATGATGCCGATATAATCCTTCTGGCCAAAGGCGCCTGTCCCGTCGGGCAAATAGGAAATCACCTCGTTGCTGGTGGTGTCAGAGCCGATGACGATGCGCTGTGACTGCATCTCGATAATTGACTCTTGTGACTTGTCTCCAATGCCGAACTGAGTTATATCTATCATATGTCTCTTGCCTGGCAGCGATTCGAGTCCGAATTGCTTGACCGTGCTTGCGGTGAAGTCGACCGAAGCGCCTGATCCCGTGTCCACGAGGAACCATCCCTGAATGCTCTTGCCGCCAACGATGACTTCGGCTTGAATCTGGATGCGATGGTCATGGCAACGGATAGGTAATTGATCATAGCCCTCAACCGCTGGTTTCCCATCCTTGTAATACTTCAAGTAATTGTGTTCAAAGTTGATTTCCAACGGATGCAGCTCAATGTCCTTGACACCCCAAATGCCATCGACATGGCAATCAATCACATCCCTCAACTTGAAAATAGGCACAATCTGGTAAGTGCTGTTTAACGACCCGATGCTCAGGACTGTAGGGTCCATGATGATTGGCACCGTGGTACGGCCCGCGGTGCCCCCTGTCCTGGCACGGCCAATATTTTGCGGGTGCCAATCGGATGCTGAAAGATAGACGCTGTCGATGCCGAATAGGTTAGAGCCTCCCGTATCAAAGATGATCATGGCTTGGTACTCATTGTTGATACAAGCAGGGAGATGAAGATGCGAACGATATAGGAACGGGATGCTGTCGTTGCCCCAAGCCACTGCTGCCCATGACCAAAGAACGGCGAGGGCGAGAATGAGCAATCGATGGTTATTTCTCAAGGAAAACATCTGCGATAATAGATTAATTGTCAAAGATTTGAACTTATTATTTTTAAACATGAGTCCGATGAAATCTAATCATCGAACTCACGCTACTTTAATAACTAAGGGATTTTTACTTTGTCGATTATTCGCCGCTTGGTTTTCTGTCACCCTGCATTTTGAAGGCAATGGGCAGGGTGTACCACACTGCTACGGGTTCGCCGTTCTGGCGGCCAGGTTCAAACTTGGGCATTGATTTGATCACGCGGACGGCCTCGGCATCAACTTCTTCACTGACCGAGCGAACAACCTCGACATCTCCCACCTGACCGGTCTCGTCAATAATAAACTGAACAACGACACGGCCTTGAACATTATTTTGTACGGCTATGGGCGGATATTGGACATTCTGCTGCAGGTATCTCATCAGTCCCTCCATACCACCAGGGAACTCGGGCATCTGCTCGACAGATTCATAGACCTTCTTGGATTGGGGGACAGGTTCTTCGGTTACCTGCTCCTCAGTATTCGCTTCGTCAATTGCTGGAGCCTCTTCAGGTTCAGCCTCTACCTCGACAGCTTCGGGGGTGGCGTCGGCTTCGATATTGGCTGGTTCAAGCGACTGCATTACTGACTGGACAGCGTGGTCTTGCTGAACACTCGTTGTCACAACTGCTGCTACACTCTTGGGGTTGGCAAAGGCCAACAGCGCCAATGCTATCACGGGCACCACAGCCAGCGCACGCAACGTCTTCCATCGGCTGCTTTTGTTCATAGTCATCATACGGATTCGTTTTTTTAGAGATTGATAATTGAAGTTATTTGCCATCGAGAATAGCTGGTCCCCGACGGACTTTCGTATGAGCAGCAACTGATACTGCTTCACGTCGACGCCTTGATTGATAACAGTCTCATCGGCCTCATACTCATGTACTTGCCTCAACTCTCGGCACAACAGCCAGGCGGCAGGGTTCCACCACTGGAACAGTGTCACCAGTCCCATAAACAACACATCCCATGAGTGCCGCAGGCTGATGTGCGCCTGCTCGTGGGTGAGAATCTCACGCGGGTTGTCGCGGTAGTCCCGCTCATTGATGACGATGTGCTTGAAGTAACTGAATGGTGTCTGGTCACCAGGGACAATATGCAGCGTGGCGCCGCTAGGCAGCGACTCGCGCCGGCCCTGTTTCAACAGGCGGTGCAGGCTCCACTGGCTATGCAGGAGCCACACGAGCGCCATGGCTATTCCAATGATGTAGATCACCGTGGCCACACTGGTCATGGTCCAGGGGTGGGCTGCATGCTGGGCAGCGACGGCGCCACCGGGCGTGATGAGCAATTCCTCAAGCACTACCATCTGACTGGCTACGGGTGTGGAAGCATTCATCGATATCCTTATCCACGGCAGCACCAGGGCAATAGCCATGACGGCGAGCAGGGCCACGCGGTTAAACCGGTGGAACGTCTCGCGGCTGAGCAACAGCTTCCACAGCAGGTAAAACGCGATAAGGCACAGACCCACTTTGATTTGATAAATGAGTAACATAGTGAGAGAGGGGGTTACTGTTGGTCGTTCTCTTCTACTTCACGGATGAGTTCTTTCAGGTCCTCGATGCTGACCTTCTCGCTCTTGACAAGCGCCGAGACAGCACTCAGGTAGGATTTGCCGAAGAACTTGTTGACCACGTTGGTCAACGAGCCGCCGCGGTAGTCCTCGCGGCTGATGCGGGCAAAATACTGGAAGCAGCGGGCGGTGATGGCCTTGTGACCCAGGAAACCCTTCTCCTCCAATATCTTCATCAATGTAGCCAAGGTATTCACATGGGGGCGGGGCTCATCGTAGCAAGCCTGCAACTCGCGCACAAGCATGGGGCCATGGTCCCACATGCGCTCCATGATTTCCTCTTCTTTTTGGGTTAATTGTTTCATAATTCAAGCCTTTTGTTGATTTTACACCGCAAATTAACTAAATCTTTTAGTTATAAAACAAATTATTTTAGTTAATAAAACTAAAACCATTAGTTATATAGAAAATAGAATGAGTGTATTCGTGCAAAAGAAACACATTTACTGGTCAAAGTTGTGTTCCCAAAGTAATTTGAAGAAATCCTTGACGTATAAACACTCGATGTTTCCTATATTGCGAGAGAAAATGTCATTGGAGACAATGATGCGCCGGCTGTTGGGGTGTTCCTCGCCAAAGGCCTTCAGTCCCTTGAGGTGCTTTGGGAGTACCTCGTCAGCCGATTTGATCTCTATAGCGACTCTTGCATCGCCGATGATGACATCTACCTCGATTCCGGTGTAAGAGCGCCAATAAGAAAGTGCTTCGTTTTGATGGGTATAACGATTGTAGGCGATGAGTTCCTGAATCACCAGATGTTCAAAGGCATGACCATATTCGGGTGTGCCGCGCTTGAGCTCACTCCTGTTCAGCAAGTGGTTAACAACCCCTACATCAAAGAAATAAAACTTAGGGGCATGTACTAATCGACGTTGCACGACCTTGCCATAGGCTGGGATGCGGTAGCCGATTAGTGTATCCTCTAAGATATCGAAATAGGCACTGACGGTGGTGGCGCTCACTCCACATTCCTGAGCGATATTCTTGTTATTGATGATTTCGCCGTTTCTGATGGCAGCGACTTCCAGAAAGCGTTGGAACGCGTTAAGGTTCCTCACCAGGGATTCTTCCTTGATTTCCTCTTTCAGATAAACATTCACATAAGCCGAAAGGCGTCGTTTAGGGGATTTTGCGAGATAATGAGACGGTAGCATACCATAGTTCAAGGCATGATCAAGGTCAAAATCATGTACTTCAGCGCTGACCAAAGGAAAGAAGTATACAGGGAAAGCCCTGCCACCTAATGTGTTGGTGCTTTTACGCTTAAGTTTTCGGGCGCTTGAACCGCACAGAATAAACCTAAGGTTTTTCTCTGAGATGAGCCGATGCACCTCGTTAAGCAGAATGGGCACCTCGGGGATTTCGTCAATAATGACTAAAGTTCCTGAGGGCTTGTCTTTTAGGGTTTCATATAGCAGGGCAGGCCTCCGTTCAAAACGATTTCTGACCTCTGTGTTCAAGAGGTCAAAGTAGATTTCGTTAGGGAATTGGTGCCTTAGGGTAGTGCTTTTTCCAGTCTGGCGTGCACCAAAGAGGAAGATACTATCCTCTATCTCATTGGCTAACTGGCAGATGCGATTAATCATAGGCTTGAAAAATAAAAGTTTAACTTGCGATTTTCAATCAAATTCAAAAGTACAACTTGTGATTTTCAATGAGAATCGAGTGCAAATATAGTAAGATTTTGTCAAAAACAAGTGTTTTTCAGCAAAAAAGCAGCAGAGCAGAGAATTGGCATGGGATTTGCAGTTGAATCATGAAATTGAATGAAATATGGTTAATAAAAAGAAAGGAGTGAACGATGTCTGTTTTTAGGGTTTTATTATCGGTTCTTTTCCCGCCGCTGGCTGTGCTGGACAAGGGTTGCGGGTCGGTCCTGATTGTGACATTGCTCACCTGTGCCGGGTGGATTCCGGGCGTGATAGGTGCGCTGGTGATCCTGAACAAGGATCCTGAAGTGCCCGTTTACCGAGGGCCGTCCTATCCGACTTACCCCACCAGTAACTATCGTGAAATGCGCTAGGGGTGTGGCGTGCAGTGGTAATCGCACGCTGTGGCGCATGACCGCTGAGTGATAATGAACATTTACCCCATGGTTATCCCCTGCTTCTTGCCGGTGCGTCCGGACGAGGCGGGGGATTATTGTTGTGTAATTGTTTGGAGGAAACGGGATTTTGATTTATATTTGCCGAAACTAACCATTTAACACTAGCGAATTATGAAACAAACGATGCCTGTAGATGGAAAATTTGAGTTGATGGCGTTGCCCTATGCACCCGAAGCGTTGGAGCCCGTCATCAGTGCAGCGACGCTGGGCTTTCACCACGGTAAGCACCTGCTCGCCTATGTCAACAACCTGAACGCGGCCCTGCCTGGCAGCGGGCTGGAGGGGCTACCTTTGGAAGAAGTGGTGCTGAAGGCCCAGGGTGGCCTGCTCAACAATGCCGGCCAAATCCTGAACCACAACCTGTACTTCGGTCAGTTTACTGCTCCCAAGGCCGACAACGCGCCCACGGGGCGGTTGGCCCGCGCGATCGACGAGGCGTTCGGCTCGTTTGATGCCTTTAAGGAGGCATTTGTCAAGGCAGGCGTGACGTTGTTCGGCTCGGGATGGGCATGGCTTAGCGCCGATGCCGACGGCAAACTGGTGATTACCCAGGAACCCAATGCTGCCAACCCCGTGCAGCGCGGCCTGCGTCCACTGTTGACGATGGACGTGTGGGAGCACGCTTACTATCTGGACTACCAGAACCGTCGTCCCGACCATCTCGCCGCCTTGTGGCAAATCATCGATTGGGACGTGGTGGCTGGTCGCTACGAAGACTGAACAGACGATGAAACGGACGTTGTTGATGCTCCTGGCGGTGATGTGCATGTCAGGAAGCATTATTGCTGGCGACAAGGTGAACGAGCGCTGGCAGCGGGCCGTGCTGGCGGCGATTGACTCGTTTCCCGAGCATGACGGCTATTATACGGGTAGCCGGCCCAATGCGTTGTTCGCCAAGACGACATGGCGCGGCTTGCATGATGCTTACCAGATGACGGCGAGCGATGACCGCCCACGGTTTGACCCGTGGCAGGCGCAGCCGTCGTTCTGCTCCAGCGCGACCTATTCGGTGCTCATCAAGGCATTGCTCATCTGGGACACACGGCACAAGATTAAGCACGAAGCCTGGGTGAACATGAAGCCCCGCGTGGGCATAGCCGATGAATTCAATCCCGAGGGCCTCGGGCAGGATGACGGAGTGGGTTTCTGGGGGCGAGCCAATGCCAATGGGCCCGGCCTGGGCGTGCTGGTACACGAGTTGAAAGCAGGCTACAGTTTTACAGCCTATCGCGGTGCCAAGAGCGAGCGCAACAAGGAAGCGCCCGACGAGCGCTACCTGACCGATGCCGAGTGGTGTGCCCTCGAGGTGTGGGACAGGGCAGTGCCGGGCGACCTGATGAAAATCTTCTGGAACCGCAACGAGAGCCGTGGCAGTGACAGCGGTGCCATCATCGGCTGTGACGATGACCGCAATGCCGACCAGGAGGCGGGCCATAGCGTCATCTTCATGGGTTGCAAGGGCGACACGGTGACCTATTGGAGTTCCAATGGCCCAGGCGAGCACCCCGAACTGATGGGCTACAGCATGGGGCGTTGCCACAAGACCGCCATCCAGCGCGTGGTGTTCACGCGCATCACACGCCCCGAACGGTTCAATAACGCAAAAAAAATGGCGCCGACCGATGTCAACGCCTATTTGAGTGACTTGAATGGCAGGCGCCACAGCTCTACGGCTGAGATGTTGCGCCAGCTGGGCATCAAGTGATGCGATTCACTTATGCTAATCCAAAAAAGTCGATTCTTTTTAGGAACGTAATCCAAAAAAGTTATAACTTTTCGGGATTATAATCCAAAAAAAGTTGCAAAATTCATATTTAACACTTACCTTTGTGTCAAAAAAGTGTAGTGATGTATAACAGAGAGTTACAATCGGTCATTAAAGACAAATGTTTTCGCCATAAAGCCATCCTGATATTAGGTGCGCGTCAGGTAGGCAAAACGACTTTGCTCAAACAGTTCATGAAAGAGCAAATCGATGAAGTCATTTATCTTAATTGTGACGAGCCGTTGACGGTTTCAATGCTTGCCAATCGTAACCTCAGCCAATTACAGATGCTGATTGGCCGTGCTAAAATCGTTGTCATTGATGAAGCTCAAAAGGTTGATAACATAGGGTTGACGCTCAAGATGATGGTTGACAATTTCCCTGATGTTCAAGTGATTGCCACTGGCTCCTCGGCTTTTGAGTTGCGCAATAGACTTAACGAGCCATTAACAGGGCGCAAATATGAGTATCAGTTATACCCTATTTCAACTAAAGAATTATTCAAGACAGCAGGTTATGTTGAGGTCAATCGTCAGTTGGAATCAAGGCTGATCTATGGATCTTACCCCGATATAATGACACATGGATCAGAAGCGCATGAATTACTGAATTCACTTACAGATAGCTATTTATACAAAGACATTCTTACATCAGATAACTTGCGCAAGCCTGAATTACTAAACAAATTGGTGAGGGCTTTGGCTTTTCAGGTTGGTTCTGAGGTTTCTTATAACGAGTTGGCGCAAACAATAGGAAGCGACTCAAAAACCGTTGAGCGATACATTGAACTTCTGGAAAAGAGTTTCATTATCTTTCGCCTTCATGGTTTGAGCCACAACCTGCGCAATGAGTTGAAAAAAGCAAAGAAAATCTACTTCTATGATAATGGTGTGCGAAATGCTGTGATACAGCAGTTTGCTCCGCTGGATATGCGAAATGATGTGGGCGCTTTATGGGAAAACTTCTTTATTGCCGAGCGCATCAAGTTTAACCACTATCGTCAGCACTACTGCAACATCTATTTTTGGCGTACCAAATCACAACAGGAAATAGATTATATCGAGGAAAATAATGGCACATTTGACGTTTTTGAGATGAAATGGAATCCCAAAAACGCCAATGTCTCTATTCCTGCTAGTTTCCTGAAAGCCTACTCAGTAACAAACACTACTGTCGTCACGCCCGAGAACTATTTGGATTATTTGCTGTAATCTGTGCAAAATGGAAGCCAGCACGATGTGCCATCAAGTGCGTTATTCCTCCTTGAGGTTTTCAATTTTTACCTTGCCGCTGCCGGCAATGTCCTTGGTGTGGTGTTTTACCGAGCCCTTGAGCGTCACGTCACCGCTGCCGGCAATCTCGGTGTGAACGTCATCGGCGGTGATGTTGTCACTGGTCACGTTACCGCTGCCTGCAATCTCAATATGGAACTTGTTGCACGTCATGGTTGCCAGGTTGATGTCGCCACTGCCAGCGATCTCGG
The DNA here is from genome assembly GCA_900318345.1 of uncultured Prevotellaceae bacterium. Classification (GTDB taxonomy): domain Bacteria; phylum Bacteroidota; class Bacteroidia; order Bacteroidales; family Muribaculaceae; genus Sodaliphilus. Next base: position 137,715 of record ONKD01000012.1, read on the forward strand.
CATGCACATCACGGGCGGCGATGTTGCCCACCTCGATGTTGCCCGAGCCCGCGATCTCCATGTTAGAGTCCTTGCAACTCACGTCAGCCAGCAGCATTTTGCCCGAGCCCGCGATTTCCATGTGCAGGTCATCGGTGACGTTGATTTTATTGCTTGCGGCAAACACGCCCGAACCTGCAATCTCAATGCTTTTGATAGTGGGTGAGGTTACAAAGACCTTGACTTCCTTGAGCGACATCTTGGGGTTCTTGACGGCCTTGCGGATGCACAATGTGTTGTCCTTGACATAGACTGTCATTTCCTTGAAAGCCTCTTCAGACGCCTCGACCCTTACACTATGCTCAGTTCCCTGATCATAGATGACCCTGAACGCGTTAGCGATGTCCACCTTGTCAAAGGGCTGCATCGCCGTCGGCTTGTTGAGTTCAGGAACCTGTGTGGGCGTATGGTCCACATCACCACTGCCGAGATTCACACTCATGCATGAAACCATCGTCATGCATACCACGGCCATCACGGCCAATTTAATCACATTCTTCATCTTGTATATCATTTTTTAAGTACGTTTCTATACATTAGACGCTCAACCCCTTCAAAAAGTTTCACAAAAATCCGAAAAAATGTTATCTTAATTTGTATTGTGTTGAAAATCAGTAGATAATTTTTTGGTACACTAGCGGTATATTGAATTTACTTGATTAGGCGAGCAGGTCGGTGACCTGCACAAGGCCAGCGGCCTTGAATTGAGGTAAGTGGCTGTGTCATAATTCAACGTCGCAATATTTAACCGTGCTACGCACGGGAAATTAATACAAATTATTCAAAAATTGATATAAAAATTTAAAATATTTTAATTTAAATTCAAAATTTGTTTTAATTTCTCGGCCGTAGGCCGATCAATAATTGAGTCATTCGAGTTTTGCAACAGCCTCGGAAAGAAGATAAGATGAGCGGGGCCTCGAAGAGGGCCACTCACATCCAACATCAGTGGCCCCATACGGGGCCCGATCGTGATAGAGTCATTGTCACCAAGCCACAAGGACCTTCGGCCCTCGTGCCATGGTGTTAATTCAAGTTGAGGCCGCCGGCCTCATACAGACCTTCGGTCTGCTTTCTTTAAATCATCGTTGCATTTTGTTGGACACTAAATCGTGAAAAATCAAGTGAATACTTGGGGCAATGCTTGCAAATTACCTTGAAACCTTTTACTTTTGCAGTTACTTATCCATTAAAGTCACTTAGATATGAGACGCTTATTCACTTTATTGCTTGTGCTGGCCGTGGCTGTTGATGCCTGGGCATGGAAACCGTTGTTTGTCGGTCACCGCGGCTGCAACATCGGGGTCGAGAACACGGCCGAGGCTTTCAGCAACGGCGTCGACGTGTATGGCTACGACGGACTGGAATGTGACGTGCGCGTGACCAAGGACGGGTTTTATGTCATCAGCCATGACGAGACCACCAACCGGCTGGGCGGCAACCTCACCGTCGCTGAAGCGACATACGCAGAGTTGCGGGCTGAGGAATACACCCAGACGCGCGGCGGTGTGACCTATACGGGCCACATCTGCACCGTGGCCGAATACCTGACGATTTGCGTTGAAAAGGGCGTGTTCCCTGTCATTGAACTCAAGTGGACCACTGGCATTAATAATAATGACATGAGTAACTTTGACGGTTTGGCTCATCTGGTGATCGATCAGGGACTGGCCGACAAGGTCATCTTTCTCACGTCGATGAAAAAATCACAGGAATATATCGCTACCCATTATCCCCAGTTCACCCGCCAGTGGCTGTGCAACGCCAACTGGGAGGGCAACGAGGACTGGTGCAAGGAATATGGCCTGCATCCGAGCATCTCAGTGGGCAACTTTGACGCTAATACCGTGAAGAAATTCCACGACATGGGGTTGAATGTGGCCATGTGGACGGTCGATACCCGGGACAACTACTTGAAGTATGGTAACATGGGCGTGTATATGATGACATGCAACTCACTCAAGCCCAGCGAAATGCCCGAACTCGATGATATCGATTGGGGTAATGATGGGCTGGGCGAATACTCACGTGAGGCCGTGACCATCGACTGCTACACGATGAACGGCATGAGTGTGGTTGGTAACGCCCCACAGGACGGGATATGTGTCAGCGTCAGTCACTTGAGCGACGGCACCGTCTTGACCAGTAAAGTCCTGAAACGATAAAAATGGATTGAGAAATATCCGGCAGGAGTGGGAAGCCATTGGCGTCAGCCATTAATGGCTTTCTTGACGTGTGGCATATTGCTGCGAGAGACGGGAATCGACTCGTCGCAGTGCTTGATGCTCAGCTGCATGGTGCCCGAGTTGGCGATGATTCGGTCCACCTGACCCAGGTTAACCAGGAAAGCGCGGTGACAGCGGACAATCATGGGATAGCCACTCAACTCTTCCTCCATCTGCTTGGACGTGGCGCGCAGCATGTCGTTGTGCACTTGCCCATCTTGCCAATGATAGACTTTCACATAGTTCCCCACGGCCTCAATATATAATAGGTGGGCAATATCAAGGGTCACCATCTCGCTGGTTGTGCCCTTGAGTGTGACTGTGGATGGCAACGATGGGGTGGGGGTGACCGATGGCTGAGCAGCTAGCACATCCTCACGAGGTGGGGTCGTGGCCATCTCACTCATGCGTTGCTCGGCTTTTTCTTGCAGTTGTTGCAGCCGTTCATTCAGCATGCGGGTCTCCTCCAGTTCGGCAGCCAGGTACCTGCTACGGTACTTGAAACGCCAGTACAGGCCGATGGCAAATGAGCAGAAGGCGATGATGAGCAATGTCTCAAAGAAGTTGCTCCATGAGAGCACATTGCCAGCCACTCGGTCACTCATGGCGAAATGGCGGTAAAGGCAGATGAGCAGCGCCACCAGCGGGGTGTTGATGAGTTGGAACCACAGGTTGCGCTTAATGATATAATCGACACCATGATCATAGGATCGGGGCTTCTTGACGATATATTTCAAGATGCCCTCGGTTATCATGCAACTGATAATGCCACAAGCACCCATGGCCAGCAAGTGAACATAGGCCATCCATTGCCATGCTTGTAACCCGAAAGGTTTGAAGATGGCAATCGCCAGTACCGTGAAGACGGTACTGGTAATGCGGGTCGTGATGGTATCTTTTTTCCCCTGGCTCATACTGCCGACAAAGGTAGTAAAAAGAATGGAACTGCCAATCCCATTTGTCCCAATCATGCATTTTATCCCTGTTTTTGTGTCATTCGTCACATATAGTTGCAGAATATCCCAGAAACTTGCGCAGCAACGCTAATGGACCTTCTTTTGCAGTCAAAAAATAAACCGCGCGGCCCTCTCGGGCTGCATCAAAAAAGCAAAAGATTATGACACGAAGAACAATCATCGGAATTATTTTTATTGTGGCAGCCTTGTTAAAATTGGCTGACATGTGGGGTATGGTTCACCTGAATTGGCAACCATGGACTGAGTACTTTGGCCCGGTCCTCTTGCTTTACATCGGCTGTGAACTGGTCATCTACAGTTTCAAGAAGAATCCTTCACAGTGGTTACATCGCACCTTGCCGTTGGGCGAAGAGGGTAAACGCATCTGTTGCGCTGTGAGGTTTGGCGCCGACGAGTATCAATATAAAGGTGAGGTTTTCCACGGCGCAAGGCTTGATGCCTTTTGTGGCGGCCTCCGTCTAGACCTCAGCAACGCTGTCATTACCGAGGACGAGGAGATTGACATCAACACGTTTCTGGGTGGAGTGGAACTGTTTGTCCCCGACAACGTTAATGTGGTGGTTAAGAGTCACAATTTCATTGGCGGTGTGGGCAACGAGACCCAGCCTTGTCCCGACAAAGACGCTCACAGCATTCACATCACGGCCAGCAACTTTTTGGGCGGCGTGAGCATCAAAAGGGGTGTTGGGCTTTAGGTGTTAGGTGTTGTGGAGTTTCACTAATCTCTAATCACTAATCACAAAGTTTTAGGGAGATGAATGATGAATTGATTTAAAAACGAATAAAGATATGAAAAAGATGAATTTCAGAATGGTAGCCTCGATGGCTGCAGTGATGATGGCGGTAACGGCATTGGCCAAGTCGCCTGACATGATTGGTACCGTGCTTGACGAGAATGGCCAGCCGATGCCATTTGTAAACGTGGTGTTGTTGACGTTGCCCGATTCAACCTATGTGCAGGGCGCGATGACCGACGATCAAGGTCATTTCCATATTGTGACGCTCGAGAACAATGGCCTGTTAAAGGTGTCGAGCGTGGGCTATGAGACGCAATTCCTAAACGCTCAAGGTGCAAATGGCATCGTCATCAGGATGAATGAGGCCTCGCTCATGCTGGGCGAGGTGGTTGTCAAGAGTCAGTTGCCCAAGACGCGCGTTAAGGGCGAGGCCATGCGCACCACCGTTGAGGGCACCATCCTCGAGAAGGCAGGTTCCGTGGCCGACGCGTTGGCACGTGTGCCCTCGCTTGAGACTGAGCGCGATGGCGCTGTCACTGTGCTGGGCCGCGGCGAGGCCGAGGTGTATGTCAACGGGCGCAAGGTGCAGGACGTGAGCGAATTGTCGCGCCTGCGCTCTGACCAAATCCAGCATGTTGACGTTATCCAGAACCCTGGTGCCCGCTATGCGGCATCGACCAAGGCCGTCGTGCGCATCACGCTGAAGAAGGCGCAGGGTGACGGCTTTAGTTTCCAGGACAACCTGACGGGCATGTACCAATATGGCCACACCATCACCAATAACCTGGATGTGAACTACCGCACGGGCGGATTTGATATCACTGCCTCGTTCTGGGCAGGCCGCTACGGCCACTCCAAAATGCTGCAGGAAAACCACATGTTCTATTACGTGGGTCCAGACCACGTCGAGGGCATTGTCACGCAGGAGGGTAAGAACATCTGGAAAGGCCTGTCGCCCCAACTTCAGGTGAATTATGTGGTCAACGATAACCACAGCTTTGGCGCCTTTTACAAATATGACCGCCACCCCAGCGCCGATTTTCGTGACCAGTTCATCACCGATAGCTATGTGAATGGTCTCTTTACCGAACGCTCGGTGAGCGACGTCGAGCAGCACGACCGTTTCAGCAAGCACATTTTCAATGCCTATTACAACGGCAAGGTGGGCTCTCTGGGCATTGACCTGAACGTGGACGGCCTGTTTGACCGCACCGAGACGCCGGGCAGCACCAGCGAGGCAACCGTCCTGGACGGCATCACCGTTAACCGCAGCATCGAGAGCAACACCAGCAGCCGAAACAACTTCTGGGCTTCTAAACTTATCCTGAGTTACCCCGTTTGGCAGGGCAACCTTTCGGTGGGCGGTGAATACTCCTACAACCACCGCACCGATGCCTACTCGTTCTCGGCAACGGCAAGTGTTCCCGTCAAGGCCACCGACACCGAGATTAACGAGTCATCGACGGCAGCCTTTGTGGAGTTTGGCCGCCGCTTCGGCCTGGTATTCGCCCAGGTGGGTCTACGCTACGAGCACTTGAAGAACGACTACTACAACTTCAATGAGCGTGAAGATGAGGTGTGCCGTGACTATGGCGACTGGTTCCCCACGTTTGTGGTGTCGGCTCCCGTCGGCAAGGTGCAGCTGTCGTTGTCCTACCGCCGCGACATCCAGCGCCCCGCCTACAGCAGCCTCACCAGCTCGACCGTCTATATCAACCGTTACAGCTATCAGAGCGGCAATCCCTACCTGAAAATGCCGCCTACCAGTGGATGAACCTGTCGCTGAACTACGCGCGCATCAAGGACTCCGAGACGATGTCCACCGAGCCTTATCCCGGGTCAGAGGATCCGCTCATCAGCCTCGTTCATCCCATCAACAGCAAGGAGAGCTATAACCGACTGACCGTCATCCCGTCATTGAGGCCCGTGTTTGGTTGCTGGCATCCCACTTGGACGGCGATTGCCATCTTCCAGAACTACAAGACGCCGACTGCCGACGGTTCCATCCTCACGCTCAACCACCCGTATCTGGGCTTGACGTGGAACAACGACATCGAACTGCCGCACGCCTGGCGCCTGAATGCCATGGTGCAATGGACATCGCGAGGTGACTACGACAACTTCCGCATCTCCAAGGGCAGGTTCTATAGCGGCATCGGAGTGCAGAAGGATATCAGCCTGCAGCACCTGGGCTCACTGACTGTTGACGCACGCTGCATGGACCTTTTCAACACCAGCAAGGCCAGTGCTACCATCTTCGGCCCGCGCGAGTTGACCACCAGCAATCCTGCCCGTCGCACGTTCCTCCTTGACCTCACTTGGAAGTTCAACAGTGCCGGCAGCAAGTACCGCGGCACCGGTGCCGGCGAGAAGCAGAAGGCACGTATGTAATGAAACAGGAAATCAATCCCAGGGACACAAATCGGGGACAGGCATTCGAACTGTGGATGAAGTCCCCGATGCCCATGGTGACCCTGGTCAAGACAATGGAAGTTGGGCATTTGCTGAAGTTTAGCCGCAAGACAGGCATGAAGTTCAATATGCTCCTGTGCTGGTGCATTGGGAAGGCAGCCAGTCAGATTAACGAATTCTATACTTTGCCCGAGCAAGGTCAACTGTTCAACTATGACCGTCTCGCTATCAATGTGATTGTTAACAATATTGATGGCGGTATCAACTCATGCGACATTCCATTTACCGATGATTTGGATGAGTTCAGCACCGATTACATCAACTTGACCCAGTCAGCGACAAAGACCTGTGCAAGCAGTTTTCAGGAGGACATGATGGTGATAGGAACCTCGGCCATGACAGCCACCGAGCTCGACTGCATCGTCAACCAGTACACCGACCAGTTCTGCAACCCGATGGTGATGTGGGGCCGATATCGCAAGAAGTGGCTAAAAGTCACCCTTTCCATCTCGTTCCAGTTCCATCACGCCCAGATGGACGGCGGCCATGCCGCGCATTTTTTAGAAGAACTACAAAAGGTAATAAAAACAACATAGCAATTGCTCCAGTTGTTTGGAGAATCTAGCAACTGTCTGTAATTTTGCTTAAGAAAACTAGAAAAGAATATGGAACAGAAATTTTGTCAGAGCTGCGGAATGCCGCTCACCCAGGAAATTCTTGGCACCAATGCCGACGGCAGCAAGAATGAGGAATACTGCATCTATTGCTACAAGGACGGCAAGTTCTTGCAGGACTGCACGATGGACGAGATGATAGAGCATTGCGCCCAGTTCGTCGATGAGGTCAACAAGGGTCTGCCGCAACCCATCACCAGGGAGGAATACATCGGCCAGATGAAGATGTATTTCCCTCACTTGAAACGGTGGCGCAAGGAGTTGGCCATCAATGAAGCGACTCCCGAAAATCCCGCCTTGATGGGCGTTAAAGAACTGATAGCAACGATGGCCGATACGTTGCCCGTCACCTTTATCTCGTCGGTCGATGAGGAGGGTTTCCCTTGCACCAAGGCTATGCTGTCGCCTCGTGTGCGCGAGGGCATCAAGGTGTTCTATTTCACGACCAATACCTTCTCGCTGCGTGTAGCGCATTACAAGACCAATCCCAAGGCATCCATTTATTTCTGTGATGTCGAGGGATTTAAGGGCATGATGCTGCGTGGCACGATGGAGGTGCTGACCGATGCTGCCAGCAAGGAGATGATTTGGCGCGAGGGTGACACCGAATACTACCCTGGCGGTGTCACCGATCCCAACTATTGCGTGCTGAAGTTCACGGCAACCGATGGCCGCTTCTACAGCGACTATTTTCCCCGCAGTTTTATTATTGAATGATTTTTTAGCATTGTTGCCCGGGAAAAAAACGCCAAGGTTCCCTTAGCGTCTCAATATCAATGCCGTTATGGCGCCTTAATGTGCCGGGGCTTACTTTGAAGCCCGTTAGGGCTGGTCAGGACTCCCTAATAATTGATATAATGTTATCGATTGGGTGTCATATTTGCCTAAAATGCCTAAATTTGCGACTGAAAAATACGGTAGATGATGGAAGACAATAAAAAGCAGATTGCGCGGATTCGCCTGATGGAGAGGCGGCTTAACCGTGCCGTGGCAGCGGTGAAACGGCTCGAGGCTGCGCTTGACAAATATGAGGCGGTGCAGGAGGATATCGCGGTGCTCGATGAGTACTACGGCAGCGAGTTGTGGCGGCAGGACCTGGCCGATGACGAAGCTGGGCGCTTGCCCGAGGGGCTGAAACGCGGTGTGCTATCTGAGGACAGCATCTGGAACCTGCTTAGCGACAGCAAGGAGCTCAACGAGCGCTTAAAGCGTTAGAAATTATTGTTGTCCCGAGGAAAGCCCCATTATTGGGCCGACCAGGGTTTAGGCAGGGGGGGCTACATGCCGATGGCCTTGACGCGTGCCTCAAAGGAGTCGCGGTCGGTCAAGGCGCCGTTCTTGACCTTGGCGCGGTAGTTATAGATGGTGTTGACCGAGTAGTGGAGGAACTCGGCGATGCGGCTGCTGTCCTCGATGCCCAAACGGATAAGCGCGAAGATGCGCAGGTCGGTGTTGAGGGTTCTTGGATCATCAAGCGTGATGCGGCTCTCAGGTTGCAGCAGCGCGTTGAAATCGGCCACGAAGTTGGGGAACAAGTGCAGGAATGTGCTGTCAAACATCTCATAGAGTTCGTTAAGGTTTTGATCCCGCAATTCATTGCCCTCAGTGAACTTGTCGAGGGCGGCCAGATCCTTGCCCTTGACCATCTTGTTGACGCGCTTGCGCATCTCATCTAGTCGGTCGATGTAGAAGGAGCATAGGTGAATGAAGCGTCCCACATACTCATCCTTGACACGGTTAGACTCGTTGAGCCTGATGTTGGTGTCGCCCAACTGAGCATTCAGCTCCGATAGTTGTTGATTGAGTTGCCCCAACTGCTGATTGCTCATGCTTAGCTCATTACGGGCGCGGGCCAGCTTCTTGCGCTGGCTATTGCTATAGAACAAAATGGCCAGAAACAATGCCGCCAGCAGGCTCGCCACCACCGCCAGGGCAAGCAGCTGGCGGTTAGCGCGCTTGAGCGATTCCTCATAATTGTCGCTAATCGAGGTCAGCACGGGCGAAATCTGGTTGTTGCGCTTGACCGTGTTGAACTTGTTGGCGCACTGCCATGCAAAATGGATGTAGTAATAGGCGCGGTCCATATCGCCATCGGCCATGAGCAAATTGGCCAACTCCCACAGCGCTCCCTGGTCCATGATGGCGTTCTTGACATCGCTCAAGGCCGACTGTGTGACCCAGTAGCGCGCCTGCACCGAGTCGCCCTTCAAGGAATAGTCCAAATAACGGTAAAAAGCGACAATGGCATACTCATGGGAACCTTTATCCACCTGCTTGAGCCGCATGTCGCTATATTGGAGTGCCCCCTGGGCATCGCCAGCAGCGAAACACTGCATCTCTTTGATTTGCAGTGCCTCATCGCGCGAGCTGACCGTTGAGTCGATGAGTGCCCTATACCGGTCACCGGTGGCATAGTAATCGCGCTGCAGGCGCGGCACCTTGCAATAGTAGCCCACCTCACTGTACAGGTGGGAAATGGTGCTGTAATACTTTTGGCGATTCTTGGCATCACTGATTTGAGTCACATCGATGGCCCGCAGGATGTCCATCGCCTCATTATACATACCCGACTCGGTGCACTGGAATGCCAGCTGCAGCTGGCATTGTTCGGCACGTATGTGGTCGCCCATCTTCTCAGCTAGGGCTATGCACTGGTCGATATAGTAGATGGCCGAGTCGTTCATGTAGGGCTGGAACTCCTCATACAGGCGGTGGCACAATTCATACCGCCCTGCGGGGTCCTTGGTCACTTCAAGCGCCATTCGATGTTTCGTGATGCGTTGTTCGCGCTCTTGTATATATTGGTCGGTGTGCTTGATGGCCTCGTCGAGTTGCTGATACACCTGCACCAGATCTATCCCACCATTGGCCACAACGGTAAATGGTAGGAAAAGAAGCGCTAGCAAAAATGTTACATTATAATAGTTTTTCATCAATTTTAGTTTTTGTTGCAAATGTAACTATAAAAGTCAATTCTAACAACCAAAAGGCCGAAATCTTCGATGAAATCGTAATTTAATCATTTTCGGAGGGTTTGTAATACATCCACTTTTTAACGTATTTTTGAAATTTCCAAATCGTTGATAAACAGATAAATAATAAAATTTTGAGTCTAAAATCATCCACTTTTTCATTTTTAAGGGGTTCGACGCACACATTTATCATATAATTTTGCGAAAAGACAAAGTGCTCCAAGCACCTTGACCCAGACATCAAACCTGAAGAGATGAATAATTGAATAAACAATATCATATTTTTTAACCAATCAATAAACCTAATGTGACATGAAAGAGAAAAGATTACTTTCACTGTTGTTGACAGTCATGCTGTCGATAGCAGCTTTTGCACAGAATCAGGCCATCACAGGTACTGTCGTTGATCCCAACGGCGAGCCGGTGATTGGTGCCACGATTGTGCAGAAGGGCACGTCGAACACCACCGTTACGGACTTCGACGGCAATTTCTCCATCAATGCACCTGCTGGTGCTGAGTTGGAAATCACTTATGTGGGCTATGGCAAGCAGACCGTGCTGGCCAGCCAGAACATGCAAATCACCATCACCGAGGACGCTGAGTTGCTCAACGAGGTAGTGGTGATTGGTTATGGTGTACAGAAGAAGAGCGTTGTGACAGCGTCTATCGCCAAGGTTTCATCTGAGGACCTAGCCGGTAAGACCCGCCTGCGCGCCGAGGATGCCCTCAAGGGTATGGCCGCTGGTGTCAACGTCACCTCGTCTTCAGGTCAGCCTGGTTCTCAGTCGATGATCCGCATCCGCGGTATCGGCACCATCAACAACTCTAACCCTCTCTACATTATTGATGGCATGCCCACCGACCAGTATGGTATGGAGAGCGTGAACCCCAATGACATTGAGAGTATCGAGGTGCTGAAGGATGCCGCATCGGGTGCCATCTATGGTGCTCGCGCCGCCAATGGTGTGATCCTCGTGACCACCAAGAGGGGCAAAATGGGAAAGGCCAGCATCAACTACGACTTCTCCTATGGCTGGCAGAGCGCCTGGAGAAAGCGCAGCGTGACCGGTGCCACCGACTATGCAATCCTGCAGAACGAGCGCCGCGTGCAGAACGGTTTGTCACCGCTTTATCTCGATCCCTACAACCTGACTGACGCCAATGGCGACAAGATCGTGGGCTTCGGTACCAACTGGCAGGACCTCCTCTTTAACGACAACGCTCCCATCATGCAGCATGATATCTCGGTGAGCGGTGCATCTGAGAAGGTGAACTACTACGTTTCGCTGGGTTACTTCACCCAGGACGGTATCGTTGGCGGTAACTACGGCCAGTCTAACTATGACCGTTTGACCATCCGCACCAACAACCAGTTCAACCTCATCGACGCTACCAAGGAGCGCAACTTCCTGAACAAGCTCGACCTGGGTGCCAACCTTTCTTACATGCGCGTGCACAGCACGGGCATCGAGGCCAACTCCACTTGGGGCTCTCCCCTGGGTTCGGCCCTCTATCTCGCTCCCACGCTGCCCGTCACCCTGAGAGGCACTGTCGCCCAGGAGATGATTGACCGCTATAGCGCTTATGACCTTTATAAAGATGAGAACGGCAATCCTTATACGATTCCCGGATTCATCGGCAGCTATCAGGAGCAGAACAACCCCATCGCTATGATGCAGGGTACCCCTAACAAGAACTGGAGCCACAAGTTCATGCCCAAGTTCTCGATTGACCTGCAACTGTGGGATGCACTGAAGTATCACTTCACCTACAGCGCCGAGCTCTCGTTCTGGGGCTACGATGGCGCAACCAAGCAGATGTACTACCTCTCGGGTAACAACAATGCCGACCACACCTCGGCAGTCGCCTTCAAGGGTAACAACAACACCTGGCAGGTGGAGAATACCGTGACCTATGACAAGACCTTCGGCAAGCACACCATCGGCGTCGTGCTCGGCCAGAGTGCCTTGAAGTTCAAGGGTGATGAGCTGGGTGGCTCTCACTGGAATCTCGTGAACCCTGACAAGCCCAGCATCAACTACACCACCGGTGGCGATCTTGAAATCTCGACCGATGCCGATGGCAAGATGACGGGTGCGACAAGCCTCGTTGGCGTGTGGGGTGGTCCCTACACCGAGCACCGCCTGTCGTCATTGTTTGCTCGTGTGAGCTACAACTATGACGAGCGTTACATGTTCCAGGCAACCGTGCGCCGTGACGGTTCGAGCCGCTTCGGTTCCAACCACAAGTATGGTGTGTTCCCCTCATTCTCGCTGGGATGGAACATCATGAATGAGAAGTTCATGGAGGATCAGCGCGACTGGCTGAGCAACATGAAGCTGCGCTTCAGCTGGGGTAAGAACGGTAACGACAACATCGGTGACTTTGCTTACACCACACTGACGACAATCGGCAACACCAGTAACTACTACTTCGGACAGACCGCTGCCATGGTTTACGGCTCCAAGGCTAACCGCCTGGCTAACGAGGACCTGAAGTGGGAGGAGAGCGAACAGACCGACCTCGGTATCGACTTCGGCTTCTGGAACAACAAGTTGACCTTCAGTGTTGACTACTACATCAAGAAGACCAACGGTATGATCATCGAGATGCCCATCCCCAGCTACGTGGGTGAGGCCCGCCCGCTGGCCAACGTGGGTGACATGGAGAACAGCGGTGTCGAGTTTGAGCTCGGTTACCGTTGGAACGTTGCCGACGTGCACTTCGCCTTGAGGGGCAACGCTTCCTACCTGAAGAACAAGCTGAAGAACCTGGGTAACGACACCGGCTTCCTGAACTATGGCATCAGCCAGTTCAGCGATGGTGGCACTCGTGCCGAGAATGGCCAGCCCTTCCCCTTCTTCTATGGTTACAAGACCGACGGTATCATCCAGAACATGGCCGAGGCCGAGGCTTACAACAGCAAGTATGGCGCATCGGTTAATCCTGGTGACTTCCGCTTTGTGGACACCAATGGTGACAACAAGATCAACAGCGACGACCGTACCAACATCGGTAATGGTGTGCCCGACTGGACCTTCGGTTTGAACTTCGATATGGACTGGAGAGGCTTTGACTTTGGCGTCTTCTTCCAGGGCGTACATGGTGCCGACGTCTTTGACGCCACCTACCGCCAGGATATCGCCTCGGGCAACTATCCCACTTGGGTGCTCCAGCGCTGGACTGGCGAGGGCACCAGCAACACCGTGCCTACCCTGGGCGACTCCAAGAACTGGGTATGCAGTGACATGTACATCCAGGATGGCAGCTACCTGCGCCTGAAGAACATCACCCTGGGTTACACCTTGAACCGTTACCTCACCAGCAAGATCGGCATCAGCCGCCTGCGCATCTACGGTCGTGCCGAGAATCTCGTTACCTGGACCAAGTATTGGGGCTTCGATCCTGAGATTGGTTCTGGTGCTACCAGCCTTGGCGTGGATTACGGTGTTTATCCGCAAGCCCGCGTATTCACTGTCGGCTTCAACGTCTCATTCTAACCAATCCTATAAAGAATTATCAATATGAAAAAGCATATTTCAATCATAGCAGGCCTGTGTGCAGCATTTTTTGCACTGACTTCCTGCAGCGACGATTTTCTTGAGGTGAAGAACCCGACGGGCGAGCCTCTAGAGGAATATTACACCACCGAGGCTGCCCTCAATGAGGCACTCACTGCAGCCTATGCTCCCCTGCACTGGCCCGATTGGGACGGTACAGCCTATAATGACCTGACGGTTGACGGTGAAATCATGGGTGATGACTTTTGGGTAGGCGGTTCGGATAACACCGACAACCAGCACTGGCATCGTCTGTTCAATTTCGCTGCCGACGGTAACAATACCCTTGCTACCCTGTGGGGCGACTTCTACAGCGGTATCAAGCGCTGCAATGACGCCATCAAGTATGCTTCGTGGGAAGGTGAGGCTAGTGCTGACTTCCGCCGTTCGATGGAGATGCAGGCCCGTTTGCTTCGCGTGTACTATTACAATATCCTGTGGCACTACTATGGCAACGTTCCCTTCTATCTGGAGAACCTCTCACTGCCCTACACTGCTCAGCAGATGAGTGCCGATGAGATTTACAACCAGCTCTTGCCCGAGCTCGAGGAGATTATCGCTTCGGGCGTGTTGCCCATGCGTTGGCCCAATGCCGAGGCAGGTCGCGTGAGCCAGGCATTTGCTTACATGCTCTATGCCGAGATGGTCATGTACCAGAACGACAACAGCCGTTATGCTCAGGCCCTGGGCTACATGAAGCAGATCATTGCCGACAGCAACTACAAGCTCAATCCCAGCTTCTATGACCTGTGGCAGGAGAGTGGCGAGTGGTGCGCCGAGAGCATCTTCGAGATCAACTACAACGACGATCAGGCCCAGCGTGACTGGGGCACGGCAATGGCAGCCGGTGGTACCGTATTCCCCACCCTGTGCTCACCCAATGGTTGGGGCGGCGGCGAAGGCTGGGACAGCGGTAACGACGGTTGGGGCTTCCTGCCCATGCGTGTCGAGACTTACAACATGTATGCCGAGAACGACTTGCGTCGCGACGTGACCTGCTGGGACGTGCGTGGCTACAGCTACACCGAGCGCTACCAGGACACCCACATCTGGCACGGCAAGTATCGTCCGCAGTCTGCCAACAATCAGGACTGCCCGACCTCCAAGAACCTGAACTATAACAACAACAAGCGCATCTATCGCTATGCCGAGACCCTGCTGAATGCTGCTGAGCTGCTTCTCCAAACCGGAGGCAGTGTAGCCGAGGCTACCGGTTATGTGAACGAGGTTCGCGCTCGTGCTGGTCTTGATGGCCTCACCAATGTCACCATCGACGACATCTTCAACGAGCGTCACTTGGAATTCTGTGGCGAGGGCAAGCGCTACTTTGACCTCGTGCGTGCTGAGGGCATCGCTGGTGCTACTCAGAAGGCTTCTACCGTTTTGGTTCCCGACAGCTACGGCTATCGCACCAATAGCTGGACCCCCAGTAAGAAATACATCCCTCTGGCACAGTCTGAGCTTGATGCTGATCCCACGCTGGTTCAAAATAACTATTAATAATCACTAATTTAGAAATTAAAATTATGATTACCAAGATAAACAAAATAAGCAGCGCAATAGCAATCATGTTATTGGCTATGGCTTTCACGGCCTGCTCGCCCGATGATTTCAACGGCGCAGATCCCAACGGTATCCCCACCGTGAGCGGTGTCGACTTCAACATCTCGGTTGACCAGGAGACCAACCAGATGATAGCCAACTACACTCCGGAGCCTGGAACCTATCCCATCTGGATTCTTGACGGAACATCTTACTCCACCCTGCAAGAGGTGGGTTACAAGAACAGCGAGGCTGGCACTCACACCATCGAGCTGCGCCTGGGTAACCGCAACGGCATCAGCCAGACCGGTATCAAGAAGGAATACACCTTCAACGAGTCAAAGATTGACTACACCAATGACTTCCGCCGCATCTGTGAGAAGGAGTGGCGCATCGACTACAGCGAGGTGGCACACCTTGCCTGCGGTCCTGCCGGAACTGCCGGAACAGGATGGTGGTCGGCCCAGCCAAACGAGAAGAAGGACTTTGGCGTGTATGACGACCGCCTCACCTTCACTGCCGAGACCCGCAAGGGCGGCACCTTCACCTACAATGCAGGTGAAGACGGCTTGACCTATGTGAACACTGGTACAAGCAAGTGGGGCCACCAGGATGCAGACTGGGATGCCTCCATCGGCAACCAGACCAGCAGCTGGAGCTTCGAAGTGTATGACTGGGAAGATGCTGACGGCAACGTGACCAAGCAGACCTATATCCAACTGGCTCCTAATACCGCCTTCCCTTACATCAGCTCTGATGCCCAGTATGAGAATCCCAAGTTCCGCATCGAGACCCTGACCGCCAAGAAGATGGTCCTCGTCTATGATGCTCCCGACCGCGGTATCGCTTGGCGCTTCATCTTCACCAGCGAGGACGAGGAGAAGGAATTTGACGGCTTCGATCCCAACAGCGACTTCAACATGTGGAAGAATGTGGATTACAACATGTTCTTCTGGTACGCTCCCGGATGGAACCAGATTGCTGATCCCGGCTTTGAGGCCAACGGTAATGACTATACCGTATTCCTGCCCGAGGCAACTACCGACCAGTGGCAGGCCCAAATGGCATTCAAGACCACTAACATCTCGACCTCGGCCGATCGCAACTATGACTTCTCTTGCATCCTCAATAGTGACAAGGACCTGAACGGTGTTACCGTGAAACTCGTGATGGATGGTGATGACAATGTCTTCTACTTTGCTGACCGCGTTGACCTGAAGGCAGGCCAGGATTATATCTTCTGGAAGAGCGACATGCCCGGTATCGACATGGAGCGCGTGAACCTGTTCTTCGACTTCGGTGGCTGCCAAGCTGGTACGACCGTCAACATCTCCAACATCGTCCTCAAAGACCATGCTAACGATGACGGCACCGTGCTGCCCGTTACCCCCGACACTCCCACTGTTGACTGGGTTGACGTGAATTCGGCTGACAACCTGGGCGCCGGTTTCAACACGGCAGGCGTGATGACCTTCTGGTGGGCCGATGCTGGTTGGAGCCAGATTGCTGATCCCGGCTTCTCATTTGCCAACGGCGTTTACACCATCACGGCTAACGACGCTACCGCATCTGAGTGGCAGGCCCAGTGTGCCATCAATGGTGTGCCCCTGCACATCGAGCAGGGCCAGGCCTATGACGTTCGCGTGACCATCACCACCAACATGGAACTGGGTCGTGCTACCGTCAAGGTGAACAAGGATCCCGACGTGACCAACGATCCCAACACGTTGTGCTACAAGGGCGACTTCGTCCTAGAGGATGGCGAGAACGTGCTCCAGTTCATTGGTGTGGTTGCCAAGAATGGTAATGAAGAAATCTCATTTGACCAGGGCAAGTTCATCCTTGACTTTGGTGGTTGTCCCGCTGGCTTTGAGGCTAAGGTGAGTGACATTATCATCCAAAAGCACAAGGCTGAATAATATTAAAGATGAAACGTTACATGCTTCATACGCTTTTGCTATCTCTCGCCGCAGCCCTTCTTTGGGGCTGCGGGGGAGACGGCAAGGATGAGCCGACTCCTGCAGTAACTATTACTGTCTCGCAGGAAAGCATCTCTGTTCCTGCCAGCGGTGGTGAATACACCATCAGTGTCACCACCACGGGCAAGGAGTGGGGCGCCTATGATAACAAGGACTTTATCGCCTTTGACACCAAGAATACCACGTCACAGTCGGGCTCAATAACAATCACCGTAGATGCCAATCCTCTTACGGAGGCTCGCTCTGGTGAGGTGACCATCCAGTCGGGTGCTGCCCGCAAGACCATCAGCATCACGCAAGAGGCGGCCGAGGAGTCACCCTATTATGCGCCCGATGGTTACACCCTCGTTTGGCACGACGAGTTCGATAAGGGCACGGAGTTGAACGGCGACGACTGGAGGCACGAGGTTCAGAACAGCGGTTGGGTAAATCACGAGTTGCAGAACTACGTGAACCACACGACTCCCAACGGCAAGCTCGTTACCGAGATCCGTGACGGCAAGCTTCGCATCACCGCACTCAAGGAGAACGGCAAGATTTACTCTGGCCGCGTGTATGCCAAGGATAAACAGGGCTGGAAGTATGGCTACATCGAGGCCAGCATCAAGCTGCCGAAGGGCAAGGGCACCTGGCCCGCCTTCTGGATGATGCCTGTTAACTTCCATTCATGGCCCGCCGACGGTGAGATCGACATCATGGAAGAGGTGGGTTATCACCCCAACTATGTGTCATCGAGCCTGCATGCCAATGCACACGTGCACTCCAACGGTACTCAGGTGACCCACGAGATGTATTGCGAGGGTGCCGAGGGTGAGTTCCACACCTATGCCATCGAATGGACGGCTCAGAACATCACTACCTATGTGGATGGCAATGTGCAGCTGAGCTATGACAACCGTGGCTTGGGTCGTGACGATTGGCCCTATGACGACCCGTTCTATGTCATCCTCAACCTCGCATGGGGTGGAGACTGGGGTGGTGCTCAAGGCGTTGACGAGAACGCCCTGCCCGTCACCATGGAGGTGGACTACGTGCGCGTTTTCCAAAAGAAGTAACGCTTTAACCTAAAAGACTTTATGAGAGGATCATTTTTAATCATACTCTCTCTTATTCTTGCCTTGGGGCTTCATGCAAAGCCCCAAGGCAAGTTTGTCCGTGTGGAAGGTGCCGACCTGGTGCAACCTAACGGAGAGAAACTTTATATCCAAGGTACAAATCTGGGCAACTGGCTCAATCCCGAGGGCTACATGTTCGGCTTCAGCAAGACCAATTCGCCCTGGATGATCGACCTGATGATCAAGGAGGCCGTGGGTCCTGACTTTGCCGCTGATTTTTGGCGACAGTTCAAGGACAATTACATCACTCGTGCCGACATCAACTTCATCGCCCGCCAGGGGGCCAACACCATCCGCCTGCCCTTCAACTACAGGCTTTTCACCGACGAGGACTACATGGGTCGCGCCAAGAAACAAGACGGCTTTGCCCGCATCGACTCGGTGGTGAACTGGTGCCGTGCCGCTGCTCTCTATCTGATTCTTGACATGCACGATTGCCCAGGCGGTCAGACGGGTGACAACATTGACGATGGTCATGGCTACCCCTGGCTGTTTGAGAGCGAGCCGAGCCAGCAGTTGTTCATCGACATCTGGCAGCGCATCGCTGCCCGCTACAAGGACGAGCCTGTGATTCTCGGTTATGAGTTGATGAATGAGCCGATAGCCCACTACTTTGAGAACAAAGAGGAACTGAACAAGAAGCTTGAGCCGCTCTACAAGCGGACCGTACAAGCCATCCGCCAGGTGGACACCAATCACGTGATTCTGCTGGGTGGAGCCCGCTGGAACTCCGATTTCTACATGTTCAGCGACTGGAAATTTGATGACAACATCATGTACACTTGCCACCGCTACGGTGGCGATGCCACGGCCGAGGCCATCAAGGATTACATCGACTTCCGCGACAAGACGGGTCTGCCGATGTATATGGGCGAGACGGGCCATAATACCATCGAGTGGCAAGCTCAGTTGGTCGACGTGATGAAGAAGGCCAACATTGGCTACACGTTCTGGCCCTACAAGAAGATTGACAACTCATGCATGATGGGCATCACCAGGCCCGAAATGTGGGATAGTATCGTCGTGAAGTATTCCGAGGCACCCCGAGGCACCTATAAGGAACTGCG
This sequence comes from uncultured Prevotellaceae bacterium, assembly GCA_900318345.1. Taxonomy (GTDB): domain Bacteria; phylum Bacteroidota; class Bacteroidia; order Bacteroidales; family Muribaculaceae; genus Sodaliphilus. The sequence goes on from ONKD01000012.1 coordinate 157,015, forward strand.
CGAGGCACGTCTCGATCAGGCCACCTTCCGCAAGCTGCTGATGCAGTATGTGGAGAACAGCCGCTACGAGCATTGCACCCCGCAGATGGATTACATCCAGTCGCTGGGGTTAACGAGGCCAACGCCCATTTATCTTGACGAGACCATGCCCATCGAGGCACGTGTCGAGGATGCTTTGTCACGCATGACGCTCGACGAGAAAATCGCCGTGATTCATGCTCAGAGCAAGTTCTCTTCGCCTGGTGTGAAGCGGTTAGGCTTTCCCGACTTCTGGACCGATGACGGACCTCACGGCGTGCGCCCCGATGTCCTGTGGGACGAGTGGGAGCAGGCTGGGCAGACCAATGACTCGTGTGTGGCATTTCCCGCTTTGACTTGCCTGGCCGCCTCGTGGAATCCCGAACTGGCGCGCCTCTATGGCCGCAGCCTGGGTGAGGAAGCGCGCTACCGTGGCAAGGATATGATCCTGGGACCTGGTGTGAACATCAACCGCACCCCGTTGAATGGCCGCAACTTTGAGTACATGGGCGAGGATCCCTTGCTGGCATCGCGCATGGTGGTGCCCTATGTCCAGGGCTTGCAAAGCACGGGCACATCGGCCTGCGTGAAGCACTTCTGCCTCAACAACGACGAGGAATACCGCCACCAGGTCAATGTCATCGTGAGTGACCGCGCTATGCGTGAGATTTACCTGCCCGCCTTTGAGGCCGCCGTTAAGGAAGGCCACACTTGGGGCATCATGGGATCTTACAACCTGTACAAGAGCCAGCACTGCTGTCAAAACGAGTACACCCTCAACCAGATACTCAAGGGTGACTGGCAGTATGACGGCGTGGTGGTGAGCGACTGGGGTGGAACCCATGACACCGAGATGGCAGTGAAAAACGGTCTGGACATGGAGTTTGGCAGCTGGACCGATGGTCTAGCATGGGGCGCCAGCAACGCCTATGACGCTTACCACATGGCACTGCCCTACAAAAAGCTCATCCAGGAAGGCAAATTCACGACGCGTGAGCTCGATGAGAAGGTGAGCCGCGTGCTGCGTCTGTTCTTCCGCACGACCATGAGCAACAAGCGTGCCCAGGGTTACCTGTGCAGCGAGGCGCACTATGATGCCGCCTTGAAGATTGCCCAGGACGGTATCGTGCTGCTGCAGAACAAGCGCAATGTCCTGCCCATTGACTTGACCAACACCAAGCGTGTGCTGGTTGTCGGCGAGAACGCCATCAAGATGATGACCGTTGGCGGCGGCAGCAGTTCGCTCAAGGTGCAGCATGAGATCCTGCCCCTTGACGGCATCAAGACCCGCTTGGCTGGTACCGGCATCGAGGTGGACTATGCCCGCGGCTATGTGGGTGACACCACCGGTAACTACAATGGTGTGGTGGCCAAGCAATCGCTGGCCGACAACCGCTCAGCCAGCGAACTTATCGCCGAGGCTGTCGCTAAGGCTCAGGGTGCCGATTATGTCATCGTCTTCGGCGGCTTGAACAAGAGCGACTACCAGGATGCTGAGGGCCATGACCGCAAGCACATGGATATGCCCTATGGTCAAGATGAGCTGGTTGAGGCACTCGCTCGCGTGAACAAAAATGTCGTGTTTGTCAACATCTCGGGTGACGCTGTGGCCATGCCGTGGCGTGACAAGGTTCCTGCCATCGTGCAGGGCTGGTTCATCGGCAGCGAGACGGGAAAAGCGTTCGCCAGCATTCTCGTGGGTGATGCCAACCCCTCGGGCAAATTGCCCTTCACCTGGCCCGTGAACCTCAATGATATCGGCGCTCATGCTACAGGTTCCTATCCCGGCACCTGGCGCGAGGACCACAAGGTCATCGACGAGGAGTACAAGGAAGGCATCTATGTGGGCTACCGTTGGGCCGACAAGCAGAAGACGAAACCCGCCTTCGCCTTTGGCCACGGATTGAGTTACACGACCTTTGCCGTGAGCAACCTGAGGCTTGACAAGCGCGAAATCGCTGCTGATGGCACCGTGACAGCCACCGTTACTGTCAAGAACACCGGCAAGCGTGCTGGTGCCGAGGTGGTCCAGCTCTACGTGAGCGACCACAACGCTGCTGTCGATATGCCCGTCAAGGAGTTGCGCGGATTCCAGAAAGTGACCTTGCAACCGGGTGAGAGCCGCGATGTCACCATTACCATCGGTGGCCGCGCGTTCCAGTACTGGGACGAGCAGAAAGGCGACTGGGCCACATCGCTGGGCAAGCGCACGATGCTCGTGGGCACGGCCAGCGACAACCTCCCTCTCAAAGCAGACTTTACCATCTTCTGATTTTGAATTCAAGTATTGAACAAGGATGTTCATTTGACCCCAAGCGATGAATTGTTCCTTGTGAGTCAATAACACTAAAAGGTCCCAATTAGGGGCCTTTTTTTAGCAATATGCCGCCATCTCGTTTCACCTGGCCCAGCCAGCTAAGGGTCCCTAAAATGGCTAAAAATGGGATTGAAACAGGACTAAGGTTGTTGGAGTGGTGGATTTTGCCTAAATTTGCGACACGAAACCAAAAAATAGCATTGACATGAGACGTTTTTTCATTTTCGTTGCGGTGGCCGTGCTGGGGGCGCTTGCGCTGCAGGCCGGTGTGCGCGACGACTTCAAGGCCCATCCCAAGATGAGCGCCAACAACTACCAGGCCTATCCTGACACGGTGCTGCCCGCAATAACGGCGGCGCCAGAGGGCTATGAGCCATTTTTCATCAACCACTATGGCCGCCACGGCAGCCGCTGGCTCATCAACGAGAAGAAATACACCTATCCCTTGCAGATGCTGGAGAAAGGTGAGCGCAACGGCAAACTCACCCGCCGCGGCCAGGAAGTGTTGAACATTCTGCGCCAGGTGCATGAGGCTAGCCGCGGTCGCCTGGGCGAGCTCAGTGACATCGGTGCCGAGCAGCACCAGCGCATCGCGCGCAGGATGTACCAGAACTTCCCGCAGGTGTTTAAGGATGGAGCCCCCATCGTGGCACGCTCGACGGTGGTCATCCGTTGCATCCTGTCGATGCAGAACGAGGTGGATGTGCTGGCCTCGCTCAACCCGCGCTTGAGAATCACCACCGATGCCAGCCAGGCGACGATGTACTACATGAACTACAGCGACAGTGTGGTCAAGCCCCTGCGTACCAGCAAAAAAGGCTTGGTCGATAGTTGCATGAAAAAATGGATTAATCCCAAGGGGATGTTGAAGAAACTGTTTAACGACCAGAAATTCGCTCGTGACAGCATCGACGATGCCCGCAAGATGATGGTTTACCTGATGGAGGTGACAGGCAACATGCAGAGCCACCACCAGTTTGAAAAGGTGAACCTGTATGACCTGTTCAGCGCTGACGACATCTACAGTGTGTGGCGCTACAACAACGCCTTCTGGTACATCAACTCGGGTGAGACGCCCTTGACCCAGTGCCGCGTGGACTACATGGAGGCCAACCTGCTGCGCAACTTCATCGAGGATGCCGACAAAGCCACCACCGATAATGACCGCACACCAGGTGCGTCATTGCGCTTCGGCCACGAGAGCGTGGTGTTGCCGCTGTGCTGCCTGATGGGCCTCAATGGCGCCGACTACCGCACGACCGACCTCGGGAACCTGGATAAATACTGGCAGACCTACAAATTCTTCCCGATGGCCGCCAACATCCAGTTCGTGTATTTCCGCAAGGCCGGCAGCGATGACATCCTGATGTTGCCGTTGCTCAACGAGCACGAGGCTACCTTGCCCGTCCCGACCGATGTCGCTCCCTATTACCACTGGAGCGACGTGCGTGACTACTTTATCGACAAACTTTCCCGTCAACCCATCATCACAACCACGAAATGAAACGCATCACCTTATATTTGATCATGGTAGCGCTGGTCGGCATGACCATGAGCGCCCAAACTCCCCGGAAGCAGGTCATCGGTAACTTTGACCGCTCGGCGAGCAACCACTATGCCTATCCTTACGGCACTGAATTGAAGGTGCCCGAGCTCAGCGCCGCCCCAGCGGGTTATGAGCCGTTCTATATCGACCACTACGGTCGTCATGGCAGCCGCTGGCTGACCAATGCCAGATATTATGAGCGTCCCTGCAAGGAACTCGCCAAGGCCAAGGAGGCCGGTATGCTCAATCTGCAGGGCGAACTGTTGCGTCGCCAGCTGAGCATGGTGTATGAGACCTCACGTCAACGCGTGGGAGACTTGAGCGACGAGGGCGCCCTGCAACATCAGGAAATCGCCCAGCGCATGTTTGACAACTTCCCCGAGGTGTTTGCCGGCGATGCCCGTGTGGATGCCCGCTCGACGGTCATCATCCGTTGCATCCTGTCGATGCAGAACGAGACCATGCGCCTGCGCTCGCTCAATCCCAACCTGCGCATCACCACCGATGCCAGCTACCACGACATGTATTATATGGGATGGGGCTATGGCGAGGACACCTTGGCCAACGACCTGCGCAAGAGCGTGGATCCCATTTCCAATGACATGTACAATAAGCATTTGGACCCTAAGCGCTTCATCGCCCAGCTGGTGAACGACACCGCCTGGGCTGCCGCCAACCTGAACGGGCGTCAGCTCATGCGTGACGTGTTCGACGTGGCGGGGTCGCTGCAGGGACATCAGTTCTTTGACGACGTGAACCTGTACCACTACTTCAGCAACAGCGAAATTTTTGAACTGTGGCGCCTGAAAAACATCTATTGGTACATCCATTGGGCTAACGCGCCCCAGAACGGCAATCGCATGCCGTTTATCGAGCGCGCCCTGCTGCGCGACATGATCGAGAAGGCCGACGAGGCCATACGGACCGGTGAGCGTGGCGCGTCGTTGCGCTTCGGCCACGAGACGTGCGTGCTGCCGCTAGCGTGCCTCATGGAGTTGGACAGCGTGAACTATAGCTGTGACGACCTCGAGACCCTGCACGAGCACTGGCAGGACTACAACACCATCCCCAAGGCCTGCAATATCCAGATGGTGTTCTATCGCCCCGTGGGCACCACGGGCAACCTCCCTGATGACATACTGGTCAAGGTCCTGCTCAACGAGCACGAGGCCCAGCTGCCCGTCAAGGCTGTTGACGGCCCCTACTATCGCTGGACTGACCTTCGTCGCTACTACGACCGGAAGCTAGCCACCGTCATCGACTGGAGTGTAAAGTAAAATATAGTCTTGTGATAAGAGAGACGGTACTTCGAAACCAATCTGAGTCTTATTGCTAGGCTCTTCGTTATTGATTTTTGTTGATAATCTCTTGTCTACACTATATTTTTTACGATATTTGCACATAAATTGTTCATATGGTGATTTGAATTCAAATTTGCGATATTAAATTACTAAAAATGAGTGATATATGTATTTTTGAATAACGTCATATTATTTTTTTAATCCATCAATGTGTGAACTCTTGTTTCACTGTTTCACTATCCTGTCTAAAAAGTATAATTGAAATTTAACTAATAAAGAAAATGAAAAGAATTACTTACTTTAAATCATTGTTCCTAATGGCTTTCATGCTTTTTGGAAGTTCAAGTACTTATGCTTACGAATTTGAAGTGGATGGCATCTATTATAACACAGAATTTAGCAATGCCATTGTCACCAGGGGTGAAAATGACTATAGTGGAGATATTATAATCCCTGCTACTGTTTCCCATAATGGAATGACCTATACGGTTACCTCAATTGGCGAAAAAGCTTTCATGTGGTGCACCGAACTTACAAGAGTAGATATCCCTAATACTGTCACTTTAATCGACAGTTATGCCTTTTGTTACTGCAGACAATTAACAAGTATGGTCATTTCACAAAATGTCACAACAATTAATTCCTGGGCTTTTAACGGTTGCAGTGGGCTGAGCAGTATTACTGTAGAAAGTGGCAATCCTCGTTATGACTCTCGGGACAATTGTAATGCTATTATTGAAAGCGCGACCAATACACTCATCGCTGGATGCAAGAATACGATTATCCCCAATTCAGTCACAAAAATTGGTTTCCAGGCTTTTAGTGGTTGTTCAGATTTAACCAGCATTAGTATCCCAAACTCAGTTACTTCAATTGAAACTGAAGCATTTTTTGCATGCTTGAATTTAGCCAGTGTAGACATTCCTAACTCTGTCACATATATTGGAGGGAGTGCATTCAATTTCTGTGAAGCTTTAGAAAGTGTGATTATTCCCAATTCTGTTACTACTATTGATCACAATGCTTTTTATGGTTGTAGTCGATTGACTAAAGTTTCCATTGGGAACTCCATCACAACAATTGGAGCCTCAGCTTTTTGTTATTGCAACAGGCTGTCCAAAGTTATTATCTATGCTACAACTATTCCAAATACTTTAGAATCAGCATTCAATAAATCGAATTATAATAACTCAACATTATATGTTGCAGTTGGTTGCAAGGAGGCATATGCTATGGTCGAACCATGGAGTGGGTTTGGTAAGATTGTAGAGATGATTCCTGGTGATGTTGATGAAGATGGTAAGTTGAATATTAGTGATATAACCTCATTAATTGATTTATTACTTAATGGCGATGAGGCATCTGTAAATGCTGATGTTGATGAAGATGGTAAAATGAATATTAGTGATGTAACCTCATTAATTGATTTATTGCTTAACGGCGGCATAAGTCATTTTTAAATGCTGATGTTAATGAAGACAGAATAGTTGGTATCAATCATGAAACAACTATAATTGACCTCTATTAAAAGACCTATTGATCAAATTGCAGGATAGGAAGTGCCTGTAGAGCCGATGAACACTGGCTTTACAGGCATTTCAAAATTTTCAAGCCAAAATCTGCTTTTTAAATCGCTCTATTGGTCATTTTGCAGGATGGAAGTTGCGTTGAAGCCCGATAGCCACCGTCTTGTGGGCATTAAAAAGGCTTCAAAACAGAATGATCTGAAAACACTTATTACAATTCGCATCTTCATCCGTGACGGTGTCCTGTTGTATAAGTGCATGGCCTATAGTCGTCAATTCCACGAGAAGAATAATCTTGGCGCTACCCTGAATGTTGAGGCGAAGGAGTAGTCCAGCATGACGCAACCTACTTTGGCTGCTGCTTCGGCAGGCTATTGGCCCTTGTGACTGGTGAGCACGGTGCGTCGCTGCGCTTCGGCCATGAGACGTGCGTGCTTCCCCTGGCGTGCCTCATGGAGTTGGACAGCGTGAACTACAGCTGTGACGACCTCGAGACGCTGCACGAGCACTGGCTGGACTACAACACCATCCCCAAGGCCTGCAACATCCAAATGATATTCTATCGCCCAGTGGGCACGACAGGCAACCGTCCCGATGACATCCTGGTCAAGGTCCTGCTCAACGAACATGAGGCCCTGCTACCTGTCAAGGCCGTTGACGGCCCCTACTACCGCTGGACCGACCTTCGCCGCTACTACGACCACAAGCTCGCCACCGTCATAGACTGGCGAGTAAAATGAAATATGTAGAATACTCTATTTCGGTTCGAAGACTCTCTCCCTGAAGCCGCAAGCGCGGCACTCATATACTACATATGAACCTCTGGGTTCTTCCTTCTCGTCAATGGCTAACATATAGTAGCCACAATTTGACTGTGGACATTTTTTCCCTTTTGCCATAATTATGCCGTTTTAAAATAGTGTAACTTATTAGTTTATATAACCCTCATTTTTGCATTGCGCACAATAACTACCTCTGGGAATCCATTTTTGGTGGATTTGGCAGAAATAGCCGTCAAATACACCCCGATCTCCCCATTTGCCTAAAAAGGGTAATCCGCATTTATAACAATGGGTAGCATTGCCTCGACTGACGGTGATGGCATCATGGTCTCCATCGGCACATACCCTGGCTTTAGCCCAATAGCTAGGTATGTTGCGCTCGTCGAAGTAGTCTGTATGTTTGGCAGGCTGAATACTGCTGGACAAAGATCTTCTTGAATTCACAGTTGAACCTCGGCTTGTAGTGGATTTACTATTTTTGCGTGAAAAAATGAGATACAAGAACGCACAGACACCTCCCACAACATAAGTTGCGTTACCTGGCACCCCTAGAAACGCTGATCCGATTCCAGTAATAATAAAAATGAATAGGCAGATAAGAAACTTTTTCATTTTACACAATCAATCTGTAACTCATTATATTAACTTTGTATTATCCTTGACATTGGAGTAATACATAAAATTGTGCTATGTAAGGAACCTTGCTTGATTCAGCGCTGAAAAGACCACAGCAAGGTGTATGTTATAAGTACATGGCAAAGATACTTAATTAATCTGGTAATGTCAAATTTATTCCAAATTTTAATGGATTTTCAGCATAAATGTTGGATTGATTGGTGGAAAGGATGATTCTTGATGTTTTTTTTGAGTTGATGACACCAGTTTATACCAAGATTGCACCTTATTTTCCTTGATATACCTCCAGATAGCGTTGGGCAACGGCGGCTTCGCTATAGGTGGTGAGGGCGGTCGTGCGGGCAGCGGCGCTCAGGGCGGGGAGCCGAGCCTCGTTCAGGCACCAGGAGATGCCCTGCGCGAAATCGATGCTGTCGCAATAATCGGCCACATAACCGTCCTGCTTGTGATTGATCATCTCGGGGATGCCGCCAACGTTAAAGCCCACGCAGGGCACGCCGCATGACATCGCCTCGACAATGGTGTTGGGCAGGTTATCCTGCAGCGAGGGCGTGACGAACAGATCGGCAGCGTTATACAGTTGGGCGATATCCGTTTCATTACTCAAGTAGTTGACCGTATAGACGGGTAGCGGCAGGGCCTCTTTGACGCTCTCGGCGTCACCACCTAGGACGACTACCCCCAGATGGCCCGGCAGGGTGGGGTGGTGCATGGCGATGTGCTCACAGGCCTCGACCAGGAAGCGGAAACCCTTGCGCTTGTCGGTGATGCGCTGGGCGCCAAACAGCAGCAATCGCATGTCCTCGGGCAAGTTGAACTTCTTGCGGGCAGCTGTCTTATCCATCGGGGTGAACACATCGGTATCGATGGCATTGGGCACGTTGGTGACCGTGTGGCCACCGGTTAGAGCGCTCTGGCGTGCCAGCTCGGCCATCCAGTGGCTGCAGCCCACAAACGTGATGTTCCTGTCCTTATAAATTGTTCTCTTGCGGTCAAACACTTTCTTCGCCAAGTCCATTTTCTGCCCCTTGAGCATCGGGCATTTTTCGCACTGAGACTTGTACTTCTCACAGATGCCCGAGTAGTGACAGATGCCTGTGAAATACCACTGGTCATGCAGGGTAACGACCACAGGTTTGCCCGAGGCCATGATGCGGTCTAGGTCGCCCAGCGACAGGAAACCCTGGTTCACCCAGTGCAGGTGGATTATATCGGCCCAATAGAACGCGTCCATACCAGTGATGTCGGTGCCGCAGTTGGCGATATCGACCTGGAAGATGTTGTGCTTGGTCAGGTTGTTGGCGGCCCAGATGACCCCGCGCTCCCACAGGAAGTTGGCTTTGAGCCGCCAGGACTGCGGGATGTTGACCACCTCGGCGGCATCGGTCTTGCGGTCACGCACGAGCATGCGCGCCTCAGTGCCGTTGTTGTTCAGCGCATGCATCAGGCGGTTGGCGGCAATGGCTGCCCCGCCCGTCCTCTCTGATGTATTTACAATCAATACCCGCATATCAATCACAAAGGTAATAAAAAGTTACATTGATGTAAGTTACATAGATGTAACTTTTTCTCTAAAAACAGGTTTTTTTAGTTGTTATACTCTTGATTAAACCACAATTGGAAAATCGGGTCGACAAATGAAAACTTTTGCCCTTGTTGCTCAATATAGTCCTTGTCTTGCAGTATGCGCTTGTTGCGTGCAATGGTGTTGGCATTGCCCATAGCATACATCCGCTTGGTGGCTTCGGCAGCAAACTGGTAGTTACCATGGCTCACGGCTTGCAGCATGGCTTTTTGGCTGGCTGTTAACTGCTCGACATCATTTTGGAACATCGGTGCATTGGTGTCAATCAGGCGTTGCAATGCCCGATTAAAGATTTCCTCTGTTACGGCGGTGTCGGTAGAATTCCAGATGAAGAAACTGAGCTGTTGCACATACCACGAGTGGCACTTGGTGACATCGCAAATGCGTATGGCCTGCTCGGTGGTGATGCTCTTCCCTGTGCGTGCAAAAGCGTTGACGATAAACTCTACCCAATACTGTTCTTCGATTTTCTTGAGCCAGATGACTTGACCGAAGCGGTAAAATGGTTTGGAAGAGTCATTGAAGATATCCGTCATCATGTGGCGTTTGCTGCCATAGAAACAATAGGATACATTGTGTTGCTGTTGCCACACCGAACGCATCTTGCCCTCCATGTCAGGGTATTGAGAGATGTTGGCCAACTGCTGGAACTCATCGATGCACACGATGATTCTTAGCCCCTTGGCAACAGCGATTTTCTCGGGCAATTCCAGTATTTCAAATTTGTCCTTCTCTTGGGGCTGGAACCGCAGGTCAAAGGTGACAAATTCAGTCACCTTGTCTCGGATGACAAGTTGAGGCACCGCTCCCGTGATGAATTTCTTCATGTCTTCTATCCCTTTTTCAAATCGGGAGGCTGCACACGACATGACGCGACTGGCAAACACGCGGTAAAATTCTGTCTCGGTACTGATGCTGAAGGCATCAATGTAGCACACTCGCACGTTATCATTCTCACTCATCAGCTCCTCGCCCACAGCTTTGACTAGAGATGACTTGCCCCAGCGGCGCGGTGAAATAAGCATCGTGTGGATGCCCGACATGAGCAGTTGTTTGAGCAGAGCCCTGTCCTCAACACGGTCGATGAAATTCTCCTTCTCGGCCAGCGATCCAAATTGAAATGGTGACTTCATCTGATGAATTATAGTTGGTTATCGGCTGCAAAGATAATAAAAGTTACATGAATGTAAGTTACATAGATGTAACTTTTTTAATGATTAAGCATGCATTTCGTGAGGGTGATAGAATAATACACTAAATATCAGCTAGTTAACATCTTGATGGGCTGTAGAGACGTAAAATTTTGCGTCTCCAATTGTTAGGCGTTATCAAATTCTAACCATGAGGGTGTGTCATAATTTTCGCTTGAAACATTGATCGAGCTTCGCTCGAGAAATTTAAACAAATTATTTAAAAAATTAATATAAAAATTTTAATTGTTT
>ONKD01000035.1 GCA_900318345.1 uncultured Prevotellaceae bacterium
GCAAAACACAGAAAATACAGCCGCCTGAAAAATATCGCATTCTCAGGCGGTTGATTTGCAAAGAGGGTGAGCCATAACTGAATTATGACACACCCCCTTGGGTGGTGTTATGGAGTGTCTTCACATCATGATGCCAGGACAACCCGTATCATCGAACCGCTCTATTGGCGGCAACGGCTCCTTGTCCCAATTGGTGCCTTTGTACTTCCGCTCAATCTCCTCAAGCATTTCACGGCGGTATTCTTCTTCCTCGCGCTCGGCCTTGGCCTTCAGCACCCTCCACCGCTTCGAGAAGATCACCATCAATTCAGGAGACAGGTAAACGACCATTCCGGCACACAGTAGCCCAAATTCCCAGTTGACCAGCAATCCCGACAACACCAAGACCAGTAAAGCCACGGGAGCCATGATTAATCGGCTAGTAGTGTTATTTGTGTTCAGTTTCATCGTTCCGTCTCCTTTCTATCCTTTAGACTCACAAACCCCCGTTTCGTTTACTTCAACTCCACCGTCACAGGCTTACCGCAATGAGGACACACCACCGTCGCGCTACCGTCACCCTCATCCCTGAAAAAGTCGCCCACCTCGCAACCGATGATTTCAGCGATATCCTTCAATGTGTTTACTGTTGGATTTCCCGTGATGGCAAGATTAAGGTAAAAAGGGACGGTTCTTGAGAGAGAAATGAGGCTGTGTCATAATTGCAATGTCGCTACTAATATCGGCCTACGGCCGAGAAATTAAAACAAATTTTGTATTAAAATTAAAACAATTAAAATTTTTATATTAATTTTTTAAATAATTTGTTTAAATTTCTCAATGTTTCAAGCGAAAATTATGACACACCCTCCTATATTAACATGATCGAAATTTGCCATTAATTACTGCCCAGCAGTTTGTCGATGAGGGCTGTCACATCGGCGATTGTGACCTGGGTATCACCATTGAGGTCGGCACAGGCGGTGCAGATCTCGATGCTGTCATCAAGCAGGTAATCGATCAAGGTAGTCACATCTTTTATTGTAACTGAGCCGTCGTGGTTGACATCACCTGGCTGGTGAGGATCCTCGCCTGTGTCAATGCCCTCGATGTGCTGGAAGTTGCACCATACATCTGCGTTCCGGTAGAGGTCCACGCTACGCATGGGCACATAGAGAGTAGCGTTCTGGAAAACCTCATCGGTGAAGTAGGTGCTATTCTCACCGCTGCACTCAGGCGGTGTGGTGGCCAAACAGGTCACGCTGGTGATACCTGTGATGCTGCCAAAGGCGCTGGGACGGATTTCGGCCATTGTCGAGGGTAATTCCACCTCGGTGATTGAAGTCGCTTCACGCGCGGCCTGGTTGGCAATGACAGTCACACCCTCGGGCACACGGAGCACGTTATTCTGCCAGCCAGTGGGCACACCTACTAGGGCGGTCAGTCCTGCTGGCACCTCGCCATCGGCCCGGGTCGGCTTGACTGTGTTGCCGCCGGTGGCATAGAGGCAGCCGTCGTAGGTGGCGAAATATTCACTGCCCTCGGCCACATTAAATGTCCTCAGCGAGGTGGCTCCCACGCAGGGGTTACCGGTGATGGTGGTCACCGTTGTGGGGACGGTGAATGAGGTCAGGCTGGTGCAGCGGAAATAGGCATTCATGATGATGGTGAGCAAGCCCTCGGGCAGATAGGCCGTGGTGAGGGGACAGCGGGTAAAGGCCGTACCGTCAATCTCCTCGAGCATGCCGTTACTGGTGACAGTCGTGAGGTTGGAGCACATGCTGAAGGCCTGGCGGCCAACGTACTTGACATTCTTGAGGTTGATGCTAGTGAACGGGTTGCTCTGTAGCGCGCAACTGTCGAGCTTAACCATCGTGCTGGGCAGGTTCACACTGGTGAGGTTGCAGCTGCTGAAGCACATCAGGCCAATCTCCTCCATACCCTCGGGCAGGGTGAGACTAGTGAGGTTGACACAGTAGAAGAACACGTGGCGTCCCAGCTTTTTCATGCCCTGTGGCAGGGTGACACTGCTCACCTGGCTGCTGCTGAAGCAACTGTTGCCGATCTCACAATCAGGGTTGGGGATGTTCACACGGGTGAGTTGCGTCTCATAGAAGGCTGCCATGCCGATGCGCGTGATGCCGGCATGGAAATTCACCGTCTTGAGCGTGGGATTGCCATAGAAAGCACGGTCGCCAATCTCAGTGATTTGATCGGGAATGGTGATTGAAGTCAGGTAGGTGGTGCCACTGGAGCTGAACTGTGTGGGCTTGGCTCCTGGAGCGGCGATAATTTTGGTCTTCTCCTTATTGGTGAGCATGGTGTAGGTGACATTGCCCTGGGTCGAAACCAAGTGGGCAAAATAGGGGTTATCGGCCAGCACGGTCATTCCCCCAAATTTGTTGTTGTCAAATGCAGAAGCGTTAATTAACCTAAGGGTCGTGGGCATCTTCAACGAGCCCACCTCGGCGTAGGAGAAGGCACCCGCATCAATGAAGATGATGCCCTCGGGCAACTGCAGGATGGCTTGATCATTGAGTTTGCACTTGTAGAACGCGTTGGCGCCGATACCCACTACTGAATAGGTCACGCCGTCGTAAGTCACAGAACTCTGGAAATCAGAGGAGAAAAGGTTGCTGTAGCCCGCCCCGTCCTCAGAGTTGCTCTTGGGAATAATCTGCACCCAGTTGTCGGTGCCTTCGATCACTTCATACTTGAATTTACCTGAAGTGAACTGCAACTGTGCCAGCGAACACATGGCCAGTAAACTGACTGTTAGAAGAGTAAAAAAACGTTTCATTTGGGTCTCATAAGGTAGGTTCTATATTATTCTATTCCGAGCCTGATTGAGAGCAGAACCTATTAATCCCCCAGGTAAGGCTCAACTTTACTTACACAAAGTTACACCTTTTAGATAAAATAGCACTTTTTCTTCTTGTTTTTAACATAAATTAGTGGAACGATGTGCAACTGTAAGCATCCAGCGGTTCAACCTCACGCTAAATCGCCAAGCCGCTAAGTTGTTGTTTTTAAATATCATAGTTGAAAAAAACTTGCTCACATTCGGCCAACGGTTTTTTGTTATTATCTTTGCGGGTGTTTTTATGATGATAAGGAAAATGACAAAGAAGGAATTGAGGCAACAGATGAAGCAGCTAAAGGGCATGACACCCGAAGCTGTCAAGCATGTCGAGGCCGACATGGTGTTTAACATGATAGAGAAGATGCCGGCATGGATGCAGGCGCAGCACATCTTGTGCTATTGGTCGTTGCCTGACGAATTGCCCACTCATGAGATGGTGCAACGGTGGCTAGAGGCAGGAAAGAACATCTATTTACCACGTGTCGTGGGCGACGATCTTGAGATAGTGCCCTATCACGGTGCCCAGAGCCTTGACGACAACAACAAATTTCACATTGGCGAACCCGTGGGTGATGCTGTGGACCCTTCCTGCCTAGAACTCATTATCGTGCCCGCAGTAGCGCTTGATGCTAAACGCAATCGCTTGGGCCGAGGCAAGGGCTTCTATGACAGGCTGCTGAGTACGACCAGTTGCCCGACAATTGGGGCCGTATGCGATTTTCAGCTCGTGGACGAGGTGCCAGTCGAGCCCCACGACCGACCGCTTGACTGTGTTGTCACCAGTGACGGTGTCATTGCCGATGATACAATATTTAGAAGTTAAAGGTTAGAGAGATGAGGAGAGGTATCGTGCTGTTGCTTGCTTTACTCGCCATGATGCAGGTTGTGGAAGCACGAGTGAAGGAGTTGCCGGTTGATCCCGAGTTGAGGATTGGACGGCTGGAAAACGGCATGACCTATTACATCCGCCACAACGAACAGCCCAAGGGGCGTGCCGATTTCTGGCTTGTACAGGGCACAGGCTCACTCGTCGAGGAGGACGATGAGCGTGGATTGGCTCACTTCATTGAACACATCGCCTTCCAGGGCACCCGCAATTTTCCCAAAATCGACATGGTCGATATCCTGCAGAATAACGGCGTGTCCTATGGTAGCGACATTAATGCCTCGACAGGATTTGACGACACGCGTTTCCAAATCTCTAACGTTCCCACCGAACGTGCCGCATTACTCGACACGGTCCTGCTCATGCTCAGGGATTTATCCTGTGAGCTGAACTTTGACGATCGAGCCATTGAGGAAGAGCGTGGTGTGATCCAAGAAGAATGGCGCATGCATGCCGACCAAACTATGCGCCTGTATGAAAGCACACTGCCCATCCTGCTCTCAGGCAGCCGCTACGCCTATCGCATCCCCATCGGCGACATGATGGTCGTGCGCCATGTCACAAGAGAACAACTGCTATCCTTCTATCACCGCTGGTATAGCCCTAACCGGCAGGCAGTGGTCATCATTGGGGATTTTGACCCTGACGTCATGGAGCAAAAGGTGCGCCAGACCATGGCAGCCATCCCGAAGCGCGACACCCCTTCGCTAGACCCCTACCTTGGTCAAGTGAAGGACCATACAGGCATAACCTATGCCATACACACTGACCCTGAGGCGTCATCAACGATGACCTACCTCATGTTTGAGCACAGCCCCATCCCCCTAGAGCAACGCAACACGGCCATATATCTCAAGCACAACATCATCTCATATCTTGTTCAGATCATGCTTAGCGCGCGATTGGATGAGATGACCCGCACAACCGATCCTCCCATCGACTATGTATCGGTTTATGACCGCAAATTCCTTGTCACCCGCACACGTGACGCGCTCAACATGATCGCATTGACCAAGGAGGGGCGCTCGCTCGAAGCCCTCGACTCACTCATCACCCATGCGGCGCGCGCCATGCAACACGGTTTCACTGAAGGCGAACTGCAACGAGCCCGTCGTGACGTCCAAACTGTATATAATGATTATCTCACTGAAGCATCCAACCGCAAAAACAGAGAATATGTCGAGGAGTACATTGACCACTACATGAACGGAGGCTACATCCCTGGAGTGGTTGCTGAATCCAAGATGCTCATCGACCAATTAGGAAAGATCACCCTTGACGAGGTCAATGACTACCTGCGTGAGGTGATCGGCAAGGACAATGTGAGCGTGCTCATCTCGGGTCCCCAAACTTTAGTTGGAGCAAGCCGCTACCCCACTTCACGGGACGTGATCTCACATTTTAACCGCATCATGTCAACGCCCCAAGTGCCTTACATCGATCAAGGGGCAAGCGACAAGCTATTGGACCAAGAGCCAAAGCCAGGAGGCGTCATCAGTGAGAATTACGACCCCGAGACCGGCATCACGACGATGACCCTGCGCAATGGAGCAACCGTGAGGCTGAAACCCACGACATTCAAGAATAATGAGGTGCTGTTCAATGCCTTTAGCCTGGGTGGCGAGTGGGCCTATGGTGACACGGCCGACGTTAATGTGCAACTCATGGATCAAGTCATCGAGAATTGCGCCCTGGGCGGGCACACCATCAACCAGCTCAACAAGATGATGAGCGGTCGTCAACTGGGCATTTCCTTTATCCTCAACGATGCCAACGAGCAGTTGAGCGGCGGTTGCCAGAGCGACGATTTGGAAACGCTGCTACAACTGTGCTATCTTTATTTTACCGATGTGACGATCGACAGGGAGGCTTTTCAAGGCGTGAAGACCCGCATCAGTTCACAACTCTCCCAGGCAGCCTATAATCCCAAAATGATTTATAGCGATTCAATTGGCAGCACCATCTATTGCGGCAATCCCATGTATCGCACCATCCCAGCCGAGAAAGTTGAGAGCCTGGATGCCGACCGAGTGTTGCAACTCTACAGCCAACGCGTCGCCAATGCCGGCGACTACACCTTCTCGATAGTGGGAGCGTTTGATCTCGATGAGGTGAGGACGCTCATCAAGCGTTACCTGGCCTCGCTGCCTGACAACGGCGTTCGCGAGACCTACGGCAACGGTTATCTGCCACCGATGGCGACTGGCATGGTGGATAACTTCTTTGATGTGCCCATGCGCAATCCCAAGTCATCAATCTATGTGAGCATCATGGGCGACAAGCCTTTCAGTTTTGATGACGAGTTCATGATTGGCCTGGTGGGCGAGTCGGTGGGCACGGCACTACTCACCTTCCTCAGGCATGAGAAGCACGGCATCTATGACGTAGCTGCCGAGGGCTCACACTCGATCTACCACAACCGCTGGATGATCAACTATGAGTTTGAGACCAGCGTCGAGGACCGCGACAGCATGTTGGTCTATGCTGACTATGCCGTTAATGCAGTCTTATACAGCGGAATCAGCGAGGACTTGTTCAACAAGATGAAGGAACGCGTGAGCCGCCAACACGAGAGCGCACTGCAAACCAACGCCTACTGGATGCACGCCCTGCGTCAACGAGCTTTAGGCATTGATATCATTAGGGGATATGACCACATCTTCCCCACCCTGACTTGTGATAAAATCAACAACTACATTGAATCCCTGCGACCCAACACGAGGCTAAGAATAGTCATGAATTAAGGACTTTAAGGTTCTTAAAAGCCCTAAAGTCCTTAAATATACTGTTTACTTCTTTTCTGGTTACATAGCAAGTCGCAGACCCAGAATGAGGTTTCCGGCATCAGGCTGACTGACGCCACGATAGCTCACGCGGCTGTATTTGGGTGTGCCTCCCGTACTGCCACCACGAGTCACACGATAAGGAATGGACCCCTCGGTGCACACGGGATCGGTCTGAGCCTCATCGGGATAGGTATTATACCAGTCCTCAACCCACTCATAAACGTTGCCGCTCATGTCATAAAGTCCTAACTCGTTGGGCGCTTTGGTGCCCACGGGCTGGGGCACAGAATTGGAGTTAGCATTATACCAGCCCACCTCATCCAAATTGTTACTGCCGGAATACTTGTAACCCAGACTCATCACGCCACCACGGGCAGCAAACTCCCATTCGGCCTCGGTTGGCAGTCTGAAGGTTCGGCCCGTCATACCATTCAAGCGAGCAATGAACTCTTGACAGTCATTCCACGATACTTGTTCAACTGGACGACGCAGGTCGTTAGGATAGCCACTTGTGGGAGAGAAATAGCTGGGATTAGACCCCATGACAGCGACCCATAGGGCCTGAGTCACTTCGGTCTGACCGATGCTGAAGTTCTGGCTCAGTGTCACCTCCCGAACAGGCAACTCAGAGCTGGTGACATCTGAACCCTGTTCCTCGGTACCACCCATAAGGAAGGTGCCTCCTCTCACACCCACCATCGTGAATGTAACACCTTGAACGGTGAAGGTTTCATCAATGGGGTCGGGTGGAATCACCGGGCCGCTAGGCCACTCGCCCGTTAACAAATAATCAACCAGGCAGGTAACGTCGGCGATGCTAACCTGTCCGTCGTAATTCACATCACCACGCTGATATTCTACCCCGGCTGTGAACGATACCAGCATGCAGCAAATAAATAATACAGCAAAAGAAATTTTTCTCATAGTTGTAAGGGATTGAGCAGTTAATAAATTGGATAATGTCTCGCAAATATAGCAATATCATTTAAAAACCATACAATAATCCCTCAAAATCACACATGTAGATACAAATATCTACTAAGTATGATAGTCAACACGTGATAAGCACTTAAAAAGGCTTGCGGTACTTGTTGTTTGGGTCCTCGTCGAGGATGCTCAAGTAGCTCATGAAGCGGGAATAGACGATGTCGCCATTCTTAACGGCTTGTAGAACAGCACAGCCCGGCTCATGGGTATGGGTACAGTTGTTGAAACGGCAGTCATCGGAAATTCTGAATATTTCAGGGAAATAGTGAGAGACTTGGGCACGCTCAAAGTCGATTGTACCAAATGCCTTTACGCCTGGGGTGTCAATGATGGACCCTCCGCTCGGAAGATCTAATAGCTCGCTAAAAGTCGTCGTGTGCATTCCCTTGTGGTGTGCTTGGCTCACGTCGCCCACCCTTACCTGGGCATCGGGCACAAGCAGGTTGATGATCGATGACTTTCCCACACCACTGTTACCCGAGAGCAACGACATCTTGCCACTTAGTCGCTCACGCAGGCTGTCAACGCCCTCACCGGTTTGGGCCGAGAGCACAGTGACAGGATAACCGATGCCCTCATAAAGTGCTTTAAGATCATCAAGTTGCTGGCGGAGTTCAGGCGAGTCTAGCAGGTCAATCTTGTTGAATGCGAGCATAGCAGGCACCTGATAGGCTTCGGCTGTGGCCAGGAAGCGGTCAATGAAGGTCGTACTGGTCTCAGGGTTGATTAATGTGGCGACGAGAACAGCTTGGTCAAGGTTGGCAGCGATAATCTGGAATTCCTTGGATAGATTGCTTGCACGGCGGATGATGTAATTGCGCCGTGGCTCGATAGAAGCCACGACTAGGGCATCACCACCCTTATCCTCAACCTGCACGATGTCACCCACAGCAACAGGATTGGTGCATCTGAGGCCCTTAAGCCTCAACACGCCACGCATTTTGCAGTTCACCTCCTCATGGCTGTCCTCGAGACGGACGGTGACCCAACTGCCAGTATTTTTTATGACTAATCCTTTCATTGTCTATTGTTGATTGTGGCTAGGCCATAATATACTTTACTCTTAATCCCACGCTTCCAGGTCATCGGCTACTTCGGGGAGGTCGCTACAGTGGAATACTGGATTCGTTATACCCCGGCGTTTTTGGTCGCGGTAGTTGTTCAGCAATTTGAAAGCATATTTACACAGGAATACCAGGGCAACCAAATTACATAGCGTGACCAGTGCCATGAAGAGGTCACCAAGGTTCCACACGAACTCGAAACTGGCCACTGCGCCAAGGAAAACAAAGGCGCCGCCCGAGAGGATGCGGAAGACCGTGAGCACCCACTTCTTATCGGTCAAGAAGCGGATATTGGCCTCGCCATAATAGTAGTTGCCGATGATGCTGCTGAAGGCAAACAGGAAAAGGGCGATGGCCACAAATACCGTTCCCCAACTGCCCACCTGTGACTCCAATGAGGCTTGGGTGAGTTGGATGCCTTCGAGACCCTCGGTCGTGTAAAGTCCGCTAACGAGCACCATGAAGGCTGTACAACTGCACACGAGCAACGTGTCGGTAAACACGCCAAGAGCTTGGATGAGGCCCTGCTTAACAGGATGCGTCACGTCGGCCGTAGCCGCTACATTGGGCGCACTACCCTCGCCCGCCTCGTTACTGAATAGGCCTCGTTTGACACCTACCATAATAGTCATACCCAAGCCACCGCCAGCCACCTGCTCAAAGCCGAAAGCGTTCTCGACAATCAACCGCAACACATGAGGCACCATGTCGATATTCATGATAACCACAACCAGGGCAAGGATGAAATAGCCGAAAGCCATGAAAGGCACCAAGACGCTGCTCACATTTGCGATGCGGTGAATACCGCCAAAAGCAATAAACAGGGCAATCGCGGTGATGATGCAACCCACCACCAACGGATCAAAGCCGAAAGCCTTGTTTAAGGCACCACAAATGGCATTGCTCTGGATGGAATTATAGGAGAGGCCAAAGGTGAGCGTGATAAGTACCGCAAATAATCCTGCCATCCACTTGTTGTGGAGACCATGCCGGATGTAATAGGCTGGGCCACCGATGAACGAGTCACTTGACGGGCGCTTGAACAGCTGTGCCAACGTCGCCTCGACAAACGCTGTTGCCGAGCCGAAGAGTGCGATCAGCCACATCCAGAAGATGGCTCCAGGACCACCCACGGCAATGGCTGTCGCCACGCCAGCCAGGTTGCCCGTACCCACGCGCGTAGCCATCGAAACGGCAAAGGCCTGGAACGAGGAGATATGCTTTTTGTCACTCTTAGAGGAAGAATCCACGAGTTGGCGGAACATGTCACCAATCATGGTGAATTGTACGAAACGCGTTCGAATCGTGAAATACAATCCACACAAAATCAGGGCGCCTATCAGCAAATAGGCCCACAAGGCATCGTTAATTGATGTGATCACTGTATTTAGCGCATCAAGGTTGAGCGTCATGTCAAATGATTTGAAATTTGACCCTAAAGGTACTGCTTTTTCTTGAAACTAATGGTAAATAGTTTGAAATTTGCCCTTTATTGAGTATATTTGCCGATTAATTGCAAGAAATTATGAAACTGAATCAACTCTTTTTTATATTAATGGCAGTATTGGTGTTAGGCGCCACGGCGCAGGTGATGAACCGTCCAATCGGACAATATCCGGGCAAACCGAGTGAGTATTATGGGCCAAGCATCGAAGATGGTAAAGGCCGCAGTAATCTGGAATACATGTCCAAATATCATACTGTGTATCAGTCATCATCATGGGACTTCAACCTGACCTCTCAACTTTTGACTGACGGCATCATCGACAATCATATGCCTGCTTGGCTTAACGTCACCACGCCCGAGGGACCACTTCCACCTCACAAGCGCGAAGCTTGTATTGATGGTAACGAGTGGACCAGCAACATCGTGATGGGTGGGAACACTTGGTTGCAATATGACTGGGAGAATATGGCCATCGACATCGATGAGGTGGAGATGGTGTGCAGCATGGCCTACCGAGAGGAAGCGCCAAAGGGATTCAAAATAAGACTGCTCACGTCCACAGACGGCAAGAAGTGGAAAGTGGCTGACGAATGGATGGGCGACGACCTGCCTGGCAAAGCATCGCGCTCGCGCGTCCACAGCGACCCCAACAAGAATTCGGGTGACGACTTGCTGCCCACGCGCAATATTGACCACACCTTCCACATCAAGAAAGGTAAGGCGTTTTCACACATGAAACTTGAAATGGTCACCCCAAGCGCTGCACACTGGACCATCACCGAATTGAAAATGCTCAAGGATGGCAAACGTGCTAAGGGCATATTACCGGCTGAACATTTCGTGAGTGCTTGGCGCAGCTTGGGCAACAGGGATGAATGGGTCACTGTTGATTTAGGTGCTATCAGTACCGTTCATCAAATCAGCCTTTACTGGATTAATAACCCGTCAAGCGGCTATATCCAGATCAGCGATGACAACAAGAACTGGAAAAGAGTCACTAATCTTGCCAAGATACTTCCTAAACATAATACCGAAGTTGTTAATGTAGATACCAAGGGACGATATGTACGTATCAACATGATTGAACCCAACAAAAATGGTCAACCTTTCTGCCTGCGTGAAGTGAAGATTGAAGGTATTGGCGGAACATTGGCCCTCTATCATGAGCCTGGCGGTTGGCAAGACGGCAAGTGGCTGTTGAATGGCGGTGACTGGCAGCTGTCACGGGCATCACATCCCAATGCCAAGCCTATTGTGGCTACGGTTCCTGCCACGGTATTGTCGAGTTATGTCAATGCCGGGGCGCTGCCCGACATGAACCACGATGATAACCTGATGATGTCTTCGGAATCGTTCTTTGATGGGGATTTCATCTATAAGCGGACTTTTGATTTGCCACAGGAGATGCAGAGCAAGCGCGTTTTCCTCAACTTTGACGGCATCAACTGGAAAGCAGAGGTGACACTCAATGGCACTAACTTAGGCCGAATCGAGGGTGCTTTCAAGCGTGGAAAATTTGATATCACACCCTATCTGAAAGACAAAAATAATGAGTTGAAGGTTCTCATTATCGTCAATGCCAATCCTGGCGGTGTTAAAGTCAAGACCGAAAAGAACACCGACTTCAATGGCGGTATCCTCGGTGCCGATAATCCCACTTTCCATGCCACTATTGGATGGGACTGGATTTCGACCATCCGTGGTCGTGACATCGGCATCTGGGATGACGTTTATTTGACTGCAGCCAGCGATGTCACTGTGAGCGATCCTGTTGTGACCACGACTCTGGCCAAGGGTGACACCCTTGCCACCATGACACCTGCCGTGATGCTCACCAATCATAGTGAACATGCTGTGATGGGTACATTGCATGGCCATATTGGGGACATCTGTTTTGAGAAGCAAGTCACCCTTGCCGCTGGACAAGAGATAGAGGAATCATTTAATCCCAATGAGTTCACACAACTCAAGAATCAGCGCATGCGCCTGTGGTGGCCTAATGGTTATGGCGAACCATACCTCTACGATGCCAGTTTCTCGTTTACGGTTGATGGTGTGCAGAGCGATGTCGTCAACTACAAAGCAGGCATCCGTGAAATAAAAACAGTGGATAAAGACACCAAGCTGCGCATCTACATTAACAATAGGCGACTGGTTCCGCTGGGTGGCAACTGGGCCTTCAGTGAGAACAATCTGAACTACCGTGGCAGGGAGTTTGATGCTGCTGTGCGCCACCACAAGGAGATGAATTATAATATGATTCGCAACTGGGTGGGTATGACCGGCGACAAGGAATTCTATGAGGCTTGTGACCGCTACGGCATCATGGTGTGGCAAGACTTTTGGCTGGCCAACCCTGCCGATGGTCCCGACCCCGATGATGAGGTAATGTTTATGGACAATGCCAAGGATTTTGTGCTGAAAATCCGCAATCACCCCTGCATCGGCATCTACTGCGGTCGCAACGAGGGCTATCCTCCCAAGACGATTGATAACGGACTGCGCAACGCTGTGGCCACGCTGCATCCAGGGTTGGACTATATCTCCAGTTCAGCTGATGACGGCGTAAGCGGACACGGGCCCTATTGGGCGATAAGCGCCAAGGAGTATTTTGAGAAACAGACAGGCAAACTGCACACCGAGCGTGGTATGCCCAACGTGATGACCTATGAGGGCTTGAGCCGCACGCTCGATGCCGACCACATGTGGCCGCAGAACCTGTATTGGGGCCGCCATGACTATACCATGGAGGGCGCGCAGCGCGGAGCCTCGTTCAACCAACTCATTGCCGACAACTTTGGCGAGCCAACCTCGGCTCAAGAGTTCTGCGAATGGGCACAGTGGATCAATTACGAGGGCTATCGGGCCATGTACGAGAGCGGTAGCAAGGACCGCATGGGACTGCTCATCTGGATGAGCCATCCCTGCTGGCCCTCGATGGTGTGGCAGACCTATGACTACTACCTCGAGCCCACAGCGGCCTACTATGGCGTGAAGCATGCCTGCGAACCCTTGCATGTGCAATGGAACCCCGTGAGCAATTTTGTTGAGGTTGTCAACCGCTCGGCTGGACGCCAGCAAGGCACAGTCAAGGCCTGCATTATAGACATGAACGGCAAAACCGTTTGGGAACAAGTGCAAGGTTACGTCTGCGACGAGGACATGACGCTTGACATGATGCAGGTGGAGGTGCCGCAAGAGATTGCAGGAGCTTATTTCCTGCGTTTAACTTTGATTGATGACAAGGGACAAGTGCGCTCGATGAACGACTATGTCAACTCGACTGTTGAGAACGACCGCACTTCGCTGCAAGACCTGCGCCAGGCCCAAGTGGCCACTGCAGTAGATGGTAGGACTATTACCTTAACCAATAACGGCCAAGTGCCCGCTGTGATGATTCGCTTGAACCTCAAGGGTGACGACGGCGAGCAGATTTTGCCTGTTATCTATAGCGACAACTATTTCCACCTGATGCCTGGCGAGAGACGCACTATTAACATTGAGTGGAAAAACGAAGATACCCGTGGCTGTAAGCCCATTGTAGAAATCACCGGCATGAATGTGTCTAAATCAGCGATTACATTATGATGAAGCGACTTCTTATAGCAGGACTATTGCTATTGTCATTGACAATGGCCGCCGCAACTAAATACCCTTATCAGGATGCATCATTGACGATTGACCAGCGTGTTGAGGATCTGCTCTCACGCATGACGATTGAGGAGAAGGTTGGACAACTCGTGTGTCTCATGGGTTGGGACTCTTACGAGAGGAACGGCAAGAAGGTTGCCGTGAGCGACAAGTTCCGCCACGAGATTGACAGCCTGCACGTGGGTATGTATTGGGCTGTTTTCCGTGCCGATCCCTGGACTCAAAAGACACTTACTAACGGACTCAACCCCGCACTAGCAGCCGAGGCAGCCAATGCTATGCAGCGCTATGCCATAGAGCATTCACGACTGGGGATTCCCATTTTCCTAGCCGAGGAAGCACCTCACGGCCACATGGCTATCGGAGCAACGGTCTTCCCGACGGGATTGGGTATGGCTGCGACCTGGAATCCGCAACTAATGGAGCAAGCAGGGGCAGTTATCGGCAAGGAAATCAGGCTGCAAGGCGGGCACATCAGTTATGGACCCGTGTTGGACCTGGCACGTGAGCCCCGTTGGTCGCGTGTAGAGGAAACGATGGGAGAAGATCCATACCTAAGCGGTGAAATAGGTGCCGCAATGGTACGAGGGCTTGGAGGTGGCAATTTAAGTCTGCCCTACTCGACCATTGCGACCTTGAAGCATTTTATCGCCTATGGCACGACCGAAGGCGGTCAGAACGGTGCCCGAAGCATCGTAGGGCCACGAGAACTGAAACAGGTGTTCCTGCCACCCTTTAAACGGGCCATCGAGGCAGGAGCCATGTCCGTGATGACCTCCTATAACTCGCTGGACGGTGTGCCTTGCACATCCAACAAGGAATTACTCACTAATGTGTTGCGTGGGGAATGGGG
The DNA here is from genome assembly GCA_900318345.1 of uncultured Prevotellaceae bacterium. Classification (GTDB taxonomy): domain Bacteria; phylum Bacteroidota; class Bacteroidia; order Bacteroidales; family Muribaculaceae; genus Sodaliphilus. The sequence continues at coordinate 14,517 of ONKD01000035.1, forward strand.
ATTTGACCACGGATTTGTCGTCAGTGACCTTTTTAGTATTGACGGCATCAGAGGAACTCACCACACGGCCACATCTTCACAAGATGCAGGCAGACAGGCGCTATTAGCTGGTGTTGACGTGGATTTAGGAGGAAACTGTTTCTCAAAACTCGTTGACGCTGTCAAGCAGGGTAAAGTAAGTGAAGAGGCTATCAACACGGCCGTGAAGCGAGTGCTGAGGTTGAAATTTGAGATGGGCCTTTTTGAAAGACCCTACGTCAATGCCAAAACGGCGCAAAAGGAAGTCCATAACGAGGCAGCTATTGCCACGGCAAAGCAAACAGCGTTGGAGTCAATCACTATGCTCAAGAACGACGGTATCCTGCCGTTGAACAAAAATGTAAAAGTGGCTGTTGTCGGGCCCAATGCCGATAACTTCTATAACATGTTGGGCGACTACACTGCTCCTCAGGCCGATGGCAAGGTGGTCACTGTCTACAATGGCATCAAGGCGCTGATTGGTGAGGTCAGCTGTGTATATGCCAAGGGGTGCGCTGTGCGTGATACGCAGGACAGCGACATTCCTGCTGCCGTTGCCGCTGCCGAGAAGGCCGACGTGGTGGTTGCTGTGGTGGGCGGTTCATCGGCGAGGGATTTTAAGACATCCTACGAGGACACGGGTGCAGCCAGCAGCGTGCAGCAGTTCGTCAGTGACATGGAGTGCGGCGAAGGCTTTGACCGCGCCACACTGGACCTGCTAGGACGCCAGATGGAATTGCTTGATGCCTTGAAGAAAACAGGTAAACCACTCGTGGTTGTCTATATCGAGGGGCGCCCGCTCAATAAGAACTGGGCAGACGAGAATGCCAACGCCCTACTCACTGCCTATTATCCAGGAGAGCAAGGCGGTAATGCCATTGCCGATGTGCTGTTCGGCGACTATAATCCAGCCGGAAGGCTTCCCGTGAGTGTGCCGCGCCATGTGGGACAGTTGCCCGTGTATTACAATAAGCCCGTACCTGCCGCACACGACTATGTGGAGATGTCGGCAAAACCGCTGTACCCCTTCGGCTACGGCTTGAGTTACACCTCGTTTGAGTACAGCGACCTCACGATTACAGGACTTGCTGCCACATTCAAGGTGACGAATACCGGCAAGTGCAAGGGTGACGAGGTCGTTCAGCTCTATCTGAATCAAGGCTTGTCATCGGTCGTGCAACCAGAGCGACAGTTAAAGGCCTTCAAGCGCATCACGCTCGAGCCTGGCGAGACCCGCACTGTGACACTTCATCTCGATTATGATGACCTAGCCATTGTGGATGCCAACATGAAATGGACCGTGGAACCCGGCACTTACCACATTCTTATCGGGTCATCAAGCAACGACATACGCTTGAGAGGGAGAATCACCATTCCCGATTAAACACATATCTTCATTAAGGACATCATGAGAAATCCATTGTTCTTTAAATTGCCAATCTTGCTCCTTGCTTTGTTGGCAAACATGCAAAATGCCTACACCTATGACTTTGAAGTGGACGGCATCTATTATACCGTCAACCGAACAATGGCAACTGTTACCTACAAGACGACAGATTATAACACTTATAGCGGTGATGTAGTCATTCCTGAAAGTGTCAATCACAATGGAGTCACCTATACCGTCACCGCTATTGATGCCGAGGCTTTTAGAAGTAGCTCAGGTCTGACGAGTGTGGCAATCCCTAGCACGGTGACAGAAATAGGCATGATGGCTTTTTATGAATGTGATCACTTGACGAGAGTGGACATTAGCAGCATTGAGGCATGGTGTAAAATTTCATTTAATTATCCTGAATGTTATAGCGATGATTATTCCCCACTCTTTTCCAATCCACTTTATTATGCCCGACATCTCTTCTTAAACGGTGTCGAAGTCACCGATTTGGTCATTCCCAATACAATTGTGACTTTAAATAATTATGTGTTCTGTAACTGTGAGGGATTGAGCAGCGTGACCATACCGCAATCGGTCAGAATCATTAACGGAAATGCTTTTATGGATTGTAAACGACTGGCTAACGTCGATATCGCACCATCGGTTACTGTTATCGGTTCTCAGGCATTCTATGGGTGTACCGACTTGACCAGCATCACCATTCCACGGTCGGTTAATATCATCGAGAGCGAGGCGTTTAACTCCTGCCCTGGATTAACTGGAATCATTGTCGAGAGCGGGAACTCGTACTATGACTCTCGCGACAACTGTAACGCCATCATCAAAACGGCCACCAACACGTTGATTGCCGGATGCCAAAACACAATCATCCCCAATACCGTTTCAGCTATCAACGGTGATGCGTTTAAAGGGTGCAACACGTTGAAAAGCATTGATATTCCACATTCTGTCATCTCCATTACTGGCAATCCATTCGAGGACTGCAGCTCATTGGCAATCATCACAGTTGCCGAGAACAATCCAGTGTATGACTCTCGCGACAACTGCAATGCAATCATTGAAACGGCTGCCGACAAACTGATTACCGGATGTCAAAACACGATCATTCCTCACTCAATCACCTCAATTGGTGATCGTGCTTTATACTCTTGCCAGGAATTGAAAAGCATCGAGATACCTAATTCAGTCATCTCGATAGGTAAATTTGCATTTGCGGAGTGCTCGGGACTGACCCATGCTATCATACCTAACTCGGTAGAGACGCCAGTTCAATACTCTGGTGCTGGTTGGTTCATGGGCTGTACAAATTTGTCTCACGTGACGATTGGCAGTTCAATCACACAGATGGGGATCATTTTTCATCGATGTCCCAATATCACGAGCGTGACTTGCCTAGCCACAACGCCTCCTGTAACAGAAGACACTTGGACCGTTTGGGACTCAGGCTTACCCGAGCAGCCGTCTAACTTTGACCTTGAGGTTTACGGACAAGCAACCTTGTTTGTGCCTGTAACTTCACTTGAAGATTACAAAACAGCAAAATACTGGAAACAATTCAGCTTAATCAGGCCTATAGGCGACACCGATGGAAACGGCTTGTTGGGAATAGCTGATGTGACTGAGTTGGTTGACCTCTTGTTGACTTCACATGGGAATGTAATTTACTCTGGAGCCTGTGACGTTAACGGTGACGGCCTAGTAAACATCACCGATGTAACTGAACTCATCGACACCCTGTTGACACAATAACTCTGAGAATAGACAACAATACAAGGCGCCGCGGCTTGGATGCTGTGGCGCCCTGTGTTAAAAAATAATGTATCTCGTTCAGGAAGCGAGGATCATTACTCGTCGAGGAGGATGTGCATCACCTCGATAGCACTCTTCATGACGTTGGTGCCAGGGCCAAAGATGGCGGCAACACCTGCCTTGTAGAGGTAGTCATAGTCCTGCATGGGGATCACACCACCAGCGGTGACGATGATATCCTCACGGCCAAGCTTCTTGAGCTCAGCAATCACGGCGGGAATGAGGGTCTTGTGACCAGCGGCAAGCGAAGAAACGCCGAGTACGTTCACGTCGTTCTCGACAGCCTCGCGAGCGCTCTCCTCGGGAGTCTGGAACAAGGGACCCATGTCCACGTCAAAGCCACAATCGGCATAACCGGTGGCAACAACCTTAGCGCCACGGTCGTGACCGTCCTGACCCATCTTGGCAATCATGATGCGGGGCTGACGGCCTTCCTTCTTGGCAAAGAGGGCGGTCAAGCGACGAGCCTCTACGATTGCTTTGTAACGTCCAACGACTTCCTCACATGCATCGCTGATTTCACCCAGCGAAGCGCGATCCTTAGCAGCCTCGACAGCGAGCTCGAGCAGGTTGCCCTTGCCGGTCTTGACACACTCGGTGATGGCGGCGAGGTCGGCTTTCACCTTTGCCTCGTCACGGTTAGCACGCAACTTCTCAAGACCTTCAACCTGTTCCTTGCGAACCTCGGTGTTGTCGATCTCAAGGATGTCAATGGGAGCCTCTTTCTCGAGGGCATACTTGTTGATACCAACGATGGTCTGACGGCCACTGTCGATGCGGGCCTGGGTGCGGGCTGCAGCCTCCTCGATACGCATTTTGGGCACGCCGGTCTCGATAGCCTTGGCCATACCACCAAGCTTCTCAATCTCCTCGATGTGTGCCCATGCCTTCTGCACGAGTTCATCGGTCAGAGCCTCTACATAGTAGGAACCTGCCCACGGGTCAATGACCTTGGTGATATAAGTTTCCTGCTGGATGTAGATCTGGGTATTGCGGGCGATACGAGCCGAGAAGTCGGTGGGCAGTGCGATGGCCTCGTCGAGGGCGTTGGTGTGCAGCGACTGGGTGTGACCCTGTGCAGCAGCCATAGCCTCGATACAGGTGCGGCCCACGTTGTTGAAGGGATCCTGAGCTGTCAGCGACCAACCGGAGGTCTGGCTGTGGGTACGCAGCGACATTGACTTGGGATTCTCAGCGCCGAAGCTCTTCACGATCTTGGCCCACAACAGACGGCCAGCGCGCATCTTGGCAATCTCGGTGAAGAAGTTCATCGAGATACCCCAGAAGAACGACAGACGCGGAGCGAAGGCGTCAACCGACAGACCTGCGTTCACACCAGTGCGGATGTAGTCCATACCATCGGCCAGGGTGTAAGCCAGCTCGATATCGGCGGTAGCACCTGCTTCCTGCATGTGGTAACCCGAAATGGAGATCGAGTTGAACTTGGGCATATACTTAGAGGTGTACTCAAAGATGCTGGCGATAATCTGCATCGAGAACTTGGGAGGATAGATGTAGGTATTACGCACCATGAACTCCTTCAAGATATCGTTCTGGATGGTACCAGCCATTTCCTCGAGCTTAGCGCCCTGCTCCAGACCTGACACGATGTAGAATGCCATGATGGGCAGCACAGCACCGTTCATGGTCATGGAAACTGACATCTTGTTCAAGGGGATACCGTCAAACAGGACCTTCATATCCTCTACAGAGCAGATAGACACACCTGCCTTGCCGACGTCACCGACCACGCGCTGGTTGTCGGCGTTGTAGCCACGGTGGGTGGGAAGGTCAAATGCTACGGACAGACCTTTCTGACCTGAAGCCAAGTTACGGCGATAGAATGCGTTGGACTCGGCAGCGGTCGAGAAACCAGCATACTGACGAACGGTCCACGGACGGAACGGATACATCAATGAGTAAGGACCACCCAGGAAGGGAGGAATACCTGCTACAAACTCCAGGTGCTCCAGACCCTCGATGTCCTCGTGGGTATAAATCGGCTTAATGTCGATGAGCTCGGCATTCTTCCACACTTCGCCCTTGGGGAGCGGATTGTGCTTTACATTAAAAGCATCATTTGCAATATCGATATTCTTAAAATTCGGTCTCATAGTCGTCTCGTCATTTTAACAGTTTAGCGTTGAAGGCTTTTAACGTAGCAAGCACGTTGGTGCGCACATTGATGAAATTGGTAACGCCCAAGGCCTTGAATTCATCGGTCTCGGGACCGGCGAGCACGAGCTCGGCACGGCCGTTGAGTTCCTTGACAGCCTCGGGGATGAGGGCGGCATACTCGTCGTCGCTGGAGCAGAGCACAACCACGTCGGCTTTCTTCTCCATAGCGGCGTCAACACCTTCCTTAACGGTCTTGAAGCCGTTGTTATCGATCAGCTCATAGCCAGCGCAAGCGAAGAAGTTGTCACTGAACTGGGCACGAGCAAGGCGCATGGCCAGATTGCCGATGGTTAGCATGAACACCTTGGGAGTGTTGGCTGCGTGTTCAGTAGCAAGACGAATCTCCTCGAACTGCTCAGCCAGACGCTTGGTGTTAAGACCAACAGCGCCCTCTTTCTCCTCATGGTTGCAGCCGCAGTGGCAGCAGCAAGCCTCGCGAGCGTCGGCCTTGTCGGCAGCCTTCTCGGTAAAGTTGGGGAACTGGTTGGTACCCAGGAGCTGCTCACGACGCTTAGCCACCTTGTCAAAGCGAGCGTTGGCAGTTGCATTCACGGCATTGATGATGTCACCGCTCTCGAGCGCGGCCTTGAAACCACCCTTGTCCTCGACCTCGAGGAAGAGCTTCCATGCAGTCTCGGCAAGGTTCTTGGTCAGCATCTCCACATAGTAGGAACCGCCGGCGGGGTCAACGACCTTGTCGAGGTGGCTCTCTTCCTTGAGCAGGATCTGCTGGTTGCGGGCGATGCGCTCGCTGAAGTCGTCGCTCTTCTTGTAGGGAGCGTCAAACGGGGTGACAACCAGTGAGTCAACACCAGCCAGAGCGGCACTCATGGCCTCGGTCTGGCTACGGAGCAGGTTCACATAGCTGTCATAGATTGTCATGTTGAAGCAGCTGGTCTCGGCATTGACATTCATCATGCATGAATAGTCGTTAGCGGGATTGAACTGCTTAACGATGAGGGCCCACAGTTCACGAGCGGCGCGGAACTTGGCAATCTCCATGAAGTAAACAGTCGAGATACCCATGTTGAACTTGATGCGGTTAGCCACCTCATCGGCGCTGAAACCGGCATCGGTCAACATAGCCATCCACTCGGCACCCCATGCCAGAGCGTAACCCAACTCCTGGTTGATGTAGGCACCAGCATTGTTCAGTGCCAATGAGTCAACGGTGAGCACGCGCAGGTGAGCAACGGGCTTCACGGCATTCATCAGCTCGGTGGCCATGGCAACGATGTCGCCAGGGAAGGGCTCACCGTGCTTAAAGGTGCGCTTGAACGGGTTGAAATTGATACTACCCACAAAGGTGTCCTCGCAGCCGTTCTTCTTGCAGAGCTCAACAAGTTCGTTAGCATACTTAACCGCGCACTTGGGGCAGCACATGATGTTGATTTCACAGGCGGGAAGGGAGATGCCCTTGAAGAGTTCCTCCAAGTCCACATCACCGTTAGGCATGTGGAAGCCGATCGAGTTGATGCCCTTATTGAGCACCTCGAGCGCTTTGGCATTGGCAGCCTTCACATCATCAACCATGATGTTCTGGCGCACCTTCCAGTCGTTGTTGTAGCGGGTTCCGCGAACATAGGGGAACTCACCAGGGAGTGATTTGGTTTGCTTCAGGTCGGCGATGTCAACGCTGCGGTACAGCGGTTGTGCATCAAAACCCTCGTTTGTCCGCCAAACCATTTTCTTTTGAAAGTCGGCCCCTTTCAGGTCAACTTCGGCCTTGGCACGCCACTCCTCGGGAGTGACAGGCGCGAATTGGTCGAACAGTTTTTTTCTTGTTTCTGCCATAAAAAATAAAATATATAGTAACCTTAAAAATTTTGTATAGTCACTGTTGATTGATTATATGTTCAATTCCAATCTGCAAAGGTACTACTATTTCCCGAAATAATACCGAAAAAAATACATTATTAATTTTTAAAGCGATTTTTGAAGACATGAAAGCGACTATTTGATGCTTCGCTAAAGCAAAAAAGCAAATTCCACGTGAAGAAAAGGCAAAAATAAGGAAAAAGTTGTATCTTTGGAGGTTAGAAAAAAACTGGCTGAAAAATGACAATAAAACGGATTGTAATGATTGCTTGCATGATGATGCTGATGTTGCCCATGCAAGCCGGTAAACACAAGGATGATGGGCCCGTTGTGGCCGCTTATGTCACAGGGTGGAACGCTGATATGCCATTGCCTGACTGCTCGGTATTGACGCATATCAACTACGCCTTCGGGAACGTGAACAAGACCTATGATGGGGTCATTATCCAACGCCCAGACCGCCTACGTCAATTGGTGGAGTTGAAGAAGAACAACAAGATCTATATCGTGCTGAGTATCGGCGGCTGGACGGCTGGCGGATTCAGCGAGATGGCATCGACCGAGAAGCGGCGCAAAGCGTTTGCAAAGGATTGCAAGCGAATTGTTAAAGACTTCGGGCTCGATGGCATTGACATCGACTGGGAATATCCCAGCAGCAGTGAAGCCGGCATATCTTCATCGCCTGCCGACATTGACAACTTTACCTTATTGATGAAGGAACTGCGCAAGGCATTGGGCAAGGATTACTTGTTGTCGTGTGCCACAATCGCCGATGCCAGATTTGTCGATTTCAAGGCAATCGACCCCTATGTGGACCTGGTGAACATCATGATGTATGACGTGGGCAACCCACCCTATCACCACGCTGCGCTCTACCGCAGCGAGATGTCGGGCCGCGTGACGGCCGAGGAAGCGTTTCAGGCACATCTTGACGCAGGAGTGCCGGTGAACAAACTGGTCATGGGCGTACCTTTTTACGGCCGTTCAGTTAAGGGCTTTGGCGATAGTTCATTTGGAGCCCTCGTGAAGCGCAACGATGCCACACGCATGTGGGATGATGTTGCCAAGGCTCCCTATCTGGTCAAGGATGGTGAGATGGTGTGCACCTATGAAGACGCCGAATCTTTGTCCTGGAAATGCAAGTTCATCAAGGAAAAGGGGATGCGTGGCGCCATGTACTGGGAGTATCGCTGTGATGACGAGGTCGGGACGCTGCGCAATGCTGTGTGGAACGGCATCATGGGCCAGCCTTAATGCAGTCAATGCGATTACTGGACAAAAGTAGTTTTCATGACATATCACAGGTAATGAATTGATTTTTTTATGCGCGAAGTTGTGAAAATGCGCTTTTTTTTCCTTACTTTTGCAGTCTAACTACTAAAATATCATCAAAATGGAAAATAACGCTAGTGCAGTTAGACTGTATTCATTGGGGTGGCGCGAGATGAGCACCTATATGTTCGCTTTGTTGTTTATTGCTGGTAACATCTTGTTGCCTCAGCTGTGTCACCTGATTCCTCAAGGTGGCCTCATCCTGTTGCCCATCTATTTCTTCACGCTGATTGCCGCCTATAAGTTCGGTTTGCGCGTAGGCCTGTTGACGGCAATTCTGTCGCCGCTCATCAACTCAATGCTGTTCGGCATGCCGCCTGTTGCCGCCCTTCCCATCATCACCATCAAGGGTGTGTTGCTCGCTGGTGCAGCCGCATGGATGGCTAACCGCAGCAAGGGGGCCTCGTTGCTGGCTCTCATCGGTGTCGTGCTCGGCTATCAGCTTGTGGGCGGTCTCATCGAGTGGGCAATGACAGGAAGTCTTGCTAGCGCCTTGCAGGACTGGAAACTAGGCTGGCCAGGCATGTTACTGCAAGCGGTGGGAGGCTGGTTGGTGCTCAACCACCTGTTGCGCAAGTAGCTTTTCTCACATATAATTACCGTTAATTTATCATTAATTTTTAAACATGATAAATCCAAAAGATTATCGAGAAACTGTTTTTAAGATAATCGGAGCGGCTATGACAGTTCACCGAGAATTGAACTGGGGTTTGCTCGAATCGGTATACAATGAAGCTCTCCACCTAGAATTACTAGATCTAGGAATAAAACATGAAACAGAAAAGCAATTGCATTGCTACTATAAGCATCATCAATTGGAAAAGTATTTCCAGATTGATTTATTAGTCGAAGACGATATTATTGTAGAGCTTAAATCTGTAAATAAATTATTGCCGGCACATAGGTCTCAGCTTTTTTAACTATTTGAAGCTAACTAAGAAACCAATTGGTTTGTTGATTAATTTTGGCCAACCTAGTTTACAAGGTGAAAGGTATGTTTTTTTCAGTGAGAGCAACACGTGTACAGTTCTAGATAAAAACATGGAACTAGTTTTCCCAGACGATAAATAATTAATGGATAATTGATGATAATTAACGTGAAATAACATGTTACTGCAAGCGGTAGGAGGCTGGTTGGTATTGAACCACCTGCTGCGCAAGTAAATTCCATCGTTCAATAGACACATTAAAACAACACTGCACTGCCATTCTGTTGGCGGTGCAGTGTTGTTAATATTGAGAATTAGATGCTGTTTCTTAGTTGTTGAGGTTCATCTTGATGGTGTAGCTTCCAGCCTGGTATTCTCTTGACTGCGTTTCACCTGGGAGGGTAACCGACGCTGTCGCACCCTTGGGGATGGTAAATTTCCAAATCCACTTGTCGCCCTCATATTTCCAGGAACTCTTAATGAGACCTGCAACCGATTGATACTCGGCATCAAGATAGCCCAAACGCTTGTCTGGGATGGGCTTCATGATGATGTGACGGAAACCGGGCTGAGCCGTGTCGGCAGCAATACCTGCTGCAGTTTCCCAAATCCATTGGCAAACAACACCATAAGCATAGTGGTTGAAACTGTTCATGCCCTGCGGGCCCATGCCTTCTTCAATCATATAGCTGTTCCAGCGTTCCCAAATGGTCGTGGCACCATTGTCCACCGAATAGAGCCAGCTGGGATTTTTTCGCTGGAAAAGCAGTTCATAGGCGATGTCGCTCATACCGTTCTCGGTGAGAATCGGCATCAGAATGGAAGTGCCCAAGAAACCCGTCTGCAAGCAATTTCCATGTGCAGCAAAATTTTCACGCAGGCGCTTCAACATGTTGTCTCGGGCTTGCCCTTGGAACAATTCGTTCTTGAGAGCAAACAAAATCGGCGTCTGCATCGTGTTGAGAATCTCAGCCTTGAACTCACCTTTATCATTGAAAAAGCGTTTCAGCAGGTAGGCTTTTGCCTCATTGACCATAGTCTCATACTTGGATGCGTCACGGCCAGTGGCTCGAGCCATGTCGCGCATCATAGCGGCATCAATCGCCCAGTAGGAAGCACCCAGGTAGCTCCAATAGACACGAGTATCGGACTTAACACCATATTTTCCAAAGGCCTTGCCAGTGCAACTCTCAAGCGGTTCATAACTCAGCCAGTCGGCCCACTGATAGTTGCCGTTCTCGGCATTTAGGGCGGTGTGGTCATATTTCGTCTGGTTCACGTGGTCCATGAATTTCTCCATCGAGGCCCAATGCTGGTCCACAATGTCATTGTCACCGAACTGTTTCCAAACCGTCCAGGGGACTATGATTCCGGCATCGGCCCAGCCCAAACGCATCATGTCGGTAGACATGGCGCCATATTGTGCCCACGGAGCAACACCAGGATAGGCACCTGTCTCGCTCTGGGTGTCGCGCACATCACGCAACCACTTGCGGAAGAAGCTGTCAGTGTTGGCAAAGAAGGTTCCCGTCTCGGTGAACACTTGAGTATCGGCCATCCATCCCAGGCGCTCGTTGCGTTGCGGGCAATCGGTGGGCACCGACAGATAGTTGGAACGCTGTCCCCAAAGCGTATTGGAAATCAGTTTGTTCACCAGTTCGTTGCCCGTAGTGATTTTGCCGATCTCCAAGTCATGGGCAATAGAGGTCACCGGAATAGACTTGACACTGTTGATGACCACATCGTCGGTCACTGTGATTGAGATTAGACGATAACCAAAGAACGTGAAATGGGGATACCATTCGGCAGGATCCTTGGAATCGGCAAAGGTGTAGTCAATTCTCATGCCTGTTTCGGGAATGCGCAGGTTCTGGCGATGCACACTACCCTCGGGACCATCCATGCCGCGGCTCTTCAAGCCATTGCCATCGTTCAGCAATTCAGAGGTAATGCAGGTGAGTTGCGTTCCAGCTTTGGCATTAAACACAAAGGCCGGCACGGCAGAGCAATTCTGACCGAAGTCGATCACAAGATGCTCACCGGGATGTACAAGCATCGGCTCTCCCCTGGTATATTCCCTGCTGATGACCACTTTGCCATAGGCCGATGAATCAGCGCCCTCAACATCTTTCCAGATGTAGGCACGGACTGGGGCAAGCGCCAGATCGTGGCGCAGGTAAATCTCAGCGCCGTCAGTCGGGAGGATTTCTCCCTTGAACTCATCGCTCACGACGGGTCTTGCCAATTCGGGGCTTGTCGGATCAACATCACGTACACGGGCGTCATATTCCTCACCGTCGAAAATAGCAGCATGTTTTACAGGGCCGGCAATACAAGCTTTCCAATGCTGTGTATCGGTGCCATAGCGTTTCATAGTGCCATCAACGTAGGTCAGCTCCAGTACACCGCGAAAAGCACACTTCTTGCCAATCATTCCGTCATTGCCGCCAGGCGTGACAATCTTGTCACCCCACCATCCAGGGGTCACCTGTGCCGACAGCACGTTCTCGGCACCAGCAGCGGTATTTAATTTGCTCGTTACGTCATAGGTGAATGAACGCTTGGTCTTCATCGGATGGGTGAAACCTGGCTTGAGGACTTCGTCACCGATGTTCTGACCGTTGACATAGATTTCATACACCCCAAGGCCAGTCGTCATCCACACAGCCTTTGTAACCTGCTGCTCGTTCTTCAACGTGGAGACGAACCAGTTGGCGCCATCGGCCGCCCTGGTGCCATCCTGTACTTTCCCTGTCACAACAGGGGCGTCGGCAACAGCAATCCATGACGATGAGTTCCACGCGTCACCTTCGAGCGTTGGAGCACGTTGCGACATCACATTCTGTTTCGCGGAATTGCAAGCGGTGAGAGTAATGATGCCCGCTATACAGGCTAATTGTAGCCATTTGAATTTCATCATATCTATTATTTTTGAATTTTGATTATTTACTATGACATCAATTTTATCTATTGTTCTACTATCACTTCAAAAAAAAGAGATGTAAAGGCAATAAAAGCGATAAGCAAAGTCAGTGATAAAAAGGAGAGCCATGTTCGTTGATATTTCTTATAAACAAATACTGGGAAGAGACTTAATGCCACCGATGCTAACGCATACAGCACAATACAGAATAGTATGAGGATGTTCTGAAACACAGAAGCCCCAGAAGAATTACCGATTGCAAATAACCTAAAAAGATTTAGCATAGCCACTTTGCTTCCTATTATTACTGAACGAGGTGCCTGCCCCTTGTTCCTTTTATAATATTTTGCCGCATAAGAGAAGCCCTGTATTATCAAAATTGCTGACACCGTATCTTTCAGCATTATTAGGAAGCTTTCGATATCATTAGTGGCGATACTTGAGATTATGCCACCAATCAGAAAGGCCAGAAGAACTCCTACCAATAAGGTAACAAACAGGTGTAATATTGTAGACATCCAGCTCAATCCAAAAAATTGTTTAAAGACAAGAACTAGCAAAAAGCAAACCGCCGGTATGTAAACCAATAACATGGCTCCCGTGAGACGATGCAAGAATGAGTTCTCTATATGATTGATCCTATACAACAAGATGAATGGCATCAAGCAAATCAAAAAAAGAGCCAACACATAGGTCAAGAAAATGTAAGTCTCGACAAAATTGTATTTGTTAACCTTAATGAATGCTATCCAAATGCATATAACGAGTATCGCTCCAATGAAAAGCCACTCGTATAGCATATTCTTGGATATCAACCAAACTATCCATGATACAGTATTGATGATGGGTATTACTGAACTGGAAATGCTGATGTTACTACTCTCGAATTGTGACTGAATATATGACTTTATTTCCTCCAAATCATTTGCCCCATTAAAGCCTGTAATTTCATATGCCAAGCCTACAGGAGATAAGGCATGGGTGCCTGTCAGCCATCCCACAAAGAGCAAAAGCACCACAAGAACAGCCACCAGCTTAAACGGGGGAAAATAAAATTGGCGATGGCCATTCAGGTAGTCTCGAATCATGTAACCAGGTCGCCAGAACAATTCGCCCAGTGTGCGGAACATCGGTCGATTGCCCATTCCCCAAATGTCCAAAAAGTTAAGTATTATCTGCTTCCATGTATAATGGGTCCATGTGCCAGCTTGACCGCATTGCGGGCAAATGCGCCCCGAGTAATGATGTCCGCAGTTGATGCAATCGCGCTCATTTTGGTCAATTGATTTTGGGGTCGGTCTATACTGTTCTAATCGGCGGTTTAAATGCAGATTCCAAGCCTTGCAGTTGCGACTCCACTTGACCACCTTGAAGTGTTTGAGATTCTTTGGTCTCAAAAAAGCAGAACACTTCTCCTTAAGACAGGTTGTCTTAAGCTTAACGTTCTTGAAGGTGGCTTTGAGTCTTGCGGTCAGTTTCATGGTGCAAATATAGAAAAAATCCTGTGCAGATGATTGCCTGTACAGGATATTATTTGACGATGGTGAGTAAAACTTGATTCTAACCCACCCTATCCAATAATCATTTTCAGATTATCAGTTGAGTTGGATATCAACAGTCATGTTCTGGGTATAAGATTTGCGCAAAGCGTCCCAGAAGGCTGCTTTAGTCAAGCCACGGTTATACCAGTCATCATCATAACGCACGCCATTAATGCCTTTGTTAGTCGATGGAGTGCAGACATAGGTGGTTCCAAAAGAGATGGCATTGTAGCCGAGCACACTCACCTGGTTGAGTTCATAAGTTTTCTTATTTGTCTCACTTACCAGGCTAAGTATCTTGCCAGAATAGCTCCATGAGTCAAAATACCAATCAGTTTTGATGCGCAAGTTGCCATTGTCCATGACTGTGATCGTAGCCTTAGCAGCTTCAGTATCATTAAACGCCCAGACTTTCTTATCACTCTTGTCTAACGTGTTATCGTAAGCCAAGAATAAGGGGGTTGTCAAGTCGGACTTCTCAACTCCGTCCAAATCGAGAATAGGATTATCGCCACATGACGACATGAAGATGCTGAAAAGCACTGCGACTAATGGGAAAAAATAACGTTTCATTGTTAGATAATGGTTATTGATTAATAATAAATGTGTTAAAACATCTTGTCGGGATAGACACCAGTGGCGTGCAATTCAGCGAACTTGTCAACTACACCCTGGCGGTCGGCCGCATAGGTCACGCCAAACCACTTGCTCTCGGTGGTGAGGACTTTGACCTGGGCAGTACCGTCGGTAACCATTTGATTGACAACAGTGGGGATAAAGAACTCAGCCTTGGGCTTGTCGATGCTCTCCTTGAGGAAATCGATAAAGCAACGTTCGCTGTGCGCAAAGTAGTCGGGGGTGAAGCCCCAGAAGTTCATCGACACGGGAGTCTCGAACGCCAGGTGTTGTACATCGCCGTTCTCGTCGGTGAAAGTGATATTGTGGTCAGCGTCATAACCGATGTCGGTACGCTCGACTACGCCAGTGAGCAGACCGTCGCGGGTCTCGCACACGCCACGAGCCACGGTGCCACTCTCGCTCATGGTGTTGCCCACCTTGAAGCCCACCATGCTGTAATGGCCCTTGCTGTCCTCGGGCAGTGAAGACAATTCGGCAGCCATCACCTCAAAGCTGTTGCGGCCATAGTAATCATCGGCATTGATGATGGCGAAAGGCTCGTTAATCACGCTCTTACCCATAAGCAAGGCATGGTTAGTACCCCACGGCTTAACGCGCTCGGCGGGGCAGGTAAAGCCCTCAGGAAGGTCGTTCAAGCCCTGAAAGACCAGTTCAACAGGGATGTGACCCTCGTATTTTGATAAAATCTTCTCACGGAAGTCGGCCTCAAAGTCCTTGCGAATCACAAAGGCCACCTTGCCAAATCCGCTGTGGATGGCGTCATAGATCGAATAGTCCATGATAGTCTCGCCATGAGGGCCTAGACCATCAAGCTGTTTTAAACCACCGTAACGGCTACCCATGCCGGCGGCAAGTACAAATAATGTTGGTTTCATATTTAGTTCTTAGTCTATAGTTTTTAGTCCTTAGTGTTGTTAGTTATTCGTTAACCTTGAAATCAAAGATGATGGTGCGGCGGTATTCCTCGTCGGGTCTCAGAACCGGTGACTGGAAATTGTCGTGATTGGGAGCGTCGGGCATGCCCTGGCACTCAATGGCCACGCCATCATAGTCGTGATACTGCTTGCCGCTCTTGCTCAAGGGGCATCCTTCCAGCCAGTTGCCGGTATAGACCTGTGCAGCAGGCTGGTCGGTACTAATTTCCACCATGCGGCCCGACTGCTTGTCACACAATACTGCAGCCAGATGCAAGTCGCCATCCTCATATCCGTCAACAATCCAGCAGTTGTCATAACCCTTACCATAGTTCAATGCAGGGAAATCCTGCTTGATGTCACGAGCAATCACTTTGGGCTGGGTGAAGTCCATGGGAGTGCCCTCGACAGTTGCCATCTCTCCAGTGGGAATGAGGTCGGCGTCGGTGACCAGATAACGTGAGCAGTTGAGCTGCAGTACCTGTTCAAGAGCAGTTCCTTCCCTATCCTCACCTGCCATATTAAAATAGGTGTGGTTGGTGAGGTTCAGGACTGTGGGCACATCGGTCACGGCACCCAACTCAATCTTGAGGATGTTGTCGTCGCTCCACGTGTAAGCCACACGCACGTTGAGACATCCGGGATATTTCTCGTCACCATCAGGGCTCTCGAGTGTGAAAACAACCGAGTCACCCTGCATCTCACATTCCCAAATCTTGTTCTGGAAACCCACGTTGCCGCCATGCAGGTGGTGTTTATCCTGATGGTTGCAGTTCAGCTGGTAATCCTTGCCGTCGAGTGTGAAATGGCCCTTACAGATGCGGTTAGCAAAACGCCCGGGCACCTTGCCGGCACATGGCCCGTCAAAGAAATAGTCATTCAGGTCTTTGTAACCCAGTACCACGTCGGCGAGCTTGCCGTCACGGTCAGGCACCTTGATTTCCAGGATGCCAGCACCAAGCGATGAAAGCTTGACGCTAGCCCCACTGGCATTGATGAGTTCGTAGGTGGTGATTTCGCCACGCTCGGTCTCGTGTGTATCGATTCTAATGCTTTTCATTTTTCAATCAATTACCTTGCGAGCGCCATCGCTGATGATCACATTGATCACCTCGGGCTCGTGTCCGTATTTTGCGTTGAATTTCTCCTTGGCTGTAGCAATGAAGTTGTCATAACGGTCTTCCTTGACCAGGTTGATGGTGCAGCCACCAAAACCGCCGCCCATGATGCGCGAACCGGTCACGCCACACTCGCGGGCCACGTCGTTGAGGTAATCCAGTTCCTCGCAGCTCACCTCATAGTCACGCGACAGGCCGTCGTGGGTCTCATACATGCAACGACCAACGGTCTCGTAGTCTCCACGCTCAAGGGCGTCGCAGACATCGAGCACACGCTGCTTCTCGCCAATGACAAAGCGGGCACGGCGATAGTCCTCGTCGCTCACCTTGTCACGCACGTCGGCGAGCATGGTGTAGGTGGCATCTCGCAGGGTGTCCATGCCCAGAATGGCGGCTACACGCTCACACGATTCACGGCGCTTGTTGTAGGGAGAATCAACCAGCTCGTGTTTTACCTTGCTGTTGAGCAGCACCAGTTTGTAGCCTTCGGGATGGAAGGGGAAATACTCGTGCTCCAGCGAGCGGCAGTCGAGACGCATGAGGCAATCTTTCTTGCCAAACACGCTGGCGAACTGGTCCATGATGCCGCAGTTCACGCCGCAATAGTTGTGCTCGGTACTTTGACCGATTTTAGCGAGTTCAAACTTATCGATCTTGTTCTCGTTGAACATATCGTTGAGCGCAAATGCAAAGCAAGATTCCAGGGCAGCCGATGAAGACAGACCAGCACCCAGGGGCACATTACCCGCAAACACAGTGTCAAAACCCTTGACCGTACCACCGCGCTTGATGGTCTCGCGGCAAACGCCAAAGATATATCTTGCCCACTGCTCCTGGGGTGCATCCTCCTCCTTGAGGCCGAACTCACAATAGGCATCCATGTCAAGACTGTAAACGCGCACCTTGTCGGTGCCGTTAACGTTGATTTCGGCCATGATATACTTATCGATAGCGCCCGGGAAAACGAAGCCTCCGTTGTAGTCGGTGTGCTCGCCGATGAGGTTGATACGGCCCGATGAAGCATACAGCACGCCATCGGTGCCAAATTGCTTCTTGAATTGGTTTTGAATCTTCTCTTTCATTGTAATTAATGTATAGTTAAACAATTATTATTCTTGATGATAACGGTGTCGCGCACCAGGCCTTGAGCGGGAAAAAATCACCGCATCAAGAGAGGAATATGCCAGATAGCCAATTCCTTTCAATATGCGCCCTGATGCATGAGCTACTTGGAAAAGTAGTTCCGCTGGTCATTGACGATGCGCTCCACATTCTCGAGGTTAATGTGGCCCTGAATAACAACCAGCAAATCGCTGGTCTGGCTAGCATTGGCGATAACGATCTCGTTAGCATATTGGCCATCTCGCCTCAGGAGCACCGACTGATGATCATAATTCCGCTGATTGGTGACAAGTTCCTCATAGTAGCGTGACTTGTAAAGATTCTGGATGCGGTTGCGGAACTTATCGCGCACGTTAGCATTGCACTTGCTCAAGTCAAGCACCTGCACCGATGTGATGCCGAGGCCGGCTTCGGACAAAGTGGGCGACAGCAGTCGGCCAAGTCCAAGCAGTCCACTGCCCACGTTGAGATACTGAGCGTGACGGGCGTCACGCAAATCGTTAATGATATCATCGGCATTGCGAGTCATCACACTGCAGGACATGACCAGGAGCGACATCAGCAACAACGATAGTGTTCTCATCGTTTTGTTCATTGGTTTTTCTTTTGTAACAATTAATAATAACCGATGACAAAAGTATGAAAAAATGTGAGACATCACACATTTTCTTTTCTTAAAATTCCCAAAAAGATATGATAATCCATGCTTTTACGACAAAAGTCCACAAAAAGAGGGGTCTATACGACAAATCGATGAACAAATAACCCTCATCGGTGGGCGCGTTGCCATACGATGGTTGTTTTTTGCACCAAATTATCGGCGATGTACAAATAATTTAGTATTTTTGCAGCCTGATTATAAATGAACTATCACATTCACAAATAATTCATAACTTAAAAGACATGGCTAAAATCAATGATTTTAATTTTGCCGGACATAAGGCAATCGTGCGCGTCGACTTCAACGTGCCACTGAATGAAAAAGGAGAAATCACCGACGACACCCGCATTCGCGGTGCTGTGCCAACCTTGAAAAAGATTCTTGCCGATGGTGGCGCGCTCATCATCATGTCACACATGGGCAAGCCCAAAGGTAAAATCAACCATAAACTGTCACTGAGCCAGATTTCCAGTGCTGTGGCTTCGGCTCTGGAGCGTCCCATCATGTTCGCCCAGGACAGTGCCGATGCCAAGAAGCAAGCCGATGAGCTCAAGCCCGGTGAGGTGCTGTTGCTCGAGAACCTGCGCTTCCACCCCGAGGAGGAAGGCAAGCCTGTGGGCATCGAGAAAGATGATCCCAACTATGGTGCAGCCAAGAAGGAGATGAAGGCTCGCCAGGAGGAGTTTGCCAAAACGCTGGCCAGCTATGCCGATGTGTATGTGAACGACGCTTTCGGCACAGCTCACCGTCGCCACGCCTCGACCGCAGTCATTGCCGACTATTTTGACAACGACCACAAGATGCTGGGCTACCTCATGGAGAAGGAAGTAACCGCTATCGATAATGTGATGAAGAACGCTCAGCATCCCTTCACCGCTATTATCGGCGGCAGCAAGGTTTCATCCAAGCTGTCAGTTATCAAGAACCTGCTCGACAAGGTGGATAACCTCATCATCGGCGGTGGCATGGGCTACACCTTCATCAAGGCCCAGGGTGGTCACATTGGTGACTCGCTGCACGAGGACGAACTGATGCCCGAGGCGCTGAACGTCATTGCAGCTGCCAAGGAGAAAGGCGTTAACCTGAGCCTCTCGGTTGCCACTGTTGCTGGCGACAGTTTCTCTAACGACGCCAACCGTCAGACGGTGGACATTTACAACATCCCCGATGGTTGGGAAGGCATGGATGCCAGCGAGGCTTCGCTTGCCAACTGGAAGAAGATTATCCTCGACAGCAAGACCATCCTGTGGAACGGTCCCGTCGGCGTGTTTGAGTTTGAGAACTTTGCTCACGGCACCGGCGAAATCGCCAAGTATGTAGCCGAGGCTACCCAAAATGGCGCCTATTCGCTCGTGGGCGGTGGTGACTCGGTTGCCGCAGTCAATAAGTTTGGATTGGCCGACCAGGTGTCCTATGTATCGACCGGTGGCGGTGCCATGCTTGAAGCTATCGAGGGCAAGACCCTGCCCGGTGTAGCTGCCATCTTGGGCGAGTAAAAGAATAATTCTCATTTCCAAGAGACTGTATCAAATCTCATCTGCTGGAATTATAACCGCACTGTGGGCAGGAAATTAAAACAAATTTGGAATTAAAATTTAAATATTAATTTTTAAATAATTTGTATGATTTCCCGTGCAATAGCACGGTCAATTTACCAAGTCATCGTTTTGATACAGTTTCATGAAAGCAAGAAGGACAAGAAAGGCAAAACCGGAATCTTGTCCTTCTTGAGAGAATTGGCATTCCCTAATTAGTATTATGAAGAAAGACACTCTACAACTGGTGATTATCCTCGTGGTGCTGGCGGCAGCCGCAGTGGCTGTAGTCCTCTATATGCCTCATGACATTGTCACCATTTACAATTGGTACAAGGAGCACTTGACCTATGGCACCATCCTGCTGCTGATGGCCATCGAGAGTTCGTTTATCCCCTTCCCCAGCGAGGTGGTCATCCCACCGGCAGCCTATTTTGCTGCGCGCAACGGCGACATGAACATCATCATGATTGTGGTCGTTGCCACGCTGGGAGCGCTCATCGGGGCGGTCATCAATTACGTGCTGTCGCTGCTCATCGGACGCCCGGTGGTGTATGCGTTCGCTAACAGTCGCATCGGCCACATGTGCCTGATTGATGCCGAGAAAGTGCAAAAGGCTGAGACCTACTTTGATCGTCATGGCGCCATCTCGACGTTCCTGGGCCGATTGATACCTGCCATCCGTCAGCTCATTTCCATTCCGGCTGGCTTGTCGCGCATGAACTTCGGCACATTCGCGCTGTTCACCACGCTGGGCGCCGGCTTGTGGAACGTGGTGCTGGCAGGCCTGGGCTACTGGCTGAGCCTACATTTCCCCGAGCAGGAACTGCTCGAGCAGCTCGAGCACTACAACCGCTACCTGTCGTGGGCAGGCTATGCACTGGCCATCTTCATCGTGCTGTTCCTTGCCTATCAAGCCATCAAGAAAAAGCCCGTTACTATCCCTCAAGAACCTAACAACGATAACAAATAACGTTATGAAAGTTTCCCCCTCACTCCTATCAGCCGACTTTGGCAACCTGGCCAGAGACATCGACATGATCAATCGCAGCAGCGCCGACCTGCTCCACCTCGACGTGATGGATGGCGTGTTCGTGCCCAACATCTCCTTTGGATTCCCGGTCATCAAGCACGTGCAACGCCTGTGCCAAAAGCCGCTCGACGTTCATCTGATGATTGTCGAACCCCAGAAGTTCATTCCCGAGGTAAGAGACTGCGGCGCGCGCATCATGACCGTGCACCAGGAGGCGTGCATTCACCTCAACCGCGTGGTGCAGCAGATCCATGATGCAGGCATGCTGGCTGGCGTGTCGCTCAATCCCGCGACCCCCGTGGCGATGTTGAAAGACATTATCTGTGACGTTGACCTCGTGCTGTTGATGTCGGTCAACCCAGGCTTTGGCGGTCAAAAGTTCATTGTCCAGACGCTGAACAAGGTGCGAGAATTGCGTCAACTCATCATGCTCTCAGGCTCCAACGCCGAGATTGAGATTGACGGCGGCGTGAACGACGTCACTGGGGCGCAACTCGCTGAGGCCGGAGCCGATATCCTCGTTGCCGGCAGCTACGTCTTTGGAGCCGAGGATCCCCTTCAAACGATTGAGGGGTTGAAAAATCTGTGAAATAATTTTGTCAGGTGGAAAATTTGCCCTAACTTTGCACCCGCTTTTGAGAAATAGTCAAGGGCAAGACTGGAAAGGTGCCGGAGTGGTCGATCGGGGCGGTCTCGAAAACCGTTGTACGCTTTGCGTACCGTGGGTTCGAATCCCTCCCTTTCCGCACAACCCTCCCTTTCCGCACAAGTTGAATGAACGATTAAGATGCGAGTCTTAATCGTTTCATTTATTTGTACGGGATTTGAATCGGGAACGCTATAAGGTGTCTTGTTTCTCATTAGCTACGAGTTCACGCAGACGCTCGATTGCATCATCTTTTTTACAACCAACACCCTTGGCATTTCCTTTCATGGGAATAATCATCATCAACAAGAAAATAAAGCACAGCACAAGGACCGCTATTAATAGCCAGAACAGGACGACTCCGAACCTCTCGATGTCGGTCTCTGTTAACATGTTGTAAATCACATAGCCGATCAGGAACAGGGCCAGAACGGCAATGAATGGGAGGAATTTGCCTAGTTTGTTTGTGCATTTGCCTAGTTTGTTTGTGTAGGCATCATACCGACTCAATAATTCCTCTGCATTCTTGGCCTTCATTATATTTTTAGCCATTAAAGAAAACAAAACCTTATTAAGAGTTATCACCAATAAGATGACAGGCATTAAAACTGATGGAAAGGTATAATCACCCAAGAAATACACATTAACTAAACACAATATACCAAAGACGATGCCAGTAACAAAATCATATTTCGCTTTTCGGGCATATTCCGCCTTGATCTTTTCAAAGAGTTCTTCTTTGCTGAAACTCTCAAATTCTACTTGTTTCATAATTCTAACTGATTATTGTTTGCGACAAAGACATGGAACATCATCAGGAGATGCAAGAGATTATTCATAAAAATGGACAATAACTCGACTTTTCATCAAAAAGTGTCAAAAATTTTTACGTTTTTACTGTTATTATCTGTTCTTTACACTCGATTTCTCTTCTCTTTTGGAGTTATTGGGCAAGACTTTTGTATTAGCATTTGGATGGTAACTATAATAACAATCGACCGCGAAATAAAGATTAATTAACTGTCGATAAGTCGCTTAAAAGCAATTGTTCAAGGACAGCATAGAGACACTAGCCATGGATTTTCCCTCTTTTACGAAAATGTAAGTTTTTGTGTATCAGATGGGTAATATTTCGTATTTTCAAGTATTTAATCCCTCCCTTTCCGCACAAGTTGAATGAACGATTAAGATGCAAGTCTTAATCGTTTCATTTTTTTGTGCGAGGGCTTGAGCTTGCTCAAAGCACTGTTACAAAAAATAGTCAAATAATCCCGGGGAGCCAAAATCATTTGGTTCCTCGGTTTTTATTCACGGCCCGGATCGTGATTCATAATAGAAAGAAACAAAAAATAATTAGCCTCAAATTGTGATATACAAGAAAAACTCATTACCTTTGCGGGAAGACTACAATTAAATCTTTTTCAGCACGTTTATCAGGTAATTGACAATTCAATTGAGTAATGAAGAAGGTGACCATATCACTTATTCTTTTTTTGACAGCAATGGCAAGTCTTGTTTCCTGCGGTGATGAGCCCGACGGCAAGTGGGACAAGATGAAGTGGAAAAACCTTAGCGGGCTAGCCAAAGAGAATGGCACCTATGTTGTTCCTGCCGACGGTGGCACCTATGCTTTTGAGTGCAAGAACTATAGCGCTCCGTGGCTCTCAGGGATTCTGGCTGACGGCGAGCCCGTCTACTATCCCGGAGGGAAGCAAGATGACTTCCACTCTTTCACAGGCGATTGGTTCAGTGTATTGTGCGACCATGCCACAGTTACCGTCACCATCCAGCCACTTGATGAGGCCACCGACAACCGCAGCCTCAATGTGGGGGTAACAGCTGGAGACATCTTTGACTCCATCGACTTTGTGCAACGAAGATAATACCCTCGGGAAACAGAAAGCGGTCGGTCTCAACGTTGTAGCCTCAAATAGAGAGGTTAGAAGTTTTTTTTGTATTGTTATGATAGAAAAAATCGTATTGACTGAGGTAATATGGGAAAAACTGAGTACCTTTGCCTTCGGCATTAAACATTAAACATTAAACCTAAATTAAAATAGAGATATTATGGCAGATAAAACACCTACTCCGCACATCGGCGCCAAATATGGCGAGATTGCACCCACAGTGATTATGGCTGGCGACCCCTTGCGCGCCAAGATGATGGCCGAACGTTATTTGGAAAACCCCGTGCTCTATAACCAGGTGCGCGGCATGCTGGGATACACCGGCCTGTATAAGGGCAAACGCGTGTCGGTCCAGGGCCATGGCATGGGCATTCCCTCTATCGGCATTTATTCCTATGAGTTATTTAACTTCTATGATGTGAAAACCATCATCCGTGTGGGCTCGGCAGGCTCGATGCACCCTGACCTGCACATCGGTGACCTGGTGATGGCGATGGGCGCCTGCACCAACAGCGCCTATGCCATGCAGTTCCACCTGCCTGGCATCTACGCCCCGATTGCTGATTTTGACCTGCTGCGTGCAGCGGCCGAGAAGGCTGAGGAGTTGGGCTATCGTTACAAGGTGGGCAACGTCTATTCGTCAGACACCTTCTATGATGACAGCCCCGACACCGACCAGTGGCAAAAGATGGGTGTGCTCGCCGTCGAGATGGAGGCTCCCGCTCTGTATATGAACGCAGCCCGCAGTGGCGCCCGTGCCCTGTGCATGTGCACCATCAGCGACTCGCTGATCACCGGTGAGGTAACCACTGCCGAAGAGCGCCAGAACAACTTCACCCAAATGATGGACGTGGCATTTGGCATCATCTAAATAACAATAAGAGAAAGACATCATGGCAATGCTATCTCGAATCACCGAGCTGTTTGAAATCGACTATCCAGTGATCTCAGGCGGCATGGTGTGGTGCAGCGGGTGGGAACTCGCTGCCGCAGTGAGTAATGCAGGCGGTTTGGGACTGATTGGTTCCGGCTCAATGACCCCCGAGGTCCTGCGGGAGCACATCATCAAGTGCCGTGAGGCGACAGCCTACAACTTTGGTGTGAACGTGCCGCTCATGCGGCCACAAGCCGCCGAACTGATGGAAGTCATTGCCGAGCAGAAGGTTCCCATCGTGTTCACATCGGCCGGTAGCCCCAAGAAATGGACCAGTTGGCTCCACGAACGCGGCATCAAAGTCGCCCATGTGGTCTCGTCGGCAACATTTGCCGCCAAATGCGAAGCCGCTGGCGTTGACGCTGTTGTGGCCGAGGGATTTGAGGCGGGAGGACATAATGGCAAGGAGGAAACGACGACCATGTGCCTGATTCCTGCCGTGCGCCGCGCCACCAGACTGCCCTTGATTGCTGCGGGCGGCATCGTGACCGGCGACGCCATGCTGGCAGCTGAGGCCATGGGAGCTGACGGTGTCCAGCTGGGTACATTATTCGCTTTGACTCAGGAAAGTTCGGCTCATGAGAACTTCAAGCGCCTGTGCCTCAACCTGGACGAGGGCAGTACCATGCTGCATTTCAGGAAGCTCTCGCCCACCCGTCTGGTGAAAAACAATTTCCAAAATACAGTGCAGGAAGCAGAGAACCGTGGTGCAACCGAAGAAGAACTGCTCGAGATCATCGGCATCGGCAAAACCCGCACCGGCATCTTTGAAGGCGATGTCGAGAATGGCGAGCTGGAAATCGGTCAAGCCGCCAGCCTGCTCAAGGGCCAGGATATTGAGACCGTAGATGTGGTGATGAATCGTTTTGTTCGCGAGTATTATAGTGCACGTAAACAGCTCATCAACCAAGCCATGGAGGAGCAAATCTCAAGAAGAACTTTAATGTGAGAGCACGAGGGTGTGTCATAATTCAACTGCTGGAATATTAACCGCCCTGCAGGCGGGAAATTAAAACAAATTATATAATAATTATTTTCTTATAGTAATTTGTATGATTCCCAGTGCGTAAGCTCGGTCAATAAACCAAGTCATAGTTATGACACAGTCTCTAGATTAGAGATTAAAGATTTCTCTGCTCAAGAACTAGAGTTTAATGTAAGAATATTTTTAAATTATCACTTTAAAATTATAAAATCAAATATCTATGTCACAGTGGTTTGAATGCAAAGTAAAGTACGATAGATTGGCTGAAAACGGCATGATTAAAACCGTTAGCGAACCTTATTTGGTTGATGCCTTGTCATTTACTGAGGCCGAGGCCCGCATCACCGACAAGATGCAGCCCTTTATCTCGGGCGAGTTTAACGTCGATACCGTCAAGCGCGTGAAATTGAGCGATATATTCTATAATGAGGCAGGCGACCGATGGTATAAGGTGAAGACCAACTTCATCACCATCGACGAGAAAACCGCCGTTGAGAAACGCACAGCTACCTACCAGATGGTACAAGCCAGCGATTTCAAGGGTGCCCTCAACTTATTCCTCGAGAACATGAACGACACCATGGCCGATTATGAGATCGCCTCGATTACCGAGACTGCCATCATGGACGTCTTCCCTGCCGACCTGAGTGAGACGCGTGCCGACCGCGAGGCTCGCCAGAAAGCACAAAACAAGGAGCAGTAATCGCCATGCCCAGCATCAAAGAAAACCTGCAACAAGTCACTGCACAGCTGCCCGAGGGCGTGCAACTGGTCGCTGTGTCAAAGTTTCACCCTGTCGAGGCGCTGCAAGAGGCTTATGATGCCGGCCAACGCCTGTTCGGGGAGAACCGCGCCCAGGAACTGATTGCCAAGGCACCCCTGCTGCCCAAGGACATCCGTTGGCACTTTATCGGCCACTTGCAGAAGAACAAGGTGCGCGCCATCATGCCCTATGTGAGCGTCATCGAGAGCGTGGATAGTGTGCAACTGCTCAAACTGATCGAGAAAGAGGCCGCACGCATCGACCGCACAGTTGACGTGTTGCTGCAACTGCATGTAGCTCAGGAAGAGACAAAAAGCGGTTTCAGCATCGACGAGGTGATTGATGCAGGCGAGTCAGGCGAATTGACCTGCTATCCCCACATCAACGTGTGTGGCGTTATGGCTATGGCATCGCTCACCGATGACACGGAACAGGTGGCACGGGAATTTGAGCTTGTGCGCCGCACCTATGTGATGTTGAAAGACGGCCCCTTTGACGAGAGCGAGCATTTCAACCACCTGAGCATGGGCATGAGTGACGATTGGCCCATTGCCGTGAAATATGGCGCGACGCTCGTGCGCATCGGCACTGCCATTTTCGGCACCCGAGAGTACTGATTTTTAAGAAAAAACCATCCAAAATGCGGCAATTTGCAAAAATTGTCGTATTTTTGCCAAAAAAAATAAAAGAGACATTAATTAATATTTAGAATCACAATGACAAAAGAAAAGAAAAACGGAGCATTGGTGTCAATTATCGCCATGATGTTCCTCTTTGCCATGATTGCGTTTGTAACCAACATGGCCGCGCCTTTTGGCACCATCTGGAAAGAGCATTACAGCTGGGCCGGCATGATGGGCAACATGATGAACTTTGCCGCATACCTGTTCATGGGTATTCCCGCTGGCATCATGATTACCAAAATCGGTTACAAGAAGACCGCCCTCGTAGCACTTGCATTGGGCTTTATTGGCATGCTGGTGCAGTACTTATCTAGTCTGATGGACGCAAGCGCCATCAGCACCTATGTGGTTTACCTGCTGGGTGCCTTCATCTGCGGTTTCTGCGTCTGCATCCTCAACACCGTTGTAAACCCCATGCTTAACCTGCTTGGTGGCGGTGGCAACCGTGGTAACCAGTTGATTCAGACCGGTGGCTCATTGAACTCACTCGCTGCAACCCTGACGCCTATGTTGGCAGGTCTCATGATTGGTGAAATCACCAAGGACACCTCGCTAGTAGCCGTTCAGCCTTTGCTGCTTATCGCTATGGCTATCTTTGCCGTCTCATTCTGCATCATCTATTTCACCAAATTGCAGGAGCCCGAGACCGAAGCCCAGAATGTAATGGAAGGAGTAAAAGGTGCGTTAAGCTATCGTCACCTCGTACTCGGTATTATCGCCATCTTCTTCTATGTGGGTATCGAGATCGGTATCCCTGGACAGCTATTGTTCTACCTGGGCGAACCCGTTGCTAATGGCGGTGTCTTGGGCAGTATGGCCATTGCAGGCACCATCGCCGGTATTTACTGGCTGCTCATGCTCGTGGGCCGATTCAGCAGTTCACTCATCTCAGGCAAGGTTTCGCCGCGCTCCCAGCTCATTTGCACATCAGCGCTAGCGATCATCCTGCTGCTTATTGCCATCTTCATGCCCGAAGACATCAAGATGACCCTCAAGGGTGCTGAAGTTCCCGTTAAGGTTCTGTTCATCATCCTGTGCGGTATCTGCACGTCGGTAATGTGGGGTGTTGTCTTCAACCTCGCTACCGAGGGGCTGGGCAAATACACCGCTGCCGCTTCCGGTCTGTTCATGACCATGGTTGTCGGTGGTGGCGTGATGCCTCTCATCCAGAACCTCATGGCTGAGAAAATTGGCGACATTCAGAGCTATTGGCTGGTTGTCGCTATGTTGGCTTACATGTTATTCTATGCCCTGATTGGTAGCAAGCCCAGCAAGAAGGCCGAATAACTGAATTATACTTTAAAAATTTAATGCGGTAGCACTCGTGAGTGTTGCCGCATTTTGCTTGTTAATAATTTTTCAATTAATTATTCGTCCTAGTTTGGAAAAACATCGTAAATTTGTAGTTTGTAAACAAAAGTAAACCAATACGCTATAATTATGATAGATTCCAAGTTGATGACACGCGCGGCAGACAATATCCGCATCCTTGCCGCATCGATGGTAGAACAGGCCAAATCGGGCCACCCTGGCGGAGCCATGGGCGGAGCCGATTTTGTCAATGTATTGTTCGCGAAATACTTAGTGACTGACCCCGACAATCCATCGTGGTTTGCCCGTGACCGTTTCTTCCTGGATCCTGGCCACATGTCACCCATGCTCTATAGTGTGCTGCATCTTGCAGGCCGCTACACGACCGATGACATCAAAGCATTCCGCAGCTGGGGCAGCATTACCCCTGGCCACCCCGAGCTTGACGTTGAGCACGGCGTGGAGAACACATCGGGCCCTCTTGGTCAGGGTCATGTGATGGCCGTGGGATGCGCTATTGCTGAGCGTTTCATTGCCACACATTACAGCGAAGTGTTTGCCCACAAGACCTACGCCTTTATTAGCGACGGCGGTGTGCAGGAAGGCATCTCACAGGAGGCAGCCCGCATAGCCGGCTATCTGGGGCTGAACAACCTCATCATGTTCTATGACAGCAACACGGTGCAGCTCTCGACCGACTGTGATGCCGTGAGCAACGAGGATACTGCTATGAAGTACCGTGCATGGAACTGGAACGTCATCGAGTGTGATGGCACCAATCCTGTCGCTATTGCCAATGCCATGGACACGGCACTTGGAGAAAAGGAACGCCCCACCATCATCATCGGCCATACCATCATGGGCCGCGGCGCAGTGACTGCCGAGGGCGAGAACTTTGAGGGCAAATGCAGTACTCACGGCAACCCGTTGAGCAAATCAGGCGCCGACTACGGCAAGACCATCGAACACCTGGGCGGTAACCCCGACAATCCCTGGGTTGTGTTCCCCGAGGTGGCAGAGCTATATGCCCAGCGTGCCAATGAGCAACGCGAAATCGTTGCAGGGCGCAAACGTGAAATTGACGCTTGGGCACAGCAGAATCCC
This sequence comes from uncultured Prevotellaceae bacterium, assembly GCA_900318345.1. Lineage (GTDB taxonomy): Bacteria > Bacteroidota > Bacteroidia > Bacteroidales > Muribaculaceae > Sodaliphilus. Next base: position 43,819 of record ONKD01000035.1, read on the forward strand.
GAGGCCATGAAGCGTTTGCAGAACTTTATCGACGGTAAGGCTCCCGAAGTGGACTATGCAGCCATTGCCCATAAGCCCGGTATCGCTACGCGCGCCGCAAGCGCCAACGTGCTAGCCGCCCTTGCTGAGCAGGTTGAAAACATGATTGTCTCGTCGGCCGATCTAGCCAACAGCGACAAAACCGACGGATTCCTCAAGGTGCGTGGTGCATTCAAGACCCACGATTTCAAGGGTGCATTCCTGCACGCTGGCGTCTCAGAACTGGCTATGGCAGCCATTATTAACGGTATCGCCCTGCACGGTGGCGTGATTGCCGCCTGTGGCACGTTCTTTGTCTTTAGCGATTACATCAAGCCGGCAGCACGCCTATCGGCATTGATGGAACTCCCCGTGAAGTTCATCTGGACTCACGACGCTTTTCGCGTAGGTGAAGATGGTCCCACCCATGAGCCTGTAGAGCAGGAAGCACAAATCCGCCTCATGGAGGAACTGCAAAACCATCATGGCCGCAACAGCATGCTCGTGCTGCGTCCCGCCGATGCCGCCGAGACCTCAGTAGCATGGAAGATGGCGATGGAGAACAACCTCACGCCCACAGCGCTCATCCTGTCACGCCAAAACATCGACGACCTGCCCTCGGCAAGCGGCAACCGTTATGCCGACGCATTGGGTGCTGAGCGTGGTGGCTACATTGTTGTTGCGCAAGACGCTCCCGATGTCACACTCGTGGGTAACGGCTCGGAGGTTGCTACCCTTGTCGCCGCTGCTAACATCATCAAGGAACAAGGCATCAAGGCCCAAGTGGTTTCGGTTCCTTCCATCGGTCTGTTTGTTAATCAGGATGCAGAATATCGCGGCAAGGTTATTCCTAAAGATGTGCCCACCTTTGGACTCACCTCAGGCCTTCCCAGTACCCTGCGTTGCATCGTTCCCACAGGCACCATATTCGGTTTAGACCACTTTGGAGCATCGGCGCCCTATAAGGTACTTGACGAAAAATTTGGTTTTACGCCCGAGAATATTGCTAGAGAAATCCAGTGCATGCTAAAATAAAGAGCTTTTTTTCTAGATATCTTGGGTTTTTCCACCGTTTTTTTCTTGAATATTGAAATTTTACACTAATTTTGCACCTTGTAAAGTAAAGTTTCGTTGTCAAAGAGAGAGAAAACATTAAACAAATAATAACACTAACAGCAAATTCATTATGAGAAAAATCGCTTTTTTATCTCTACTCTGGATTGCATGTCTGTTTCCGAGCATGACCAGTGCACAAGAGGTGGTTTATGTTGAGGATCCCTCACAGGGTTACCTGTTTAACCGCATGAGAGACAATTGGTTTATTGATGCTGAAGGTGGTGTGGGTATTATCATGTCACCCTATGACGCTCATGCACCCTTTGGCAAGAGAATTGGTGCCAAGGTGAACCTTCACGTCGGCAAATGGTTCTCACCGCTGATTGGTATCCGTTTTGGTGGTGACTTTGAGCAACTTAGAGGTGCTACCTGGACAGGAAACTACGCAGCGCTTGGTTATCGCAACTGGCCCAGTATGTATGAGGATGGAAAATATGCTCCCACCCATTTCAATGACGCTGGTGTAACGGCTGATGTACTGTTCAATGTGTCTAACTGGCTGGTAGGCTACAAGCCTCATCGTTTCTACAATGCTATCTTCTACGTCGGTATGGACGCTAATTGGGTATATGCCCGTGATGGTGCTCGTCCCGTATCACACGGCCCCTGGAAATATGGCGCTAACGATGACCCTGACCATAGCCGCAACTATAGCATACACGCCGGCTTGCTCAACTCATTTGCCATCACCAAGAAGATTGACCTCTTGCTTGACGCACGTTTTGACTTCATGCAGGAGCACACCGATGGTGCCGGTATGGGTTACAGAACCTGGAACGAGTACCCCAGCTTGATGGTCGGTATGAGCTACAAGATTGGTAAGAGCGAATGGAATGCTCCCGTCAACGCAGTATGCCCCGAGTGGAAATACACCGATGCCGAGGGTGATGCCCTGGCCGCTAACCTCAACGACGCTAAGCGCAAGATTGCTGATGTTGAAAGCCAGCTGCGCAAATGCCTTGAGAAGAAGCCCACTGCATTTAACGAAGCTCCCGCTGCCGATGCACCTCTGGCTACCGTTTACTTCCCCATCAACCGCACCGAGGTTCTGGGCGTTCAGCGCAACGTGGTCGAGGCTGTTGCCGAGGTCATGAAGAACGAGAGCCGCAACTACATGCTCACTGGTTGGGCTGACAACTACACGGGTAACGACGTGATCAACACCCGCCTGCGTAAGGGCCGTGTTGCTACTGTCAAGAATGAGCTCGTGAAGATGGGTGTTGCTGACAGCCGCCTTGAGACTCAAATCAATGATGGTGAGCTGACCAACTATGGTCCCAAGTGCGCATCGCTTGACCGCGCCGTGACCATCCACCGCAAGTAATCAAGATTCCTTTAATTGATAAAAGATGTCCCGCCTCATGGCAGGACATCTTTTTTTGAATTATCTTTGCACCCAATTAAAAAACAGGCATCAACACATTATCATTATTATGGCCCAACGGTCATCGGACAAAAACGAACTGCTTCAACTCATCCGTGAGCACAAGCCATTGTCATTCAAGCAACAACTGTGGCTCACCATTCAGTTGAGTTTACCGGCTATACTGGCCAGTGCCTCGGCAATGGTCATGCAGTTCATTGACGCCGCGATGGTTGGACGGTTGGGAGCTGATGACTCGGCATCGGTGGGACTGATGGGTACCACATTCTGGCTGTTTGAGGGAATTGCAAGTTCTTTTGTCGCGGGCTATGCCGTGCAGGTGGCTCATCTGCTGGGAGGCAAACGCGCGGCCGACGCTCGCCAAGTCGTCAGGCAGTCCCTTGTCGTTTGCTCCTTGTTTGGTTTGGCGCTAGCCCTGCTGGGGGTGGTCATCAGTAAACCGTTACCCGTCTGGCTAGGAGCCGAACCTCACATCCGTGCCCATGCTACCCTCTATTTTGGCACGTTCATGCTGTTTGTGCCCCTATTGATGATTGACTTTGTGGCAAGCGCGATGCTCAGGTGTAGCGGTAATATGCGTGTTCCTAGCCTGCTCAATGTGCTGATGTGCCTGCTGGATGTGGTATTTAACTTCTTCCTGATTTTTCCCACACGCACCGTGAGCTTGTGTGGACACCAGGTCACCATGCCAGGAGCGGGCCTTGGCGTGCTTGGTGCAGCCTTGGGGTCGGCCTGTGCGGGCCTCATTGTCGCCTCACTCATGTTCTATTATCTCGTGTTCCGCTCCAGCGAGTTACGCCTCACTCTCGATAAAGGTTCTTTCAAACCCACTTGGTTATGTTTTAAGAAGTCGCTCAAGATTTCTTCACCCATGGCACTGCAACACTCGATGCTATGTGGCGCCTCGATCGTCATCACTGGCATTGTCGCTCCACTGGGAAGCATTGCACTGGCAGCCAACTCATTTGGCATCACAGCCGAGAGCCTATGCTACATGCCCGGATATGGCATTGCCGATGCCGCTACCACGCTCATTGGCCAAAGCTTGGGTGCCGGACGCAAACGCCTCACCCGCAGTTTTGCGTGGATAGCCGTGCTGTCGGGCATGGTCATTATGGGCGCAATGGCAGTGCTGATGTATGTGTTTGCACCCCAGATGATGGGTATCATGTCACCTGTTCAGGAAATTGTTGACCTGGGTACCCGCTGCCTGCGCATTGAGGCATGGGCCGAACCTTTATTTGCCGCATCCATCATTAGCTACGGTGTGTTTGTTGGTGCGGGCAAAACCCTTGCACCATGCGGCATCAATCTGGTGAGCATGTGGATAGTCAGGTTGGGTCTGTCGGCCATCATGGTCAGGAGCATGGGATTATATGGTGTGTGGCTCGCCATGGCCATCGAGTTGTGCTTCCGTGGTATTGTTTACCTGTTATACCTGTCATCAAAGCGCTGGCTGAATACCCGTGTCACTGCATCATAGCGACCCCCAGGCAGACGAGGAATCTTGTCATGAGGACACATTTGTGCGCTTAAATTTCTCGGCGATAATGACGCCCGCCAGGATGAGCACGCAGCCCACATAAGCAATCGCATTAGTCCGCTCTCCGAACCAGATAGCGGCTGCAATCATCGAGATAATAGGACTCAGATAGAAATAATTGCTTGCACGCACAGCGCCAATGCGCTTGACCGTGATGCCCCATATGAAATAAGCCGCCATTGAACATATCAGGCCCAGATACAACAGATTGCCCCACACCTCAGGTTGCTTCAATGTCTCCCACTCCACCTTGCTGTCCTGCAGCGTTAACAGAGGTAAAGCCGACAACACGCCATAGAAAAAGAGCTTGCGCGTGATGAACAGGGTTGAATAAGTGCGATTCAGCCGCTTCAAGGCCATCGAGTAGAATGCCCACACCAGTGCTGCCAGCATCGCCAGCAGATCACCTAACACGCTATCGCCCCACACCATGCCATCTTTCAACGCCAGCATCACCGAGCCGACAAAGGCAATCACCATGCCCAAGCACGACATCCACGTGATGCGCTCGTCGCGGTAAAATATGGCGCCCATCAATGCTGTTGTCAGTGGGGCTATGCTCACCAGGACAGCCACGTCACTGATCAATGTGAGTTCCAGCGCGGTGTTCTCGGCAATGAAATAAGCCGAGCCACCGGCAACACCGCACACGACAAACAACAGTTCGTCACGCCAACCAGTGTAACGCACCTTGAAACGGCTAACAGCTAGCAAAGCAAAATAGGCGATGGTGAAACGCGCCACAAAAATCTGGGTTGGCGACAAGTTGGCGTCAAGCAACACACGGGTGTTGAGAAACGAAATGCCCCACACCAGAATCATGGCAAACGCCGCCACATGATACCAAAAGTCGCTCTTTTTCTGTTCCATGAGATTTAGTCTGCAAAGGTATACAAAAATCAATGATTTTGTGTATCTTTGCCCATAGAAATGGAAAAAGAGGAATTATTGCAACGGGTCAAAACTGACAATAACGATCAGCTCCGTACCATTGGGGCCATGCCTGTGCTGGTTGCACTGAGCGGTGGGGCTGACTCGGTGGCCTTGCTACGCATCCTGCTTGACATGGGCTGCCAGTGTCATGCGGCTCACTGCAATTTCAACCTCAGGGGCGAAGAGTCCAATCGGGATGAGCAATTTGTACGTGGCCTATGCTTGAAACTCCATGTGCCGTTGACCGTCAAGTCGTTCGATGTTCCAGCCTATCAGCTACATCATGGCGGCTCAGTGGAAATGGCATGCAGGGATCTGAGGTACGCATGGTTTGAGGAAGAGCGACTGGCTCAAGGCTGCGCCCTCATCGCTGTTGCCCACCATGCCGATGACCAGATAGAAACCTTCTATCTGAATCTGATGCGAGGGACCGGATTGCGTGGACTCACTGGCATGAAACGGCTGAACGGCAACGTGTGGCGCCCCTTGCTGGGTGTGATCCGCAACGATTTGCTAGACTACCTCGCAGGCATCGGTCAAAATTTTGTGACCGACAGCACCAATGCACAAAACGACTTCCGTCGCAACCGCCTGCGCAACATCGTCCTACCAGTGATGCGGCAGCAGTTCCCACACGCAAGCGAGCGCACACTTGGCACCATGAGCAACCTATCTGATGACCTAGACCTCATCACAGCTGTGGTCATGCAATTACTGCCCGATGAACGGCACATCGAGCGAGACCTGCTTGCCAGTCATCCACAGGCCTCTACCCTGCTCTATCACCGCATCCGCCACCTGGGCTTCAACCGCGACCAATGCCGCCAAGCGACTGCCGCACTGAGTGGCAATCACAGCGGAAGGCAATTTCACGCACAGAGTCACGTCATGCACATCAACCGCCAGAGCATAGATATTGAGCAAGTACATGAGCAGGAAGATATTGAGATTCCCATTGACTTACAAGGCCATATATCGTCACCCGTCAATATTCAGGTTTCCAGCAACAACGCTCCATTCTCACCCAAGATGTGTGACGGGAAGCGCAAAGTCGCTTTTAACACATCCCTGCTCCAATGCCAGCGCATTATCCTGCGGCACTGGCGGCGGGGCGACCGCATCAAGCCATTTGGCCTCAAGGGCTCAAAACTCGTTAGCGACGTGTTCGCCGACCTGAAACTCGACCAACAGGCCAAACGCGACATCTGGATTATGGAAGCCGATGGAGAAATCCTGTGGATTTTGGGCTATCGAGCAGCAACGCATTACTCAGTTGATAATGAGTCCCAAGACTACTTATTGCTTACTCTTGATACCCATTAAACCCCATCAGCCGAAAATAATAATCAAAAAATTCGCCGAAAAATTTGCACAAATTGAAAGTTAGCAGTACCTTTGCACCTCAAAATGGGTGTAATTCCCATTTTCCGGAGAGATGGCAGAGTGGTCGAATGCGGCGGTCTTGAAAACCGTTGAGGCTAACTACCTCCAGGGGTTCGAATCCCTTTCTCTCCGCATTTTTTTGCCCTTTTGTCTAGGCAAAGTAAGCAGGATGGTCCTGTAGCTCAGCTGGATAGAGCAACAGCCTTCTAAGCTGTGGGTCCCGGGTTCGAATCCCGGCGGGATCACGCTTCCAAGTTAGGCGCTGATTATCAGCGATTTATCAACGAAAATCAGCGCCTTTTTTCAATCAAAACAACCATTTTTTAAGCAAAAAAAAACCGCATTTCTGTAGTTTTGCGTACTCTTTTGTACATACTTGGAGCCAAATAAGTGCAAGTAGACGTGCAAGTAATCTTTTGGTTAATGTTCTGAAACAAGGGATTTTACGAAAGAAGGCGACAAGGAAGACGTGCAACTTAGCACTTAAGATGTGCAAGAATTAGTACACTAATTTACAAAGTGCGTCATGTTTAAATTATGGCTAACACCAGATTTTTTCTTGACGAACGCTGCTCTAAAGGTCTAAAACCCAGCGTTTTGAAAGTGGCCATTGCCCACAAAGGCAAGAGTGCCTTGGTTTCGCTTGATGCGAAAATCCTCTCTAATCAATGGGATGGGAAAAAGTCCCGAGTGGTCAACCATCCTGACCAAATGCTGATGAATGTTTACATTTCCAATGTAAAGCAGCAGATCGACACCATCATCCTTACTCTAGCCAATGAAGGGCGTCTCGGCTCCATGAGTGCAGCCGAGATCAAGCAAGTCATTGAAAGTCATCTTCATCCCGAGAAACAACAAGCTAAGGAAGATGAAGAGCGCAGGGCCAAATCGTTTGCCGTACGTTTCATCAAGTGCGCTGAGAGCAAGTCAAAAAGCACCTGTGGCTTGTTCATGCAGACCTACAGGCGGTTACTGGCCTATAAAGGCGAAGAACTTGAAAAGCTTCGTTTTGAGGACATTACAAAGGACTGGCTCATCGACTTTGACAATTTCATGGCTCGAACTGCACCATCGAGGAACTCTCGTAACATCCACCTGCGTAACATCCGCACCGTTTTCAACGATGCCATTGACAATGAAATCACCTCGTTCTACCCTTTCCGTACTTTTACCATTCGTCCAGAAGCCACGCCGAAGCGAAACTTGAAGGTGGATGAGCTGCGCACGTTATTCACCTATCCCGCTGAAGAACATGCGCTTTACTACATCGACATTTTCAAGCTGATTTTCATGCTGATAGGAATCAATGTCGTTGATTTGTGTAGACTTAAGGAACTGGTTGATGGCCGTGCAGACTTCAAACGGGCGAAAACCCATCGCCTCTACTCCATCAAGGTTGAACCCGAAGCAATGGAAATCATTGAGCGACACCATGGTAAGGATTGGCTTATCGATGTCATGGATCACTACAAAGACCACAATGACTTCACTCGACGCATGGACAGAACCCTGCAGAAGATTGGGCCGGTGAAGCGTGTCGGTCTTGGAGGAAAGAAGATCTACTCTCCCCTATTTCCCAAGCTCACAACGTATTGGGCACGCCACACCTGGGCGACCATTGCCATGAGCATCGACATTCCCAGGGATACAATCTCTCATGCCCTTGGACATGGAACGAACACAGTCACAGACATTTACATTGACTTTGACCAGAGCAAGGTGGATGAGGCCAATCGAAAAGTTCTCGACTGGGTTCTCTACGGCAAAAGATGACTTTGGTAAGTGTTACCAAAATCGTTTCTGAATTTGATGCCCGACGTGTTACGCGCCGGGCATTTTTCAGCTAGTTACGGGTGCCTTCTGACACCATAAATGCTACCAAATCCATTTCCAAAATTGTTTCTGAAATCGGTTCACAAATCGTTTCTGAAATCGGTACCTGGAAATTGATGCCTAAAAAACTCCCCTGAGGCCGTAGCCTCAAGGGAGAAAACATCAAAATGGACCGAAAACGTTTGACGATTAGTCGCTAGTGATCTTGTAAAAATTGCCTTTTAGGAGGTGGGACATGCCGTCTTC
>ONKD01000025.1:0-28966 GCA_900318345.1 uncultured Prevotellaceae bacterium
GCGTGTGACGGGGATGACTGTTGTTGCTATTGTGCTGTCGCTCATAGGTATTGTGTTGCTCTACAAGGGTGGGGCAGGGGCCTCGTTGAGCGTGATAGGTATTGTCCTGTGCATCCTCTCCTCGCTGGCCTATGCCATCTATATTGTTGTGGTCAATCAGTCGAGCATCAAGATGTCGTCGTTCAAGGTCACGTTCTATGCCATGCTGGTGTGTGAAATCACGCTGATACTCTATTCTTTCACGTCGCCCGAATTGTACCTACATGCCCTGCCGTCGGCGCGTGCATGGTCGTTTGCCGTATGGCTGAGCATTGTGCCCACCATCTTGTCACTGGTGTTTATGACGGTGGCGGTAAATCATGTGGGGGCTACGCCCACAGCTATCCTGGGCGCTCTGGAGCCGTTGACGGCAGTAACCATTGGCGTGGTGGTTTTTGGAGAATTATTGACGCCCCGCTTGATTGTCGGCATCCTGTTCATCCTCTTTGCCGTGATGCTGGTCGTCTTGGGTAAAGACTTTCACCTGCGCACCATCACCCACGCCGTTTCCCGCCTGTGGCACTGGCGGTGATACATGTCGTTTCATTATCCTTAAGCACGGCGGAACCAAATTCTTTTCTGATATTCAGTGAGTTATTCCCTACAAGGCTTTGTAGAGACGCAAAATTTTGCGTCTCTACAGATAGGTGGCATTGATTAACCGTATTTTTTTCGTTGAATTTGTTGAAACTAGACACCCAGCTGGTCGCGCAGGATGTCGAGGGCAGCGGTGACATCGTCGCGGCTGACGGTCATGCCCGTACGGTACTCGCCAATGGCAGCGAGCAGGGTGCAGGTAATGGCGCCGTCGCGGCTCTTCTTGTCGTGGGCCATCAATTCGAGCAGCTCGTCATAGTCGTCACAAGTGAAGGGGAAATCGCGGTAATTGTCGCGCACAAAGTAGCCCAGACGGTGCACATCCTCACTAGGGAATTTCAGCAACAGGTGCGAGAGCACAGCCTCGGTAACCAATCCCCAAGCCACGGCATAGCCATGTGGCACGGGTTTGCCGCGTTTCATCGTCAGGCTCTCGAAAGCGTGCCCCACGGTGTGGCCCAGGTTGAGGGCTTGCCGCTCGCCCTGCTCGTTGGGGTCGCGGGCGACGATATCGACCTTGACCTGCACCGAGTGGCGCAGGCGTTCAAGCAGGTCGTCATGATTGATGGGTGCGTTGAAATCATGGTCCAGCAGGCCCAGGAACTCGCCACGGTCGCTCAACATGGCATGCTTGATCACCTCGGCGAAGCCTGATTTCATTTCATCAAGTGGTAATGTGTCAAAAAAGCGTGTCGAGATGATGACATCGCTGGCGGGGGCAAATGCGCCGACCTCGTTTTTCAGCCCATGGTAATTGAAGCCCGTCTTGCCGCCCACGGCAGCGTCAACAGCGCCCAGCAGGGTGGTGGACACATTGATGAACCTCACGCCGCGCTTAAACGTTGCCGCGGCAAATCCGCCCAGGTCGGTCACCATGCCGCCGCCCAGGTTGATGATGAGCGAATGGCGGGTTACCCCCATGCGCTCCATCTCGTCCCACACGCGCGTGACGGTCTCGAGCGTCTTGTGGTCGTCACCGTCGGGGATGGTGATAAGGTGGGATAGGGCGGGTAGCAATTGGGCCGTGTTAGTGTCGGCGATCCACACGATGAGATTGTGGTCGCCAACGCCCGTCAACCGCTCAATGGCCGCCTCGACGTCGTTGGTGAAAATGAGGTTCTGCATCTTTCTCAATATTTAAAGACAAGAAGAACAAGAAAGACAAATAGATAAGTAATAAAAACATTGTCCTTCTTGTCTTTCTTGTCTTCTGAAACGGTATTAACCCTTGGCGATGCTCAATGCCACGAGCAGTCCGGGAAGCGCGTCGGCGAGCTCATCCATGCTTTTATAGACGATATCGGCGCCGGCTTTGTACAGGTCCTTCTCGGGGATGGGGCCTGTGGTCACGCCGATGGTGAAGCAGCCAGCCGCATGGCCCGCCTGCACGCCCAGCGGCGCGTTCTCAATCACGATGCACTGGTTGGACTTGTTCCCTGATTTTGACATGCCTTTCAGGTAGGGCTCGGGGTTGGGCTTGCCGTGGCGCACGTCGTGGCCTGTCACTTTTACCTCACCGAACAGGTCGGGAAAATCGGACTCGATGCGTTGCAGCAGCACATCCTGCTGCGAGCCGGTCACCAGCACGCGCTCCACGCCAGCAGCCTTGAGTGTTTCCAGTACCCTCACGGCCCCGGGCATTACGGGAGCCTCGCCCAATTCCTTGAAATATCGGGTCTTCACGCCATAGAGGGCGCGCGCTTCGTCATCGGTGATGTTCTTGCCGGCACCGCTCTTGAATTTCATCTTGATGATCTCGCTACCGGTCATGCCCTCCATGGCATAAAACTCGTCGCGCGTACACTTGATGCCGTTTTTCTTCATGAGTTTCACCCAAGCCAGGGTGTGATTCTTCATTGAGTCATAGAGCACGCCGTCACAGTCAATGAGGGCGGCGTTGATGTCGAAGCCTTTGTGACCTGTAAATTTCAGGTATTCGGCTATGGTTTGTTGTAAGGTCATAATATAATAATATATAATGTATTTAATTTTTATCTGACGGTAATGTGCAGGCAGCCTGCCTTGCGTTCAAATATCGCATAACACCGGCCCTGTCGCCTGAAGTCCTGAACGACCTCGGCCAGAATGTTTTTCAAATCCTCGAGCGAGACCACCATGCTGGGATCCAGGCAGTCAAACTTCACCCAGCTGATGTCGATCGTGGTGCCATAGCGGTGGCATGAGTTCTCGGTCGCAGCAAGATTGCGGCGGCGCAGCTTGCCCACACTGTAGTCGGTGCGCGTCAGGCTCGTCACCTTGATGCGGTAAGCCTTGCCCCCACGCTTGCGCACACTGTCCTGGAAAGCGTAGCCGATTTCCTTGAGCAGCTGTGCGGCCTTGGGCACAAGATAGGGGACCGATGCGGTAAGGTCATCGAGCATATAGGCGTCACAGGAGTAAATCCTGATGAGGGGCTTATCAATGTGATAGGCGTCGCGCAACGAGGTGATAGGCTTGATGCCGTTAGCCTCGGCGGCGACAAGCTGCAGCGCGTTGCTGTCATTGAAGATTTCCTTGAGGGGACGTTGCTCGATATAGGTGGGTAACCGATGGATTTCGGCATTGTCAATCAGGCCCATGCTGTCGCCTGTGATGCTGCGGTTCATGGGTATGGCCGGCGGAGCCTTGTAGCCCCATGCTGTGGTGTCTTGCTCCTCCTTGCTGCCCATCCCACACGATGTGACACTTGCCAGGGCAAGGCCTATCGACAGCAGTAGCGGCAGCAGATACAAGATGTTTCGGTTCATCGGTTTTTGTTGTTTCAGCTAGCAAAGTTACAACCAAATAACGAAAAAACCATACCAACACACATCATTTTTGCCACATTTTTTGTAATATTGCACCTTCAAAATGACAGAATCAGGTAAATACAGCGTGCTTTTCGTCTGTCTGGGCAACATTTGCCGGTCGCCGGCAGCCCAGGCGGTGATGCAGGCAATGGTTGATGAACGGGGGCTGACCGACCGCTTCTACATCGACTCGGCGGGCACAGGTGGCTGGCACATCGGTGACCTGCCCGACAAGCGCATGCGTGTGCATGCCTGTCCGCGAGGCTATGAGTTGACCCATCGCGCCCGCAAGGTGCAAAGTGGTGACTTTGAGGATTTTGACCTTATCGTGGGTATGGATGCCGCCAATGTTGACGACCTGCGCGACTTGGCAGCCTCGCCCCAGCAGCAGGACAAGGTGGTGATGATGGGCGACTACATCCGCCGGTTCCCGCATTACGACTATGTGCCCGACCCCTATTACGAGGGCAGTGAGGGTTTTGAGTTAGTGCTCGACTTGCTGGAGGATTCCTGTGACAACCTATTGAATCGGATTATTCAACAAAACAAGATATAACAATGAATACAACCAAGTTATTGACAACACTCGCCTGTCTGCTGACAGCCGTGTCGATGAACGCCCAGTCGCCCATCGCCGTGGACTGGCACATGGGACAGAACAACACGGCTGCGAACAATTACAGTTCGCGCTTCGTCATCAAGAATGTGTCCAAGGCGCCCCTGAACGCCGATTGGCAGTTTTTCTTCAACCAGTTCTCGCGTTCGGTGATTCTGCCGGCAGGTTCTCCGGTGAACGTTGAGGAAGTCTCAAACGGTTATTACCGCATCCAGCCCAATGCCAACTACAAGCCTATCGCTGCCGGCGACTCTCTCGTGGTTGAGATGTTGACGGGCGGTGAGTTGCTCAACAAGAATTACATGCCCGAAGGCGGCCACCTGGTATTGAACGGCGACATGGCTCGCCCCATCGTCGTGAATATCAACCGCGCTGCACTCGACAAGCCGGGTCAGTGGCGCGACCACAAGATTTATCCCGACGGCAACTACATGTTTGACTACAATGCCGCGATCAACAGTTTTGGCGACGCTTACACGGGCAATGACTATGACATCTTCCCCATGCCCAAGCAGGTGGATATCGAGGATGGCTTTACCCCCATCGGTAGCCTTGTCTCGATCAAGACCGGCAAGCTGTTCCAGTGGGGCGGCTACAGGCGTGCCAAGCAGTTGCTCACCAGTGAGTTGCAGAAACGTGGCGTGTATGTGTCAAGCGGCCAAAAAACGGAAATCAGGCTCCTGCTGGACAAGAAAATGAGCACCAATCGCGAGTACTACAGCTTGAGGGTGCATGACGGCAAAATCACCATTAGGGGCACTTCTCAGGCTGGCTTGATCAACGGCGTGAAGACGCTTATCTCTGCGCTTGACCACAGCAAGGGCCACCGCTTGCAGAACTGTTTTGTTATCGACTGGCCCGACTTTGGTTATCGTGGTTTCATGCTCGATATTTCCCGTAATTATGTGACTAAGAATGCTGATTTATATCGCTTGGTTGACCTGCTCAGCTACTACAAGATTAACTACTTGCAGTTCCACTTCGCCGATGATGAAGGTTGGCGACTTGAGATTCCTGGCTTCCCCGAGTTGACTCAGGTGGCTTCTCGCCGCGGTTGTACCCTTGATGAGAAGGATTTCATGGCTCAGTCCATCTCGGGCAACGGCAACCCCGATGATCAGTCCCAATGTGCTAACGGTTATCTCACGCGTGCCGAGTTTATTGATTTCCTGAAATATGCTTGGGCTCATGGTGTGCGTGTCATCCCCGAGATTGAGACCCCCGGCCATGCACGTGCTGCCATCGTGGCGATGAAGAGCCGCGCCATCAATAATCCCACTGCCGAGCAGTTTCGCCTGTGGGACGAGAAGAACACTTCGGTCTATACGTCGGCACAGGGCTTCCATGATAACGTGCTCAATGTCGCCAGTGACGACGTTTACCGCTTTATCGACCGCGTGGTTGAGGAGTTGCAGAAGATGTACAAGGAGGCAGGCTTGAAGCTTGAAGTCATCCATCTGGGCGGTGACGAGGTGCCCGCAAACGCCTGGTCCAAGAGCCCCGACGTGCAGGCTTTGATGCAGCGCGAGGGCCTCAAGACCCAGCACGAGGTGAGCGAGTACTACGTCAAGCGCATCAGCGACTTGCTCCAGGCCCGCAAGATTCGCATCGAGGGCTGGCAGGAAGTGGCGCTTGACCACAAGCCCGAGTTTAATGCCATCATGACACCCCGTGTCGCAGGCGTTAACGCCTGGAGCACCGTGGGTTCAAGAAACGTGGTCCCCTATCAGTTGGCTAACGATGGCTATCCCGTCATTTTGTCTAATGTGACCAATTTCTATATGGATATGGGCTACAGCTGGCACCAGAACGAGCAAGGTCTGCACTGGGGCGGCAAGGTCGATGAGTTTGACTCTTGGAGTGCTCTGCCCGCCAACATCTATGCCAGCGCCCGCACTGCCGTTGATGGTACTCCTATCAATATCACTACTGCTGCCGATGGTAAAGTCAGGTTGGAGAAGCCCGAGAATATCATTGGTGTACAGGCACAGTTGTGGAGCGAGACAATACGCTCCTTTGACGAGGTGCAGTATCTGCTGTTGCCCAAGATGATGGGTGTGAGTGAGCGTGCGTGGAACGCCATCCCCGAGTGGAGCAAGAACCTCGCCGACAACGAGACCTATAACGAGGCCCGTCACCAGTACAACCTCAAGATCGGTACCCGTGAGTTGCCCCTCTTGAATAGTCAGGGCTTTAACTTCCGCGTGGGACCTCCGGGCATCAAGGTGATTGACGGCATGTTGCACATCAATACCCAGTACCCCGATGAGTTGGTGACCTATACCCTTGACGGCAGTGAACCCGCCATCGACTCGCCTCGCTGGACCGGCCCCGTGCCCCTCAAGAACCAGCCCCAGGTCATCAAGGCCAAGGTCTTCTACCTGGGTCACGAGAGTGTCACCACCTATCTGTTCAAGTAACAACATCTAACACTAGAAACCTTTTAGGGGTCTTAGGGGCATTAACGCCCTTGGGGCCCCTAATCTCCTTAAAGCCCCTAATCTCCTTAAAGCCTCTAATCTCCCTAAAGCCCTTAAAGCCCCCAGTGTTGTTAAAATCCATGAAATTTTGTTACCAAATCAAAAAACTCACCTTTTTATAGTGTTAAATACAGCGATGAATGTTTAATAACTGAAAAATATTGTGTATGTTTGTAGTTCAAACTCAAAACCAACTTCAAGAAATTATTACCTAATCAATAAAACCTACTAGAGAATGAGAAAACAGTTACTATTGCTACTCTGCCTCAGCCTCTTGTCACTGCCGGGTCTGGCCCGTGTGGTGACAGGCGTGGTGACGCAGTCGAGCGACGGCGAGCCCATCATCGGCGCGTCGGTCAAGGTGCACGGGACGACCCGTGGCACGGCGACCGACTTCGACGGCCGTTTCTCGATTGAGGCAGGCGACGGCGATGTGCTCGATGTGAGCTACGTGGGCATGATTCCCAAGAGCGTGAAGATTGCCCCGGGCCAGTCAGTGGTCAATATCGCCCTAGATGACAACGCTCAGGTGCTGGGAGAGGTCGTGGTGACCGCCATGGGCCAGACCCAGGAGAAAAAGAAACTGAATTTTGCTGTTCAGTCCCTTGACGAGGAGCAGGTGACCGCTGGCGGATCCACCAACTTTGCCAACTCGCTGCAGGGCAAGATTGCCGGTCTGCAGGTGAGCACCGGCGGTAGCTCGCCCAACTCCTCGACCCAGGTAATCATCCGCGCCATCTCGTCGATGAACAACTCCCAGAGCAACGAGCCGTTGCTCATTGTGGATGGCATGGCCATTCGTGGCGGTGCATCGACCCTGGCCGACATGAATGCCAATGATATCGAGAACATCACCGTCTTGAAGGGTGCTGCCGCATCGGCACTCTATGGACAGGAGGGTGCCAACGGCGTCATCATGATTACTACCAAGAGCGGTGGCAAGAGTGGTGAAGTCACTGTCACGGCATCGGCAACGCTCGAGCTGAACACACCTGCCCGCCTGCCCAAGATCCAGTCGACTTTCATCCCAGGCTCCAAGGGCATGTACAAGGAGAACATGGGCAGCGGCGGCTGGGGCCCCTACATGAGCGAGAATGATACCTACTACAACAACTTGAAGGATTTCCTTCAAACGGGTGTCATGCAAAAGTATGACGTGAGCGTGAGTGGTGGTAGCGAGAAGTTCTCTTCCTATGCCTCCATTTCCTATACCGACAATCAGGGTATCGTCCCCAAGGACTACCGCAAGCAGGTCAATGCGCTCATCAAGGGTATCTACAAGCCCAGCGACAAGGTGACATTGCAGCTGAGTGCCAACTTCATGAACCGCAAGTCGCGCGGTTTTGGCAACTCGATGTCCACCATCTATAACTGGGGCATCAACAAGGACATGAGCGACTACCGCACCCTCGAGGGACACGTCAACTGGTGGGCCTACTATGACCACTGGGAGAACCTGCTCGACACCGAGCGCCTCAACGCCGCCGTGTCGCCCTACTACGGCCGCTACATGGACTGGAGCGAGACCGAGGGCAACCGATTCATCCTCAACGGACAAATCAGTTATGAGCCCATCAAGAACCTCGTGTTCACCGGCAAGATGGGCTATGACAAGA
This sequence comes from uncultured Prevotellaceae bacterium, assembly GCA_900318345.1. Lineage (GTDB taxonomy): Bacteria > Bacteroidota > Bacteroidia > Bacteroidales > Muribaculaceae > Sodaliphilus. The sequence continues at coordinate 8,138 of ONKD01000025.1, forward strand.
GCTACTCGATGTATGACTCCTACACGGTTCCGCGCCTCTATGACGGCGACCTGGTGGACCCCAACGATGAAAAAGTCAAGGAGAAGCTTGTCAGCCTGCAGTCCAAGTATGGCTCTTACAGTTTCCAGCCCTCGCGTGGAGCCCTGCTCAACATGCAGTTTATGGCTACCTATCAGCACACCTTTGCCGAGGACTATACCGTGAGTGCACTCTATGGTCTGGAGTACAAGGAAGTCAAGGGACTGGAGTCCTCGATCTATAACGAGCATTTCCAGCTCGGCGGTGAGTTCTATAGCTTCAATAACACCGACTTTACTAACGAAATTCCTGACTTGCTCGTTGCCAACCGCCCCACCTTGTACCACTCGAGGTACAACAAGTATGGCCACTTTGGCGAACTGAGGTTTGACTACAAGGGCATGGCTCAGCTGTCGGTTACTGGCCGCATGGACGGCTCGTCGGCCTTCAAGCAGGCTTCCCAGACCAATTATTTCTATCCCTCGGTGACGGCGGGTGTCATCTTCAGCGAGTTGTTTAACCTGACCAACGACTGGTTCAGCTACGGCAAGTTGCGCGGCAACTGGGCCAAGGTAGGTAAGGACAGCCCCCGATACCTGTTCACCGACACCTACAAGCAGTGGGTGCTCTTCCCTGATGGCGGTTACGGCGTGGATCCTACTGTCTCGCGCGCGGTTGACCTGGTACCCGAGATGACCAAGTCGTGGGAGATTGGCGCTGACCTGCGCTTCTTCCGCAACTGGACGCGCCTCGACATCGCCTATTACTCGACCACAGTCGATAACCAGATTGTCACCGTGCGTGTGTCGCCTGCCTCGGGTGTGATTCTCCAGACCCGCAACGAGGGTAGCCTCAGGAACCACGGTATGGAAATTTCATTAAATCAGGATATCATCAAGACAAACGACTTCTCGTGGACGGCTTTTGCCAACTTCTCGTTCAACCGCAGCAAGGTGCTCTCGCTGCCCAACGAGTTGATTGAGATCCAGGGCACCCAGTATGGTGACATCTTCCCCGTGTGCCGCCTGCATGAGTCCTCAACGGGTATTTCGGGTAAGGATTACGTGCGCGACCCTAACGGCAACATCATCTGTGACGAGAACGGTTATCCCATCATCGACAGTGCCAAGGGTATCTACATCGGTAACCGCGAGCCCGACTGGCTGCTGGGTATCGGCAGCACCTTGCGCTACAAGAACGCGACGCTATCATTCCTGTTCGATGGCCGCAAGGGCGGCGACGTGGTCAACGTCACGGGCCGCAGCCAGATTACTAACGGCATGAGCAGCCTCTATGACAAGTACCGCAACCGCGAGTACATCATCGATGGCGTGCAGGCCGTGCCTGGTCCTGACGGAACGACGACCTATGTCAAGAACACCACGCCCATCGTGCTTGACTACAACTTCATCAACACCTACTACTCGACCGTCTCGTCTAACTTCATCGAGGATGGCTCTTACATCCGCTTGAGTTATGTGACGCTGAGCTACGACTTTGGCAAGCACTTCAAGCAAACGTGGCCTGTCAAGGGCTTAACGCTCACCGCTACAGCGCGCAACTTGTTCCTGTTGACCAAGTATCGCGGCAATGATCCTGCCGTGCTCGCTTCGACAGCGGGTGGTACGGGTAGCGCCGGTATCGACAATTACAACGTGCCCAGCACGCGCAGTTTCAACTTCACACTTAAAGCAACATTCTAAACAGGAGGCCAACGACTATGAAAAAGATCAAATTTTTAGCTTTATTGATGCTGGTTGGCCTGCTGTCGGTGGGATGTAACGATATCCTTGACGATAACGTCAACCCCGACAGGGCCCACGTCATTGATGCCAAGGACGGACTGCCCGTCATCATCTATTATGCCCAGCAGGTGGTCTATGACCACAGCGAATACTACGCTTATTTCTCCCAGATGCTCACCACCGGCGGCAAGAGTTCGGTGGGCGCTTACAGTTACAAGTGTGAGTGGGAGATGCTGACAATGAACCGCCACCCGATGTGGCGCCGCCACTTCTACGACATCGGCAAGAACACCGACAACCTGGTGAAAAATTCCCAGGCCATCAACTCACCCAACTATGAGTTGATTGGACGCACCATCATGCTGATGTCCACGCAGTTGACAACCGACGCCTTCGGCGATATTCCCCGCAGCGAGGCCTACAAGAGCATCGCGCCCAAGTATGACACCCAGGCTTCAGTCTATGCCTGGATGCTGCAGGAGTGTGACGACCTCATCAAGATGTATGATGATCCCGCTATTGCCAATAGTCCCGACAACCAGCCCATCACGGTGAAGGAAGATCGCATCTATGCAGGTGACCTCGAGAAATGGAAAGGCCTGGTGATGGCTATCAAGGCCCGCTTGTTGCTGCGCAACATTCCCAACGTGGACCGCAGTGCGGCCATGTGCCAGCAGATTGTGGATGCCGCCGATGCTGCCATCAACCAGTGGCGCAAGGGCGATGTGTTTGACTATCAGGGCAGCCGCGACGCCTGGTTTGGCAACGAGCCGCGTTACTATTGGGACGGCGGCACGGGCACGATGAGCGCCGTGTGGAGCGTCGCCCAGCCCGTCATCAACTCGTGGGAGTCTCGCGCCAACCTCTTGGGTAGCGCTATCCCCAGCAAGTTCTTTATGGTTGACCTGCTGGGCCTGAGCAAGCCCGACAACGAGATGACCAGCGGCATGTTTAATGCCGAGGGCGCCCATGACGGCTTTGCCAATGACCCGCGCTGCGGCCTGCTGATGGTTGCCCGCACGGGTCCCGCCAGCCCCTCGGTGACCAGCGAGCGCATCAAGATGCGTTACCTCGAGAACAACATCGGCATGGGTACGTCTTACAAGATCGCCAACTATCCCGACTTGTACATGGGAGCCTATGCTGGCAGGTCTGACTGCTATAACCCCTTGTTCACGATGGAGGAACTTTACTTCATCAAGGCCGAGGCCCTGTACTGGATGGGCCGTAAGACCGAGGCCTGTGAACTGGCCCGCGAAGCCACACAGTGGAACATCCAGCGTCACCTTGCCGCATTCCTGCGCATCTATCCCAACGAGAATTACAATGCCAACACCGATAACAAGTATCCCGGCAACTCCGTCAGTGGCGGCAAGCCTGGTTACCAGCCGGCCGAGTACTGGGATGCCCAGGTCAACGCTTTCCTCAACAACGAGGACTACTTCCGTGGCACGAGCACCAAGCCCGCTGTGGACAAGGTGACCGAGCGCGGTAACAAGCACTGGTTCTTCAATCCCAGCGAGTTCTCGCTGAGCGACCTCATGCAGCAAAAGTACATCGCTATGTACCTGCAGCCCGAGCAGTGGACCGACATGCGCCGTTACCACTATAGTAACAACCGCAACCACTACGGCATCGGTGACAACCAGGAAATTGTTTATCCCACCCTGCGCCGGCCTTACAACCTCTATTCAGCCTACTGGATTGACGGCTTGACCGAGGAGCAGAAGGAGAACACCTGGATCCAGCGCATCAACTATGACCCCGAGACTGAGGAGAAGTACAACCGCCAGGAACTCGAGCGTCTAGGCGCCTACAAGAATTACAAGTGGCTGCAGGAACCCATGATTTGGGCCCACAACTATGGAGAAGTCACCTCGTTGACTCAAGAGTAGTGAATAGTTAATAGATAATAGTTAATAGTTGACAACAATTATGAAACGATATAAATTATATGGACTGATAGCTCTGGTAGCGTTGCTTACCACCTCGTGTGCGATACACGACCCGTTTGCCGACAACGGTGAACTGGGACAGGTGTTGCCCACGGTGGACTGGGAGTTGACCTCAACGCTGGTCAAGGCGGGCAAGCACGCTGGCTTCAAGAGCAAGTACTACACGACCAGCGAGAAGGCCATCGACCACAGCGAGGTGTGGTGCCTCATCGGGCGTCAGCAGACCGCAACAGCCACCAGCAAGTTGACCACGTCGCTGGCCTATACCAAGACCTACTCCTTGACCGACACGGTGCGCTCTAGTCAGCAGGTAGCCTCCTATCCCCACAGCAAGGCAGAGTGGGATGGCTATGAGTATGTCCTGGCCGACAGTTTCCCCACGTCACGCACACTGGCTCCAGTGACATGGATCAATCCCAACCAGTGGGATCAAGAGAAGTTTGACAGTTACTATCCCTCGACGTTCCAGCAGGAGTTCAAGGACTACATGGTCAACGCCTTGACCAAGGACAGCACCTACTACAACGACCTGCGCAACGTCTACATCAACTACAGCTTCCCCATTGAGTTGTTCCAGCAGCTCAATGCCCAGTATGGCATCGACTTCCCCACCGACACCGTCATGGCCGACAAGTCTAACGCGTGGTACACGACCGATGAGATTGACCATTACTACTACATCACGATCAGTGAGGATGGTACAGCCGTTTATCACGAGATTGCCAGTGAGGGCGATGCTCCAACAGGGGCTAACGTGCAGCCGGTCTACAAGGCCGCTTTTTGGCTCTTCTCGCGCTACAGTGACGACACGGGTGGCAAGATCACCACGGTGCGCCGCCAGTACATGCCCTACTTCAAGAGCATGATTGAGACGATTCCTTTCACCTCGTGGATCTATAACTCAGCCAGTAAGGAATATACGGTCAGCTTCAAGCGCGACTACTTCTTGTGGCCCGAGTTCAGGGTATACGACAGCGACGGGAAGATGGGTGTTACTACCGATAATAAGAAAATCGACCTGAACTAAAATCAATTGAAACGATGAAGACATTCAATAAAATAGTGTTCCTTGTCCTGATGGCTGCAACGGTCGTGTCGTGTATCGACAAGACACCCGACTATGGCAACTTTGCCAGCAAGGATGTGGACTTCACCTACAGGGTGGATGATGACCGCTATGGTCTGGACTTCTATGTGGTATCGACGGTCGAGTTCACCAATACCTCGTCCAAGACGGGCACAGTGTCATGGGACTTCGGTGACGGAACCAACTCCACCGAGATGAATCCCTCACACAAGTATGCCAAGGCTGGTCTCTATCAAGTGACGCTCACGGTTGATGGTGTGGGTACCTGCACCTATCCGCTGCTCATCTATGACATCACTCCAGTGCTGAGTGTGGCCGAACAGAGCGCAACCCCCGTGGTCATCAACGATGTTGACGTCACGCTCGATATCGAGCTGCCTAACCCTGATAACCTCACTTGCAAGTATGTGTGGACGTTCCCCGACGGCACTCACGATGCCGATGGCAACGTGATCACAACCTTTGAGGGATATAGCCACGAAGATGGCACAATCGATAATCCTGGTAAACTCACCTTCAGCAACATCGGTTCACAGAGGATTACCCTGCAAACCTGGTTTGACATCAATGGCGAGAACCGCCGTCTCGATGACAGTTATGTCAACGTGCAGGTGGGCTCTTCGATTCCTGCCCCCACACTGTACTATGCCGTGCTGGGCGGAAACATCATGGCTGTGAAACTGGTGGACCTGTCGTTGTTGCCTCCGGGTACTAAAAACCTGCCCTTTGACATGGGCGTGAGCTCGGGTAACATGCCCACAACACTCGTGTTTGCCACCGAGAAGACGGTGACCGACAGCGCCACCATCGAGCAGGACAACGTCTATATCCTGGACTGCGGCAAGCAGTACTACTACATCAACGACGAGGCTGGCAACCTGGGTGACGGCAAGATCACTGTCATGAGTGCCGATGGTCAGACCGCCAATGTCATGGTGACCAATGTGGGCGGTCCTGCCTTCAACGACCCCTTCCAGGGCTGTGCCGATGCAACGACCCTCTATTACACCGACCGTAATACAGGCATTCGCACGATGCCGCTCAGTGCACGAGGCGAGGTGGAGCAGACCAACTACACGAGCACGGCTGGCTATTATGTCGTCAACAACCAGTTGAGCTACTATGGCCAGGGCATTGCCTATGGTGCTATCCACACGGGCCTGTACCTCGACCGCACGGGCATGTTCTGGTGGGGCAAGAACTATTCGGGCAACGGCATCTACCGCTTCCGCTCCAGCGACATCGGCAAGACGGGAACGGGCGTGCCCGTGCCGCATCCCATCGTGCTCGAGACGACGCAGCCGCGCGCCTTCACGCTCGACGAGGACTTGGGCTACCTGTATGTGTGGATGACCAAGGGCACCACCCCAGGCGTGGGCTTCACTCAATATGAAATTCCCGCCGAGAACGCCACGGTGACCTATGATAAGTACATCCACTTCATCACCATGGATGCCGATCCCATCAACACGACTGATGCCGAGGGTGTTTACACCACCCAGTTTGCTGTCGATGCCACGACTCACTATGTCTACTTCGGCTTCCGTGCCGCAACGACCGAGAAGACCTACACCACGGGCTTGTACTACTTCAATCCCAATGATGGCAAGGTATATAACTTCAACGGCAATAAGGACAAGATCCTGGGTGTGTGCATCAATCCGCGCCAGACCAACCTGTTCTAAAGCCCAACTAAGGACTAAAAACTAAGGACTATGGCAAAAAAACTAATCCTGATAGCATTACTGGCGGCGTTTGTCGCCAGTTTTGCCATTGCTGCCGATGAGCTTCCCAAGCGGGAACAGCGCGGCATCTGGATGACCGCCTACCTGAGTGACTGGCCCAGCGGAGCCATCACGGCAAGCAACACGCCTATTATGCAGAATGCCTGCCGCAAGATGCTCGACACCATGCGCGTCAACCACATCAACGTGGTCTATTACCACGTCCGCGCGATGTGTGACGCGATGTATAATTCGGCCTATGAGCCCTGGTCCAGTTATGTCTCGGGCACGCGTGGCGTGGCGCCGGCGTTCGACCCCTTTGAGTTTCTCGTCAATGAGGCCCACAAGCGCGGCATCGAGGTCTATGCATGGGTTAACCCCTACCGCTATGGCCATGGTGCCAACATGTGGGGACAGAGCGAACTGGATTACGTCTATACCCATCCCGACTGGCTGCTGACCACCGATTATGAGACGGTGCTCAATCCGGGCATCCCTGAGGTGAGGCAGCGTGTGGTGGACGTGTGCAAGGACATTCTGGTCAAGTATGATGTTGACGGACTGGTGTTTGACGATTATTTTTACAATCAGGATAATCCCTCGTTCTCACTCGATGCCAACCTGTATAATGCCTATAAGCAGGCTGGAGGCTCCATGTCACAGGGTGACTGGCGCCGCGAGAATGTCAACCAGATGGTCAAGGACGTCAACGACATGGTCAAGACGACCAAGCCCTGGGTGCGTTTCGGCATCGGCCCGGCTGGTGTGGCATGCAGTAACCCTGCAGTAGCCGCCCAATATGGCGTCGAGCCCAGCCCAGGCAGCGATTGGCAATACAACCAGATTTATAGCGACCCCATGGCATGGGTCACCCGTGGTACCATCGATTTCCTGGCGCCGCAGGTCTATTGGAACACGAGCGGCACGTTCATCCCAGTGACTACCTGGTGGGGCAAGATCGCTGCACGTTTCAACCGCCACATCTACATCAGCCAGTGGGTGCCCGATGATGCAGGCTGGACCCTCAACGAGTATGTCAAGCAGGGTCGTGTCATGCGCGAGGCCATGGCGGCAGGGGGCAATCCGGGAATGGTATATTTCCGCTACTACACGTGGCGCAACAAGAGCGAGAAAATCGATGGCAAGGTGCGTCAGTTGCGCATCTGGCTCAAGGATAGCCTCTACTCAACGATAGCCCTTAACCCTGCACCGGCTTGGCTCACTCCCGACCAGACCTATTCAACGGTGACCAATCTTGCCTATAATGATGGTACGCTCACGTGGGACAGCATCCCCAATGTGCGCTATGTTGTCTATGCCATCCCCAATGGGGTAGAAGATAGGGATTTCCATTGCCAGGCCAAGTATATCGAGGGCGTGAGCTACTGGGCTTCTTTCACCTTGCCTGCCGCCAAGCGTGAGGGTTACCGCTATGCCGTGACCATCCTCGACCGCTGGGAAAACGAGTATGCACCCGTCATGCCGGGCGTGGTGCCTTCCCAGGCCGAAAAGCCCATCCTGACCTATCCCGAGAACGGTGGACAGGTGACCGAAATGTCGGCCCTGCAGTGGAGCAGCAATGCCTCCAATTTTGTCGTGCAGGTGTTTGCCGACGAGCAAATGCAGTCACTCGTGACCCAACTAGATGTGGATTCAACCAGTTGCCCATTGTGCAAGATACCTTTCTTGGCTGAGGGGAACTACTGGTGGCGCGTGATTGCTCGCGGCCTCAACCAGACCGACAACGTGAGCGACCTGTGGCAATTCACGTTCTCCAAGATGCGCATTGTCACACCGTCCGACGGTGACCAGGCGGTTTCATTGACTCCTACCATCACGTGGACGGCGGGCGCTCCAGGCACGGCCTATCTGCTGGAACTGTCCACATCGAGCACGATGAACAGCCCTGATACCATCCGCTTGAACGAGGCGCGCTGGGAAGTGCCTAAATACAAGTTGGCGGGGGCCACGAGTTACTTTGTCCGTGTGACCGCCATGTCGGATGGCAAGACGGCAGTGACGCCCATCTCGACATTCACCACTGTTGAAGTGATTCCACCAGTGCCTGTGTATGTGCTGCCCTCAAGGGACGGAATGACATTGTATCGTGATGATGTGGTGCGGTTTGAACCCGTCGAGGGGCCTGGCTCACTCAGGGTGCAGATCAGCAGTTCTGAGAGTTTCCCCGCGCGCTCGTCCTATAACGGTACGATTGAGGGTGCCTTTGAGACCCCTCAACTGGGTACCATCAAGGGCGTGGGAAAACTCATCGACGGCAAGACCTACTACGTGCGTGCCCGCTATGCTTACCGCACGCTAGCGACAGGCACAACGCCGCAGTTTACCGACTATTGCGACATTCGCACGTTTGTCTATCGTGATGCCATCGAGTGTGACGTGAACGGTGACGGCGAGGTGAACATCTCTGACGTGAGCGGCATCATCGACCTGATTCTGTCAGGACAGACTTCGGCTGAAGGCGATGTGAACGGCGATGGCGAGGTGAACATCACCGATATCAATGCTGTCATCGATGTGATTTTGTCTAATTGAATAATCTTAGGAATATGAAACAGATGATTTTCATGGCAGTGGTCTTGTTGATGCTGGTGACTTCATGTGACCGGCAGCCCAACAAGAACAATTTCCCGCCCGACAACGCTAATGTGGCGCTGGACTCGACCAACCTGCCCATCGTGTGGGTTGAGGTGGACGGTGTGACGGTTGACCGCTTTGAGCGCATTCCCGCCCACATGAAAATCATCTATAACGGCAAGGGCAACCTCAATTATGCCGATACGGTGGCCCATCCTGGCCAGAGTGTTGATTATGAGGGCCCCATTGCCTTGCGTTATCGTGGTAATTCCTCCCTCAATGCCAGCGACAAGAAGCCTTATTCATTCCGCACGCTGGAAAAGCCCTTGAAAAAGAGCTCTAAAAAGAAGAAAGTGGAGATTTTGGGGCTTGGCAAGGACAACAATTGGGCCTTGCTGGCTCCTTACTCTGACAAGAGCATGATGCGTGACCTGCTCGCCTTTGAGCTGGCGCGCCCATGGATGGAATACGTGCCCCAGGGACGCTATTGCGAACTCTTCCTTGACGGCACCTATTATGGGGTCTATATCTTGTGTGAGGTGGTCTCCAAGGGGAAACATCGCCTCAACCTGGCCAAGCCAGGGACATCGGGTGACGCGTTGACGGGCGACTACCTGGTCGAGGTGGACTATGACGACGACGTGAACTATGTTTCCAAGTACCATCCGGTGGATTCCTCGGGCAGGCCGATAACTGATAGGTTTGTGCATTTCCAGTTCAAGTCACCTGAACTTGAGAAGATGAAAGCCTCTCAAATGAGTTATATCACCTCGCTCATCGACGAGATGGAGCGTGTGATGGCATCATCACAGTACAGCGACCCCCAAACGGGCTATCGCAAGTACATCGATGTGACCTCGTTCATCGACTATCAGCTCGCCATGGAATTGGGGCACAACATCGACGGCTATCGCAAGAGCGGCAAGTTCTACAAGCGCCGTGATAGTGGTGACGGGCGCTTCAAGATGGTGGTGTGGGACATGAACATTGCCTATGGCAACTGCAAGATACGTGACGGCTGGCGCACCGACACGTGGATTTACCAGAGCAACGACCTGATGCGAGACCAGAACGAGGACCTGCTGGTCCCATTCTGGTGGTACAGGCTCAATGGCGACAAGGCCTATGTGGAGCAACTCAAAGCACGCTGGGCACAATACCGCAACACCAACCTGACCGAGGAGCGTGTGATGGCTGTCATCGACTCGCTGGCGACCGAACTCACCTCATGCGGCGCTGAGCAGCGCAACAGTCAGGCATGGCCTCGTTGGGGCGAGTATGTGTGGCCCAACTATTACATTGCCAAGGACTTTAACGACGAGGTCGCTTATCTCAAGCAGTGGATCCATGACCGCATCGCCTGGATGGACGAGCGGTTGGGCTATCGGCGGCAGTAGCGATTAGGCGCTTGTTGTGAGACAATGAAAGAATCCTACAACTTGGGCTTGATGGTTTTATTGAAATTATGTCCCATCGGCTTTTGAAAGTCTCAAATAATTAATTAACTTTGCTAGTTGATTATTGAATAGAAGATAGAAACAATATTTATTAACCAATAACTAACTGATTATGAAGAAATTATTACTTTTTGTTTTGCTCATGGCTTCGACGGTGGCATCGGCTTGGGCCGTGACCGACGGGGTGAATTATGAGCGGGTTAACGGCATTGGTATCAAGAACATGTGGATTCAGGACCGTGCCCACACTGCAGATGTGTGGTCTAACCGTCCCTATTGCAATACTAGTGCCCGCACAGCGGTGATGAACGACGGCTTTATCTACATTGCGCGCTCTAACGCCAATACCGTGATTCAAGGTACCGACACCTTGAGCCAGAGTGTGATTTACAAAGTGGACGCTACTAATGGCGAGTTGGTCAAGGAACTGCAGTTGACGCTCGATGGCAATATTTATGGCGGTGCGACCCTGAGCAGCAATACCGTGGGTGTTGACAACTTTGGGCACCTGTACATGGCTCCATTCTCCAGCAACCTGGCAACGGTTCAGCCAGTTTATCTGGTAGATAAGGAAACGGGTGAACTGACATTTGTTGCCGAGCTTGACAAGGGCGATGCCTTGCAGCGTTGCGACTACATCGACGTGATGGGTGACCTCACGCTCGAGGAGGCCGAGTGCAACATCATGTCAGTGGGTGCTAGCTCAGAGTATATCTATCGCTGGCACGCCGATCAGGGTGGCGATTGGGAAGGTGGCTTTGATGGTGATCCTTACCTGGCCATCATCGATTTTTACCCCGAGACTGTGACTCAATGGGGCTATGCTCCCGTGGCCAAGATGATCCTTGGCGAGGACGAGGATAACCGCTACAGTGGTGAACTGTTCTACATTGATGGTTTTTCTTCTTCGCCCATCCTGTATGACGTGACAGGTACTCTGGTGGAAAGTTTTGAGGAGGTTGATCCCGAATGCTTGCCCATGGATGTTGGTGCCAACGGTGTGTGCGAGTTCACGCTTGATGGACGCAACTTTATCGTCTATGTAGCCGCTCAATATACCGGCGTTGACGAGACCACGATGATCAACAAGGCTTGCCAGGTCTACATCTGCGAGCTAGGCGAGGGCATGACGATGGCCGGAATGCAGCGCTACTGGATGGTGCCCGATGAGCTGGGTGCAGTGAGCGATGGCGGTACACGCGTGCAGAGCATGAACGTGGAATATGGCGTCGATGCCGAGGGCAACGAAGAAGTAACCCTGTTCATCTTCAAGTGCTACAATGGCATGGCTGTGTATAAAATAGGCTCTAACGTGGGCGGTGAACAACCCCCAGTGCCTGGCGACGTGAACGGCGACGGCGAGGTCAATATCTCTGACGTGAGCGACATCATCGATGTGATTCTGTCAGGAAACTATTCGCCCATGAGTGACGTGAATGGTGACGGTGAAATCAACATCACCGATATCAATGCCGTTATCGATGCCATCTTGAGAGGATAACATTACTTCGTCTAGAGTGACGATCATAATAGCTAAGGCAGCGGATTGCCCGGAGTGTGACTCACATCCGCGACAATCCGCTGCTTGTTTCCAACCGATCACATAATTAACCCTTAATTGATTCCAACGATGAAAAAATCATTACTCTTATTCATTGCTTTACTGACGGCTGCACTCAGTGCATGGGCCGTAACCGATGGCCAGACCTATCCCGAGGTGAATGGCATCAAGATTGTCAACCAGTGGATTTTTGACCGCGTTCACACTCCTGCTGCTTATACCAATAGCCCCATTTGTAACCAGCGCGCCCGCACGGCGACGATGGACCAGGGCATCATCTATGTGGCCCGCAGCGAGGAGCGTGCCGTCATCATTGGCACCGACACGATCTCACAGTCGGTAATTCACCGTTTTTCAGCTGCCGATGGCACCGAATTGGAAGATTTGCCCCTGACGCTTGATGGTGCGCCTTATGGTCGATTCTTGGGTGTGGCAAGCATCGGTAAGGACAGTTTCCACCACATTTGGGTCGCTCCCATGACCTCTACCGCACAGCAGTATATCCCTGTCTATCTGGTCGATACCGAGACAGGCGAACTCACCCTTGTTGTTGAGATGGATAAGGGCGATGCCCCGCAGCGCACCGACTACCTGGATGTCATCGGTGACCTCACGCTTGAGCAGGCCGAGTGCAACATCATGACCGTAGCGGGTTCTACGGCCGATCCCGGTTTCCCCACCTTGTACCGCATGCACGCCGATCAAGGCGGTGACTGGGAGGGTGGCTTTGACGGCGACCCCTATATGGACATCATCAATTTCTACCCTGAGACTAAGACTGGTTTCTCGCTGGCTCCGGTCATCAAGATGATTGAGGGTCCCGACGAGGAATCGCGTTACAGCGGTGAGATGTTCTATATCGACTGCTTTGACACAGCTCCAGTGATTTATGACTTTTCGGGCTCGGTCATCGACTCGTTTGAGGATGTGGATCCCGAACTGTGGCCTAAAGCCACTCCCAATGGCTGCGTTGAATTCAAGCTCGATGACCGCGACTTCTTTGTTTATGTCATCGCCGACATGAACGGTAACGGTTACGGTTGCCAGGCCAACATCTGTGAATTGGGTGAGGGACAATCCCTGGCTGGCATGACCAAATACTGGAAAATCCCCGCCGACAGTCTGGGCAAGGTGAATGATAGCGGCTTGCGCGTGCATAGCTTCGCCGTGGAGTATGGCGTTGACGATGAGGGTTTTGAAGAGATAACCCTGTTTACTTTCAAGGCTTACAACGGCATGGCGGTTTATAAAATCGGCCGCAATGTGAGCACTGACGAACCGCCAGTACCTGGCGACGTGAATGGTGACGGCGAGGTGAATATCTCTGACATCAGCGACATTATCGACCTGATTCTGTCTGGTAAGGTTTCCGATTCGGGTGACGTGAACGGTGACGGTGAAATCAACATCACCGATATCAATTTCGTAATTGACATGATATTAAAATCATGAACAAGCGTTTTTTCATTGCTGTCCTCTTAACACTGGTCATCGGGTGTGCAACTGGTGCTGCCCGTGACCAGTGGATTATCGGCGATAAGGCCTACGAGGTCGATACGCTCATCTTCCCCCATCTGGTGGGACCGGGCGTTACTGCCGCCAAGTTTGACATCCCGGCGCTGCCGCTCAAGGTGAGCGTGACCGAGATGGACTTGACCAACCCCTACATCGTGATGGAAACTTGCTTGGGCGCCGAGAAATCGGTGGGTACCGAGACTCCCCTCAACATGGCTACGCGCAACACGCGCCCTGGCCATGAGGTGGTGGCAGCTGTCAATGGCGACTTCTTCATGACCTCGCCCACCAACGAGGTGGGACTGCCCTTGAGCGGACAGGTGCGCGGGGGCGAGTTAGTGCTCAGTAGTCACAACCGCGCCTGTCTGGTGCTGGACGATAACAACCGCCCTTACATGGACCGGTTGACCTTCACTGGGCGTGTGACCTGTGGCGAGCAATCGTTTGCCTTGAACCTGGTAAACCGCATGCGCTATGCCTATGAGGGCATCGCTGCCAATCAGTCCATCCTCTTCACCCGCAGCTATGGCCCCGTGACCTATGACGCCTCATCTGACGGCAAGATGGTGCTGCTGCGCCCTGCCGACGGTGCCTTCACGTGGAACTGCAACGGTGTGGAGCGTTGCGTCATCGAGTCGATTTTTGATGCTCAGGGCTCGACCACCATCCCCGATGGCAAGGCCATCCTGTGGCTCAAGGGCACCTATGCCAACCAGGTGACCACGATGAATGTGGGCGATGAACTCTCCATCAGTTTCAAGCTCACCCTCAACAGCGGGCCCAGCGATGTGACCATCAATCAGCTCATCGGTGGCAGCAACCACATCATCATGCAGAACGGGCAATTCATGGAGGATTGGGCCGAGCGCCATCCCCGCACAGCCATCGGCTTCAATGCTGACAGCACCTGCCTCTACTTTGTCGTGGTGGATGGCCGCCACATGACATCGGTGGGCGTGACCCTCCTGGAGATGAAGGGCATTTTTGATGCCCTAGGGGCTGTCAATGCCGTGAATCTTGACGGTGGCGGCTCGTCATGCATGGTGGTGAACGATGAGGTCATCAACCATCCCAGCGATGGCCCCGTGCGCGCCGTGGGCAATGGTTGTTTATTGGTCGCGACGGCTCCTGTCGACGATGAGATCGGCATCATCAACTTTGAGCCGCGTTGTTACAACCTGTCGATTTCGGCCACCACGTCGTTCGGCATGTGGGGCTATAACCAGTATGGAGTGCTCAAGACGCGCGAGCTGCAGGGCTGCACCTTCTCGTGCGACCCCCAGGTGGGTACCTTTGACGCCGACGGCACGTTCCATGCGGCCTCCCATCCCGCTTCGGGCTACCTCTATGCCTCCTATGGTGACATCACGACCTCGCAGCCTGTCACCGTCATGGAGGCGCAGTGGCGCCTGGTGAGCGACAGTGTGGTCATCGACCAGTTTCACCCTTATGGCATCAACATCAACGGCATCAGCGGTTACGGCATGGACCAGGTGGACCCCTCGGTCGTGGAGTGGTATTCGACCGATGAGACGGTCTGCACGGTTAACGAGCGCGGCATCATCACTGCGGTGGCCGACGGGCAGGCGTTTGTCGGTTCGGCACATCCCCTGTTGGCCGACTCGCTGCTGGTGAGTGTTGAGAATCCCAAGGGGCGCATCACCACTGTAGAGAACGCTCCCATCGACCCTTTTACGTGGGAGGTCACCCAGAGCGGCGGTAAAGACCGCACGGTGACCGCCCTTGACAATGGCTTGCAGATTGACTTCACGGGTTCGTCTTCCCGCAACCCTTATATCAAGATTACCAAGGCCGTGCAAATCTGGGGCCTTCCCGACACGTTGCGCCTGCGCATGGTGCCTGGCGCTTTGCAGCTCAAGACGGTGAAGATGCTCATCGGCAATGCCTATGGTGAGCGCAATACGGTCGAGTATGCTGTGCCCGACGGAGTACAGGGCGAGGTCATTATCGATGCTCCAGTGAGTGATGTGTGCAATGCGGCCGATTTGGGCAGTTTTCCGCTGCATCTGGTCTATTACTACATCACCTATGCCTCTCCCACGGTGGGGGAACAATATAGCCTCCAGATTCCAGGCATGGAGCTGGTTTATGCCGCGATGCCGCCCGATGGACCGCAACCCGTCCTGGGGGACGTGAATGGTGACGGTGAGGTGAACATCTCTGACGTGAGTTGCATCATTGACCTGATCCTGTCAGGGGCGGTTTCTCCTGCAGGTGATGTGAATGGCGACAACGAGGTCAATATCACTGACATTAATATGGTGATTGATATCATTCTGAGTTAATGAGAATACATTTTCTACTGACTGTGCTACTGGCGGTATCTCTGGGCTTTTCCACGGGTACCGCCCGCGACCAGTGGGTCATCAGCGGCCATGCCTATGACGTGGACACGCTCATTTTCCCTCATCTGGTGGGCCCAGGCGTGACATCGGCCAAGTTTGACATTCCTGCCTTGCCGCTCAAGGTGAGCGTCACCGAGATGGACCTCACTAACCCCCACATGGTGCTTGAAACCTGCATGGGTGGCGGCTACTCGTGGGGTGTGGAAACCCCTCCCCACATGGCGACGAGCAACACGCGCCCGGGGCATGAGGTGGTAGCGGCAGTCAATGGCGACTTCTTCATCACATCAGTCCTCTCCGAGATTGGTATCCCGTTGAGCGGACAGGTGAGCGAGGGCGAAATGCTGGAAAGCACTCACAACTGTGCCTGTTTTGTGATGGATCGCAATCGCCGGCCTTATATCGACCGCTTGCGCTTTTCGGGGCAGGTCACTTGTGGCCAGGACTCGTTCCCGCTCAACCTCGTGAACCGTCTGCGCTATTATGTCGAGGACATTGCTGCCGACCAGTCCATTCTCTTTACCAATGCCTTTGGCCGTTGGACCTACTTTGGCTCCTCAACGGGTAAGATGGTGCTGCTGAAGCCTGCCAGCGGGAAATTCCTGTGGAAGCCTAACGGCACTGAGCCATGTGTAGTCGAGTCGGTGTTTGATGCACGGGGCTTGACTGATATTCCCGATGGCAAGGCCATCCTGTGGCTCAAGGGCTCATTTGCCGACCATGCCGCCTCGATTACTGCGGGCGACATGCTCAACATCAGTTTCAGGCTCACGTTCAACAACGAGCCGGGCGATGTAGAGATTCATCAGCTCATCGGCGGCAGCAACGACATCATCATGCAGAATGGTGTGTTGGTACAAGACTGGCAGGAACTGCATCCACGCACGGCCGTCGGCTTTAATGCCGATAGCACCCGCCTCTACTTCGTTGTGGTGGATGGACGCCAAGACATCTCGGTGGGGGCCACGCTCAAGGACATGATGGGCATCTTCCTTGCCCTCGGGGCAGTCAATGCCATGAACCTGGATGGTGGCGGCTCGTCGTGCATGGTCGTCAACGATGAGGTCATCAACGACCCCAGTGACGGCAGTGTGCGGCCTGTGGGCAACGGTTGCCTGTTGGTTTCGACTGCCCCTGACGATGACCAGATCAGTGTCATCGGTTTTGAGCCGGGCTGTTATAGCCTGCTCACTTCCACGACAGCATCTTTCGGTGTGTGGGGCTACAACCGGTATGGCGTGCTCAGGTCGCGTGACCTGCAAGGCTGCACGTTCTCCTGCGACCCCCAGGTGGGCACCTTTGACGTCGATGGCACGTTCCACGCGGCCTCCCAGCCCGCATCGGGCAATCTCTATGCGACCTGCAACGGCCTCACCGCCACCCAGCATGTCACGATAATGAAACCCCGATTAAAAGGAGACGTGAACGGCGACGACCAGGTCAATATTGACGATGTGATCACGCTCATCGACATTCTCTTGAGCGGCTTTCACAGCAACACCGCCCCCGATGTGAATGCCGACGGCAAGGTCGCCATCGATGACATCTCCGACCTCATCGACATCATCATGAATCAATAACCTCCCACGACCCCCAACCTCAAGGCCGCCCTCGTGCTCCCACCAAAGCAAAGTAGAGGCTGTGTCATAATTCAACGTCGCAATATTTAACCGTGCTACGCACGGGAAATTTATACAAATTAATTGAAAAATTGATATAAAAATTTAATTTGCTTAGCCCTCAGAAAACGCAAAAAAAACCGTAGTTTTTTTAAGTTAGCGTCAGCCTTCGTGCAATTCGAAATAATAAGTCCTGACTTCGTCAACGCGTACCCCAAAATTCGTCGGTGAAGAGTTTTGCGATGCGCTGGTGGCGTTTCATGGGCATGGTTTTGGCAAAAGTCTTGCCGCTTTCTGGCAGTCGGAAGACGATTGTGGTGACTGTCTTTGCCATGTTGAGCACCTTGTCGACGCTCATTCCGATGTTGGCCGCCTTTAATCTCCTCTCGAGTTCCTTGTAGACCTTCAGCGCCACAAAGCATATGCAGATGTGCGCTTCGATGCGCCGCCGCGTGAAGTGGAACATGGGGCGTATCTCGATCTTGGACTTGGCGATACGGAAGGCCCGTTCCACATTCCACAGGTTATGGTAGGCGGTGAAGACATCTTCGGTGGGGATGTCGGTGTTGGTCAGATAGCCCTTGAGGCCGTCCCAAGCGGCATCCTCGGTAATGCGCTCACGGTTTATCTCGACAGACGTGTCGCCGCTCATGTCGAGGAACTTGTTGTAGCCGCGCTTGTTGATGCTCTGCTTTGTCAGATGACCATGCTTGTAGAGTTTCTCCAGCCTGCGCACGCCCTTGTTGCGGTTGTAGGCGTCTTTCCTGGCCCTGTCGTCGGTGTATCCCACAAGCAGCCTGCGCTCTCCGCCTTTGTATATCTCATGCATCCGCCCGTTCACCTTCGGCAGGGAGAGTATCTGTTTCTTGACCGCCTCACTCTCGTTCCTGATGCGCGCTCCTATGATATATTTGTAGCCCAACCGCTCAAGTTCGGCGATGTTGGCGCCAGTCATCAGTCCGGAGTCCGCCACCACAATGAACTCGCCGAGGTTGTACCGGCGCACGAACTCCTCAATCACCGGCAGCATCGTGTGCCCCTCGTATTTGTTGCCCTCATGGATGCAGTAGGCCAGCGGATAGCCGCCGAGGCTCACCAGAAGCCCCAGAATGATCTGCGGGTTGCTGTGGCGCCCCTCCTTCGAGAACCCGGTCTTGCGCAGGTCGTCCTCACGGTCGGTCTCAAAATAGACAGTGGTCACATCATAAAACACCACTCCAATGTGGCCGCCAAGTATATCCATCGTGTGGCGCACACTGATGTCCTGCACAGTCTCCTTGTACCTGTCATTCAACTTATCAAGATAGCGGTAAATCCTCGACAGGTCCACGTCTTCGTCGAAGTGGTTCTTCAGGTAATCCACGGTCGCTGCCTTGCTGGCAGGGCAGGACAAGCGGCTGTGCACCAACTGGCGGAACACCTTGTCATCAACGGCATTGAACCCCACCAGGTCGAACACACGGTCAAGTATCAGTTCACAGCCGTTGAGCAGCACGTTCTCAATGCTTGAGACCACACGTTCCACTTCTTCCCGTTCACGCCGCCTCGCCTCCTCAGCGCGGCCCTCGAAGTCTATCGTCGGATGAATACGTTCCTGGCGCTCGGCTATCCATCTGCGGGCTTGGTCCATCAGGGGCTCCACCTCCTCTTCGCTTTTGGCGATGCCTATAGTGGCAATCTCCTTAAGTTTGCCTCGATTCTTCTCAGCCACGACGATGCTTATACTGCCAGACCGATTCTTCTTTTTCCTCACAAACATAGTTAAAAAACTTTTTGCGTCACCCAAAAATGGGTGACGCAAAATTATAACAAATTGCTAATAAGTCAGTTATATTTTAACAATTATCACTCAAGAAAAAAGTGACGAAGTCAGGAAAAAAACGATTGCGCCAGCCTTCGTTTAATTCGTTTAATTCGTGGACCGTTAAGATCGCGTCAGCCCTCAGAAAACGCAAAAAAAACCGTAGTTTTTTAAAAACCGTAGTTTTTTTAAGTTAGCGTCAGCCTTCGTGCAATTCGAAATAATAAGTGTGCGGATGCCTTCGTTTAATTAGTATAATTCGTAGTTTTAAACAAGGTGTCGATTAATTAGTAGTTAAGTCATGAAAAGAGAAGATTTTATGGTTGAGATATGTGCCAATGGCGTGGAGTCCTGCCTGGCGGCACAAGAGGGCGGCGCCGACCGCGTGGAGTTGTGTGCCGGCATCCCCGAGGGCGGAACAACGCCCAGTTATGGCGAAATCAAGGTGGCGCGACGTGTGCTGACGACCACGCGGCTGCACGTCATCATCCGTCCACGTGGCGGTGACTTCCTGTATACCGACCTGGAGGTGGAGCGCATGGCCGAAGACATCGCCATGTGCCGCCAACTGGGTGTTGACGGTGTGGTATTTGGCTGCCTGAACGCTGATGGCACCTTTGACCTCGAGAAAAACCGTTACCTCATCGAGTGCAGCCGTGGAATGAGTGTGACTTGCCATCGTGCCTTTGACCGCGCAGTGAACCCCGAGCAGGCATTGGAAGACGTGATTGCCCTGGGCTTTGACCGTATTCTCACCTCGGGTCAGCAACCCAAGGCCGAGCAGGGCATCGACCTGCTAGCCAGGCTCAACCGCCAGGCCGACGGGCGCATCATCCTCATGGCGGGCAGCGGCGTGACCGAGCAGAACATCCGTCGCATCCGCGAGGCGACGGGTCTGAACGAGTTCCATTTCTCGGGCCGGGAATCCGTTGATAGCGCCATGCAATACGTCAATCCAAACCTCTATATGGGTCGCCCAGGCGCCAACGAGGCCGCTCTGGATTACACCACGGCCCGCCGCGTGAGCGACACCATCGCCCAGTTGCTCGACTGAGCCCCAAGTTAGTCACTCCCGAGAAGTAGTGACTATTCGACTCAGCCTCACGCAAAGTTTTTTTCACATGTCATTATCATGAATTAACGCCCCTGAAATGTCTGATTTTTCTGATGGCATCCGCCTCCAAGTCTCACGCTAAGGCGCAAAGTTTTTTTTACATGTAATTATCATGAATTAAACATTAATTATATGACAATTCATGATAATTCACGTGAAAATATTTTTTAACGCGAATTTCGCGAATTGAAAGGGGTCGCCGCAGGCGACGGGGTTGACGGGTCATCTTTATCCCCCTGTGAATCAATCTCACTCGCTGCGCTCGTTAGCTT
>ONKD01000025.1:28991-37403 GCA_900318345.1 uncultured Prevotellaceae bacterium
GCGAATTGAAAGGGGTCGCCGCAGGCGACGGGGTTGACGGGTCATCTTTATCCCCCTGTGAATCAATCTCACTCGCTGCGCTCGTTAGCTTGATTTACATGGGGTTACTCAAATGGTCGCCCTTCGGGCGCCTGCCTGCTGCCCCTGGGGTGCTGACGCCCGTGAGGGCGGCTCGTTGAGTACCCCCCCGAGGTGGCCGAATGAACGAGCGTAGCGAGAGAATCGGTCAGCACGGGGGGGAAAGAAAACCTAACGAAAATGTCGCCTGCGGCGACCCCTCCCATCTCAATAAATCCATGAAAATCAGCGTTTTTATTATAATAAATAATTAGTGTAATTAGTGGACAATTAAGAATGCGCCAGTCATCAGGAAATCTCAGAAAAATCCGTAGTTTTTTTTAGTGTGCGGACGCCCTTCGTGAAATTCGAAAGAATGAGTAGATGGATGCCTTTGTTCAATCAGTGTAATCCGTAGTTGATAATAAAGTGTACTTAAAGTTAAGAAATATTGTTTTTCTGACAATATTTCTGCATTTTTTTAAATATTATAGTATCTTTGTTGGCTGAATCTGAAGCAAAGAATATGAAACGACTATTTTTCTTATTTACCATTGCAATGGCAGTGGTAAGCAATGTTCAGGCTGCGCGCGTCAGCGAAATGGCTGCGCGTCAGGTAGCCAACCAGTTTTTCTCGGCCAAATCCACGCGCCTTGCGTCTCCGGCTACCCCGTCGGCATTGAGGCTCGCTTATACTGCCGAGAACGACCGTTTTTATGTATATGATCGCGGCACTCGCGGCGGTTTTGTAGTGGTGTCGGGCGATGACCGGTTGCCACAGGTGTTAGGCTATGGTGAGTCGGGCGATTTCTCGTCAACCAACATTCCGGCTTCGGTGAAGTACTGGATGGACGAGATGAACCGTCAAATCGCCTACCTGCAATCCCATGGCAACGCCGTTGCCCATCAGCCCGCCAAGCGCGTGGCCGCCATTGCTCCACTGATTGCGACCCGTTGGGACCAGGGCACCCCCTATAACGACCAGTGTCCCACCTATACCACGCCAGCTGGCGTCACCATGCGTGCCGTGACGGGTTGTGTGGCTACGGGAGTCGCTCAGGTGATGAATTATTACCAGTGGCCCGATGTGGGTATGGGAAGCCATTCCTACACCTGCAATGTGAACAACATGACCCTGACTGAACTCAGCGCCGACTACAGCCAGTCCCATTATCGCTGGGACTTGATGCTCAATGAATATGACGCCAACAGCAGCCCCGAGTCTTGCGAAGCCGTTGCCAAGTTGATGTCTGATGTGGGCATCTCCATGGATATGGGTTATGGCAACAGCAGCGGTGCGTCTGAGGTGGCTGCCCTGCAGGCCATGAAACGTTACTTCAAGTACAATGAGAATAGCTATATCCTCAATCGGGACAATTTCGGTGCCGAGGAGTGGGACGAGCTCCTGATAGGCGAGCTGAGCGCTCAACGTCCCATCGTCTATTGTGGCTACAACATTGATCCCACTGGCGCCAGTGGCCACTGCTTCATTCTCGATGGTGTTGACAATGATGGCTATTATCATGTCAATTGGGGCTGGGGTGGTTCCTATGACGGCAATTTCCTTGTGTCGGTACTGGCACCCTCGGCTGGCATGGATTTCAAGTATGGGCAGGACGGCTTTTTCGGCCTTCTCCCCGAGGCGCGCGCTGGTGAGATTGACGATGTCTTGTTCATCCGCTCCCAGTTGCTTCCCGTGACCACATCGGCTCCACTGGGTAGCCAGATTGAGTTAACGACCTCTAACTTCAATGTAGAGGGCAACATGCTCGACACGGCGGGCTATGAACAGCAAGGCAACAGGAAACGTTATTATGCCTTGATCCCGATGTCGTTGAGCATCATCGATAAAGACGGTGTTGAGCGTCAGCACGTGCGTGAAGAAGTTAGGGAGTATCTCGATGGTTGGCGCGGCTATGGCCATCGTTATCTCATGGATCTGCTGCCATCTCTCGAGGACGGCGTGTATAAGATCAAAATGTCTTACTCCCTGGACGGCGGCGTCAACTATGACCAGGAGGTGCGTGACTTCACTGGCAAGGAGCTGTTTGTAAAGATGACCGTGAGCAATGGCATTGCCCATCTGGTTGACTGCTTCTTGGCCAACACTTATACGATGGATTCGTTTGAGGTTCCTCGTGGCATCACGATCAACAAGCCCTTCACTATTGGGGTGAACATTTCCTATTATGAGCCTTGGGGCGACCAGGATGGTCCCACGGGCAACGTGTATGTGTCGTTGCTCAAGGATGGCAACGAGGTGGCTACCAGCGAGCTGTGCGAGGTAATGGTTCACACCAACGAGGTGAAAACCTATGAGATGCAACTCATGGCACCGGCCGAGTGGGGTAAATATGATTTAGTGGTGAGCGATGAGAGCGGTAACCGATTGATGAAAATGGATGATTCCTGGTACGCTATGCCCGAGGAAGCCATCGAGCACATCATGATTCTGCCTCCTTGCAAGGACTTGGTCGAGGACTTCGAGTCCATGACAGCCAATAGCAGCACGAGCGCGAAGGACGTGCCGGGTAACTTTACCTCATGGTCCTTCTACAAGAGCGGCGTGAGAGCTCCTGGCGAGGGTAAATGTAATGGCACTAATGCGGTGATGATGAAAAAGCCCAGTTACTTCTATACAGCTCAGCCTCTTGCCCAAAACTTCTTCTTGGCTCAAGCGGTCTTCTTCAACCCGACGTCATCTGAGTCCAAATATCGTCTGACCTATTCACTGGACAACGGTGAAACCTGGGAGACAGCCAACGCCTTTGATGGTGAAGATGCCGTTACTGTGGACGGAAAGAGTGAGGCTCTCGCTACATGGTTGCTGAATCTCACAGCCGACCAGCCTGCCATCTTCCGCATCACGATGTTTGGTGGCGGCAGCTCAGCGACTTATGTCGATGACTTCACGCTGTATTACACTGAATCGAGCGTACCCGGCGACGTGAATGGCGACGGCGAGGTCAACATTGCCGACATTAACGCGATTATCAACATCATCCTGTCGGGTAAAATCGGCACTGATGCTGCCGACGTGAACGACGATGGCGAGGTGAATATTGCCGACGTCAACACCGTTGTCGATGTGATCCAGCGCTGATAGCTATCTAGTATAAGGATATTAGTTACACGTTCCCGCCGTCTTGCAGCAGTTGCAGGGCGGTGGGAATGGTATTTTCGGGGGTGACCCATGTGATAGCGGGGTCGCGGCGATACCAGGTGAGTTGCTTTTTAGCATACACGCGGGTGTTTTTCTTCATGCGCTCGATGGCGGTGTGGCGGTCCATCGTGCCGTCAAACATGGCAAACATCTCTTTCATGCCCACGGTGTTCAACGAGTTCAGGTGCCGCAGGTGGTATACCGAGCGAGCCTCTTGCTCCAGTCCGGCTTCAATCATGCGGTCCACGCGGCGGTTGATGCGGTCAAACAGTTTGTCACGCTCGATATTCAAGGCGAGTTTGATGATGTTGAAGTCACGTGACTTGGCGGTGCCGGTGCGCAGGGTGGAGTAGGGCACGCCAGCCTGGCGGCATATTTCTACCGCGTGACACACGCGGCTGGTGTTGCGGCGATCGACCATCGCGGCATAATCTGGGTCAAGTCGCTCCAGTTCGTTCACGAGGCTTTCCAGCCCTTGTTGCTGCAGTTTCTCCTTGACGGCGGCGCGCACTTCTGGGCTGATGTCGGGCAGCTGGTCGATGCCGCGGCAAACGGCGTCCACATACAGCATCGAGCCGCCGCACATCACGGCATAGTCGCCCTGTTGCCACAGCGAGGGCAACAGCGCCAGCACGTCGGTCTCAAATTGTGCGGCGCTGTAACTTTCCTCCAGTTCTTTAAACGCGACAAAATGGTGCTTGACAAGGGCCATTTCCTCGGGCGTGGGGGCCGCGGTGCAGATGGGGATACCGCGGTAAATCTGGCGCGAGTCGGCGTTGATGATGTCGCAATGCAGGCGTTGCGCTAGCCCGATGGCCGCCGCAGTCTTGCCCACTCCCGTGGGCCCCGTGATGACAATCAACGTCTTAGCCATTAAACTTCAAGAATTTGATAGGACAAGCAACTAAAAATCAGTCTTTCTTCTGCTCGTTGCTGTATTGATTGACTAATGACGACTTGAGCGCCATTGGTGCCTTTTTATCGTTGGTTTTCTTGTTTTTGTTCTTGTGCAACGGGTTTGGCTGGTGCAGCACATACTCGCAGTAGTAGCTGATAATGAGCGTCGTGAGCGGCAATCCGATGATCAGCCCGATGAAGCCCATCACATAGACCCACAGCGACAGTGACAGGAAGATGATGGCGGGATTGAGGCCCATCTGGTTCTTCATGATGGTGGGGATGAGCACCATGTCCTGAATGACCTGGCAGATGATGTAAGCCAGGATGACCCAAGCGAACATCACCCAGAAACTGCCGCCTGTAGCAGCCGTCGCTACTAGACACAGGAATGCGGCAATGGGGATAGAGATGAGTTGCAGGTAGGGCACCATGTTCAATAGGCCCACAAACAGACCGAAGGCGATGGCCATGGGCAGCCCGATGATGTAGAACTCGATGGCGAATATCACGCCCACAAAGAACGACACGGCAGCCTGGCCGCGGAAGTAGCGACTCATTGTGTCGGCCACGTCGCCAAAGATGCGCAGCGCCATGCGCCTGTATTTGGTGGGAATCGCGGCTTTGAAACCGCGCGACAGCTTGTTGAAGTCCAGCAAGATGAAAAACATGTACAGCAGCACGATGAACCACGACACGATGCTCAGTATCACGCTCATGGTGCCACCCAGCACCGACCACGCGCCCGACAGCGTCTTGTTGATGATCTCCATCCATTGCTGCTTGGAGAAAATCTCGTTGATCTTCTGGATGTCGATGTAGCGCTGGATGAACTCATTGACCTCGGCGGGGATGTAGGGCACGCGCAACGACGATTTGGCGTAGGCGGCGAGTTGCTTGGACATCGCCCCAAACTCGTCAATCAGGTAGGGAATGATGAGCCAGCACAGGCCCGCAATCAATGCAATCACGATGATGAGGGCCGTCACCACGGCAAGGGCGCGGTTAGAGATGTGTGCCTTGCGCTGCAGCCACTCGACAAGCGGCTCGATGAGGTAGGCAAGGATAAATCCCACGACAAAGGGCATGAGCACAGGGCTCAGGTAGTTAACGAGCCACACGCCAACGCCCACGCTGATGAGCGTCAACACCATCCTCACCACGCGGTCAAAGTCATATTTCTTCTGTTCGGCCATGATTATTCTCGATCAATGAAATGTTATAGTGTGATATCCACCTCGACGGGGCAGTGGTCGCTGCCGTAGATATCGGTGTGGATTTTGGCATCGGTCAGTTTCTCTTGCAGGCGGTTGCTCACGATGAAGTAGTCGATGCGCCACCCCGCGTTCTTCTCGCGGGCCTTGAAGCGGTAGCTCCACCACGAGTACACATCGGTCACGTCGGGGTTAAAGAAACGCCACGTGTCGGTGAAGCCCGAGCCGAGCAGGATGGTCATCTTCTCGCGCTCCTCGTCGGTGAAACCGGCGTTCTTGCGGTTGGTCTTGGGGTTCTTCAGGTCAATCTCCTGATGGGCCACGTTCAGGTCGCCGCACACAATGACGGGTTTCTTCTTGTCCAGCGCCAGCAGGTAGTCGCGGAAGGCATCCTCCCAGGTCATTCGGTAATCCAGGCGGCGCAGGCCGTCCTGGCTGTTGGGCGTGTAACAGGTCACGAGGTAGAAATCGGGCATTTCCAGGGTGATGACGCGCCCCTCGTGGTCGTGTTCGTCGATGCCCATACCACGTGTCACGCTCAGCGGCTCGTGGCGGCTGTAGATGGCAGTGCCCGAGTAACCTTTTTTGTCGGCGTAGTTCCAGTAGGACCGGTAACCATCAAACTCTAGGTCGAGTTGACCCTCCTGCATCTTGGTCTCCTGCAGGCAGAAGAAATCGGCATCCAGCGCCTTGAAAATGTCGGCGAAGCCCTTACCAGCCACGGCGCGCAGGCCGTTCACGTTCCACGAGATAAATTTCATAGTCTTGCGTTGTTTAAGTTTTGAATTGACGGGTTGCTGCGTCATATCTGATGCCAGCTCGGCCCAACTCGGCCTCCAGTGCTGTCACGTTTATCCCGGCACTTACACAAAACGTGTACAAGTCCATGTTGTTTGCCTTGAGCATCATGTTCACATATTGTGACTTCATGTAAGGATCCTGCGGTAGATTCATTGTAATGCGGGATTAGTCGTTTTAATC
The DNA here is from genome assembly GCA_900318345.1 of uncultured Prevotellaceae bacterium. Lineage (GTDB taxonomy): Bacteria > Bacteroidota > Bacteroidia > Bacteroidales > Muribaculaceae > Sodaliphilus. The sequence continues at coordinate 35,304 of ONKD01000025.1, forward strand.
TGCAAATATACGGCATTTTTTGTGTCAGTTGCTCAATTTAACAATAAAATGAAGTAATTTTGTGGTAATGAACAACAAGTTTCATCTGTTGGGCCCCGAGGCGGCGACCATGGCGTTGCCGCAACGCTTCACGTGCCCTTACTGCTATGAGCCTCATCCGTTGGCGCTGATGGCGGTGGAGCGGGTGCAACACTATGTCGCCCAGCGCGAGGATTGGACCGAGGAGTTGGGCGCAGGCAAGATGCTGGGCGTGCTCGTCGCCCAGGATGCGCTGGGGCGGCTGGGCTTTCTGGCAGCGTTCTCGGGCAATCTGGCGGGCAGCGTGCATCACGACTTTTTTGTGCCACCAGTGTATGACTTGCTCGACCCGCAGGGCGAGTTCAAGCGGGGTGAGGCTGAAATCACCGCCATCAACCATGAGGTGGAACGGTTAACGCATTCACCAGAGTTGGCCGCCATGATGAAGCGCGAGGCTGAGGAAAAACAACTGATGGGTACTGAAATTGAGGCTTTTAAGGCGATGATGGCGCAGCATAAACTCACCCGTGACCAGCGGCGCCAGGACCCTGCCATCAGCCCAGAAGAACTTGAGGAACTGCTGAACCAGAGCCGCTTTGAAAAGGCCGAGTTGAGGCGCATCCGCCAGCGCCAAGAGGCACAGTTGTCCCATATCACCGAGGAAATCGCTGATTATAACCGTCATATCGATGAACTGAAATCGCGCCGCAAGGCGATGAGCGAGGCCTTACAGGAGCGCATCTTCCGCCTTTTCATTGTTAGCAACGCGCTGGGCGAACGCCGTGACCTGGTCGAGGTGTTCCGTCCGCTAGGCACGTTGCCGCCTGCTGGGGCAGGGGAGTGCTGTGCCCCACGATTACTCAACTTTGCCTACAACAATGGTTTGAGGCCCGTGTGCATGGCCGAGTTCTGGTGGGGAGCGTCGCCCGTGGGTGAGGTGCGCCATCACGGCCATTTCTATCCCGCTTGCCGCAGCAAGTGCAAGCCCATCCTCGATTTCATGCTGCAAGGCCTTGACGTGGAGGAAAATGCCTTGGGACAGCCGCTTGACAGCGACATGGCACTCGACGTGGTCCTTGACGACCAGTGGCTCACGGTTCTCAACAAGCCGTCGGGTATGCTGACCGTGCCGGGCAAACTGCTCGAGGACAGTCTGCTCACCCGTTTCCAGGCGGCCCACCCTGGGGCTGTCGGCCCCATCGTCGTGCACCGCTTGGACCAGGAAACGTCGGGACTGGTCATCTTCACCAAGGACAAGGCCACCCACAAATCCCTGCAACAGCAGTTCGAGAACCATAGCATCAAGAAACGCTATGTTGCCCTGCTTGACGGCCTTGTCGAGAGCGACGAGGGTGTGATTGCCCTGCCCTTGCTGCCCGACATCGAGGACCGTCCGCGTCAGCGGGTTGATAACGAGCACGGCAAGCCGGCAGTGACGCGCTACCAGGTGCTCGAGCGCAGCGGTGGGAGGACAAGGGTAGCCTTTGAACCCCTTACAGGCCGCACCCACCAACTGCGGGTCCATGCCTCGCATCCACTGGGCTTGAACTGCCCTATTGTGGGTGACCGCCTCTATGGCACAGCGGCCACTCGCCTGATGCTTCACGCCGAGCGCATCACCTTCACCCATCCCGCAATAGGCCAGCCCATCACCCTCGACTGTCCACCCGACTTCTAATGCTCGCTTCGCTCGCAGTTTAGAGTTTAAAGGTTAGAGAGGCATCCGCGCTCGTTTTCAAACAACTATAACAACATTGAAACTATTAAAAACAACTTATTAAAAAACTACGGATTAATTATTTATTATAATAAAAACGCTGATTTTCATGGATTTATTGAGATGGGAGGGGTCGCCGCAGGCGACATTTTCGTTAGGTTTTCTTTCCCCCCGTGCTGACCGATTCTCTCGCTACGCTCGTTCATTCGGCCACCTCGAGGGGTTACTCAACGAGCCGCCCTCACGGGCGTCAGCACCCCAGGGGCAGCAGGCAGGCGCCCGAAGGGCGACCATTTGAGTAACCCCCTGTAAATCAAGCTAACGAGCGCAGCGAGTGAGATTGATTCACAGGGGGATAAAGATGA
>ONKD01000045.1 GCA_900318345.1 uncultured Prevotellaceae bacterium
AGACACTCGAAGACATGACCCGCCTGTGGCGCAAAAAATGACTTGTAGATAAAAACGTCGATTGACGGCATGTGTAAATGAAGGACCGGTTGCCCCATGGTTGCCGGTCCTCAGTTTGTATTCATTCGCGTCAAGGTAAAGCTCCGCTAGGGGCGACCAGAGGCAGGGATAAAAAACCGAAAAACCCGGGGTTGCGTCCCGGGTTATCGTTCTGTAAAACAAACCATTACTAAGCACTTAAAGTTATGCGGGGCTTCACAGCCAGCGATAAACAATTCTTTATTCCATAGTCTATGAATTTGCTTGAATGCACAAAGGTAAGCACTTTTTTTAAATTTACAAAACAAAACGAAGAAATTTTCAAAAAAAAATTATTTCTTTTCGTAAATAGACAATCCTCCCCTTTGCAGCCCTTGATATAAGATTATTAGGCATACAAGTGAATTATAACTACTCAAAACAGTTGGTTTTTTAAAAAAATACTAAATATTCAATGAATCTATCATTTTTATTTGCTTAATAGAAGAAAATTTTCTATATTTGCGACCGTGCTAAATGCACATTTTTAATTACTAACCTAAAAAACTACTATGTTATGATGAACAAACTTTTCCTTGTTTTAGTTGCGTTGTTCATGTCCTTCAGTGTTTGCGCTGAGGAGTACTTGTACATGGACAATACCGAACTGAGCGAATCTCAACTCGGTGGACAGGTCACTTTGCCTGTTAAGGCACATTTTGACTACTATGTGAGCGCCTTCCAGGTTGATTTTGAATTCCCTGACGGATTGACGCCTGTTGGGGTGGCCGAAGGCTCTGACCTCGACATTTCTTATTTCAATAAGAACGGTGTTGCAAGCAATTACCATTCAAAGTTGTATTACACCAATGGTGTTTATACTCGTTTCATCTGTGCTAATCAGGACGCTGGATACTGGCAGGTGGATGGTGCGTGGACAATGTATGGTGCTGTAAAATGGAACCCCGGCAATTATGACGAGATGTTTAACCTCACCTTCAATGTCAGCAGTAACTTTGAGGGCGGTCAAATCATGGTCATCACACAACCCAGCAGTGGCCAGGATACCCGAGGCCCGATTTGCCCAAGAGACCAGCACAACTATCACAGTGCTACTATTACGGTGGGCGGCCCTGGCCCAGGTCCCGGTCCTGACCCCGTGATTGAGAACTACTTCTCGATGAACAATACAAGCATCTTCAGTGGCGACACCTTCGTTGTTCCCGTGATGATGAATAATACCGAGACGATCACTGCCTTCCAGACCGATATCGTTTTGCCCGAGGGCTTTGAGGTAGCAAAGGTCAATGGCGAGTATAGCATCGCATGGAGTGACCGTGTGAACACCGACCACGTCATCATGGCCAATGAGGTATCTCCTGGTGTGGTTAGATTGATTTGCTACTCACCCACGTTGCAACCCTTTGCCGGCAACAATGGCGTGCTCTTTAACATTACGCTCCAATCGTCGGCCGATGTTGATGGTGACTACACGTTAGTTCTTGACAACACGCTGTGGACCACCACAAGCCAGCAAGAGTTGGTAATTGATGATGCTACTTGCCAGATCACGGCCAACTCCTACATCCTGGGCGATGCTAACAAGAGCGGAACGATTACTGTAACCGACGTGGTAACCACTGCTCGCTACATCTTGAACTACAATCCGACTCCGTTCGTATTTGAGGCAGCCGACGTGAATGGCGATGGCAACATCACCGTGACCGACGTTGTGATGATTTCACGCCTCGTGATGGGCGCTAACCTCAACGCTCCTCGCTTCATGCCTGGATTTGCATTCTCAAGTGATCGCATGGGTGGTAACGACATCAATATTGCCGCTGGCGAGACCCGCACTGTGGCCATCCAGCTCGACAATGTGGATCAGTATGCTGCCTTCCAGCTCGAGTTGAGTCTGCCCGAGGGCCTGACCGCTAGCAACTTCGCCATGACCAGTCGCGCTGGCAACCATGCAATTGACGCTGTATCCATCGGTGATGGCAAGATGCGCGTTCTGTGCTACTCGCCTGTTGTGACTGCCATCGAGGGCAACAGCGGTGCTCTGTTCACATTTGACGTGACCGCAAGCGGCGCTGTAGCTGGTGAGATCGTTGCCGACCGCATCGAGATGGTTAGCATGGGTGGATCAACGGTTAGCCTGGATGTATTTGGCATGATGGTGAACAACAATAACACCACTCGTGTCAACGACGTGAAGGCTGCTACCCGCATCTATAGCGAGGGCCGCAACATCATCGTCGAGTGCCCGATTGACATGACCGTTGTTGTTACCGACATCGCAGGCCGCAGCCAGCAGATCAATGTTCAGGCCGGTCGCAACGTTATCCCCGGCCGTGACACGGGTGTTCATGTTGTCAATGCCGGTGGTGTGACAGCCAAGCTCATGTTGCGTTAATCGTCGGTTATGAATCGAACCCTATTAGTATTAATAATGGTCGTTGCGGCGTCATTGTGCGGCGCCGCAACCGACCGTTTTTACATTTCGGATTTCTCCATCGCTCCAGGTCAAACTCGTCAAGTGTCGATCATGCTCGACAACGAGATTGAATACACGGCATTTCAGGCCGACTTGTTCATGACCGAGGGATTGGAGGTAACCCAAGTGAATGGCGCTTACAACATCGCTTTGACCGACCGCAAGGGCAGCGACCATGTCCTCACGACTGCATTGCGTGAAGATGGATCGATCAGGATGATGTCTTATTCCCTTGGCGTGAAACCCTTCAGCGGGAATAGTGGTGCGCTGGTTAACTTTGAGGTAGCCGCTGCTGCCGATTTTGTCGGCCCGGCTTTCGTGGTGCTGTCCAATATTTGCTTCACCACCACCATGGGAGAGGAAGTGATATTTGATGACAGTTTCAGCATTGTGCAGAGCCGTTTGCGCGGTGATGTGAACGATGACAAAGCGGTGACCATCGCCGATGTGACCAAGCTCATCGACCACCTGCTTGATGAGACGGTTGTTATCAACCGTGTCAATGCAGACATGAACGAAGACGGCGCCATTGCGATCAACGACGTCACAGCCCTCATTGACCTGCTCCTAGGGAATTAACAGTTAACAGTTAATAGTTAAGAGTTAGGCATCCGCGTTCTAATCGGGACGCGGATGTCTTCACTTGGTCCATTTGGTCCAATTGGTCTAATTCGTTCAATTCGTGGGCAGTTAAGAGCGCGTCAGCCCTTAGTTCAATTCGTGTAATTCGTGGGCAGTTAAGAGCGCGTCAGCCCATTAGTTTAATTCGTGTAATTCGTGGGCAGTTAAGAGCGCGTCAGCCCTTAGTTCAATTAGCGCAATTCGTTGTTTCCCCCTCCTCCAAAAATCCAAAAGTGTAAAATAATTAGACACTTTACGTCAAAAAAAATGTCACTTTTGAAAAAAAGTGGCTTTTTGAATGGCCATTTTGAGAAACGTGTCTAAGTTTGCGGTAGCATAACACGATTATTAATTTATAGATGACAATTGATATTATGAGAACAAGATCTTTAATAATGGGCTTGGTGTTGGTTGCCATGGCAGCATTTAAGGCTGCCGCCCATGATTTTGAGCAAGATGGCATTTTTTATAAGATTCTGACTTCAGACCAAGTTGGTGTTGCTGCCAATGATAGCCTGGGTGCTGAATTGAAGGGTACTTATAGCGGGGATCTTTTTATACCTGCCACTATTGTTCATGACGGTGTGAGTTACAACGTGACGGCTATTACTGAAGATGCGTTTTTCAAATGCGTTGATTTACGTAGCGTGACGATTCCTGCGACAATTACCGAACTGTATTGGGATGGATTTGCCGAGAGCGGAACGCGCATCATTGTTCCTGATCTTGAAACATGGTGCGGAATCAATTTTCATGTGGATTATGCCTATACACTAGATGAACCCCGTTTTGTGGTCTGGTCCCATGAACTGGAAACAGGCTGTGATATGGAGGACTTGGTTTTTCCATCCACGTTCACCGAGGTTCATAATTATTGCTTCTACAAAACAAGTACAATCTGCAGTGTGGAGATTTCCGATCAAGTGACCAGAATCGGACGGGGCGCTTTTGCTGGTTGCGTGAACCTGAAATCGGTAAAAATCGGTTCTCATGTGACTTCTATCGGCACCTATGCTTTTGATGTGACCTCCAACTTTTGGTATTGGTCTGAAGATTGGCATAACGACAGTAAGAACATTATCGACGAGGTGACGTGTGAGGCTGTGGTGCCGCCCGTGCTGGACAGCCAGTATTGTTTCAGCAGCGGTACCTACAGGCATGCGGTGCTCTATGTGCCTGCCGAGTCCATTGAGGCCTACAGGGCTGATGCCAACTGGGGACGCTTTGACACCATCCGTCCTATCCCCAATGCGACAGGCGACGTGAACGGCGACGGAACGGTCAGCATCGCAGATGTGACCGCACTCATAGACCTGCTCTTGAACGGAAACGCAAATTGAGTCATTAGCTTTCGGGTAAAGAACCGTTAGGGCTGATCAGCATGAGGCTGTGTCATAATTTATCTGCGAGAATTATAACCGCCCTTCGGGCGGGAAATTAAAACAAATTTTGTATTAAAAATAGAATAAATAAAATTTTTATTTAATTTTTTAAATAATTTGTTTAAATTTCTCGGCCGTAGGCCGATATTTGTAGCGGCATTGCAATTATTACACAGCCCCTAAACTTATAGGACCTTGGTACTTTTTCTCTGGGCACAAATGGGAAAAAAAACAACAAAAGTAGTGGTAATCTGTTGTGTAGTTCAAAAAATGTATCTATCTTTGCAGCCGATTTCGCGGCACATGTCTTGCTGGATGCGCTGCTCCAAGCGTCAGTCAAGTCAAGAGTGTGACACTTGATCGTTGAAACTTCGATGTCAAGGCTATGATGCTAAGTGCCTGGCAGTCAAGCGTAGGACGATATTGAACCGAGCGAGATAACCAACCGTTGTTCGACCCTGTGATGCTGGTGAACTTCTCACACCGGTGGGGTAGGGCAGCCTCTCCACGCTGGTTATCCACACCCGATATATTGTGCTGCGCCTGTGTTTTTCTGTGTACAGGCAAGCATGTAGCGCGCGAGACACATTATTAGAATGTAAAACAAGAACAATAACTAAAACAAGAGAAACGATGTCTAAAGTTTGTCAAATCACCGGAAAGAAGGCGATCACGGGCAACAACGTGTCGCACTCAAAGCGCAGGACGAAACGCAAATTCAACGTTAACGTCTTCAACCGCAAGTTCTTCTGGCCCGAGCAGGGACAGTGGATTCGCCTGACCGTGTCGGCTTCAGGTCTGCGTAACATTAACAAGATGGGTCTCGATGCAGCGCTCAAGAAGGCTGCTCAGGAGGGTCACCTCACCGAAATCACCGTTATCAACAAGTAAGAAAGGAGCAACTGTATTATGGCAAAGAAAGCAAAAGGCGATCGCATCCAGGTTATCCTCGAGTGCACCGAGCAGAAGGGCAGTGGCGTTCCCGGCATGAGCCGTTACATCACGACTAAGAACCGCAAGAACACCACCGAGCGTTTGGAGCTCAAGAAATACAACCCCTATCTGAAACGCATGACCGTTCACAAGGAGATCAAGTAATAAAGAGTAGAACAACCATTTAACGACTATAATAAGTTATGGCAAAGAAAGTAGTTGCAACCCTTCAGACTGGTGAAGGACGCTCATGGAGCAAGGTGATCAAGATGGTCCGCAGCGAGAAGACTGGCGCTTACGTTTTTGAGGAGCGCATGGTCCCCAACGACAAGGTTCAGGATTGGCTGAAGTAATTTACTGCCAACTGTAAACGATATCCGAGAGGGTGAGCCTAATTCTTTATGGCTCACCCTCTTTGGTTAAATCAAGGTGCTGTGAGAATAGCAACAGTAGCATTCATTGCACTACTCGGCCGTTAGGCCGATCAAAGATTCAGGTGCAAATGATGACACTGCGCCATTTGCTTTACAGTACGTTACAACAAGGGGGTGTGTCATAATTCATTTGCTGGAATATTAACCGCCCTGCGGGCGGGAAATTAAGACAAATTTTGTATTAAAATTATAATAATTAAAATTTTTATTAAATAATTTGTTTAAATTTCTCGGCCGTAGGCCGATATATGTAGCGACATTGCAATTATGACACAGCCTCGGCTAAATGATAATGGGGGATTATTCCTCGGGGGTCATGACTACCTCGACCTTGTTGCCGGCGGACATGAGCTCGCGGGCAAAGGCGGCGATGGTTTCGGGGGTCTGTGCCTTGACGATGTCCTCATAGCCAGTGACGTTGTCCTGACCACGGTTGGCATAGGCTCCGATGACACTGTACCAGTAGCTGTTCTCCTTGAGCTGGGTCTCGTGGGTCTTGAGCATGACGGTCTTGAAGTCTTCGAGCTTGGCAGCGTCGATGGTCTCACAGGCCTTGAGCATCTCCTCGTTCATGACCCGGACGGCCAGCTCGGTAAACTCGGGTTTGAGGGGAGCGTAGGCGGTGATTGCCGTGTAACTATTGTCGCCCTCCATGTTGCTGTAGCCGAAAGCGCCTACTGAATAGGCAGCACCGACATCCTCGCGGATCTTGTCATAGAAAATCTTCCTCAAAACCATGCCCAGCAGGTTGGCCTTGATGCTGTTCTCCAGAGTATAGGGCATGTCGGTGTTAAACCAACTGATGTTAATGTTGGTCTTGGGGGTTTCCATCTTGTGGGTAAAGTGCTTGATGGTCTGTCCCTTGGGATAGTCAGAAACGTTGACCCAGTTGGATTTCTTGCCCTTCTTGGCGGGCAACGAGGCGATGTACTGCTCGATGAGGGGACGGATGGTAGCCTCGTCAAACGAGCCGATGAACTCGAAGATGTAATTGGCTGCATTGGCGGTGCGCTCCTTGCCGATTTCCAGGATGCGGTCATAGTTGAGATTCTGGATGTCCTCGACGGTAAAGGGCTTGCTGCGCCAGTTGTAGTTGTTGGAGATGTAGTTGATCGAGTCGTTGAACACATTGTCGGGATCGAGATCCTTGTTCTTGAGCGAGATGTCGATGATATTGAGCAATGAGTTGTAGTTCTTCTCGTCCTTGGTGACGTCGGTGAACTTGAGGTAGATCAGCTGGAACAGGGTCTCCAAATCCTTGACATTGGAGCTGCCGGTGACGTAGTCCATATCGGTCTGCATCCTCTGGTTGATGCCCACCTGCTTGCCGGCAAGGGCCTTCTTCAGTTCCATGTTGTTGAAACCACCCAGACCACTATATTTAATGGCACTTTCAAACAACTCGCAGTTGGCCCAGTCTTTCTCGCCGTAGAGCGAGCTACCGCCGCGCTGCTGTGCCATCATGTAGATCTCGTCCTGTTTGAAGTCGGTGGGCTTGAGCAGCACGTGTGCACCGTTGCTCAGCTCGAGGTCTTTGTATCCTAGAATCTCGTTGTAGCTTTCCTTGACGATTTTACCCTTCTTGGGCAACTTGGCGATGAGGGGCTCCTGCTTCACGTTGTCGACATAGGGTGTGATTTGGGCAGTCTCGGCAGCGGTGATGGCCGCCATGAGTCCTTCCTTGGTGGGATAAACGGCACCTTCCTTCTCCTGGTTGAAGTTGAGTACTACCAGGTTCTTGCCGTCGGTGCTGATGAGTTGGGGAAGCAATTGGTTGATGGCCTCAACGGGAATGTTGGGGACAATCATCTTCATGAGTTCGTAATTGTCCTCGATGGACATCAGGGGCTCGTTGTCGAGGTAGTGGCGGTAGCACTGCTGTGTATAATTGTTGTTGTGCACCTTGTCGCGCTCGTTGTACTGGCGCTCGAGAAAGCTCATGTATTCTTCCTGTGCGCGGGAATACTCGGTAGCGGTGAAGCCGTACTGGGCAGCACGCAGAGCCTCGATCATGCCTTCTTGTGTGGCGGCCTCAATCATGCCTTCCTTGGGGACAATGGTGAGATAGAAGGCGTCCTTGGTGTTGGCGCCCATGTAGCTCGAGTCATAAGCGCGGACCTGGATGTAGGGACAGTCAGGATCCTGTGCCTTCTCGTTAAAGCGCTGATTGAGCATTGTGCTCAACATGTATTTCATGTAGTTAATGGCAACGTAACTGACGTCATTCTTTTGCTCCTTTTCGACAATGTCGTGCTTGAACATGAGACCGACATAGCTGAGTTGCTGCTCAATATCCTTGTCGATCACGACAATGGGTTCATCGTTGTCGGGAACGGGGTAAGTCTCAACCACGGCGGCGTCGGGGCCGGGTGCGGGAACGTCCTTGAAGAGTTCCTTGATCTTGGCCTCGATGTAGTCCACGTCAATGTCGCCCACAATGACCAGTGCCTGGTTGTCGGGGCGGTACCACTTGTCATAGTAGTCGCGCAGCACCTGATAGGGGAAATTGTCGACGACGTCCATTGAACCAATCACATCGCGCTTGGCATACTTCGAACTAGGGAAAAGGTTCTCCAACTGGCGGTTGCGCATGCGCTCGCCGGCATCGCGTCCCAGTCGCCACTCCTCATGGATGACACCGCGCTCCTTGTCGATCTCCTCATCGGTGAGCAGCAGGCCGTGGCTCCAGTCCTTGAGGATGAGCATGCAGGAGTCTATCGTCCCCTGGCTTGTGGTGGGCACGTCGTTGATGATGTAGACGGTCTCGGTAAAGTTGGTATAGGCATTGTTGTAGCCCTTGGAATCGAGATAGTCATCGATGCGGTGTCCCTCGCCATTGAAGTGCTCACTGCCGTTAAAGGCCATGTGCTCCAGGAAGTGGGCCAGACCGTTCTGGTTGGGGCAACTCCATCTGTTGTGCCATCATCACGTTGGCGCTGAATACCAGTAGCATCAGCAGCAACGCGGTAAAAAATCGCTTGATAGTCATAAGATGATTGTTTTAATTTGGTTAATCGTTAATAGATGAATGTTTAGCTGTTACAAATATAAAAAATATAATGTTGAATTGTCAAATATTTTTCGCGCAAAAATGCCAATAGGCTCATTATTTTACCCGTTAGTGTCAAAAAATATGACACTTTCTGTTTTCTCTCATGCCCCAGGCATTGTATTCCTGCCGTTAGGCTTTGAATTATTCTCGCATTTTGATTACCTTTGCCGCAATCAAACAAGCCATGCGATGATCAATCAGGACAAATACATCTTCACGCTCGAGATCGCCGTGCGCGACTATGAACTCGACAGCGAGGGCATTGTTAATAATGCCGTCTACCTCCATTATCTGGAGCACACCCGCCACGCCTTTGTCAAGCAGGAAGGCATCCCCTTTGGCAGCCTCACTCGAGAAGGCCTGATACCCGTGGTGCGCCGCATGGAGATTGACTACAAGACCCCGCTAGCCAGTGGTGACGTGATGCTGAGCCGCCTGTGGCTCGAGCGCAAGGGTGCCCGCTTCATCTTCCACCAGGATATCTTCAAGAAAGATGGTGGCGAGCAGGTGGTCGGTGCCGTGGTGACAATCGTGTGCATGGAGAAGGATGGCCGCATCAGCCGTGGCGACGAACTTGCCGCACAGGTGGCCAAATACCTAGAGGACGCATGACATCACTCGTTTACCGCATAGCGTTTGCCGACATGCAAGGCATGGGTGTGGACCTGGCCCGCAAGCTGCTCGACGTCGTGGGCAGCGAGGAGCGCTTTTTCGCCATGAGCGAGCGTGAGTTGCGCGACCTGACCCGTGGCCGCAGCAAGATTTACCGTGACGACTACCGCCGCGACTGCCTGCAACGGGCCGAGCGTGAGGCGGCCTTTGTGACCGGGCACGGCATCAGTGCCACCTATTTTACCGACGAGACTTATCCCCACCGCCTGGCCGAGGCCCCCGACGCGCCGGCGATGATCTACACCCTGGGCAACTGTAACCTGGAGAGCGCCCACGTCATCAGCGTTGTCGGGACAAGGCATGCCACGCAGTATGGCATCCGCTTTTGTGACACGCTCATCGCTGACCTGGCCCAGCGCTTGCCCGACCTCGTGGTCGTGAGCGGTCTGGCCTATGGCATCGATATTGCGGCCCACCGTGCCGCCCTCAAGCATGGGGCGCGCACCGTGGCGGTCTTGCCCCGCGGCTTGAACCGCATCTATCCCGCCACCCACCGCGACGACGCCATCGCCATCGTCAAGCACGGCGGCATGTTGCTCACCGATTACACCAGCCAGGACGAGGTGCACAAGGCCAATTTCCTGGCCCGCAACCGCATCGTCGCTGCCCTGAGCGACTGCACCATTATTGTCGAGTCGGCTGGCGCGGGTGGTGCGCTGGTGACGGCATCGCTCGCCATGAGCTATAACCGCGACGTGATGGCCGTGCCCGGACGTTGCGGCGATGAGTACTCGACTGGCTGCAACAAGCTCATCGCGACCAACAAGGCCGCCCTCATCACCGGTGCCGACGACCTGCTGGCTGCCATGCGCTGGGAACCGGCGGCAGCGCCACCCCGTCAACTCGAGCTGTTCCCCGAGCTCAACAGGGAGCAACAGGCCGTTGTCGATGTCATTCGCGACCGTGGCGAAATCCACATCAATGCCCTGGCCGATGCGCTGCAACTCCCCATCTATAAACTCATGAGCGTGCTGGTCGAACTCGATTGCCAGAACATCATCGCCACCCTGCCAGGGTGCCGCTATACACTGGTCTAGGGACATTTTTAATCTTTTTTAATAGTGAGGGCTTTGATAAACCGAAATTAAGCAGTACCTTTGAATCTTCATTTTATTACTAAAATTGAACTCTTATATTGCATTACAATATGAACACCAATAGAATTCCCGATTCAGAGTTTATCATCAATGATGACGGCTCAGCGTTCCACATCCATGTGAAGCCCGAGCAGTTGACCGACAACATCATCGTGTGTGGCGACCCCGGCCGCGTGACCATGATCGCATCCTATTTTGACACCCGGGACTGGGAAACCTCGAGCCGCGAGTTCCACGGCATTGGCGGTACCTATCACGGCAAGCCCATCATGGCGCTCTCCCATGGCATCGGTCCTGATAACATCGACATCGTGATGACCGAGCTCGACGGCCTGGCCAACATCGATTTTGAGACGCGCACGCCGCGCGCCGAGCATCGCACGCTCAACATCGTGCGCATCGGCACCTCGGGCGGCTTGCAGCCCTATGTCCCCGTGGGCACACCTGTCATCGCGAGCAAGGCCATCGGTTTTGACGGCGTGATCAACTATTATGCTGACCGCAACAAGGTCGCCGACCTGGACTTTGAGCGTGAGTTCTGCAAGTTTGTGAAATGGAACGAACTGTTCGCCAAACCCTATGTCGTGGATGCCGACCCGTGGCTCGTCGAGAAGATCGGGCGTGACGACATGGTGCGCGGTTACACTATCTCGGCAGTGGGTTTCTACGGCCCCCAGGGACGCCGTGTGCGTCTCGACCTTGCCGAGCCCGAGCTGAACAGCCGCATCGAGAAATTTGAATACAACGGCGGCCACATCACCAACTATGAGATGGAGAGCAGCGCCCTGCAGGGCATGGCACTCATGCTGGGTCATCGTGCGATGACCGTTTGCTCCATCATCGCCAACCGTGTGGCTACCGATGTCAACCCCAACTACAAAACTGCCGTCGAGGACTTAGTCAGGACGGTTCTTGACCGTTTGACCGAGTAGTCGAGGAATAATTTTTTTTCATTTCGTAATTGGATTTTGGCTTTGCCGCTTCTTCATGAGGCGGCAAAGCTTTTTTAGAGCAGGTTCAGGTAAATCTCTCCATGCTCTCCACATGATCCTAAAAGGTGATGAAATGAAAAAAAACATTAAAACAGTATTACTATATAATATTTTGGTCTAGGGTAGCGTTATAAGGTTGTAAGAATTTTAAAACTGGATTGCCTATGCACAAAACGACTACTTCAACTAAAAATGAAAATGACGTGATGACCAAAGGCCCAAAGAAGGCAACCCTTGAGTTCCTCAAGCAATTTGCAAGGGCTTATCAATACAACGTCGAGATGCCGAGAGGATTAGAGTCGATGATTTTGAATTAAACCAAAGTATCACCCCTCTCCAACAGGAAAAAGAAGCCTTCCAGCCACCTGCCGGGAGGCTTCGTTGTTTCTTGCGACGATTTTGGCTAAGTTGTTGCCCATGTCGTGATATTATTGTACATTTGCACCAATAAAAATGAAGTGACGCATGATGACCTTGATTAAACGCATCTTTTCGGGCGTTATCTATATTGCGCTGATAGTGACGGCTATCCTGTTGCTTGACAATTCACCGGTGGTCTATCTGGTGGTGTTCCCCCTGCTCATCGTGTTGGGCATCGGTGAACTGATCACCATGGCCAAGGATGATGCCACCCAATCTTGGTTGGTAAATATCATCGACATGCTGGGAGGTGTAGGCATTTTTGTGGCTCTCTACCTGCACTATGAGGGTGCGACCATCCAGTCGCGTTCATTGTGGCTGCTGCCCATTGCCGCCTATCTGCTGCTGCGCACCATTGTGCAGCTCTACCGACCGCAGCAAAATGCGGTGCACAGCCTGGAGCGCTCGTTCCTGTCGCTCGGCTATGTGGCCCTGCCGGTAGCCATGCTCAACGGCATCATGAGCATCACAGCACCACGCTTGTTGCTGGGTGTGTTCATTTTTATATGGCTCTATGACACGGGCGCCTATTGCGTGGGAATGCTGCTGGGACGGCATCGCCTGTTCGAGCGCATATCGCCCAAGAAGTCTTGGGAAGGCGTCATCGGCGGCATCTTGCTGAGTGTGGCGGGCGCTTATGTCACCCATCGTTGGTTTGACGAGTTCTTCCAGGTGCCCGATTTCACGATTTGGATGGGGCTGAGCGTGGTGGTGGCCGTCTTCGCTACTTTTGGCGATTTGGTCGAGTCACTCATCAAGCGCACTGTGGGCGTGAAGGACTCTGGGCACATCCTGCCCGGCCATGGCGGCATTCTGGACCGCATTGACAGCCTCTTGCTGGTGGCTCCCGCTGTGCTCATCTACCTGATGCTCATTGTTCCCAACATTCGTTGACCATGCGTGGCTTTTTCCCGTTTTTGGTACTGCTGGCCGTCTTGTCGTTCATGCTGTCTTGTGGCGGCGGTAAAGACAAGGTTGAGCCCACCTATCGCTTGCCCGACACCCTGCGTGTGGGCACGCTTTACAGTCCCACGGGATTCTTTATCCTCAAGGGCGACACGATGGGCTATGACTATGACCGCATCTGTGACTTTGCCCGTTCCAAGGGGATTGCGCTGCGTTTTGTCGTGGCGCGCAGCATGCCCGATTTGGTTAAGTTGCTCGAGAAAAAGCGTGTCGATGTGCTGGCCTGTGAGATTCCCGTCACAGCCGAGTACAAGTCGCGCGTGCTCCATTGCGGTGCCGTCAACGAGACCCATCAGGTGCTCGTGCAGCACAGCGGCAAGGGCATGATCTATGACGTGACCCAGCTCATCGGGCGTGAGGTCTATGTCGAGAAAGGCTCAAAATATGAGTCCCGCCTACACAACCTCGACAACGAGGTGGGCGGCGGTATTATCATCCACACCGTCGAAGGCGAGGCCGCGTTGCCAACCGAACTGATACACCGTGTCTCAAAGCGGGAAATCGCTTACACTATCGTTGACAGCGACATCGCCCAGATGAACCTCACCTACTATGACAGCATCAACATTGGCCTGAGGGTCGGATTTGAGCAGCGCTCATCATGGGCTGTGTCAAAACGCACCCAGTGGCTCGCCGATAGCATCAACGAGTGGGCTGCTAGCGTCAATGCCCAGGAATACTCCAAGCAGGCGCTCAAGCATTACTTCGAGATGAACCGTGGCCCCAAACCCGACTCGGTCAAGGTGGATACCCCGGCGGTGACACCTCCCGGAGCCATCTCGCCCTATGACCAGGTGTTCAAGCAATATGCCCAGCAGATGGGCTGGGATTGGCGACTGCTGGCAGCTATCGCCTATAGTGAATCGGGATTTGACCCCAACGCCACCTCGTGGATGGGAGCACGGGGACTCATGCAGGTGATGCCCAAGACGGCACGCTCCTTTGGCGTGAAGGAAGAGGACCTGAGCAACCCCGAGGTCAGCATCCGTGTGGCGTCCAAGATTCTCAAGGAACTCGACGGTATCATGCGCAACAAGACCGGTGCCGGCGACCGCATCAAGTTTGTCCTGGCCTCCTATAATGCCGGCTCGGGACATGTCACCGATGCCATCGCCCTAGCCCGCAAATACGAGCTTAACCCGCGCGTGTGGGAGGAGAATGTCGAGCAGGCCATGTTGTGGAAGATGGACCCCGAGTATTACAACGACTCGGTGTGCTCCAATGGCTATTGCCGTGGCACCGAGCCCGTGGGCTATGTGGTTAAGGTGCTCAACCGATATGATTACTACAAGAAGAACTATAAGCGTTAAAAAATTTCCTGCTTTTTATATTTTATATACGATAAGTTCCCCTTTTGTTGTTAGATAATTAGAAGATATAATCATTTATTTTTAAACTTGATAGCACAATGAGAAAGAAAAATTTGATTCTGGTCACAGTGGTGGCTTTAGCGGCTTCGATGACGATGCAGTCATGCATCGGCAGTTTTGCCCTGTACAATAAGGTAAAAAACTGGAACGACCATGTGGGCGACAAGTTCGTTAACGAGCTGGTATTTGTCGCTATGTGGATTCTCCCCGTGTATGAGTTGAGTTTTGCTGCCGACCTGTTCATCCTCAACTCCATCGAGTTCTGGTCAGGCACCAACCCCGCTCTGGCCCAAGCCGAGACTAAGGTGGTTGACGGCAAGGATGCCCAATACCTTGTCGCTCGCGATGCCACGGGTTACACCATCACCAACACTACCAACAAGCAGGTTACCCGCTTCAACTTCAACGCTAGTGACAATTCGTGGTCTCTCGAGAACAACGGTCAGGAAGTGAAGCTGTTCACCTTTGTCGATGACACCCACGTGAACATGCTCACCCGCGACGGCAGTTACACCACAGTCGAGCTCTCCCAGCCCGGCGTGCTGGCCTATCAGGAGCTGGTAGGCATCGGCGGCACCGCCTTCGCCCTCAAGTAAGGCAAGAGAACAGAATGACTTAAACAATCGATGGGACCGCATTCAAGCGGCCCCATCGATTATTTAGGGCGTTTTATTAGCGTGTCGTCTGGTTATTTCAACACCTTGATGGTCGTGCTGGAGCCGTCGCTGTAGTCAACGCGTTGCAGGTACAGGCCTGTCGCGGGTGCCGAGGGCAGCTCGCGGCCAGTGAGGTCATAGTAGCGGGTATCGCTAACCTGTTTACCCGTGGCCACCTCATCAACGCCTGACGGATTGAGGGGGTTGGTGACATAAGCGATGTCCGAGCGGTTTACCTCACCGCCGGCGGTGTAGATGCTCTGTACGCCCACGGTTGCAAACTCGGTGGTGTAGAGATAAACCGTGTGGCGGCCATTACTCATGTAGATGTCAAAGTTGATATTATCCTCAAACTTATAGGGGATATCGGTCATCGCGGTTGACAGGCCGATGTAAGTCTCAGGGTCAAAGGTGAACACTTGGTCATCAAGGTAGATGTTGTAATACAGCTTGTTCTCATTGAGTCTGTATCCGTCAACATCCTCGGTGGGAATGGTGAAGTGAAGCACAGCCCAACCGGCATTCTCGTTAACCGTGACGTCGCCCTCGGTGAAGATGGGCATAGCCGGAGTGGCGGGGTATTCGTCCAACGCAACGAGGCCAGGAGCCACATAGTCGCTGATGATTGACAGCGTGTTGGGTCCAACATTGGTGATCATCGAGGCGGGCCACTCGGCAACGATGTTGCGAGCCTCCTCATCAACGGTGAAGACAATCTCGTCGTTGAGGTTGTAGTTAAATACAGGTGTGCCATAGGTCTCGGTGTCGACAAAGGCGTCGCCAGTGAGCACATAGATGTGGCCGTTGTAGTAAGCGTCAACACCCAGATATTGGCGGGTGGGGAAGGTGGCCTTGCCATCAACGAGGGTGCCCTTGATGAATGCGGTCGCGTTATTGTTGTTCAGGTTGCCCATGTAGATGTCCTCGCCATCGATAATCACGTCAACGATGCAATTCCTGGTGGCGGTGAGGTCGGTGGGATCAGACAGATAGGTCATCGTGTAGCTCTGGATATAATACTCGTCATCGGTCATGATGAGGGGCTCGTCGGTCTGCGGTGTATAGACGATGTGCTGGTCGGCCATGTAGAACCAGTCGGCCGTGGCGTCACACAGGCCGATGAACTTGTCGCCCAGCTGGGTGAGAACGCCGTCCTGCCAGGTGAACTCGATTTCGCCCTCTTCCTCAACAACGGGCATGCCCTCATCCTCGTCATAGTGCATGCAGTAGGCATAGTAGGGATCGCCAACATCGATGATGTAGAGTTGCGGCAATTTCACGACAAACTTGCCGTCGCCAGCCGGCTCGGCCTTGATCCAAGGCAGGATGGAGAACCAGATGTAACCCTGTGAGATGGGATTGTAGATGTACAGGTTGCCGTCGGTGCCCTCGACCACCTTGCCGATGCCGCCATCCACGTTCTGGATGTAGATATCGCCCCAGCCCAGGCCATAAGCAAATGATGAGGCATACATGTTGTCGTGAAGGGTGCCCTCAGGCACATCCATGATGGGCTCTTCCTCAGCCAGCAGGGGTGCGGCAGCGGGAGCCTTGAACTGTGAGAGACTCATGCCTGACTGAGGCGCGCGGCGCTGTGCCGTGGCATAGGTGGGCACGAGAATGGCCGCGATTAGCACGATAAGAGTAATTGTACGTTTCATAAAATGATTATTTAAAAAGGTTGAACTTATAATGAATTAATGGTTATTACTCTGCAAATATAGATGAAATAATATAGAATAGCAATAATCAAATCCGTTTTTGATATGACTATCTGGCACATAATGCGATTCCCCGCATGCTAGTTCTCTGGTCTCACTTGCTTTTTAGTTAATAAATCATGATTGATGCAATAAAATGTCAATAAGTTTTGCCAAATCCTCTATATTGACAACACCATCTTTATTCACATCAGGACTGTCCCAGTAAGAACCATAAAGGAGCATCTCTATTAGGTCGCTAACGTCCTGAATGTTAACAATATCATCTTGATTCACATCGCCCGGAGGATTTATTTCGTAATATTGATTTACATAGCAACAGTATGCAGAGAACTCGCCGAAATCATTATAATGATGATAAATGCCTATCATATATCCATAACCAGTATTGATAAAATAGTAATATGGTGAACCACTAGGATAGGCTACCAATGGATTATTAAGATAATCTTGTAAAACGGCTTCAAACATATCATCTGGAGCCCCGTAAGGACATCCATCAATCACATAGTAAAAACTGGCAATATCCCCATAAATCGCTTTGGGGCAATCAATCATATTGTAGTAATTCCCGTCTGGTAATGAGAAAAGTTCATACCAGATTTCTTTTTCTTCATTACTGATGAAGACAATCCAGTATCCTGATTGGTGTGGGTCATCTTGAGGATACCATTCTACTTGGACGGTTTTGGTTTTCGTGTTATACCCACTGGCAGTGACAATAACAGTAATTGTTGATTGTCCTGCGTTTAGTTGTATTCTTCCATTCTCAAAATCCACTTCCTCATCATTGACTGTGACAATGATAGTCACGTTCTCGTGACCCGTATAGCTGATATAGACGAAACCCTCTAAGCTAGGCTCGCTGATAATAATATTGCCGCTCAAGCTGTTACCCTGGATTGACGAGAAAATGTCATCCATGTTCATTGGCTTGGCTGCTACAACAGAGCACATGCTCGCAGTAATAATGACGACAAGAATCAGTAATAACTTTCTCATAAAACAATTGATATTATCGGCCTCTGTATTTCATAATCCCCTAATGAAGCAGCAGACTTTGGTTCTCAAGATGTTGGTGATAATTGTTTGTTCATAATTGGGATGAGGGATCGGTTTTTGTTGTTTTTTTGAGGTGACCATCAAAAACTATCCCAATTTTTTTCTGCCAAATATTGCTATGGCATCGGTTGCAAATATAAGAAAAATAAATGATAAAACATAATAGGTTGCTCTGATAATAAAGGTTTTAAGTATAATAGATATAACGATATACACTTATTAAAAGACGTGAGGATGGCGTTTTGCTAACAATTGCACTAACTTTAGTTGTATTCGCAAGTCAGTTGAATTTAATCATTAATTATTTAAAAAACTTGCTGTGGCGCATAAAGATGTAGCAACTCAGCATCAGCACTACCGACACGACAACAGCAAAGGGGAACCCATAAGGCCATGCTTCCATGCCGTTGGGCACGTTCATGCCATAGTAGCCAGCGACCACAGTGGGTATCATCAGCAGGATGGTGACCACCGTGAGGGTCTTCATAATGCGGTTCAGGTTGTTACCGATGACCGATGAGTAAGTCTCTTGCTGGCGCTCCAGAATGTTGCTGTAAATTTCGGCCGTGTCGATGGCCTGCTGGGTCTCAATCTCGACATCCTCAAGCAGATCCTCGTCATGGGGCAACGTTCTGGTCCTGAGCTTGATGCGCGCCAGCACGGTGGCATTGCCCTTGAGCGAGGTGATAAAATAGATCAAGAACTTGCCCAAACCCATCATGCGCATCAGCTCGTCGTTGTCCATCTTTTGTTCCAGGCGCTCCTCGGCGGCGTTCATCATCGTGTTCATCTGCTTGAGGTACTTGAGGTACCACACCGACGTGGAGAGCATCAGCGACAGCAACAGGTCATAGGACTTGACCGAGTTCATGCGGCGGCGCTTGCTCCAACTGATAAAGTCGTCCAGCACTTCGTTTTCATAATACTCGACCGTGATGAACACGTCGTCACGGATGAGGATGGCGAGTGGCGCCGTCGAGAAGATGGTCTCGCCGTCCTCGTCGATGCGCTTGCACGGCACGCGAATGAACACCAGCACCCAGTTGTCCTCATGATCGACGCGGGGGCGTTCCTCAATATCCTCGGCATCGTCGATAAAATCCAGCGGAGCGGCAAAGCGTTCCTGCAACAGCGCCAAATCGTTAAGGGTGGGATTGGTGACCCTCACCCAGCATCCCGACTTCCACTGATTGATTTCGTTAAAACCCTCCTTACATTTCCAATAGCTGATCATAACCTTTGCTCCCTCCTCGTTTAATCATGCAAAGATAATGCATTTCCTTAAAAGAAGCATTCTTGACTGAGAAAAGTATTATTGTGTCATCATTACGTGCTGCCAGCCAGCAAAAGCAAGAGGGCTGCAGCACATCAAAAGAAACAGGACTGAATATATCGTTTAAGACGTTAAAATTTTTTCTGTTCTTTTTTGTTCTTATTACTCACAATGATAATCGTTGTCACTGATGTAGCGGGCGAGAGCATTAAGAGTGTTGCATTGTTCTCGAGTTATTTTTCTGTAATCATCATGGTGCGGCCAAGGGGCAATAAGCAGTAAGGTTCCTTTGGAACAGGCTTCAAATTGGCGCCCGTAAGGTTTCTGA
This sequence comes from uncultured Prevotellaceae bacterium, assembly GCA_900318345.1. GTDB lineage: Bacteria > Bacteroidota > Bacteroidia > Bacteroidales > Muribaculaceae > Sodaliphilus. The sequence continues at coordinate 19,495 of ONKD01000045.1, forward strand.
TAGGGTGCGAAACCATTCTCAAGGAGTAGAATAATAGGATAGCCTGCTTCAAAAGCTACAGCCATGATTTCTTTTTCTCCTGGACTGATGCAGGGAGAGACTAACACAGCTCCTTGATGAGCCATAGAAAGGAAGCGTTTTCGCTCAATGGCGATTTCTTCTTTTGTTAGTCGTCTAGAGCATTTTACAGCAACTTTATCAGGATGATCGAGGAGGAAACGGTTGCCCATAACCGTAACAGGTGTCGTGCCGATGACGATGCCTGTGTGTTTATGGAACAAGTCGGGGTGATGTCGTTTAGTCCACAATCGATAGGGATTGTCGATCAAGTACTTAATCCATCGGTTCAATTGCCCTCCATCTTGAAGAATTCGGTCATTGTAACCTTCTTCCCATAGAATTTCGTTGCCAGGCACTGTGGATTTGATGACATCTCGGCATCCTTTTTTGAACCCTTGAATCAAGTGTCCTAGATGCTGTGGCATGGGTGTTTTCACGTGGATGATGCCATGAACATGATCAGGCATCAATTGAAAACCGAGCAATTTGACTTGAGGATGGTACACAGGGATCTCCTGCCAGGCGTGTTTGACTGCCACACCAATGGCCGAAGGTCGTATCCATGGTTTTCTGTGGTTAATGTCAGGGTCGCACAATGTCCCTAAAACGGGTCGTCGCCCTTGGATGCATATTGTAACCATGTAGACAGCAACACCATGATAGTCATGACCCACCTTGCGACGTTTCATGGAGGGCTTGACGACTAACTCGGGATGAGCGTTGATCCAGCGTTTCCTTTTCTCTTTGCTGTTATCCATAACAGCAAAGGTAGTGACAATGCAACAATCATGCAACAGTTTAGGGTGAATTATTACGAGCTACCAGCTCGTAATACACTGAACAACACCCATGAGACTGGAAGGTCCGGAATTATCATGGAAGGGGTTGTTTGGAGTATTACGGGCTGCCAGCCCGTAGAGTATTATCTATATAGCAAGAGGGCTGCGGCAACTGGTGCTGCAGCCCTCTTTAGTGTTTCCTTGAAAAACGTCCTGGCGGGATTAGCCGAGGCGCTTCTCGAGGTTGGTGCGGATGGTCTTGATGAACTCAGCGCTGTTAACAGCCTTAGCCTCAATACCTTCCATCAGGTTCACGAGGTCCTTGGTAACGATACCGGCATTGAGGGTGTCAAAGCAAGCAGCCTCGAGCTGGTCACCAAAGTTCATGAGGTCCTTCAGGCCGTCCTTCTCACCGCGCTTGCGCAGGGCACCGCTCCAAGCGAAGATGGTAGCCATGGGGTTGGTAGAAGTCTCCTCGCCCTCGAGATACTTGTAGTAGTGGCGGGTTACGGTACCATGGGCAGCCTCATACTCGTAGTTGCCGTCGGGGCTAACGAGCACGCTGGTCATCATAGCCAGTGAACCAAAGGCGGTGCTGACCATGTCGCTCATCACGTCACCGTCGTAGTTCTTGCAAGCCCAGATGTAACCACCCTTGCTGCGGATCACGCGAGCAACGGCATCGTCGATCAGGGTGTAGAAGTACTCCAGACCCAGCTTTTCAAATTCAGCCTTGTAGTTCTGCTCGTAAACCTCCTCAAAGATGATGCGGAACTGAGCGTCATACTGCTTGCTGATGGTGTCCTTGGTCGAGAACCACAGATCCTGCTTGGTATCGATAGCATAC